>JAJFGN010000030.1 GCA_021776115.1 Kiloniellaceae bacterium | reverse complement strand
GTCAATGCCAATCCCAGGCCCTTCCGATGGACCAAGTCCGCTCACGATATCCTGGCCAGCATCAAGCGCTTCTGCCTCAGAACAATCGAAGCCGCCGAAAACCAAACCCAAATCATTCAAACTTCCGAATCAGGACACTAGTATGGGTGATCGCGAACGCGCAGCTTATACAACAGACGCGAAAGGACGATCTCGCCGGCAAAAAAAAGCCCGACGCCGACTGCAATATCGGCGATCGTCAGGGACAGCGTCGAACGGCAGAGGAGGAGCGGGAATAGCGACTCAGGAATCTGATCGAGGCCCGTTGCCCGGCTACTTGGCGGGCGATGCAAGCGGCGCTTCACAAAACTAGAACAAAGGTCGCCCACCATCGCAGCGCTTCCCACCGCCGCCCCGATCTTCCATTCCAAGCCAAAAACTGGCGCAACCGCTGTCGTCACCAGTACCGACGATACTATCCCGCGCACGGTTTTCGATGGGCCGAACAGGCGCCGGCCGTCGAAAAAACTGATACCGCCATCGAGCGGATAAGCGAAGCGCCGGCCCCAAATGCGCTTCGCGATCACCGGGGTTCCATTCGCCAACAGCAGGAGAATAAGAAGCTGGAGGATCACTAAGGGTTGCATCCGCACACTCTACGGCGCTGTAGGCTGTTGGGAAACCCGACGGCGCGTGGTTACGCTCCCCTATCGAAACCAAGGCTTGTCACGTGCACAGGCGGAATTTTCGGCCGTCGATCGTGTCGAACGAACGGCCGTCACTCCCACTCCGCAACTGAACGACAGGAAATTTTCCGCCCATCTCGGCGCGATCCCAGTGGTCATTCCCAGCCAAGGTAATATTGATGTACCCCGTATCGCTAACGCCGCCACTGAATGCGAAGGTCGTGACAGACGTTTTCAAATGCCCTCTTACTTTCTCGCCCGCGATACTCATTGTAACCATCGCGTCGCCGCTTCGCGCACGCCACTCGCCAACCCAAGGTTGTGCCGGGTCCGCCGATTCGGCACAGGCCGGCGCCGCTTGACGAACACCGCTCGCGGCTGCGCCTTCGACGGAGGCTAGGTCCGTACCAGACACCGGTGCCGAGGAAGATGTATTGGGCGCGCAACCACCAGCCAACAGCAATAACCCCGTGCTCAAAATTAGATATCGAGGCACTTTATCTACTCCCCAAAATGCGATCGCGGGGTCGTGTCGCCAAGCGCCCGGAACCTGGCTGCTCCTATCAACAGGAGCGAGCGAATACCAGCTTTTCATTATTTGTGATGTGGCTGATATCAGCTTGGCTCGATTGCCCGGTCAGGGCGTCCAGCTCCGCATTTACCCCTCTTTAAGTGGCATTAGCGATACTTCTTTCCCGTGTTTGGAGCTATTGATGCGCCGGTCCCGTTGCGGCTGGAGCACGATGAATTGGAGTAGAGATCTCATGACGACTAGCCTATTCGAGAAAATCGGCGGGGAAGCCGCCGTCAACGCCGCCGTTGACTTGTTTTATCGCAAAGTCCTGGCGGATCCGCAGATCAACGAATTCTTCGACGATACCGACATGGACGCACAGCGCGGCAAGCAGAAGGCCTTTCTCACGATGGCGTTTGGGGGCCCTAACGATTACACGGGTAAGGATCTGCGCAGTGCCCACGCCCCGCTTGTTGCGAAGGGCCTGAACGACTCCCACTTCGGGGCCGTCGCGGGCCATTTGAAAAGCACCTTGGATGAGTTGGGCGTGCCTGTGGAACTGGCTCAAGAGGTTATGACGATCGCGGCCAGCACGCACGACGACGTCCTCAACCTGTAGTCCGCTCACCAGGGCGTCGGCCGTGGCCGAGGTCGCCTTCGGTGGCGTTACCTATGACTGCCGCGACGGCGAAACGGTACTCGAAGCCCTGCTTCGGCAGGGCGTCGACCTGCCGTTCTCGTGCCGCGTTGGGTTATGCCTGACCTGCCTGCTGCGCGCCGAGACCGGGTCCGTGCCGGCCGAGGCGCAGGAGGGCTTGAAGGAGACCTTGCGTCTGCAGGGTTATTTCCTTGCCTGCCAGTGTCGTCCCGGCCGGAATCTCAAGGTCGCCCCGCCCGAGGACGCGGCGATCTTCGGGCGGGTCAAGGTGGTCGCGCTGGACCGCTTGGCCCCGCAGGTTTGCCGGGTCATGCTCGAGCCGGCCAATCCGCTCTATTACCGGGCCGGCCAATTCGTCAACCTGCGTCGCCAGGACGGGCTTGGGCGGAGCTATTCGCTGGCCAGCGTCCCGCGCCTCGACTGCCACCTCGAGCTCCACGTCAAGCGGCTGCCCGGCGGGCAGATGAGCAACTGGATTTTCGACGAGCTAGAGACCGGTGCGGCACTTGACGTCCAGGGCCCTAACGGCGCCTGCTACTACGTTCCGGGCCGCCCCGAGCAGAGCCTCCTGTTGATTGGGAATGGCACCGGCTTGGCGCCCCTTATGGGGATCGCGCGCGATGCCCTTAGCGACGGACACACGGGGCCGATCCAACTCTACCACGGGTCCCGCCACGCCGCAGGCCTGTACCTGCGCGCCGAACTCGAAGCGCTGGCCGCCCGGCACGACAACTTCGACTACGTGCCCTGCCTGTCGGGGCCGGCGAACGCGGACGGGTGCCGGGCCGGGCGCGCCGACGCGGTGGCCTTTTCCGACCATACTAAGCTGGCGGGCTGGCGCGTGTTCCTGTGCGGCTATCCGCCGATGGTTCACGGCGCGAAGAAGTTGGCCTATCTGGCCGGCGCGGCGCTCGACGATATCCAAGCCGATCCCTTCGAGTTGCGTGACTTACGCCGGGAGCCACGCGATTAGGACCGGCGGGATTGACCTTAGGTATGAGGGTCTGCTTTCGCGCCCGGTCCCGTCAGGATTGGCCAATAGACCGCTAGGTAGATCAGGAAGGCGAGCGTCCAGGCGGCGCCCGCGCTTAAGATCCAGATCATATAGAGACCGGGCGCCAGGGCAGGCGCGATAACGCGCAAGATCGCGGCCAGCGACACCAAGCCATAAGCCCAGGCGATTGACCGGGCGACCATCAGGGGCCGGCCGCTGTGACCCAGGGCAGCGCGGGTCATGACCGCCAGGGTCATGCCGCCCACGGCCCCAATCGCCAGGGCGTGCAGCGCGGTCGATTCCTGCAACAGCTCGAAACCGTAGGCAAGCGTCAGGGCAGCCAGGCCGGCCGGCAACCAGGCATAACCGAGATGCAGGCTCCAAATGATCGGCGAACGCCAAGCCGCGTCCCCACGCCACCGGATCAAGCGCACGGTATGGGCCAAGGTGGCAACTCCTGCCAAAAGCGCCAAGGCACTCTCCGGCGCTTCAACTAAGCGGGCGATCAGGAGCAGCCACAGGGACACGACCGAGACGGCCTCGACCGGCTTGACGCTGACCGGAAGTCCGGTTTCGCGGCCCGCAGCGGCCAGGGCGTTACGGGTGAAGGCGGGAACGATGCGCCCGCCGATCATCCCGATCAGCGTCACCAGCGACAGGATGCCGCCCGCGAGACCCGTGACCGCCAAGTCTGGAGCGTAGCCCAGCCAATCCAGGTGCACCATGACGTTGCTCACGAAGAGAACCGCGAGCACAGCCAGGACGATCAAGTTGCGCGGCGCCGGTTTGTGGCGCAGGGCGTTGCCGACGACGAGCGCGAGTAGGGGCACGAAGGCGAGATCCAGGGCGGCGACCAGGGCCGGCGGCAGAAACGCCGAGGTCCAGACCGCGACCCGCCCAGCGATCCAAACAGCGGCAAGTAATCCCAGCGTTCCACTGCGCGCGGGCGCGGTTCCGGTCCAACTTGGCACGGCGGTTAGGAAGAACCCGGCGACCGTGGCCAAGGCATAACCGAAAATCATCTCATGCCCATGCCAAAGGTGCGGGGCGACGCCGATGCTTGGCCGCGAGACCATGGCGCCGGCGGTATGGACGCCCAACCAAATCAACCAAGCCAGGCCGTTCAGGACAGCGGCTAGACCGGCCAAGAGGAAGAAGACCCGAAAGGCGGCGGTCAGGATCAGGGGCGTGCCCTGCGCCGGGCTGGGATCAGCCGGATTGGGATCAGGATGCACCGCCGGCTCCCACCGCCGCCTCGGTTTTGGCTCGCGCGCGCGCGTGCCGCTGCGCCCGTGCGATCAGGGGCGGGCAGGTCTCCGCGTCGTAGTACAGGGTCTGGCAGTTCAGGCAGTGGATGCATTCGTTCGGATTGATCTGGCCCAGCGGGTGGATCGCCTGAACCGGACACCGCACGGCGCAAATACGGCATTCCCGCCCGCATTGAACCTTGCGCTTGAGCCATTCGAACATGCGCAGGCGCGCCGGTATCGCGAGCGCCGCACCCAGCGGGCAGAGATAGCGGCAGAAAAACCGCTGGATAAACAACCCGGCAATAAGCAGGGCGACGGCGTAAGCGACAAACGGCCAATGGCGCAGGAACCTGAGTGTGATCGCGGTCTTGAATGGCTCGACCTCCGCGCCCTGGAAGGCCAGTGTCACCGAATGCAGCGACACCGCGAAGAGTCCCAGAAAGATGATGTACTTGATCGGCCACAAACGCTCGTGCAGGGCGAAGGGAACCTGGATCTGCGGTACGCGCAGCCACTGCGCCGCAGTGTTCAACAGTTCTTGCAAGGCGCCGAAGGGACAAAGCCAACCGCAGAACACGCCCCGGCCCCAGAACAGAAGGCCAATCGCGACAAAGCACCACAAGATGAAGATAAGCGGGTCAAGCAGGAACAGATCCCATTGGAAGCCGGTCAAAAGCGCTTGGGCGAAGGTCAGCACATTGACGACCGATAACTGGGCTTCCGCGATCCAACCCAGCCAGACAAACGTGACCGCCAGGAATCCCAGCCTGACCCTTCGGTACAGCCGATAGTTCCGCGCCAGGCCGTCCTGAAACACCAAGATCGCGGCCAATACCGCGAGCATGAGGCAAAGCAGGCCGATCTCCCATTTCCGGGCTAGCCAGATTCCCAACCATAAGGCTTGACCCGACCCGACACCGGCGGTGGGCGAAGACTCGGCCGCCGCTACAATGAACCGTGCGGGAATCGTATAGCGCACCGAGAACATGGCGGCGTGCCGCCCGCCACTCTGCGTGTCGCGAGTCGCCAGAAGGGTCAACTCCCACTCTTGGGTCGGATCGAAGCCGCTTGCCTCCGGCACCACGAAGACCCCGATCTCGCGCATTTCGGGGGCACCTTCAGCCGCCAAGCGTTCGACGTTGCGATAACCGGCGGCGCGCAGTTTGATGGTTTTTTCACCTTGGCGAATTTCGATCCTCTCAAAGAGGCCGGTCTTTCGGTACGCGGTGCCCTTAAAGGAATAAAGCCCGTTGGCGGCAACAAGGATCAGGTTGTCGGTGGGCCCGATCTCGCCTAGCAAGGACTCGTAGAGCCGGCGGCCCAGCAAAGTTTGGCCAAGGCTTGGCGGTGTGGCGAGGGTTAGAAAAACCTCGGCAAACAGCGATTCGGGACGCTCAGGCAAAACCTCTTCCAGGGCTCGCGCCGCCTCGCCACGGTCGATGCGGCGCACGGCAATGGCGCCTTCCGCGAGCAGTGCGGGCCAAGTCGCGGGCTCGAAGGTCGCCCGGTCGAGGCTTGGCCGGTCAGGCGTCGGCCCGAGCAAGCCGCGCGCGGCCGCGACGACCCGGCCGGTGCGCAAGATAGCATCCTCTATGACCGCGCTGGTGACCGACGCGCCCGAGACGATATCGGGTCCGCCAGCGCTATCCTCGGTCCCTAAGTCTGTCGTGCCCTTGCGCAGGTCGAGCCCGGCGAAGCCGGCGACGTAGCGCTCCAAATCCTCGGGCGCCACGCCGATCACAAGGATCGGCTCTTGGTGCGCCATCAGCCGCGCACCGGCGACCCGCGCATCGAGGCTTATGCCCAGCCAAACATCGATGGCCTTACCCGAAAAACCGACCGATTTGATGGTGTCCCAACTGGAGATCAAATAGCCGACAATGCGCCCGTTTTCGCGCACTTCTGCCGCCGGCGGCGCACCGGCGAATTCGCCGACCTCGACCGCGACGACCGGCAGCGAGAACAGCTCAGCCGCGAGGGCGCGCGGGTCCGCTTCCGCGGCCGAGGCGCCCTTCGGAGCCAGTCCGATGCTGAGCGTGATGGCTAGGATCAAAATCCCAATCATCGGGCGGTGCGCCCCACCGCGGAACCGTCCAATCATTCGGGAAATCTAGCTGCGAAAGGTTTGACGGCCTTGATCTAAGTCAAGGTGAGCGGCCTTGCCTGTCGGCACTGTGCCTTCGCTGAATCAGACCTTCGGAGGTAGACGATGAATATGCGCACGGTCGTGCGGCGGGCGGCAATTCTGTCAGGCTTCGCCATTCCCCTAGCCATCGCGGTCAATATCGGGATGCCGGAGGCTGCGGAGACGCCATCGCCAGCCGATATCAAGAAACACGAAACCACGCCCGGCGACAAATACCAGCCGAGCCTTGACGTGCTCAAGGACGAGCAGATGGAACAACCTGGCGTGAAGCCGGGCGTTCCGACCCTCACCACAGCCGAGTTTGAGCGCGCAAATCAGATCTACTTCGAACGCTGTGCAGGTTGTCATGGTGTGTTGCGCAAAGGTGCGACCGGTAAACCCTTGACCACCGAAATCACGCAGGAGCGTGGCCTAGAGTACCTGCGCGACTTCATCAATTACGGCTCCCCCGCCGGCATGCCGAACTGGGGCACCTCGGGCGAGTTTTCCGAATCCGATATCGACCTTATGGCGCGCTATCTGCTGAACGAGCCGACCCAGCCGCCGGAATTCGGGATGCCGAAGATCAAGGCGTCTTGGAAGGTTCATATCCCGGTCGAGCAACGCCCGACCAAAAAGATGAACAACATCGACATCGAGAATCTATTCGCGGTGACCTTGCGCGATTCCGGCGAGGTCGCACTGATAGACGGCGGTTCCAAGAAGATCGTCCAGATCATCAAGACCGGCTATGCCGTGCACATCTCGCGCATGTCGGCTTCCGGCCGTTATCTCTTCACCATCGGTCGTGACGCCAAGCTTAGCCTGATCGACTTGTGGATGAACCCGCCCGCGACCGTCGCTGAAGTCAAGGTCGGCTCCGAGGCGCGCTCGGTGGAGACCTCCAAGCGGGAAGGCTGGGAAGACAAGTACGCGATTGCCGGGGCCTATTGGCCGCCCCAGTTCGTCATCATGGACGGCGCGACCTTGGAACCGCTTAAGGTCGTTTCGACCCGGGGCATGATTTACGACACCCAGGAATATCATCCGGAACCGCGGGTCGCCGCCATCGTGGCGTCTCACTACCGGCCGGAGTTCATCGTCAACGTCAAGGAAACCGGCCAGATCCTCAAGGTTGACTATGAGGACATCAAGAACCTCAAGATCACGACCATTGAGGCCGAACGTTTCCTACACGACGGCGGTTTCGATGCTAGCGGCCGCTACTTCCTGGTTGCCGCCAACGCCCGCAACAAAGTCGCGATTGTCGACACCAAGGAAGGCCGCTTGGTCGACGTGATCGAGACGGGTGGCGCGACTCCGCACCCGGGTCGCGGCGCCAATATCGTGCATCCCAAATACGGGCCGGTCTGGGTGACCAGCCATCTGGGCGACGAGACGATCTCCCTGATCGGCACCGACCCGAAGGGCCATCCGGATCAGGCCTGGAAGGTCGTGCAAACGCTTGAAGGGCAGGGTGGCGGCTCGTTGTTCGTCAAGACCCATCCCAAGTCCAAGCACCTCTATGTCGATACGCCGCTCAATCCGGAGGCCGAGATCGCTTCCTCCGTCGCGGTCTTCAAGATAGCCGATATGGCTCAGGAAGAGCCGGAATACACGGTGCTGCCGATCGGCGAGTGGTCGGGAATCACCGAGGGCGTGCGCCGGGTGGTGCAAGGCGAGTTCAACGTGGCCGGCGACGAGATTTGGTTCTCGGTGTGGAACGGCGCCAATCAGGAATCGGCGATCGTAGTCGTGGACGACAAGACGCTGAAGATGAAGAAGGTCATCAAAGACAAGCGCCTGATCACGCCGACCGGCAAGTTCAACGTCTACAACACCCGGAAGGATATCTACTGAACCCTAAGATAAAGGGGCGGCACGGGCCTTAATCCGTGCCGCTCCCCTACAACGAGAAACCGGGAAAGAGCTTTTTGTCACGCGAGGCGCACATGCAGGATCTTGGCCGCGTTAGTCTAGTCGGCGCAGGTCCGGGCGATCCGGATCTGCTGACCATTAAGGCACTCAAGGCGTTGTCCAAGGCAGACGTGGTGGTCTACGACCGCTTGGTCTCGGACGAAGTCCTGGCGCTCGCCCCGGCGGGCGCGGCGCGCATCTACGTCGGCAAGCAGCCCGCGCATCACCCCGTGCCGCAGCAGGAGATCAACGATTTGCTGGTTCGGCTGGCGCGTGGCGGACGTTACGTCGTGCGCTTGAAGGGCGGCGACCCTTTTGTCTTCGGGCGCGGCAGCGAGGAGGCTGCCGTTCTTGCCGAACACGGGATCCCTTTTGACGTGGTTCCCGGAATCACTTCCGCTCAGGGTTGCGCGGCCAGCGCCCGCATACCCTTGACCCATCGTGGCTTGGCGCAGGGTCTGCGCTTCGTCACCGGCCATTGCCGTGAGGACATGGATCTCGATCTCGATTGGGATGGACTGGCCGATCCGCAAACCACGCTGGTCGTCTATATGGGTATGTCGAACATCGGCCAAATCACGGAGCGCCTTATGGCGGCCGGTCTGCTGCGCGACACGCCGGTCCTGGCGGTGAACAATGGCACCACGCCGCGCGAACGCCGCGTTCTCAGCACTCTGGCCACCCTGCCGGTGACGGCGCGCGCCGCGCGTTTCGACGGCCCGGTCCTATTCATCATCGGCAAGGTCGCCGGCTTGGCCGGTTCCCTTGGCGCGACGCTGGAGGAGGATGAGATACGCGCGGCCTCCCATGCTTAGGCACGTTGGGTTCGGCTTGATAATTCTTGGCGTCTTCGCGTTGAACGGCAAGGCTCCTAGCGAAGCGCGGGCAGCCGACACGCGAGTTGCCGAGGTGTCCGGCGAACGCGCTGCCGCGCTGACTTATCTGGTGCGCCAAGACTGCGGTTCGTGCCACGGCATGACTCTACGCGGGGGCCTAGGACGCCCTCTGCTGCCGGACGCCTTGGCGGGCGCCGAGGTGGGCGCCGTCGCCGAGGTCATCCTGGAGGGGATTCCCGGTACGCCGATGCCGCCCTGGCGCGGGCTGTTAAGCGAGGCCGAGGCCTTGTGGATCGCGCGCGCCTTGAAGGAGGGCCGAATCGAATGAAATCGCTTACCGCTGCCTTGGCGATTTTGCTGCTTGGGTTTTGCGCCGAACTGCAAGCGGCGGAGCTGCGCGGCACCGGCGATCTGGGTATCGTGATCGAGCGCGCGTCCGGCTCGCTGCAAGTGATCGATGTAACGCAACGCCGCGCGCTCGGCCGGGTCCAGGGCCTGGGCGATCTGTCCCACGCCTCGGCCGTGTTTTCGCCGGATCAGCGCTATGCCTTCGTCTTTGGGCGCGACGGTGGGTTGACCAAGGTCGACCTTCTGACCCAAAGCATCGTCAAGCGCGTGGTTCAGGCCGGCAACTCTATCGGCGGCGCGATCTCCGACGATGGCCGCTTGGTCGCGGTCTCGAACTACGAACCGGGTGGCGTGCGCGTGTTCGACAGCGATACGCTGGCGCCGGTCGCGGACATTCCGGCCAGCTATGGTGCGAAAGGCGCGCTTTCTAAGACCGTCGGCCTGGTCGACGCGCCCGGCCGCCGCTTCGTCTTCACGCTTTACGATGCCGGGGAGATTTGGATTGCCGACTTCTCGCGCGGCGGCGATCCGGTGATCACCAAGTTCGAAGACGTCGGCGCCTTGCCCTACGATGCTTTGATCACCGGCGATGGCCGCCACTACATCGCCGGGCTGTTCGGCGAGGACGGTTTGGCGCGTCTCGACCTTTGGGCGGCGGCGCCCAAGGTCGAGCGTTTGCTCGACGGTTATGGCCGGGGCGAGGAAAAGTTGCCGGTTTACAAGATGCCGCATCTGGAAGGCTGGGCCTTGGCCGGGAAACGCTTCATGCTGCCCGCCGTCGGCCGTCACGAGATCCTGGTGGTCGATGCCGATACGTTTCAGGAGGTCGGCCGGGTGCCTGTTCACGGTCAGCCGATCTTCGCCGTGGCGCGGCCGGACGGGCGCCAGGTCTGGGTCAACTTCGCCCATCCGCTCAACGATACGGTGCAGGTCATCGACGTGCCGAGTCAGAAGATCGTGCACGAGTTCAAACCGGGGCCCACGGTTCTGCATCTGGAGTTCACGCCCCGCGGGCATGAAGTTTGGATCTCGGTGCGCGACTCCGACAAGGTCGAAGTCTACGACACACGCACCTTCGAAAAGCTGGCCGAATTACCCATGGCCAAGCCGAGCGGAATATTCTTTGCCGCCCGGGCGCAGCGGATCGGCCTATGACCATGCTCGTTCCCGCACTCGATATGGCCCTGCTCGACCGCTGGCAGCGCGACTTCCCGCTGGTGCCCCGGCCCTTTGCCGAGCTTGGCAGATGCCTGGGCCTGGAGGAGGCCGACGTCATCGATCGCTTAGGTGACTTGGTGGCGCATGGGTTTGTGTCGCGGGTCGGCGCCGTGGTCCGCCCGAACACAGCCGGCGCCAGCACCTTGGCGGCCATGGCAGTGCCGCCGGCGCGCCTGGAACAAGTCGCCGCGCGGGTCAGCGCCGAAGCGGCGGTCAACCACAACTACGAGCGCGAACACCGATTGAACCTCTGGTTCGTCGTGGCCGCGACGGACCGCGCGGGTGTTGCCGATACCTTGGCCCGAATCGAAACGGATACCGCTCTAGGCGTCCTCGATTTACCCCTGGAAAGGGCCTATCACATCGACCTTGGCTTTCGCTTATCGGGAGAGGGGGAAAGCCCGCCGGAGCGTCGCGGCGGCGCCGCGCGCATCGCACCGGACGAACACGACCGCTCACTTCTCGCCGCTCTCGAGGATGGCTTGCCACTCGACCCGCGGCCCTACGAATTGCTTGCGCAAGGCCTGGGGTTCGCCGAGCGGGATGTGACGGACCGTCTCGACCGCTTGATCCGTGGCGGGGTCATTTCGCGCTTTGGCATCGTGGTCAAGCATCGACGCCTGGGATACCGGGCCAACGCCATGGCGGTCTGGGATGTGCCGGACGACGCCGTGGACCGCATCGCGGCGACCTTCACCTCGCATTCCTTCGTCACCTTGTGCTATCGGCGCCCACGCCGCCAGCCCCAGTGGCCCTACAACCTATTCTGCATGGTGCATGGGCGCGACCGCGGCACGGTGCGGGGTCAGATCGCAACCTTGAACGAAGCGGCCGGGGCCGGCGCCCTGCCGCAAGCCATCTTGTTTAGCCGATGTTGTTTCAAGCAACGCGGCGCGCGTTTCGCGGTCCCGCGCGCGGAGGCCGTGGCATGAGCGAGAGTTTCGATGCCATCGACCGGCGAATCGTGAACGAACTGCAAGGCGGGTTCCCGATTTGCGAACGGCCCTATGCCGAGGCGGCGGCGGGCTTGGGCCTGGACGAGGACGACTTGATCGCGCGCATCGGCCGCTTAGTGGCGGATGGGCGGCTCAGCCGTTTCGCGCCCATGTTCAACGCCGAGCGCCTGGGCGGCGCGGTGTGTCTTTGCGGGATGGCAGTACCGCCGGATCGTTTCGACGCCGTGGCCGGACAGGTCAACGCCCATGCCGAAGTCGCGCACAACTATGCCCGCGAGCACGCGCTGAACATGTGGTTCGTGCTGGCAAGCGAAGACCCGGCGCGGATCGAGACGGTTGCGGCACAGATCGAAGCGGAGACCGGCCTGGAAGTCTGTCGCATGCCGAAGCTGGACGAGTACTACATTGGATTGCGGGTGGAGGCATGAACATGCTCGACGATCTCGACCGCCGCATCGTCGCCGCCACGCAAGCTGGCCTGCCGCTGGTATCCCGGCCTTATCACGCGGTCGCCGAGAAAGTCGGCGCGACGCCGGTAGATGTCATGGCGCGCCTGCGCCGGATGCTCGATGCCGGCATCGTGCGCCGTATCGGCGCCGTCCCCAACCACTATGCGTTGGGCGTGACCGCAAATGGCATGAGCGTTTGGGATGTCGCGGACGAGAAGGTCGCCGACTTGGGTCCGCGCATTGGCGCACTCGATTTCGTCAGCCATTGTTACCGCCGCCCGCGTCACCCACCGCAGTGGCCCTACAACCTCTTTGCCATGGTTCACGGGCGTACACGCGACGAAGTTCTCGAGAAAGTCGCGACGATCGCGACGTTGCTGGGGCCGGACGACCGCGCGCACGAAGTGCTCTTCAGCACCCGAATTCTCAAGAAAACCGGCCTGCGTATCGCGGCCTAGGGAGACAGCACCATGTTCCGCCTCAGTCAATTTATGCAGGAAATCCAGGCGCCGACGCCGCTGGGCCCTCGGCGCGATCCGCCTGGCCCGGTCGTGATCTGGAACCTGATTCGGCGCTGCAATCTTTTGTGCAAGCATTGTTACTCGATCTCCGGTGACGTCGATTTTCCAGGCGAGCTCTCGACCGAGGAAGTCTTCGATGTCATGGACGACCTTAAGGGTTTCCGCGTCCCGGTTCTCATCCTGTCCGGCGGCGAGCCCTTGTTGCGCCCGGATATCTTCGAGATATCGAAACGCGCCAAGGCCAAGGGGTTCTATGTCGGCTTGTCCACCAATGGCACCTTGATCGACGAGCGCATGATCGAACCCATCGCCGCGATCGGGTACGACTATGTCGGGATCAGCTTGGACGGCCTGGGTGAAACACACGATCGTTTCCGGGGCCGCGAGGGCGCCTTCGCGGATTCGCTCAAGGCCGTGCGTCTGTGCCACGAGAACGGCATCAAGGTCGGTCTGCGTTTCACCATGACCGTGGACAACGCGCACCAGTTGCCGGCATTGCTCGATCTGGCGGACGACGAGGGGGTGGACAAGTTCTACCTTTCGCACCTGGTCTATGCCGGGCGCGGCAACAAAAACCGGGGCGACGACGCGCGCTGGCACGCCACGCGCGAGGCCATGGATCTGTTGTTCGAGCGCGCCTGGACGGCGGCTGAAGCGGGCGAGCACAAGGAGTTCGTTACCGGCAACAACGACGCCGACGGCGTTTACCTGCTGCATTGGGTGCGGCGGCGTTTCCCAGCACTGGCCGAACACCTTCGCGCCAAGCTGGCGCAATGGGGCGGCAATGCCTCGGGCGTGAACGTCGCCAACATCGACAACCTGGGTAACGTTCATCCCGATACCTTCTGGTGGCACTACACCCTGGGCAACGTGCGTGAACGGCGGTTCTCCGAAATCTGGACCGACACCGGCGACCCGGTGATGGCGGGACTCAAGCAGCGGCCGCGCCACATCAAGGGCCGTTGCGGCGCGTGCCAGTACTTCGACATCTGCGGCGGCAACACCCGCGTGCGCGCCATGCAATTGACCGGCGATCCCTGGGATGAGGACCCGGCGTGCTATCTGAGCGATGCCGAGATCGGAATCGCCGAACGCGCTGAACGCTTGACCGTAACGCCCTTCAGGGGACGAAAGCATGAAGCGGCTCGGATTCGCGCTTAGTTTCGCGCTCTTGACGTTGGGTAGCGCGCCGGCCGGTGCGGCCCCGGACGCGTCCGCACTCTATGGCAAATATTGCGCCGCTTGTCACGGGACCGACCGTTTGGGTGGGACCGGCCCCGCCCTCCTGCCGCAGAACCTTGGGCGCTTAAAGCCCGCGCGCGCGACCGGCGTTATCGCGGATGGGCGCGCGGCCACGCAGATGCCTGCATTTGCGGATGTGTTGAGCGCCGCGGATATCGAGGCGCTGGTCGCCTATGTCTATACCCCGCCGGCGGTAGTGCCGGTCTGGGGCCGGGCCGAGATCGCGGCGAGCCGCATCCTGAACGACGACCTGATCAAGGTCGACAAGCCGGTGTTCGAAGCCGATCCGCTCAATCTCTTCGTCGTGGTCGAGACCGGCGATCATCACGCCACTATTCTGGACGGCGATCGCTTCGAGCCGATTTATCGTTTCCCGACCCGGTATGCGCTTCACGGCGGCCCGAAGTTCACGCCCGATGGGCGCTATGTCTTTTTCATGTCGCGCGACGGTTGGGTGACCAAGTTCGATCTTTATGCCTTGGATGTGGTCGTGGAAGTGCGCGCCGGTATCAACGCACGCAACATTGCGATTTCTGAAGACGGCCGGCACATCGCGGTCGCCAACTACCTGCCCAATACCCTGGTGATATTGAGCGCCGAAGATCTCTCGCTCGAGAAGATATTCGAGGTCAAGGACCGCTGGGGCAAACCTTCGCGCGTTTCGGCCGTCTACCAGGCCCGTCCACGCCGGAGCTTCGTTGCCGCGCTCAAGGACGTGCCGGAGATTTGGGAGATCACAACCGATCCCGAGGCTGGGCCGGTCTTCGCCGGGTTGGTGCATTCCAACGAGAAAGGCATGAAGGAAGCCTTGCCATCCGGGTCCGGCCTGTTCGCGCTGCGCCGGATCGAGGTGCCGGCGCCCCTGGACGACTTTTTCTTCACGCCCGACTACCGGAACTTGATCGGTTCGACGCGCGATGGCGCGAAGGGATCGACCGCGGTCGTCGTCAACCTGAACGTTGGCCGCGACGTCGCGCGTATCGACCTGCCCGGCCTGCCGCATTTGGGCTCCGGTATCGCTTGGACCTACAAGGGCCGCCCGGTCATGGCGACGCCGCACCTCAAGGACGGCCGGGTCAGCGTCATCGCCATCGACGACTGGTCCGTCGTCAAGACGATCGAGACCAAGGGACCCGGCTTCTTCATGCGCAGCCACGAGAACACGCGCTATGCCTGGACCGACGTTTTCTTCGGGCCGAACCGTGACCTTTTGCACGTGATCGATAAGGACACGCTGGAGATTGTCAAGACGCTGCAACCGGCGCCGGGTAAGACCGCGGCCCATGTCGAATTCGACCGCGACGGCAGTCATGCTTTGGTTTCCATCTGGGAGACCGATGGCGCGCTGGTCGTCTATGACGCCAAGACTCTGAAGGAGGTTAAGCGGCTGCCGATGTCGAAACCCTCGGGAAAATACAATGTCTGGAACAAGATCACTTTCTCCGATGGCACCAGTCATTGACCCGGGTGTCGATACGGATCTCTTGATCGTCGCGCATGGCGAACGCGGCGGCGCGGGCGATAACCGGGCGCTCACGCGGCTGGCTGCGCAAATCGCGGACCAAGGCGGCTTCGGCAGCGTAGGAGCGGCGGTTTTACGGGGATCGCCTTCGATCGAACAGGCGTTAGGTCCTGTACGGGGGCGGCGCGTCGAGGTCTATCCCCTGTTCATGAGCGATGGTTATTATGTGCGCGAGGCGCTACCGGCGCGCCTACGCCCGAGTGGGCGGATCTGCCGCTTTCACCGGCCCTTCGGGCTCGAGCCGGGCCTGGCGGCACTGATCGCGCGGCAAGCCGCCGCCGCGCTCCAAGCACGCGATTGGGCGCCATCGCAGAGCACCCTGCTTTTGGTTGGGCACGGATCCTCGAAAAACGGCGATTCGCGCGATGCCACGGAGTGGCAAGCCGCGCGCCTGCGCGCCTTGGGCCATTTTGCCGAGGTGAGGACCGCCTACCTGGAAAACGCGCCCTTCTTGCCCGAGGTTCTCGCGGCGCTGCCCCTCGCGCCCTGCTCCGTGGTCGGGTTTTTCTCCGGCGAGGGCCAACATGCGGGCGTCGATGTGCCCCGCGCGGTTGGCGCACCTGGCCGCGAGGGAATCATCTATGCCGGCCCGGTCACGGCGGCACAGGGAACCGCCGGCCTGATCGCCCGGTCCTTGCGTCACGTGCCCGCCACGCCGGTTCTGACGCCTTAATCCACGCTGGAAAACACCCCCCTGCTGGTGCAGAGTCATCGTCCGGGAACACCCTCCATGTCCGGGCTGAATCCGGTCTGGACGTCGA
Organism: Kiloniellaceae bacterium; assembly: GCA_021776115.1. Classification (GTDB taxonomy): domain Bacteria; phylum Pseudomonadota; class Alphaproteobacteria; order Kiloniellales; family J153; genus JAJFGN01. The sequence goes on along the minus strand of JAJFGN010000030.1, from coordinate 87,263 downwards.
CTCCCGATGACTCCTTTGGAGACCCAAGCGTGAACCAGGTGGACCTCAATTTCAGCCGCGACGAATACGCAGCGCGCCTCGCCAAAACCCGCGCGGCGATGGAGCGGGCGGGACTCGATCTCTTGATCGTCTCCGATCCCTCGAACATGGCCTGGCTAACCGGATACGACGGCTGGTCGTTCTATGTTCATCAGTGCGTGATCGTGCCGCCGGAGGGCGCGCCGATCTGGTTCGGCCGCGGGCAGGACGGCAACGGCGCCAAACGCACCGTCTACATGAAGCACGACCGGATCATCGGTTATCCCGATCATTACGTGCAGTCGCGCGAGCGCCATCCCATGGATGTCTTGTCCGGGATCTTGATCGATCGCGGTTGGGATAAGGGCGCGATCGGCACCGAGATGGATAACTACTGGTACTCCGCTGCCGCGCACGCCTCCCTCACCGCACACCTGCCGAACGCCCGGTTCCACGACGCCACGGGTTTGGTAAACTGGCAACGTGCGGTGAAGTCGGCACAAGAACTCACCTACATGCGCCGCGCGGCGCGCATCGTCGAGGCAATGCACGAGCGTATCGTCGAGAAAATCGAACCGGGGATACGCAAGTGCGATCTGGTGGCGGAGATTTACGATGCCGGTATTCGCGGGGCCGACGGTTTCGGCGGCGACTACCCGGCCATCGTGCCGCTTCTGCCCTCGGGCGAAGATGCCTCGGCCCCGCATCTGACATGGGACGACAAAGCGATGCGTGCCGGTGAAGGAACCTTCTTCGAGATCGCGGGCTGTTACAAGCGCTACCACTGCCCCCTGTCGCGCACGGTCTTTCTGGGTAAGCCGGACCAAAGGTTCCTGGATGGCGAGAAGGCGGTCTTAGAAGGTATGGAAGCGGGACTGGAAAATGCCAAGGCGGGCAAGGCGTGCGAGGATATCGCCATCGCGTTTTTCGCTGTGCTCAAGAAGTACGGCATCGTCAAAGACAACCGGACCGGATATTCGATCGGCCTCAGCTATCCGCCGGATTGGGGCGAGCGCACCATGAGCCTGCGTCCCGGCGACAAAACCATCCTGCAAGAAAACATGACCTTCCATTTCATGTCCGGGCTGTGGCTCGACGACTGGGGCCTGGAAATCACCGAAAGCATCGTGATCGGCAAGACCGGCGCCGAGTGCTTGGCGAAGGTGCCGCGCAAGCTCTTCGTAAAGGCATGAGGTAGGACCGGCCATGAAAGCCAATCCGATTACGGCGACGCTCGATTTCGGCGAGGACGGGGTCCGGCACGGCCACCTGCGCGTCCCCTATAGCCATGACGCCTCGGCTTGGGGCTCGGTCATGATTCCCCTGACCGTTGCGCGTAATGGCGAGGGCCCGACCGCGCTTCTGACCGGCGGCAATCACGGTGACGAGTACGAAGGGCCGATCGCGCTGTTCGATCTGGCGAAGAATTTGCAGGCCGAGGACGTGACCGGGCGGGTCATCATCGTGCCGGCCATGAATTATCCGGCCTTCCGGGCGGCGACGCGCACCTCGCCCATCGACAAGGGCAACATGAACCGGGCTTTTCCTGGCCGGCCCGATGGTACCGTGACCGAAAAGATCGCCGACTATTTTCAACGTACCTTGCTGCCCATCTCGGACCTCGTTGTCGACATACATGCGGGTGGAAAGACCTTGGATTTCGTGCCTTTCGCCGCCGCGCATGTGTTGCCCGACCAGGAACAGGAAGCGCGCTGCGTCGCGGCGATGCAGGCCTTCAATGCGCCTTATTCCCTAATGCTGCGCGAGATCGATACGGTCGGCATGTACGACACGGCGGCGGAGGCCATGGGCAAGATCTTTATCTCGACTGAGCTGGGTGGCGGCGGAACCGCGACCGCGTACTCTGCCGGGATCGCCAAACGGGGTCTGCGCAATGTGCTAAAGCATGCCGGCATTCTGAAAGGCCGGGCGGAGATCGGCCCGACCGTCCGGCTCGACATGCCGTCTGGCGAGTGCTTCACCTTCAGCGAGGACGAGGGCTTGCTGGAACCGCGCGTCGATTTGGGCCAAGGCGTCAAAGCGGGAGAGGTGTTGGCCCTGGTTTGGCCGATCGATCGCACCGGTGTGGCGGCGAGGGAATATCGTGCCGCCATGGACGGCATCTTGGTCGGGCGTCATTTCCCGGGCCGGATCGCGACCGGCGACTGCATGGCCGTTGTTGCGGTTAAGGCCGACTAGTCTGTTGTGTTACGCCACCTTTTGGCGGTGCCAGACCTCCGGCCAAAGGTCGCAATCGAGCGGTGCGCCCGGCTCAATCGCGGGGTCCCATAACATCGGTTGAATGCCGGGCCGCGGGTCGTAGACGACGCCGTCGCCGGCCCAACGCGTCACGTGCGCGCGGCGGCGTAAGCTACCGCTCGCGTTACCCGGTGCGCCGTGGACCGTTAGGCCATGGTGAAGCGTACAGTCGCCGGGCTCGAACTCGAATTGCAGGATCTCAAGCTCGCCGCGCATGGCTTCGATATCGGGGACCGGCGGCAGGTCCTCTGCGTAATCCAAACCCGGCCGGAACGCGATCGGCCCATAGCGCTGCCCCCAAAGGTGCGAGCCCTTTACGAATTCGGCCGCGCCGGTTTCCGCGGTTACCGGGTCGAGCGCGAGCCAGAGTGTGCAGACCTGCGCGCCCTTGATTGGCCAATAGGTTAAGTCGTGATGCCAAACGGTACGCTGGCGGGTTTCGGGCTCCTTGATCAGAAGTTGATCGAAAACGATGTTGATCTTAGACGAATCCATGATCGTCCCGGCCACCTCGGCGGCCGGTGACTCGAAGACAAAGGTCTTGAACTCCGGATTTCGGGGCCACAGGAAAGTATCGGTGAAGAAGCGTCCCGGATCCCCGCTCTCCGCCAGCTCGTGCTTCATGTCGCCAGGGGCGCTCATGTCTTGCTCCGCTTGCGCGCGCAATTGCTCCACCCACGCGGAATCGAACATGCCCTTCAAGTGCACCACACCATCCCGGGCGTAGGTCTCGATCGCCTCGTTCGTGATGGCGCGTGGCGGCCGCTTGTTCATCGCTCCGGCTTTCTCTTCACGAGGCCAAGGGGGCCGCAGCATACCGCGCAAATCGAATGCGGGACAGATTCTTGAACCGCCTCAGTTGCCTTCGAGTTCCTCGCGCAGGAGTTCGAGCGCTAGCCACGCCTCTTCCGCCGCCGCTAAGTCGCCCTCTGTCCTGCTCAGGGCCGCCGCTGCCGCGTCGAAAGCGGTTCGGTCGCTGGCGTAGAGGTCCGGCGCGGCAAGCGCGGCGCGCAAGGTTGCGATCTCCGCCGTCAGCGCTTCGATCCGCTTGGGCAGGGTCTCCAGCGCGTGCTTATCTTTGAAGGACAGCTTGCGTTTTCCCGCGCCCGCGGCAGCGCCGGTTTTGCGGTCGTCGCGCTTCGGCGCCCCAGGTCTTTTGGCTGGGCTAGTCTCTGTCTCTGCACCCGGTTCCGCGCGCTGCGCCACCATGTCGCTATAGCCGCCGGCGTAGGCCAGCCAGCGGCCGTTGCCGTCAGGCGCAATTGTGGACGTCACGACGCGGTCCAGGAAATCGCGATCGTGACTGACCAACAGCACCGTGCCCGGATAGTCCGCCAGCATCTCTTGCAAGAGATCCAGGGTTTCCAGATCCAAGTCGTTGGTCGGTTCGTCCAGAATCAGGAAATTGGAAGGCCGGGCCAAGGCGCGCGCCAGCATCAGGCGGCCGCGCTCGCCACCCGAGAGGGCGCCCAGTGGCGTGCGCGCTTGTTCGGGTAGAAACAAGAAATCCTTCATGTAGCCGATGACGTGCTTGGAAACGCCGGCAACGAAGACTGTATCGCCGTGCCCCCCGGTCAGGGCATCGCTCAAGGTCGTGTCGGGGTCGAGACTATTCCGGCCTTGATCGAGGGAGGTCATCTCTAGGTTCGCGCCCAGGCGCAGACTTCCCGCATCGGGCTTAAGCCGGCCGGTCATCAAATTCACGAGCGTCGTCTTGCCGGCGCCGTTCGGGCCGACGATGCCGAGTCGCTCGCCGCGTGGGACGCGAAGATTGAAGTCTTTCACAATCGGGTGGTCATCGTAGCTCTTGCAGAGGCCCTTGGCCTCGATCACCAGTTTGCCCGAGAGTTTGCCTTCGGTGACCGCCATGGCGACCTGACCCGTGGCCTGGCGTTGCGCGCGGCGATCCCGGCGTAAGTCCTGCAGGGCGCGCAAGCGGCCCTGGTTGCGCTTGCGCCGCGCGGTCACGCCCTTGTGCAGCCATTCGGTCTCGGCCGCGATTTTCCGCTTCAGCTTGTGACGCTCGGTATTTTCGCGCTCCAAGGTCTCATCGCGCCAGGCTTCGAAGGCGGCGAAGCCCTTGTCCAGGCGGCGGGTCGCGCCCCGGTCGATCCACACGGTCGCACGCGACAGGTTTTCCAGGAATCGCCGGTCATGGCTGATCACAATCAGGGCCGAGCGCAGGGTCTGCAACTCGCGCTCCAACCACTCGATGGCCGGCAGGTCCAGGTGATTGGTGGGCTCGTCGAGCAACAGGATGTCGGGCTCCGGCGCCAGGACGCGGGCCAATGCTGCGCGCCGGGCTTCACCGCCCGAAAGACGCGACGGATCTTGCGTGCCGCTTAGGCCAAGCCGCGCCAGAAGCGCGCTGGCCCGGTGCGCGTCGTCCCCGGGCGCCAGGCCGTCCTCGACATAGGCTAGAACCGTTTCGTATGCCGACAAGTCCGGCTCCTGCGGCAGGTAGCGAATGGTCGTGCCGGGTTGGACGAATCGCTCGCCCCGGTCGGAGTCAATCTGACCGGCGGCGATCTTGAGCAAGGTCGACTTGCCGGAGCCGTTGCGCCCGACGAGGCACAGGCGCTCGCCGGCCGAAACCGCAAGCTCCGCCCCCTCGAGCAGCGCGTCGCCGCCGAAGCTGAGATAAATATCGCGAAGGATTAGGATGGGTGGGGCCATGATCCGGGCATTTAGAGTGCTGAGGGCCGCGGAGCAAGCCTGACCATGAGCTGCCGCGTTATTAGGTGAGAGCCGGAAAATGCTGCTATCCTGGGTTTGGTCGCCGAAAATGGAGGGCTTGCCGCCATGGCTGCACGCAAGAAACCCGACCTCAAGGCCCTCAGACGGCTTCTGGAGGCGGAGCGCGCCGGTTTGCTTGAGGCCAGCGAGAGCACCGTCGAGGAGCGCCGGCCGGTGGAGCTGGACCAGCAAAGCGTTGGCCGCTTGTCACGTATGGACGCCATGCAGGTTCAGGCCATGGCGCAGGCCGTGGAGGTGCGCCGGCGGGGCCGGCTGCAACGCATCGAGGCGGCGCTGAAGCGTCTCGACGCGGGCGACTACGGCTACTGCACGTCCTGCGACGAGGACATCCCGCTCAAGCGTCTCGAGATCGACCCCGCGACGGAACGTTGTGTCGATTGTGCGCAATAGGCCCTAAGCGGGGGCGCTCCGGCGAGTCGCGATGACTTGCTGTGCCACGGCCGGCGCTAGGAACAAGAGCGACCAAAGATCGCTTTCCAGGCCCGGCGCGAGCATGAAGACCCCGGCAAACGCGATCGACACGCGAAACGCCGCGGGCATGGGTCTCACCACGTAGCCGGTCACCGCGATCGCCACCATGAAGACGCCCAAGGCGGTGGTCGTCACGGTGGTCAGGAAATCGGGCCAAGTGAAGTAGCCTTCGATCACGATCAGCATTGAGGGCGAATAGACGAAGACCATCGGCACCATCAGCTTGGCGATGCCGAAGGAAAACGCGGAAATCCCGGTCCGGAACGGATTGGAGCCGGCGATACCGGCCGCCGCATAGGCCGAGGCGCAAACCGGCGGCGTGATTTCCGATATCACCCCGTAGTAGAGCACGAAAAAATGCGAGGCGAGCGCCGGCACGCCCAGGCTCGCAAGCGCCGGCTGAGCGACGGTCACCAGCATGATATAGAGCGCCGTGGTCGGAAGCCCGGCACCCATCAAGATACAGGTGATCGCGATCAGCACCAGGGAAATGAAGAGCGTGACGCTCGCCACCGAGAAGTCGCTGAAGGGTATCAGCGCGATCGCTGGATGAATGGCCTCGGCGAGGGTTTGCGCGCCGTTGGTAACCAGAAAGCCCAGGCGGAATCCCAGCCCTGTCGTATTGACCACCCCGACAATGATGCCGATCGCCGCGCCGACCGCGCCCACGGCTAGGGCGTACTTCACACCGGTGGCACAAGCATCGATGACGTCGCCGATCGTGATCCTTTGGCGCGGATTGAGGAATCCGATCGCCAGCGCCGAGGTGATGCCCCAGAAGGCGGCCATGAACGGCGAGTAGCCTGAGAACAGCACGTAGATCAAAACGACCAGCGGCACGGCGGTCGGCCAACCCTGTTTCAGGACCGCCCAAAGTTTCGGAATATCCTCCTCCGCCACGCCGTGCAGGCCAAGCCGCTTGGCATGAAAGTGCACGATCGACATGACGCCGAGGTAATGCATCGCCGCCGGCACGATCGCCGCGATGACAATGGTTGTGTAGGGAACCTCCAAGAACTCCGCCATGATGAAGGCGGCGGCGCCCATAATGGGTGGGGTGATCTGGCCGCCGGCACTGGCCGCCGCCTCGACCCCGCCAGCCAGGTGACCGGGATAACCCATGCGCTTCATGTTCGGAATCGTCAGCGATCCGGTCGAGACCGTGTTGGCGATCGATGAGCCGGAGATGGTGCCGAAGAAGGCCGAAGAGACGACGCTGACCTTGGCTAGGCCGCCCGTGTAGCGCCCGGCGGCGACGGTCGCCACATCGACGAAGAACTGGCCGAGGCCCATGCGCTGCGCGAGCACGCCGAACAGAACGAAGTGAAAGACCACGGTCGAAACGATCCACAGCGTGACGCCGAAGATACCTTCGGACGGGAAGTACATATTGTTGATGTACTGGGTCCAATTGACGCCGGGATGCCGCAGAAGATCGACCGGAATGTAGGGGCCGAAAATGGCGTAGGCGGTAAAGACCAAGATGATGATCGGCACCACGATTCCTAGCGTCCGCCGCACCGCCTCCAACAAGACCACAATCAGAATTGTGCCCATCACCACGTCGATGGGCGCGGGGTTTCCCTGGCGCATCGACTGGTCTTGCAGAATCAACTCCAAACCAAGGAACGAGATATTGGCGCCATGCCAGGTCATGCCGATATAAAGCGCCGTGAAAATTCCGGCTGCGATGAATAGCCAGTCGTACAGCGGCACGTTCGCGATGCGCCACCAGGCTTTTCTGGGTAGGTCGGGAGAAGAAAGTCCGGGCCGCGCCGCGAAGCCGACGAAGACCAAGAAGATGACGCCAGACATGTGGATACCCATGTGCCAGTAGTCCACGGGTACGCCGATGCCGGCGGTGATGTAATGATAAGCCGCGAAGACGACGGAAAAGGACACAACGAATTTCGCGAGATACGGACCGACCGGCCGGGTCTGGAGAGCCGTGTCGTACTTCTTTTCCAGTTCCTCGGCGTGTTTGACGTCGTATTTGGCCATGGTCACGCAGCTCCGTCGCTGGCGGGCCGGCCGTGCGCCAACCCAGAGCAAGCATTAACGCGGGGGAGGTGGCGAACCATCTCCCCCGCGTCGTTCACGCTATGCATTGCGTCGCAAGACGGGCGCTATTTCAGGAGTCCTTGCTCCTTGTAAAAACGCTCGGCGCCCGGATGCAGCGGGGTGAGTACGCCCTTGAGCGCGGTTTCCAATCGAATGACCTTGCCCTTCGAGTGACCGTTGTCGAGCAGCTTGCGGGTGTTCTTGTTCCACAATGCCTTGGTAATTTCGTAAATCAGGTCGTCAGGCTGATCGGCACTGGTTACCAGTTGGCCGTTTACTGCGATTGTCGGCACATCGTAATTCACCCCTTCATAGGTTCCGGCCGAAATTTTGGATTCGACATAGAAGGGAATGATTTTGTTAATCGCCTCCTGCTCGGCGACTGTAAACTTATAGAGCTCGAAACCCTTGGTCGAGCCAAGCTGAATCAGCGCGGCCGATGGCGTTCCCATGGCATAGAAATAGGCATCGAGTTGCCCATCCGCGATACGCTGCGCGCTTTGCGTATTGTTAAGTTCCGCTGCGTCAATGCCGTCTCTCGCAATTCCGTAACGCTCTAGGATGCGCAAGACCGCGACTTGGGTTCCGGAACCGGCTTGGGCGATACCGACACGTTTACCCTTCAGCGCCTCAAGCGAGGCGAGAGATCCGCCTTTTGGCAAGACCAGGTGCATGTCCTCGGGAAACAGGTTGGCGATAACCCGTATTTTATCCTTCTTGTTTCCCTCGAATTTACCGACGCCATTGTAAGATTCGAAAATCGTAGCGGCGCCGGATAGGCCGGCTTCCAATTGACCGGCTTGTATCGCGTTCACATTGGCGACAGAGGCGTTGGTCGAAACCGCGATCGCGACCAGGTCGGGCACGCCGCAACTGCCACCCTTGTCGCAAGGGCGCGCGCCGGGCGGGTTGGACAATGCGTTGGCGATCAAGCCGCCGATCGGGAAATAGGTGCCGCCGGCGCTGCCCGTGCCGATGCGGAAGAACTTCATTTCCTGGGCTTGCGCCGCCGTGCCAAGGCTTACTGCCCCGGCCAGCGCCAGGGCGAACAGTTTATGTCCTAATTTCATTGTGACCTCCCATGAAGAGCTTATTGACTAAGCAATTACGTCATATTCTAAGAAATTATGCCACCCCGGTCAGCCATCGTCCTCGTCCATGGCGGCGAGTTCCGCCAAGGTCACGGGCTTGATCGGCGGGCGAACGCGATAGGCACCGACATCTTGCACGCCGACACCGCGTGTCCGGGCCATGATCTCCGACACCGTGAGACCGCAAAGCCGCCCCTGGCACGGCCCCATGCCGGCGCGCCCGAAAGCCTTGGCTTGGTTGGGGCCCAGGCAGCCGAGCCCGACAAAGCCGCGAATTTGCGCCGCCGTCACCTCCTCGCACCGGCACACGATGGTTTCGCCGGGTGGGTCCAGGAACGCCCCCGCCGGACGGTACAAGCGATCGAGAAAAGGCCGCGCGGCGCGTTGCGCGGACAAGGCGCGCCGGTGCGCGCCGGTGCGCGCATCCCGCTCCGCTTCATTTAGCTTGCCCAGCCGGCACGCGGCCTGAAGTCCGGCCAGGCGCCCCTGGTGCGCCGAGGCTGCCGCGCCGAGGATACCGCCGCCGTCGCCCGCGACCGCGATGCCCTCAAGCTCGGTGCCGCCCCAAGCATCCAGGCGCGGCCGCCAACACCGTGGCACGGCGTCCCAGTCGTGCGTGAGACCGAGCGCGCGCGTGATCTGCACGTTCGGTGCCACGCCTTGATGCAACAGTAAGATCTGGCACGGCAGCTCGTGCGTGCGGCCGCCGGCGGTGAAACGCAGGGCCTCGACTTGGGTGCCGCCATGCGCGGTCAAGTCGCGCGCACCCCTGAAGTACGGCACCTTGGCCCGGCGCAGGCGGGCGAGAAGGGCGAGCCCTTTGCCCAAATAAGCGGGGAGGCGCAATAGTCCGGGAAGATACGGCAAGGCGCGCGCCAGATTGCCGCGCGGCGTGGTTTCCACCAAGCCGGCGATTCGCCCTCCGGCGTTCAGGATTTGGTTGGCGATTAAAAAGAGCAGGGGACCGCTGCCCGCGAGCACGACCTCGCCGTCCGGGACCAGGCCGCTCGATTTCAATAGAATTTGCGCGGCCCCCGCACTCATGACGCCGGGCAGGGTCCAGCCGGGAAAGGGCATGGGCCGTTCCATCGCGCCGGTTGCCAAGACCATGCGAGCGGCGCGAACTGCGGTGGCCTTTCCGGCCACGGTATAGAAAACCTCGCGCTCGGGCGTAACCTGCCAGACGCTCGCGCCGGGCCGGTAATCGAGCTGGCTGCTCTTCAGCACGGGCAGCAGCCCCGCTCCGTCCGCGTAATCGGCGCCCAGGATCGTCCGGCGATCCGGGTTCGCCCGCCCGACGGCGCGATAGATTTGTCCACCGGGAACGGCTTGCTCGTCGAGCAGGAGGGTCTCGACCCCCGCCGCCGTGGCCTCGGCCGCCGCACTCAGACCGGCCGGCCCGGCGCCGATTACGACCAAGGGGACACGCTCAGTCATCGGCCTTGCTTCCTTGGAGATCGGCGCCTGGGCCGCGCGCGCCCGCCATGAGCCGCACGCGCATGCCCTCGCGCACCTCCACCATGCAGGCTTGGCAGTTCGGCATCCCATCGATCTCCACCAAACAATCGAAGCAGACACCCATCATGCAATAGGGTCCCCGGGGCGCGCCGCTGACCGGCGTGCGGCGCGTGACGGCGATGCCAGCCGCCAGTATCGCGGCGGCGACACTGTCGCCTTCGCGCGCTTGGACCGCACGGCCGTCGAAAACGATCGCGACCGCGCGGCGGCCGGGATCAGGCAGGCGGCGAAACCGCGAATCGTTCGGCACCGAAAGTCTCCAGGTAAGGCACCGGCGGGGCACCGCCGGCGATCCAAGGGGCGAGGCGCAAGGCGTGACTCGCGGCCAGGGTGACACCGCTGTGGCAGGTAACCAGGTAAGCGCCGGGATGGCGGCGCGATTGATCGTAGATCGGGTGGCCGTCCGGGCTCATCACCCGCAAGGCGCCCCAGGCACGCACGACGCGCAAGTTTTCCAACAAGGGAAAGATCCGCACCGCCCGCTTGGCGATGGCGGCCATGACCTGCGGCGTGGTTCCATCGTCGAAGCCGACGTCTTCCTTCGAATCGCCGATTTGCACGGCGCCTTCACCGACCTGGCGAATTTGCGCGGTCGGGTAGGGCAGGAAGGGTTTGACCCTTTCGCAAATCAGAACCTGGCCCCGGTTCGGTTTAACCGGTGCGTGCATGCCGACCATGGGTGCAAGCTGGGCATTTCCCAGTCCGGCGCAGAGGACGACCTTTTCGGCCCGCCAGCCCGGATCCGAACCAATCCGGAACCCGGAAGATTGCGGCTCGATGTCGCGCACCGGCGCGCCGTTTTCTATTGCGCCGCCGCGCCGTGTGAAGGCGGTGGTCAGCGCACGCAGGAGAACCAAGGGATTGGTATGCCCGTCCTCCGGGCCGTAGATCGCCCCGGCGACCTGGGGTCCGATGGCGGGCAGCATCTCGCGCAGGCGGTTGTGGCCCAGTACCTCGAAGGGATAGTCGCCGTCCAGTTGCGTGTGTAAGGTGTCCAAGCGCGCCGCCGCCGCCGCAAGGCCTTCCTCCGTCAGGCAGATATCGAAGCCGCCCGGCTGACGCAGCTCCAGGTCCAGCCCGGTGTCTTCTTGAAGCTCGGCGGCCAGCTCGGGCCAAAGCGCGGCCGAAAGACGGCTCCAGCGGGCGTAATCCGGCATCCCGACGCCTTTGCCCTGAACCCAGACCAGGCCGAAGTTGCCACGCGAGGCCCGATACGCGACATCGCCCTCGTCAAACACCGTGACCCGGCGGCCCTCACGCTGCAGGCCGAAGGCCACGGCCATGCCGACCAAGCCGCCGCCGATCACCGCGAATTCGGTTTCGCCCATACCTGTTTATCGCCCATCCCCCAACCGCCTGTCGAGACTGCAGGGGTCGTAAGAGCCCTGGGGCGAATGCGCGCCTTGCCGGACGGAAATGCATGACACTGGTGCTGGTTGTTGTATGCCAAGCGCCATTTAGGCAGAATGAGCGGTGGAACCAGTGTCGAACCGGAATGCCGGATTGGACTTGTATGAGAACGCTCTTCGTCAGACTGCTGGACTACTGGGGCGAACTGACTGTCTGGAACCAGTTCGGGCTCGCTTTCATCGCCGCTGTCGGTTTGCTCCTCTTGCTGTGGTTCTTCCTCTGATCCCATAGCTGCAAGGAATGCGCTTCGGGTATCGGTCCCGCGGGAATTCAAACCGCGCCGCCGCGCCTTGCCTTACCTTCGGCTTTTCGGTGAAATGGCTGGAAGATCAAGCGCGTGCCTGTTTTCGCGAGGGCGGGGCGCCAAGAACGATCGAACGTAAAGGGAGGCTGGTCACATGACCCGTGACGGGGCGATTGCGCGCGCCACCGACTACTTCGACAGCGGCGGCTACTTCGACGACCTGGCGCGCCGGGTCGCGATTCATACCGAAAGTCAGGAGCCGTCGCAGAAGCCGGAGCTTTACCGCTATCTGCGCGAGGAGATGGTACCGACGCTGGAGCCGCTGGGCTTCAGGTGCGAGATCTTCGACAATCCGATCGAGCGCGGCGGGCCGTTCCTAGTCGCCCGGCGGCACGAGAGCGACGCGCTGCCCAGCGTCATGAGTTACGGCCACGGCGACGTCGTGCGCGGCTACGACGATCAATGGCGCGAGGGTTTGAACCCCTGGGTTCTGACCAAGCGCGGCAACCGCTGGTACGGCCGCGGCACGGCCGACAACAAGGGCCAGCACTCGATCAATATCGCGGCCTTGGCTTGCGTCCTGAAGGAACGCGGCGCGTTGGGCTTCAATCCGGTGCTCCTGATCGAGACCAGCGAGGAGAACGGATCGCCGGGCCTGCGCGAGTTTTGCACGGCGCATAAAGAGCTATTCCCGGCCGATGTCTTCATCGCGTCCGACGGGCCGCGTCTGGCGCCCGATCGTCCGACCATCTTCATGGGCTCACGCGGGGCCTTCAATTTCGATCTCAAGGTGGACTTGCGCGCCGGCGGCCACCACTCCGGCAACTGGGGCGGACTGCTGGCCAACCCGGGGATTATTCTGGCCCACGCCATCGCCAGCCTGACCAGCGCGGCCGGCGAAATCCTGGTGCCCGAATGGCGTCCGCCCGCGATTCCCAACTCGGTGCGCCAAGCGGTCGCGACGCTGGAGATCGATGGCGGCGAAGACGCACCCGAGATCGATCCCGGCTGGGGCGAGCCTAACTTGAGCGAGGCGGAGAAGGTCTTCGCCTGGAACAGCTTCGAGGTTCTGGCCTTCAAGACCGGCAATCCGGAAAAGCCGGTCAACGCGGTGCCGCCGCGCGCCACGGCGCACTGTCACATACGCTTCGTCGTGCCCAGCGATCCCTCGACGTTCATTCCCGGACTGCGCCGGCATCTGGACGCCCGCGGGTTTTCGATGGTCGAGATCGTGCCGAGTGCCGATGTCATGGCCGCGACCCGCCTGGACCCCGATCACCCCTGGGCGCGCTGGTCGGTCGCCTCGCTCGAGGCGACCACGGGCAAGGCGGCGGCGGTCCTGCCGAACCTGGGCGGCTCCTTGCCCAACGATGTATTCGCCGACGTGCTCGGCCTGCCGACCATCTGGGTCCCGCACTCCTACGCCTCTTGCTCGCAGCACGCGCCCGACGAGCATATTCTCGAGGGCACCTCGCTCGAGGCGCTGCAAATCATGACCGGGCTATTTTGGGATCTGGGCGCGCCGGGCACGCCGGCCCGCGACGCCTGAGGAGGGCGAACAAAATGACAGAACTGTGCGATCTTTCCGCGGTGGAGTTGCGCCGGCGGATCGGCACCAAGGAGGTGTCGCCGGTCGAATTGGTGGCGTCTTGCGTGACTCGGATCGAGGCGGTCAACCCGGCGCTAAACGCCGTGGTCGCCCTCGACCTTGACCGGGCCCGGACCGAGGCCAAGGTCGCCGAGAAGGCGGTGCTGGATGGCGAAGATCTCGGTCCTCTGCACGGGTTACCGATCGGGATCAAGGACCTGACCGCGACCGCGGGTCTGCGCACCACCTATGGCTCCCGCATTTACCAAGACAACGTGCCCGGCGCGGACGAGCAGATCGTCACCGATATTCGCGACGCGGGGGCCATCGTGCTCGGCAAGACCAATACGCCGGAGTTCGGCGCCGGGGCGAACACCCGCAACAGCGTCTACGGCGCGACCGGCAATCCCTTCGATCCGGACTTGACCTGCGGCGGATCCTCGGGCGGCTCGGCGGTGGCGCTCGCCACCGGCATGCTGCCCTTGGCGACGGGCTCGGACTTCGGCGGCAGCCTGCGCACCCCAGCGGGATTTTGCGGCGTGGTCGGGTTTCGCCCGACCCCGGGCACCGTGCCGGACGATCAACGCCTTGTCGCCTTGTCGCCCTTGCCGGTCGATGGCCCCATGGGCCGCAGCGTCGCCGACGCCGCGCTTCTGATGTCGGCCATCGTGGGCGAGGACCCGCACGATCCCTTCGCCCGTTCGCTCGATTTATCCCTCTTCGACGCGCCGCAGACGCTCGATCTGTCCAGCCTGCGTGTCGCGACCTCGGAAGACCTCGGCTGCGCGCCGGTCGACGAAAGTATCCGGGCGACCTTTCGCGCGCGCATGGCGAAGATCTCGTCCTTCTTCGGCGATTGTAGCGTCCGCGATCCGGAGCTCGGGCCGGTGCACGAGGTTTTCGAAATCTTGCGCGGCGTGAACTTCCTCGCCGCACACAAGGAGAGGGTGGCACAACACCGCGACATCCTCGGCCCGAACGTGCTGGAGAATACCGAGCGCGCGATGAAATATACCGCCGCCGATGTCGCCTGGGCAAATATCGAACAGGCGAAGCTGTATCGCCGCTTTGTCGATATGTTCGACGAGATCGACGTCTTGATCTGTCCCGCCTGTTCGGTTTCGCCTTTTCCGCACGCCCAGTGGTCCGTGACCGAGATCGACGGTGTGAAGATGGAAACCTACATGCGCTGGCTGGCCATTACCTATGGCGTCACCATGACGATTCACCCGGTCGCGGTGATTCCCTGCGGCGTGGATGCGCGCGGATTGCCGTTCGGCATTCAGATCGTCGGGCGTTACCAAGGCGACGCGGAGCTCTTGGCGATCGCGCACAGCCTGGAGACCGCCATGGCCCGCGACAAGGACCTCGCGCGCCCGGTGCCGGACCTCGCGAAGCTGCGCGGCTAGAGTGAATCGCGATTGATTGAAGCGCGGCGCCGCTCAGGCGGTTTCGGCTATCGGCCGGCTGAGGTTCCGCTGGCGCGCGCCGCCCGGAAATCCGATCACCATGGCGGCCGGTATCAGCAGGAAATAACACAGCGCGCCCAGCGCCATGGTCGTGCCGATGCCGTAGGCGATGCTGCAGGCTACCGCGACGGCCGAAGCCAGAACCCCGCTCGCGCCATTGATGCCCCAGAACCAAGGTGTCGGCCTTGAGTCGACCGCCGAAATAAAGCGCATGCCGGCGGGAAAGCCGAAGCCCATGAGAACGCCGGCCGGCAGAATTACCGAAACGGTGACCAGCCCGCGCACCGCCAGGGATCCGCTGTCGAGCGAGAGCAGCAGATCGGGCAGCCACAGCAGTTGAGACATGACGTAGCCGCCGGTCAGAACCGCCCAGACGATGAAATTATTCTTCCTCTCGATCGAGACATGATCCGACAGTAGGCTGCCGAGCCCGGTCGAGAGAATGAGCGAGAAGAGAACAATGCTCAGGGAATAGATCGGATGCCCTAGGAATACGCTGAAGCGCTGCAGCAAGGCCATTTCGATGAACATGAAACCCATGCCGATCAGCATGAAATAGGCGGTGCCGCCGCTTGCTTGACGGGTTCCGGCATCGCGTAGGGCCGGGCGCAGGGGTATGACGATCGCGACAACGACAAGTGCCAGGGCGACCACGAACAGCATCGCCAAGGTGGCGGTGGCGAACAAGTTTCCTTGGCTGACTCCCAATGAGCGGCCGGTAAAGGCCATGGCGATGACTCTTCCGATGTCGAACAACGGTAGCTGGTTGAAAAAGAAAGGCCGGTCATCGTTCGGTGGGGACAGGTCGAGTTCCAGGTTCTTCGTGAAGCGGTTCAGTTCCGTCAGGTCCCTAGATTCGGTGATGGACTTCAAGACCGCCGAAGCGGGCGCTTGACCCGGCGCGATCAGGACATCGAATTTCAGATCCTTAACCGCCTTGTTCAAGGCGCTCAATTCGGCCGCCGAAAAGCCCGAGCGGGAGATCACCAAAGTCGCGATTCTCTCTGCCGCCGCCAGGAAAATGTGATTCCTCGGGTTCTCGACGCCCGATTCCATGAGTGCAGCCACGGCAAGGCTCACCATGCGGCCGGTTTCGTTGATATCCCCTGGAGAATACCAGCGGCTGACGGTGAAAACGCCGCTGGGTGTCAGGCGCCGGAGAAAGATCTGCCAGGCCTCGGTGGTATAAAGGCCGTTCTCGCTGAGGGTAAAAGCGCCGGCGCCGGTGGCCGCCCAGGTATCGATCAGACTCATCTGGATCAAATCGAAGCTATCTTGGCTGCGCGCGAACCAGCTACGCGCCTCGTCGACAACCAGGGACACGCCCTCGATCTGTGGCAAGCCGACGAAGGCGGAAAACTCGGGATTGTTCTGGTGCAGATCCACGAAGGTCGGGTTGATTTCGATACCGATGGCTTCTTCCACACCGAAGACGCGCGCGCTCAACAGATCCCGGCCGCCGCCGACGCCGATGATCGCGGCCCGGACGCGATCCGGAAGATAGTAGGCGAGATTGGTGACGTCGTATTTCAGAAACGCGGCGCGCTCCAGATCGCCGGCCACGCCGTAAGCCGCGGTTCCCGCATCGCCGTCGATATTCAGATAACTCTGAGGCAGGATCCAATCTTGGCGCCGCATGGTCGGCGAAGGACCCCATATGTGTGCCGGTTGAACCACGATTTCGCGCGCCACAACCCGCGAGAATGAATTCCAGCGCTCGAACCAAGGCACGGTACCAATCTCGACCTTGCCCTTGGCCATGATTGGGTAAAGTCCCTTTCTTTCGCTGTTGAAGCTATTAAGGGTAGCTAGCGCGATCAGGAGCACGAACCAGATGCCCTTCCGCTCCAGGTTGACCATAAGCTTCGACCGCGGCTCCGGTGCGCTTCCGATCGCCGAGCCCGAGAAAAGCATGGCGCCGAACAGCGCCAAGACGCTTATCCAAAGCACCGCCGAGGGGCCATCGAAAAAATTGAGCAGGAGCAGAACGCCGAAACAGCCCAGGGCCGCGCCGATCAGATCGACGCCATAAACCCGGCCCACCGGAAAGGGGCTCCGCGTCAGCGCCAGGCTTACGACGACGCCGGAAAAGAAGAATGGCACCGACAAGCAAACCGCCAGTTCCAACCAGACCAGCAAGGTCGTCAGAGCCGGTTGCGACAGCGGCGAGAGTGTCATCTGTATGGCGAGCGCGATGGTCGTGCTGAGGCTAAAAAGCGCGCTGTAATAGGTCAGGTCATAGGACAGCGTCTTGGTCGAAAACCGCTCGCCGCGCAGGTACACCCAGACCGCGCCGGCGGTCAGGCCGAACATGGCGGTGCTGATCACGAAAAACGCCAAATGGTACCAAGCGACCACCGAAAGGATGCGCGTCTGCACCAGCTGCAGCATCAAGGTCGCGGCGGTTACACAGAACAGGCCTGAATAGAACCTAATGTTCGGCATTCGGTGTTCCATTCCTTTATTTCAGCCCAGGAATCTGTGCGATATTATTTGAGCCGTTTTGGGGATAGGCGGCGCTAAGGGCCGGAGTAGGTAAGCAAATTAAGGTAAATATTGGGTTTCAATCTGGCGGCACGTGACAGGGCGGGGTCACCGGGCCGGCGGATTGACTTCGGACAATTTCCATCGACCCGGATCTGCTCTAGGATTTGGACGTCCGGAGAGGGACATAGAGGAGTTGAAGCCATGACCCACGGCATGGTTTGCGCGCCGCAGCCGGAGGCGGTCGAGGCCGGCGCGCTGGCGCTTAAGAGCGGCGGCAACGCGGTCGATGCTGCGATCGTCTGTGCCTTGATGCAGACCGTCGTCGATCCGCAGATGTGCGGCATCGCCGGTTTCGGCAGCCTGCAGGTTTTTCTACCCAAACGCGGCGTTCATACCATGATCGATTTCCATGGCCGTGCGCCCGCCAAGGCAACGCCGGCCATGTGGCAGGACCTCCTGGAATTCGAGTCCGAGGACGGTTTCGGTTTTATCCTCAAGGGCCGGGTGAACGATCTGGGCCACCAATCCGTGACCACGCCATGCAGCCTGAACGCCTTTCACGAAGCCTTGACCCGGTTCGGAACCCTGTCCTGGCGACAGATTGTCGAGCCGGCCGCCGCGATGGCCGAGAAGGGCTTCATGGTCCGGCCCCATGTCCACGATTTTTGGACCCGGAAAGAAACCTCCGGCTTGGTCGACCATATCGAACGACTACGCCACACCCCGGCCGGGCGGCGCGTCTATTTCGACGCGAATGGCGATTTGCTTCAGCCCGGCGCGATTCTGCGAAACCCTGACATGGCGCGCAGCCTGCGGCGCATCGCGGACGAGGGGCCCGAGGTGTTTTATGAGGGAGAAATAGCGCGCGAGATCGCCGACGATTTCGCGGCCAATGGCGGGCTGCTGGGGCTCGAGGATCTGAAGGGCGTTCGAACCGAAGAGACCGAGCCTCTTTGGGGCGACTATCGCGGCCACCGGATCGCGACCAACCGGCCGCCCGGTGGCGGGGTCATGGTGCTGCAGATGTTGCACATCCTGGAGAGCTTCGATCTCGCGGCCATGGGCCACAACTCGCCCGACTACATCCGTGTGGTGTCGGAGGCGATGAAGCGCGCGACCATCGATAAGGATACGCAGGTCGGCGATCCGCGCTTTGTCGACGTGCCGCTCGCGCGCCTTACCGGCAAGGATTACGCGCGCGGCCAGGCGCAAGAGATCGAACGCGGTGAGGTCGCCCATGTGCCGCGCTTGCAAAAAAGCCAAGACCTAAAGGACACGACCCACATATCCGCCGTCGATGACCAGGGCAACGCCGTTGCCATGACCCACTCGCTCGGCATGTCCTCGGGGGCGATCACCGATGGCCTCGGTTTCATGTACAACAATTCTATGGTGGTATTCGACCCGCGGCCCGGACATCACGGTTCGATCGCGCCGGGCAAGGCGCGCTTCACCGCCATGTGCCCGACCATGGTGTTCAAGGATGACACGCTTCGCCTCGTGGTCGGCGCGCCCGGCGGCACCTTCATCACCATGGGCGTGTTGCAGGCGATTCTGAACGTGATCGATTTCGGCATGTCGGCCAGCGACGCAGTCGCCGCGCCGCGTTTTTGCACGACCAGCGATACGATCGACGTGGTCAACCGGATCCCGCATTTCGTGACCGATGAGTTGGAGCGGCAAGGTTACCCGGTGCGGCGCAGCTACCGCACCTACCACTTCGCCGGGGTGCACGCGATCGAAGTTCGCGATGGCAAGTGGCACGGTGGCGCCGATCCCGGCCGGGACGGCATGGCTTTAGAAGTTTGAGAAAGAAGGTACGCGTCGATGCCGGATAAGAGCCTGATAGACCTTACGATCGAGCCAAGCACTCACGACCTGGGGGGTTTCGAGGTGCGCCGGGTTCTGCCTTTCGCACAGCGGCGCATGGTCGGTCCTTTCGTCTTTTTCGATCACATGGGCCCGGCCGAGTTTCCGGCCGGCACGGGGATCGATGTCCGGCCGCACCCGCATATCGGCCTGGCGACCGTGACCTACTTGTTCGAAGGCGAAATCCTGCACCGCGATAGTTTGGGATATGTGCAGGCGATTCAACCGGGCGCGGTCAACTGGATGACCGCCGGACGCGGTATCGTGCATTCGGAGCGCACGGCGCCGGAGGTGCGTGCCCAAGTGCACCGGCTTCACGGTATTCAAACCTGGCTCGCCCTGCCTAAACTCTTCGAGGAGGTCGAACCGGCGTTCTATCACCACCCGGCGGACACCTTACCGCGTATCGGTCTCGGCGGCGCCGAGTTATGCCTGATTGCCGGTGCGGCTTACGGCGAAACCTCGCCGGTAAATACCTTCTCCGACATGTTCTATCTGGAAGCCAGGCTCCCCGCCGGGCAGGCCCTGAACCTGCCGAAGGAATACCCCGAACGCGCCGTCTACGTCGTGGACGGGGCGCTCGAAATCGGGGATGAAGGGTACGATCCAGGCCGCATGGTTGTCTTCACGCCCGGCGTCGAGGTGCGCGTCGAGGCGCAGGAAGACGCGCGCTTCATGCTCCTGGGCGGCGCCGAAATGGACGGTCCGCGCCACATGTGGTGGAACCTGGTCTCAAGCTCCCAGGCGCGGATCGAGCAGGCCAAGGCCGATTGGAAGGCCGAGCGCTTCGCCCAGGTCCCTGGCGAGACCGAGCGGATACCCCTGCCCGAAGATTGATCCGCGGGAGAACGCGGCGCGCGGAAGATCCCGGATCGATGCTACGCACCGTCCGGGATGACGCAGGTTATTTGGATTTGGCGCTATTGTTCCGCGTTGTTTCTTCTAGACACCATCGTCATCCCGGAAGCCGCGCAGTGGCTATCCGGGATCTTCAATTCAAGACCATGGCCGGGCAATGTCGTTATAGAGATCGCGCCACTCTGGATTGGCGAACTCGATCAACTCGTCCTTCCAGGCCCTGCGCCAACGCTTCAGTTGCTTCTCGCGCTCGATCGCGTTTGCCGCCGTGGTATGCTCCTCGAAGTAGACCAGACGTTTGATCCAGTACCGCCTGGTAAAGCTGTCGGCTTGTCCTTCTTTGTGTTGCCAAACACGGCGAACCAGATCGTTGGTCACGCCAACGTAAATCGCGCCACGGGGCATGCTGGCAAGAATATAGACGTAGAACCGCTTGATCATAGCGGTCGCGAAGGGAGCATCGGACCAGCCAGTGCAATTCCAAGATCCCGGATCGCTACGCGTCCGGGATGACGAGGCTAGCTTAAACTAAAGTCCAACGTCATCCCGGAAATCGCGCAGCGATTATCCGGGATCTTAAACTCGGGCCGATTGGCGGACGATGAAAACTCTTACACCGCGCCCGATTGGGTAATGAACTTGGTCGCCAGATAAGCGTCTAAGCCTTCGATGCCGCCTTCGGAGCCGTAGCCGCTTTCCTTCATGCCGCCGAAGGGAGTCTCGGGCATCGAGATCGTGAAGCTGTTGAGACCGACCAGACCGGTCTGCAAGGCGGCGCCGATCTTGGCCGAGGTTTCCGCCGAGTTGGTGAAGGCGTAGCCGGCCAGCCCGAAGGGCAGGCGGTTGGCTTGATGGACCGCTTCGTCGAAGGTCTTGAAGGGCACGATCGGCGCCACCGGCCCAAAGGGCTCGTCGTTCATCACCTTGGCGTCGTCCGGCACCTCGGCCAGGACCGTGGGCGCATAGAAAAAGCCGCTATTGCCGATCCGCTCGCCGCCGGTTTTCAGCTTGGCGCCGCGCTCCACGGCGTCGCGGACCAGGCCGTCGATGGCATCCAGCCGCCGGGCGTTGGCCAGGGGGCCCATTTGGGTGCCCGCTTCCAGGCCGTCGCCGACCTTGAGCGCCTTGGCCTTCTGCGTGAAGGCATCGACGAAGTCGCCGTAGGATTTTTCCTGGACGAAAAAGCGGGTCGGGCTGACGCACACTTGCCCGGCATTGCGGAACTTGCCCGCGACCGACATCGCCGCCGCCTTCTCGACATCCACGTCGTCGAACACGATGACCGGGCCGTGGCCGCCCAATTCCATGGTCACGCGCTTCATGCCGTCGGCGGCCAGGCGGGTCAGGTGCTTGCCGACCGGAACCGAACCGGTGAAGGAAATTTTCTTGATGATGTCGGAGGCGATCAGGTGCTCGGAGATTTTGGCCGGGATCCCGAAAATCACGTTCAGGACGCCCTTGGGCAGACCCGCTTCCTCGAGCGCGCGGGCGATCGCCAAGGCGCCGGCCGGGGTTTCCTCCGAGGGTTTGATGATCAGCGCGCAGCCGGCGGCCAAGGCGCCGCCGATCTTGCGTGCCGGGGTCACGACCGGGAAATTCCAGGGCGTGAAGGCCGCGACCGGACCGACCGGTTCCTTGACCATCATCTGATGCAGCACCGTCGGCATGGAGGGCGGAATCACCCGGCCGTAGGCGCGTTTACCCTCCTCGGCATACCATTCCAGGATGTCGGCGCCGACAGCGGCCTCCATCTTGGCTTCGCCCAAGGGCTTGCCTTGCTCCAGGGTCATGTGGCGGCCGATTTCGTCGAGCTGTCCGCGCATGATCTCCGCGGCGCCGCGCAGGATACGGCAGCGCTCCTTCGGCAGGGTCGCGGCCCATCCGGCCTGCGCCCCCGCGACCGCCGCCAGGGTCCGCTCGAGGTCTTCGCGTTCGGCCACCGGCAACTCGCCCAAGACCTGCTCGTTCGCGGGGTTGAGAACCTGTAGGCGGCGCGACCCCGCGCCTAGAGTCCAGGCCCCATCGATCAGCATTTCAAGTTCTGTGTACATGCGTCACCTGTTGTTGAAGTAAGTTGTGGCGCCACCGCACCCGTGCTTTGGCGCGGAGGATTCCACGACCACGGCGAAGTGTCGAGCCCGCGGCGCGCATGGCAGGGATGCGGCCGCTAAGAAGCGCGCTTGTCCAGAAGCTCGTCCAGCCAGTCGGGGTCCATTTCGGGGACGGAGGACAGCAGCAGGTCGGTGTATTCGTGGTGGGGCGGGGTTAGGACTTGGGTCTTGCCGCCTTGCTGCACCACGCGGCCGCGCAGCATGACCACGATCTGATCGGATATGGCGCGAACCGTCGCCAGATCGTGGGTGATGAAGAGGTAGGAAACTTCGAGCTCGTCCTGAAGACGCTGCAAGAGTTTCAGAATTTCCTCGGCGACGAGTTGGTCGAGCGCCGAGGTCACCTCGTCGCATATGATCAATTCCGGCTCCGCCGCCAGCGCGCGGGCGATGCAGATGCGTTGCTTCTGCCCGCCCGAGAGCTCGCCGGGCAGGCGGTCGGCGAAATCGGCGGGCAGCTCGATCATCTCCAGAAGATCGCGCATACGCCGCTCGCGCGCGGCTTCGTCCATGCCGAGATAGAATCCGAGCGGGCGGCCGATGACATCGCGCACTTTCTGTTTCGGGTTCAGCGCCACATCGGGCATCTGGTAGATCATCTGCACTTGGCGCAACTGGTCCTTGGTGCGGTTCTTATAGGATGGCGGCAGCGGCTGGCCTTTAAAGAGGACCGAGCCCTCATAAGGCGGTAGCAGACCGGTAATGGCGCGGGCCAGCGTGCTTTTTCCGCTCCCCGATTCACCGACCACGGCGACTGTGCGTTTGCGTTCGATCTTGACGCTGACGTCGTCGAGCACCTTGATCAGCGGACCGTAGCCCGCGGAAACACCGCGCACCTCCAAGAGGGGCGGGTCTTCTTGGGTCGGCGGCATTTCGTCCCGCTGGTAGGAGCGAACCGCCAAGAGCTGACTCGTGTAGTCTTCTTTCGGCTCGGCCAGCATGGCGCGGGTTTCGCCTTCCTCGATCAAATTGCCGTAACGCAAGACCATGATCCGGTCCGCGAGCTGCGCGACCACGGCCAGGTCGTGGGTGATATAGATCGCCGCCGTGTTGAATTGATGCACGACATCCTTGATCGCGGCCAGGACCTCGATCTGCGTGGTGACGTCCAACGCGGTCGTCGGCTCGTCGAAGACGATCAAGTCCGGCTTGCACGCCATCGCCATGGCGACCATGGCGCGTTGAAGCTGACCGCCCGAAACTTGGTGCGGATAGCGGCTGCCGATGGTTTCGGGGTCCGGCAGTTGCAGACGGCGGTAAAGGTCGATCGCGTTCTTCGACGCCTCGCTGGAATTCAGAACGCCGTGCTGAACCGGGGCCTCGGCGAATTGCTGGATCAATTTGTGCGCGGGATTGAAAGAGGCGGCGGCGCTTTGTGCGACATAGGCGATGCGCGCGCCGCGCAGAGCCCGTTTTGTTTCTTCGGGCGCGCTCGTCAGTTCGATGCCGTCGAAGGTGATGGTGCCGCCGCTGATCCGGCAACCGGGCCGGGTAAAGCCCATGCCGGCGATGCCGATGGTCGACTTGCCGGCGCCGGATTCGCCGATCAGGCCCAAGACCTCGCCCCGGCGCAGGGTTAAATCGACCCCGCAGACGATTTCGTGCCACTGCTCGTCGGATTGGCCCTCGATACGCAAGTCCCGCATTTCCAGCAAGACCTCGCCCTTATTGCCATTGCTTGGGTTACTGGTCATCGCGCAGCCCCGCGGTCTTGTGAAGAAACCAGTCGACCACGAAGTTAACCCCGACCGTGAGCAGCGCGATTGCGCCGGCCGGCAACAGCGGCGTGATATCGCCGTAGGTGATTAGCGTGGCGTTGTCGCGCACCATGCTGCCCCAATCGGCCGTCGGTGGCTGAATGCCAAGGCCCAGGAAGCTGAGCGCGCTGATAAACAGGAACACGAAACAAAAGCGCAAGCCGAACTCCGCGACCAGGGGCGGCATGGAATTGGGCAGGACCTCGCGCCGGATGATCCACATCAGCCCCTCGCCGCGCAGGCGCGCGACCTCGACGAAATCCATGACCGCGATATTCATGGCGACCGCGCGCGCCAAGCGATAAACGCGAGTCGAATCCAGGACCGCGATGACGACGATCAGAATCGGGATTGAGGTGCCCAGGATGGTCAAGAGAAGCAGGGCGAAAATGAGCGGCGGCAAGGCCATGAACACATCGACAATCCGTGACAGCGCTTGATCGACCCACCCGCCCAGCGTTGCCGCCATCAGGCCGAAGAAGCCGCCGATCAGGAACGCCAGGCAGGTCGTCACGAAGGCGATGCCGATGGTGTTGCGGGCGCCGTAGACCAGGCGCGTAAACATATCGCGGCCCAGGTTGTCGGTCCCAAGAAAGAAACCCTCGCCCCAGGGCTCGAACTCCGACCCGACGATGTCGGTCTCGCCATAGGGCGAGATGATGGGGGCGAAGGTCGCGATGACAACATAGAAGACAATCACCGCCATGCCGAAGCGCGCGCTCCAGGGTGACGATCGCAGCAGCTTGACAAAATCTTTCATACCGCCCGTCTCTCCTATCTCGGATGCAAGAGACGCGGATTGCTCAGGATCGAAAGAATGTCGGCGGTCAGATTGAGCAGGACGTAGGTCGCCGCGAAGATCAGGGAGCAGGCTTGCACCACCGGAATATCGCGCTTGGAAACCGAATCGACCATCAACTGGCCCAGGCCCGGATAAACGAACACGACCTCGACGATCACCACACCGACGACCAGGTAAGCAAGGTTGATGACGATCACGTTGATGATCGGGGACAGGGCATTCGGCAGGGCGTGATGGGTGATAATGCGCGACCGCTTGATACCCTTGAGATTGGCCATCTCGATATAAGGGCTGGCCAGAAGGTTGATAATCGCGGCGCGGGTCATGCGCATCATGTGCGCGACCACCACGAGCGTGAGCGTCAGGGCGGGCAAGATGGAGCGATAGGCGCGCTCCCAAAATCCGAGGTCGCTGCTGACGTTGGAAATGCTGGGAAAGACGCTCATGTTGACCGCCAAGACCAGAATCAGAATATAGGCGACGAAGAATTCCGGAAACGAGATCGTGGTCAGCGTGACCATGTTGACGGTCCGGTCGTAGAAACTGTTGCGATAGAGCGCCGCGAGAACACCCAGGGTAACCGCGAGCGGCACCGCGATCGCGGCCGCCAAGGCGGCTAGGAACAGCGTGTTGAGCAGGCGCCCGCCGATCAATTCCGATATTTCGCGTTGGTTGGCGAGCGAGCGGCCCAGGTCGCCTTGCAGGATGCCGAACAGCCAGTTCAGGTAGCGCTCATAGGCCGGCAGGTCGAGTTGAAGTTCGCGCCGGAACGCCGCCACCGTCTCCGGGGTCGCGGCCTGACCGAGAATCGCCTCGGCCAGATCGCCGGGCAGCAGCTGCACCGCGAGAAAGATGATGAGCGATACGATGAAGAGGGTAACCGCCCCCAGCGCCAGGCGCTGGGCGATCATCTTTAGGATCTTATCCATGGCTTGCGGCTAACTTGCGGGTGGCTTTATGCGAACCACCAGCGCTCGATCGCCCTGAATCCGTCAAAGGCCCAATTAGCGCCCATCTCCTCGTGTGCGATCTTCTTGGACAGGCCCATTACATAGTTGTTGAACATGGGCACCACGACACCGCCTTCATCGCGCACGATCAATTGCATTTCGACGTACATCGCGCGGCGCTTGACCTCGTCTAGCTCGGCACGCGCTTGAATGAGAAGCTTGTTGAACTTCTCGTGCTCCCAGAACGTGTCGTTCCAGGGGGCGCCTGCGGCATAGGCGGTCGAGAACATCCAGTCCTCGGTTGGCCGGCCGCCCCAATACACCGCGCACCAGGGCTTTTTCAGCCAGACGTTGGACCAGTAGCCGTCGTTGGGTTCGCGCACGACGTTGATGTCGATGCCGGCCTTGGACGCATGCTCCTTGTAGACCACCGCCGCGTCGACCGCCCCGGCGAAGGCGGCGTCGGCCGCGCTCAAGTCCACCTTGAGGCTGGAGAGGCCGGCCTGCTTCAGGTGGAACTTGGCCTTGTCGATATCGTATTCGCGCTGCGGCAGTTCGTCCGCGTGGAAGCGGTTGGAACGGCCGATCGGGTGATCGTTGCCGACCACGCCGTGGCCGCGCAGGACGGTTTGCAACAGGGCTTTGCGGTCGAGGGCATGCTTCAACGCCAGACGCACGTGATTGTTGTCGAAGGGCGGCGTGTCGGTGCGCATGGCGAAGGTGTAATGCGCCGTGCCGCTGGTCTCGACGATCTTGACCTTGGGCTTGCGCGCCAGCAGGTGAGCGGTCTTGATATCGACCCGGTCCATGGCGTCGATCTCGCCGGTCGTGAGCGCGTTGGTACGCGCCGTGACATCGACGATGGACAGCATCTCGGCCTCGTCGAAATGGGCCCGGTTGCTTTTCCAGTAGTTCGGGAAGCGCTTGAGGACCGTGCGCACCCCCGGTTCGAAGTTCTCGATGGTATAGCCGCCGGACCCGATTCCGGACGTGGAATTCACCTTGCCGTCCTTGGAGGGCAGGATGGATAGGTGATAGTCACTGACGATAAACGGGAAATCGGCGTTCCCGGTCTTCATGGTGAAGACCACGGTGTCCTTGCCGTCGGCCTTGATATCCTCGATCGGGTCGACGATCGGTTTGGCCGCCGACTTCGAATCCTCGCCGCGATGGTGGTTGAAGGAGGCGATGACGTCATCGGTGTCCAGGGTCTTGCCGTTGTGGAATTCCACACCTTTGCGCAGCTTAAACCGCCACTGAATGGCGTCCGGCGTTGGCTCCCAGGACTCGGCAAGCTCGGGCACCAAGTCGCCGGTGTTGCCGATCTCGGAGAGCTTGTTCTGGGTCGCGCCGCCCATCACCTGAACATAGAGGTTCTCCCAGGTCGCCGGGTCCAGCGTGTCGGTGGTTGAGCCATGGCCGATACCGAGGCGCAGCTTACCGCCCTTTTTGGGCGTGGCGGCCAGAACCTGGCCGGCCATGGTCGAGGCCAAGGCCGTGGTCGCGCCAAGCGCCATCGCGCGTTGAATGAAATCCCGGCGGGTCATTCGACCCGAGGCTAAAAGGCCCTTATAGGTATCGAGGCCACGCATTTTTGCTGTCTCCCTGGTTTGCTTGTTTTTTTGTTTCTGGTGCCCATCGGGTCTGTGATCCCCGAGGTTTCCAATGTTATAACGAATTTGATGGGCTGCGGTGGAGTTTTTCCGACCCAATTGCGACATTTTTGTAAACTGAACCGACATGGTCAAAGGTCGTGTCGGGCCGGCGGTCAACTCCGTTTGAAACGAGTCAAACGGGCTGGCCATTTGGCACGGACGCTGCAAGTAAAGCGGCGCAAGAATACTCTTTTGGGACTTGGCGCCAAATTCAGCCTGTACTAACTCGGTTGGCGAGACCGATTCACTGCATTCCATCCGTGTCCGCTGTTTCTTGTCCTTATTCTTACGGCGCGCGGGTTTTTCTTGAACCGTGCCCAAACACGCGGGCCAGGCGCAAGTGGATCGGCCAGGCGACGTCCCGGACTTCGGCGGGATCGCCCCAAGCTTCACGCAACGCCTTGGCGACAGGCTCCAGTGGATCGGCGCCCGTCTCGCGCCGGCACTGCTTCACCGCCGACCAGGTGCCGAGGTATCCGATCGTTTGTTCCAGCGACCAGGAGGCTCGTAGGGCGAATTCGGGTGGCTCTATTTCGTCGAAGGGAAAAGGGATTGTGCGGTAGGCGGCGTCGACGTGGGCGCGCTCCGGCGGCCAATAGGACCCCAGGGTCTCGCGGTGGAAACTCTCGGTAATCGTGTCGATATCCACGCCGGTGCGCATGCGGTGATAGCTGACCAGGGCAAGGATGCCCTCGCGCTTTGCGACCCGGCGAACCTCGGCGTAAAAGGCGTCGAGCTCGAACCAATGCGCCGCCTGAGCGGCGACGATCAAATCGAAAGCCTCGGCGGGCAGGCCGCTCGTCTCTGCCGGGGCGCAGGCGTAGACGACCTTGGGGTGCGCCGGCGCCTTGGCGATCTGTTCCGTGCTCGGATCGGTCGCGTCGATGGCATCGAACAAGGGCGCCAGGCCCAGGGTCGCCTGGCCATTGCCGCAGCCGCAATCCCAGGCCCGTTCGCGCGCGGGGCAAAGCGAGGCAAGATAGGCGAACAACGCCTCCGGGTAATGGGGCCGATAGCGGCTGTAGGCGCCCGAATCGTGCGAAAAGTGGTCCTTGAAGGGGGCTTCGGTCATGCTTGCTCCGCCTCGCGCCTGCTTTCGAGAGACACCGGCGGCGGCCTTTGCATGCCGCCTCCGGGCTGCCTATCATGTGCACCGGAAATATCTTGGCAAGCCGGGCATTTCCGGCATAAATCGGCGGCGTACAAAGGACAAGGGGAGGCAGGCAAGGTGGATAACCGCGTTTTGGCGGCCCGCCCGGCAGCGCCCGGGTTGGCCCGGGAAACCGGGCGCTTGGACCGCCTTTTGATCAAAGATCTAACGCTGAAGGCGCGCATCGGCATCCATCCGCACGAGCGCGAGCCGCAACGCGTGCGCATTAATGCGGAAGTGGAAATCCTGGGCGACCCCCGGCCGATCGGCGACGATATCGCCAACGTCATATCATATGAAGATTTGGTCGCGCGGATTAAGGGCATGATCGGGGCCGGGCACATCAATCTGGTCGAAACCGTGGCGGCGCGGATCGCGGATATCTGCTTGGCCGACCCTCGTGCGGTGCGGGCCCTCATCCGGGTCGAAAAGCTGGATATAGAGCCGGGCGCCGCCGTCGGGATCGAGATCGAGCGCTTGCGCTAGGCCCTTCAAGCGAGGCTTGGCACCCAATGAATGGCTGGCCCGAATGAACAAGAAAGCCAAAGACCGCACCTATTCCGAGGCCGAAATAGCGGCGCGATTGCAGCGCGACCTGCCGCTTTGGACCTGCGCGTCTGGCGCTATTCGCCGGCGCTACGCGACCCACGGATGGAAAGGGACCCTGATGGCCGTCAACGCCATTGGCCATTTATGCGAGGCGGCGTGGCATCACCCGGACCTGGCGGTTTCCTACGATTCGCTCGAGGTCAGCTTGTGGACTCACGACGCCGGCGGCATCACCGATAAGGACTTTGAGCTGGCCGCCAAGATCGAGGAGGTCATTACCTGGCGGCCGGGCCGGGGTGGCGGCGCCCTGGAGGGAACGCCCGCGGATCCCCGTCACGCCTACATCAAATACGAGTGAGCGCGGCACGCGCGCGTGGATCCCTTGGGCTTTAGCGGGCAACGGGCGCGGCTGTGTCGCAGATAAATCTTCCCACCGTCCGGCGGGCGCTCTATAGTTAAGGGACTAAACAAGTCGATGGTATGAGCGAAAGAGGAGGCACGCATGGCCTGGAAGACCCCAAAAGTCGTTGAGATTTGCGTCGGTTTGGAAATCAACTCCTACGTCTGCGCCGAGCTCTAAACGGCGGTTCGGCGGGCGGATCGCGCCTAACATCCGGGCTGCCGCACGGCGGGACCGGCGCTTAGCTGCGGCTTTGAGTCGTGCCGGAGTAAATATTGCCGTGCGACTTCCGTGGCATGACTGTGCGGCAGTTTGATGTGGTCCGCATGAGCGAATCCGCCGAAATTTGCGAACACACCGTTCCGCGCTTGCCACGCGGGGTCAAGCTGCGCTTCGACAAGCAACGCGATACCTGGGTGCTTCTGGCGCCCGAACGGGTCTTCGTGCTCGACGAAATCGCACTCCAGATCGTCAAGCGCTGCGACGGCGCGGCGGCGCTCGCGGCCATCCTGGACGACTTGGCCACGGCTTTCGCCGCACCGCGCGAGCTGATCGCCAAGGATGTCCACGCCCTCCTGCGGGACCTGGCCGACAAGGGCGTCATGACGCTCTAAGCGCCAAGGCCCAGGGTGACAAGCCTAAGCCAAGCCCCGATACTGCGCCGCAACTCAACCTATGAACCCAGCAGGAGATATTCATGGCGCAGGCTGACGGCGCGGCGGACATCGTTTTTCGCAACGCGCGGCTTGTCGATGGCACGGGCGGGCCCTCGCGCTTGGGCGACCTGGCGCTCAAGGACGACCGTATTGCCGCGCTCGGCGATTTGGGGGACATGCGCGCCGCGCGCGAGATCGACCTGGCCGGCAAGGTGCTGTGCCCTGGATTTATCGACGTCCATACCCACGACGACCGGGCCCTGCTGGCCGATCCCCTGATGACCTGCAAGGTCAGCCAGGGTGTGACCACCGTGGTCACCGGCAACTGCGGGGTCAGCCTCGCGCCGCTCGATATCTCCACCCGGCCACCCGCGCCCATGGACCTGATTTGCGAGGAGCCGGAGGGCTTCTTCGCCGATTTCGGCGATTACCTCGGCGCCCTCGACCGCGATCCGCCGGCGACCAACGCGCTGGCGCAGGTCGGCCACGCGAGCTTGCGCGTCGGCGCCATGGACCGCCTCGACCGGGCGGCGAGCGGCACCGAGATCAAGGTCATGCGCGGCGCCCTGGAGGCGGCGTTGGAGGCCGGTGCCATCGGCCTCTCGACCGGCTTGTTTTATCCGCCGGCCAGCGCCGCGCCGACCGAGGAGGTGATCGAACTCGCCAAAGCGCTGGCGGGGTATCGCGCCCTGCACACGACCCACATGCGCGACGAGTCCGACCATGTGACCGAATCGCTGGAGGAAACCTTTCGCATTGGGCGCGAGGCGAAGGTGCCGGTCGTGATCTCGCACCACAAGTGCGCGGGGCTGAACAACTACGGCCGATCGCGCGAGACCCTGGCCCTGATCGAGACGGCGCGCGGCCGGCAGCCGGTCGGTCTCGACGTTTATCCCTATGTCGCCAGCTCGACCACGCTCGATTCGGTGCGCGGCATGCAGGCCAGCCGCGTTCTCGTCGCCTGGTCCAAGCCTCATCCCGAAGCGGCCGGGCGCGATCTCGCCGATGTCGCCGCCGAGATGGGCCTGAGCCAAACTGACGCGGTCGAGGCGCTTTTGCCCGCCGGCGGTATCTTCTTTTCCATGGATGAGGAAGACGTGCGCCGGATTCTCAGCTACCCGCACAGCATGATCGGCTCCGACGGTCTGCCGCACGACGTGCATCCGCACCCGCGCCTCTGGGGCACCTTCCCGCGCGTGCTCGGCCACTACGGGCGTGAGGCGGGGTTGTTCTCTCTGGAGGAGGCGGTACGCAAGATGACCTCGCTCTCCGCCGCGCGCTTCGGCTTGAAGGACCGGGGGACCTTACGCGAAGGCGCTTATGCCGACCTCGTGGTTTTCGATCCCGACACGGTCGAGGACGCCGCGACCTTCGACAACCCCAAGCAACCCGCCAAGGGCATCGAAATGGTCGTCGTCAACGGCCGCCCCGTCTGGCAAGACCGCCAACACACCGGCGCCCGGCCCGGACGTACGCTTAGGCGGCAAGACCTGGATGCGCCGAGGTTCGAGGGCGTGGCCTAGAGGCCGGTCACAATAAGGTCTCCGTTCTTACGTCGTGTAGGCCCACCCGCGTTGCCCAGCAGCGACGGCGTGCTCTATCTGGAGTAAAGCCGCCGCTTAGGGCCAGGAGCAGCATCCAACAAAAACGAACGGCTAGCTACGACAGGATAAATTCCTGTGGCACCATTTGCCGCTATCAACTTCACTTCAGATGTATCCGCCCGCCGAAAATGGTACGGTCTTGCACCACTGGAGGATGTGACATGACCGAAAAATTCGATGCAATCATCATCGGCACTGGCCAGGCGGGGCCGTCGCTGGCGCAGCGGATGACGCAAGAGGGCATGAAAACGGCGATCATCGAAAGGAAGCTGTTCGGCGGCACCTGCGTCAACGTCGGCTGCATCCCAACCAAGGCGCTGGTCGCAAGCGCGCGGGCTGCGCACATGGCGCGGCGCGGCGGCGATTTCGGCGTCGTTATCGAGGGGCAGATAAACGTCGATATGAAGCAGGTCAAGGCACGCAAGGACGCGATCGTCAAACAATCCAACAACGGGGTCACGAATTGGCTCAAGACGATGGAGAACTTGACCGTATTCGAGGGTCATGGCCGCTTAGAGAGCGCCAAGTCGGTCCGCGTCAACGGCGATCTTCTTGAAGCGGAGAAGATCGTTTTCAACGTCGGGGGTCGGGCCAGCGTTCCCAATATGCCCGGGATCGACGAGGTCGACTACCTAACCAACACCAGCATGATGGAGGTCGACTTTCTTCCCGAGCACCTCATCATCATCGGCGGCAGTTATATTGGGCTCGAGTTCGCGCAAATGTACCGGCGCTTCGGTAGCCGGGTCACAGTCGTGGAGATGGCTCCAAAACTTATCGGCCGTGAGGATGACGAGGTCTCCGTCGCGGTGCGGGAGATTCTCGAAAACGATGGCATCGATATTCGACTCAACGCCAACTGCATCGGACTGGCGCAAGGCGATGGCCAAGTGGCGGTAACCGCAAGCTGTGAACCGGGCATCGAGGACATTGTCGGCAGTCACGTACTGTTGGCCGTCGGCCGCAAGCCCAATACCGACGATTTAGGTTTGGAGACGGCCGGCGTCGAAACGGACGCTCGCGGCTATATCGTTGTCGACGACGAGCTTCGCACCAACCTGCCCGGCATCTGGGCCATGGGCGACGTAAACGGCCGGGGCGCATTCACCCACACGTCCTACAACGATTACGAAGTTCTCGCCGCCAATATGTTCGACAATGACCCGAGGCGGGTCTCCGATCGCATCACCACCTACGGCCTGTTCATCGATCCGCCTTTGGGCCGGGTCGGCATGACGGAAACCCAAGTCCGGGAGTCGGGCCGCAAGGCATTGGTCGGCAAGATGATGATGGCGCGTGTCGGACGCGCCCGTGAGCGCAGCGAGACCCAAGGGTTTATGAAGGTCCTGATCGAGGCCGAGACCAGCAAGATCCTTGGTGCAACGATCCTGGGTATTGGCGGCGACGAAGCGATCCATTCCCTGCTCGATGTGATGTACGCCGATGCGCCGTACACAGCGATCCAGCGTGCGGTGCACATTCATCCCACGGTGTCCGAGCTGATCCCGACGATGCTGAGCGACCTCAAGCCATTGAACTAGCTGCTCACGGCATAGGCTGACGAAGAGACCCGTCAGGGCAAAACTTCATAGCTGGTTATTTTCATGTCCGCACCTTCCTCGCGCAGGGCGATGAGGGGCTGGTATTCTTCTGAGTCGTACCACGCGTCGATCTTTTCGATACTGGGGAAACGGACAACGACGGCGAGGTCGTGATCCTTGTCGTGGCCGCTCAAGGCCCTGCCGATCTTGCCGCGGTGCAGAAGTTCGGCACCGTATTGCGCGGAGACCTTTTGAACTTTGGCTATGTACTGCTGAAGTTTCTCGGGGTTCTTGACCGTAATCGTGACGATCATGAAAGCGCTCATTTTTGTTCCTTTCAAAATTCGGGATTAACGCCGTTAAGCGACTGTCTCGAGATCCAGCATCGCGGGTTGTGTGCCGGGGAGAAGATTGAGCTTTTTCCGCGCCGCGGTCGCGCGCCATTCGGGGCTGTCTTGCGCCAGGGCCGGGTCGTTTAGAAGTGGGTAGCCGCGCGCGCGTTCCCAAGCATCCAGATCCGCCGGCCTGGTGGCCAGCATCTTGAACAGGAACGCGATCGCTTCCAGTTTGGACCCGATCTTAAGGGCCGGATGGATGAGCGATGGATCTTGGGTGTATCGCCGTGCGATCGACTCAAAGTCTTCCGGCGCCCGGCCGCTGACTTCTAGGACGTGGTCAGTCGGCCCACCGATCGCGAAGGCGCCGTTTCTAAGTTCCTCGGCATAATAGCGAAAGTGGGCGAGGTCGGAGAGCGGTAAACCTTGGGCAATGGCCGCCTTGCTGAAGGTTTTGAACGGCACGTCCTTGTAGGCGACTTTGCGCCCGAGAACCTTGCCCAGGGTTCCGGCGATATCTTGCGGTGAAATCAGGTGCGGACCGGTCGGGCGGTAGCTCTTGCCGATATGCGGCGCCGGGTCGCTAAGAACACCCGTCGCGACGCGCGCAATGTCTTCGTTCGAAGGCGGTGCGTTCAGACCCTCGCCAAACGGCGCCATGAAGATCCCGAAGTGGGCCATCGCGGGCAGGCCGAACAAATAGATAAACGCGAAGAGGCCCGGGTTGATGTGGATAACGTCAACCGACGGCATCCAGCGGTAGATTTGGTTGGAAAGCCAATGCCCCCGCGTGACGATCGAGGGGTGCGTGGCGTGCGGATTCCATTGGCTCATCAGCGCCACGACTTCGAGCTTGGCTTCCTCCGCCGCGACCGCGAAAAGCATCGTGCCGTGCAAAACACTGGGCGAAAATGGGGGGCAATGATACGCACGTTGAACACCGACCATGGCGTCCCGGAGGTCGCGGTAATCGAACAAGTCGCCGACGAATATTTCAGCCCCGGCTTGCTCTAAAGCGGTTGCCCGCGCGTCTCTGCGCCGCACGAAGGCGCGGACGGGAAATCCCATCGAAAGTAATTGAGATACGGCGGCGGCGCCGGTATGGCCGGC
This sequence comes from Kiloniellaceae bacterium, assembly GCA_021776115.1. Classification (GTDB taxonomy): domain Bacteria; phylum Pseudomonadota; class Alphaproteobacteria; order Kiloniellales; family J153; genus JAJFGN01. The sequence goes on along the minus strand of JAJFGN010000030.1, from coordinate 52,543 downwards.
GGCCGAGGTCACGAGGATTTTTGGTCTGATAGACATGCTAGTCTCTCTTGCTTGTGGGCATATATCCTGCGTTCTGTCGCCTGGGAGAGGCGATAGAGCATCATATAATTGACAGCTTTATTAATTCAAGTAGATTCTTTATATAATAAAGCGTACCTCTTGTCGAGAATAGGGCCCCGATGGCTGGATCGCGCCGTTACAAACTGCTTTGCCCGATCGCGCGCGCGCTGGACCGTGTCGGCGACCGCTGGACGCTGTTGATTTTGCGGGACCTGCACGCCGGACCGGCGCGGTTCTCCGATCTGCAAACCGGGCTGTCGGGGATCGCCTCCAACCTTCTGACGGATCGCTTGCAGCAGTTGATCGACGATGGGCTGGCGGTGAAGCGCGACGCAGAACATGGCGTAACGCTTTACGCGCTTACCGACCTTGGGGCGCGTACAAGAGATGTGCTTTTCGAACTCGCCATGTTCGGTGGCCGGCTCCAGCCGGATGAGGAAACGCGCCGCCCCGGCAACCTCAGATCGATCGCGGTGACCTTGAGCGCGGCTTGTCAGCGTTTTGTGACCCCGGACTTGGCCTTCGAAGCCGAACTCGACATTGACGGCGAGCTCTTTACGCTAAGCGTCCGCGACGCCGCGGCCGAGATGCGCTACGCACCGGCCAAATCGCCCGACGTCGTCATGACCACATCCTACGAACCCATGGTCGCGGCAAGCGAAGGCGAAATGCCGATGGACCGCTTTATGAAAGATCATGTGCAAATCGTCACCCACACGCCCGGCAAAGATGTCGAACTCATGACCCTGCTGGGCGCGGCGATGACCCTATTCGCGCCCGAGAACTAAAGCGGACGTCCGACCCATGCCCAATGCCTCCAGCCCAAGCGAGATCTACGTCGACGCCGATGCCTGTCCGGTTAAGCAGGAGATCTACAAGGTGGCGGAGCGGCATGGGTTGGTTGTTCACGTGGTCTCCAACGGCGGCGTCACGATCCCGCGCGATCCACGGATCAAGTTGGTCATCGTTGGCGCCGACCCCGACGCCGCCGACGATTGGATCGCCGCGCGCGCGGGGGCCGGCGACATCGTGGTGACTTCCGACATCCCGCTCGCCAGCCGCTGCGTGAAGGCGGGCGCGGCCGTGCTCGGCGCGAACGGACGCGCCTTCACCGAGGATTCGATCGGGATGGCGCTCGCGACCCGCAACCTGATGACGGATTTGCGTTCGGCCGGAGAGGTGACCGGCGGCCCGAGGCCGTTCTCGCCGCGCGACCGCTCGGCCTTTCTCTCGGCTCTGCACGAGGCCGTCGTGCGGCTAAAGAGAACGCGGCGGTAAGGAACTCGGCGCGTGGGCAGTCGCTCGCGAGCGGGCCATCAGGAGCATCAGGACGAGACCGGCGACACCGAGGCTGAACAGCGCCAGGGACTCAGGCTCCGGCACCGACACACTAAAATGCCCCTCGGTCAGGCCGGTTGGCGGAAGAATGACATTTATCGGCAGAACGCCGCCAATTTGCGTGAGGCCGGCATCGAATATCTGCACGGTCCCGCCGACCCCGGCAAATCCGACACTGAATAGAGACAAGTCAAACGACAACGAAGGTGTCGGCGTGGCAAAATCAAGCTGCAGAATCCCGAAAGCATTTCCCTCCATGTTTGGCGGTTGGAAAAGGGCGGTTGTGCCTGGGCCCGCTGTCGTATTGTAGAGAGCATCGAGGCTTGTGAAACCACCGATCGTGAACGTGAAGGTAATGCCATTGACCGTCAGCCCGTCGACAGGCTGAATTGCGACCTCGCCGAAATTGAGTGTCGTGGTGCTGGTCGCGAGGTTGTCGAGCCCGAAACGGCCGGGAACGGCAATCTCGTTGGGATCGATTATCGCTCGGCTAATCAGCGCGGCCTCGGCTCCAGGCGATATGGCCGCGAAAAACGCGGTACAAATAGCAACGCCCAACAGTTTTTGAAACATCGTCCGCCTCCCCGAATCCAGTCCCGCCGGGTTGCATCCGAAGGTGTTGGCCGCCGCTTCCCGGTCGGATCACTCCAACTTCTAAGACAGCACAACTTGGCTGGGCTGTCGTTGACACGAGTCAATCGTGGCGGCTTTTTCCTTGTTCCTCTGGTTTTCACCGTGAAGATCCGGACTCACAGGTACGATCGGGAAGAGGCTGGGCCCACCTCGACCACCACCGTATCGGTCTTGGCGGTGTGGCTCCGTCTGGAGGCCGAGGCGTCCGGTTCATGGCTTCACACGGGTGCGGCGCTCGAGGCTGCCGACGATTGGATCGCCGCGCGACCGCTCGGCCTTTCTTTCGGCCCTGCGCGAGGCTATCGTCCGACTAAAGCAGCGAAGGTGACGCGCCCCGCCCTCGCCCCTCGCCTCATGCTAGGATAGGTGTGGCCTTGGGGCCGGATCTTTGGCGCGGCAGGCAAGGGAAGTCATGGCGGAGCCGGATATCTACGAGGTCTTCGCGCTGCGCTATGCCGAGCGGCGCGAGCGCACGCGCCGCGAATCCTTCATCTTCGACGATGACCACGACGCGCCGCAGCCGATCGACTATTACCTCTGGGTCGCGCGCAGCCCGAACCGCACGCTGGTAATCGACACCGGCTTCGACCGCGATGAGGGCGCGCGGCGCGGCCGGACCCTGCTGCGCACGCCGGTCGAGGCGCTGGCCCTCTTGGGCGTGAATGCCCAGAGCGTCAGCGACGTGGTCGTCACCCACATGCACTACGACCACGCGGGGACGCTGGGCGACTTCCCGGCGGCGCGCTTTCACCTGCAGGCGGCGGAGATGGCCTATGCCACCGGCCCCTGCATGTCCCACGACGACCTGCGCCACCCCTTCACCGCCGCGCACGTCTGCGAGATGGTGCGCCAGGTCTATTCGGGCCGAGTCGCGTTCTGCGACGGTGACGCCGAGATCGCACCCAACTTGAGCGTCCACAAGATTGGCGGCCACACCGGCGGCCTGCAATGCGTGCGCGTGCTGACCCGGCGCGGCTGGGTGGTCCTGGCCTCCGACGCTTCGCACTTCTACGAGAACTTCCAGAAGCAAAAGCTATTCCCGATCGTGCTCGACGCGCAGGCCATGATCCGGGGCTTCGCCCGCCTCCAGGTCTTGGCCGAAACCCCCGCCCACGTCGTGCCCGGCCATGACCCGCTGGTGCGCAGCCTCTACCCGGCCGAGACCGAGCGGCTCGCCGGGATCGTGCACCGCCTGGACGTGGCGCCCAAACCGGTGCCGGGGTGAGCCGAATGGCGCGCACGCCCATCGGCTTGGTCGGCGTCGGCAACATGGGCGCCCCCATGGCCCGGCGCCTGGCGCGGGCGGGTCACGGCCTCGTCCTCTACGACCTGAAGCGCGATGCCGCCGACGCCCTGGCGGGCGAGGGAGCGGCGATCGAGGCGGCCGATACCTTGCGCGATGTCGGCGCGCGCTGCGACGTCGCAATCACCATGCTGCCGAACGCGGACATCGTGCGCGCCGTGGTTATGGGTGGTGAGGCCGTCGACGCCTTGGTCCAAGGCATGGCGCGCGGCGGCGTGGTGATCGACATGAGTTCCTCCGCGCCGACCGCCACGCAAAGCCTCGGGCGGGCACTGGCGGACCTAGGCGTCGATCTGGTCGACGCGCCGGTTTCGGGTGGCGTGCCCCGAGCCACGGACGGAACCTTGACCATCATGGCCGGCGGTGCGCCCGAGACCCTGGCCAGGGTCGAACCGATCCTCGCTTGCATGGGCACGGTTCATCGAACCGGCGGGCTCGGTTCCGGCCACGCTATGAAGGCGCTCAACAATTACGTCTCGGCGGCCGGCTTGCTCGCGGTCTGCGAGGCCCTGATCGTCGCCCGGCGCTTCGGCCTTGACCCCCAGACCCTGAACGCCGTGCTCAATGTCTCGACCGGGCGCAACAACACGACCGACAGGAAGGTCGAGCAGTTCATCCTGAACCGGGCCTTCGATTCCGGTTTCGCGCTCGAGCTCATGTGCAAGGACGTCGGGATTGCGCACGATTTGGCGGACGGGCTCGATCTCGACGCGCCCTGGCTCAAGGGCTGCGCGGACCTCCTGGACCAGGCGTCGCGGGCGCTCGGCGCCGGCGCCGACCACACCGCCGCCTTCGCCTACCTGGAAGAACGGTTAAGCGGTGTGGGCCGCGGTCCTGCGGGCTAACGCGGTGGCGATTAACAACGCGCTCACTGCACGAGGCCATCGTGCGGCTAAAGAGAACGGGCTGAGTCCTAGGGTAGGGTTTCCGGCACGCCTTCCAGGAAGCTGCGCGCCTCGCGCTGGATGAAGCGCTTTTCTTGGGCGAAATCGAAGTTGGCTCTGCCTTCCGGATCGGCCTTGAGACGGGCCCGGTAGGTCTCGTAGGCGGCTAGGCTCTCGAAGGAAATCAGCCCGTAGGCGATGTTGTTGGTGCCCTCGTGGGGCAGGAAGTAGCCGACGAGATCGCCGCCGCATTTCGGGATAACACGGCCCCAGGTCTCGGCATAGGTCTTGAACGCATCTCTCTGAAACGGGTCGATCTCGTAGCGGATGAAACAGGTAAGGGTCACGGACATGCCTCCTTGGTTTAGCTGGAGGCATTCTAGTTGATCGTGCCGTGAAGATGCTTCGTTCCCCTTCGAAGTGTCGAAACGGCATCCGATCGCCACCCTTAGCGCCCCGGCGTCTTTCCCGGCGTCTTTATCGTCAAGGCGGTGGCGATCAGAAGCGCGCCCACTGCGGTGAGGGAGGCGCCGAGGAAGCTGCCGGTGATGTCGTGCAGGTGGCCGGCGAACACCGGGCCGGCAATCTGGCCCAGGCCGAAGGCGGCGGTCATGAACGCGAGCACGCGGCGCGGGTCGCCGCCGGCGATCTGCCGCGCACCTACGAGGCCGAGCGCACCCAAGCTGACAAAAGTGCCGCCGAGCAGAACCGCCGAAAGCAGGACGCCGGCCGGGGCGACCCACAGCACGCTGGCCGCGACGCCGGCGGCCTCGACTGCGCAGGCGATGGCAAAGGCGCGGATCATCCCGATCCTGGCTCCGATCCAGCCCCAGAGGGCGATTGAAGGCGCGGCGGTTAGGCCGACGACCAGCCAAATTAACGGCTCCAGCGGTGCGATCTCCGCCGAGCCGCGCACGATCGCGACCAGGAAGGTCGCGGTGATGACATAGCCGAAGCCGAACAGGCCGTAGGCGGCGATCAACCGGCCGAGGCCTTGCCCCGCCGCACCCAGGCGCGGCGCCGGGGCCGGCTCGGCCTGGTTGGGAATCAGAGCGGCGGCCACGGCGACGGCGGCTAGGGAGATTACGCCACTGACGATCCATTGCCAGCGCCAGTCATAGCCGAAGGCCGCCAGTCCGGAGACGAGCAGGGCGGAGGCCGCGATGCCGATGCCCACGCCGGCGAAGTGCAGCGCCACCAGCCCGCCGCGCCCGGCAGCATGCAAGCGTTCCAGCACCAGGGTCGAGGCGTAGACCATGACGAAGGCGCTGGCCAGGCCGCCCAGGAACCGCAGAACCAGAAATGCGGGCATGGAGGAGACGAGGCCCGTCGCCGCCGTCGTCGCCGCGCTCACGACCAGGGCGCCGAGCAGCCAGGCGCGCCGCGATCCGAACAGGGACGGCATCGCGGCCACAAGCGCGCCGGCCAAGTACCCCGCATAATTGGCCGAGGCGATCAGCCCGGCCTCGCCCTTGCTGAGATTCAGCGCCTCGACCATGAAGGGCAGGATCGGCGTATAGACAAAACGCCCCACGCCCATCGCGGCGGCCATGGCGACAAGTCCGCCCATGGCCATTGAGATGGGGGCCATCGAGATGGGCGCGCGTGAGAGGGGGCGGGTTGGCGCGTTCACGCCGTGGCGAAACTCCCGAACTCGAAATCGCGGCCGGGGGCGGCGTTGAAGAGGGCTTGGGTATATTCGTGGCTAGGCGCGCGGAAGACCTCGGCGGCTGGCCCACGTTCGACGATCTCGCCCTTGTACATGACCGCGATGCGGTCGCAAATCTGGGCCGCGACACGCAGGTCGTGGGTGATGAAGAGGATCGCCAGGTTGAAGCGCTTGCGCACGTCGTCGAGCAGTTCCAGCACCTGGGCCTGGACCGAAACATCGAGGGCGGAGACCGCCTCGTCCGCGATCAGCACGTCCGGCTCCATGGCCAAGGCGCGGGCGATACAAATGCGCTGGCGCTGACCGCCGGAGAACTGGTGTGGAAAGCGGTCGAGCGAATTAGGGTCGAGGTCGACCAGCTTCATCAGGTCGCGTGCGCGGGTCTGGGCTTCGGCCTTACCGACGCCGAAATTCATTGGGCCCTCGACAATCGAGGCGCCGACCGAGCGGCGCGGGTTGAGGGAGCGATAGGGGTCTTGGAACACGATCTGAACCAGGCGCCGGTTTTCGCGCAGGCGGCTCGCCGAAAGGCCGGCGATGTCGTGCCCATCGATCAGGATTTGGCCGCTGGTCGGGCTAATGAGGCGCACGATGCAGCGCGCCACGGTCGATTTGCCGGAGCCGGATTCGCCGACGATGCCCAGCGTCTCGCCCCGGCGCACGCTAAGCTCGACGTTGTGGGCCGCGCGGGTCTCACGCGCGGCGCGGAACAGCGAGCGGTCCCGATAGGTCTTGCACAAGTCCTGGGTCTCAAGAACGACGGGTGCATCCGCCTTGGGTGGACGGGCCGGCGGGGTCATGCTCGGCACCGCGGATATCAGCATCCGCGTGTAGGGGTGCTGCGGGTTCCGCAGGACCGCCTTGGCCTCGCCCTGTTCGACCACCAAGCCGTGCTGCATCACCACCACGCGGTCGGCGATCTCCGCCACGACGCCGAAGTCGTGGGTGATGAATAGAACCGCCGTACCATGGGTGCGCTGGATATCCTTGATCAGCTTTAGGATCTGCGCCTGCGTGGTCACGTCCAGGGCGGTGGTCGGCTCGTCCGCGATCAGCAGCGCGGGTTCGAGCGCGAGCGCGCCCGCGATCATCACGCGCTGCCGCTGGCCGCCGGAAAGTTGATGCGGATAGGAATGGACCAGGCGTTCCGGCTCCGGCAGCTTGACCGCCTCCATGACCTCGATCACCCGCGCCAGGCGCTCGCGCGCGCTCATCTCGGTATGGATTTGCAGGATCTCTTCGATCTGATCGCCGATCGACATGAGCGGATTGAGCGCCGTCATCGGCTCCTGAAAGATCATCGACATGCGCGCGCCGCGCAGGGCGCGCATCTCGCCTGGCGTCTTCTTCAACAGGTCGTCGCCTTGCAGCAACACTTGGCCCGCCGTCGCGGTCAGCTGCTTGGGCGGCAGCAAGCCCATGACCGTATGCGCAGTGACCGACTTGCCTGAACCCGATTCCCCGACCACGCAGAGAATCTCGTGCGGCAGGACCGAGAAGGAAACGTCCTCAATTGCATTTTCGCGGTCGGCGCGTATCGGCAGGCGCACCGTCAGGCCGCGGATGTCGAGAACCGGCTGCGTTGTCTGGTCCATCGGGCTCACATCTTCTTGGCGATGCGCGGGTCGAGCGTATCGCGCAGGCCGTCGCCCAGCACATTGACCGCCAACACCGTCAGCGCCAGCAGGGCGCCGGGAAAGAAGATGATCCAGGGCGCGATCTGGAAGTAGGTCCGCCCCTCGGCCATGATGTTACCCCAGCTGGGAATCTCCGGCGGCGTGCCGGCGCCCAGGAAACCCAGGATCGATTCTGTCAGCATGGCGGAAGCGCAGACATAGGTTGCCTGCACGATGAGTGGCGGAATCGTGTTCGGCAGGATATGCCGGATCAGAATCAGCGGCAGGCGCGTGCCCGCCGCCACGGCCGCCTCGACATAGGGTTCCTCGCGCACCGACAACACGATGGCGCGGACCAGGCGCACGACGCGCGGAATTTCGGGGATGGTGATGGCAACCGTCACGGTCACCAGGCTGGCGCCCGAAAGCGACACCAAGGCGATGGCCAGCAAGATGCCCGGGATCGCCATCAGCCCGTCCATGACCCGCATGAGGATGGTATCGAGCAGCCGGACATAGCCGGCCAAGAGGCCGATCACCAGACCGATGGCGATACTCAAAACGGCGGCCGCCAAGCCGACAAAGAGCGAGATGCGCGTGCCGTAGATTGTGCGGCTATAGATATCGCGCCCGAACATGTCGGTGCCGAACCACTGCGCCGCGCCCGGCCCGCGCAGGCGCTGGATCGGGTTCAAGGCGATGGGGTCGACGGTGAAGAGCAGCGGCGCAAAAACGGCGCCCAAGATCATGAGGATCAACAGCACGCCCCCGATCGCCATGGTCGGATGGCGGCTCAGCACGTTGCGCCGGAACTCGGCGAGCCGTTCCCTGAGTCCGCTCCGGTTCGCGTCTCTATCGGCGATCGCGCTCAATACCGGATCCTCGGGTCGATCAGGGTGTAAACGATGTCGATCATTAAATTGACCAGGATGTAGACAAAACTAAACATCAGGATCAGGCCCTGGATGATCGGATAGTCGCGCTTCAGAATCGCATCGACGACCAGGCGGCCCAGACCCGGGATGTTGTAAACGCTTTCGGTCACCACGACGCCGCCGATTAGAAGCGCGATGCCCAGGCCGATGACGGTGACGATGGGCACCGCGGCGTTGCGCAGCGCATGGCCCAGCAGCACCTTGCGTTCGGTCTGGCCCTTGGCGCGGGCGGTGCGGATGTAGTCTTCCTCCAGCACTTCCAGCACGCTGGCGCGGGTGATGCGCGCGAACAACGCGATAAAGATGACGCTCAAGGTCACCGTGGGCAGGATGATATGGCGCAAGAAGGGGAGCAGGCCATCGAAGGGGCTCTTGTAGCCCTGAACGGGCAGCCACTGCAGCGCCAAGGAGAACTCGTAGATCAGCGCGTAACCGAGCACGAAGACGGGCAGCGAAAAGCCCGCGACCGCGAAAATCATCACCGCCCGGTCGATCCAGGTCCCGGCCTTCCACGCGGCCAGCGCGCCCAGCGGCACCGCGACCAACACCGAAAAAGTCAAGGTGGTCAGCGACAGCATCAAGGTCGGCTCGAGGCGTTGCGCGATCAGTGTGGTGACGGGCAGGTTGGAAAAAATCGAAATACCCAAATCCGCGCGCATCAACTGCCAAATCCAGTTGCCGAACTGCACGACGATAGGATCGCTCAAGCCCAATTGTTCGCGGATCCGCTCGATGTCCGCCGCCGTGGCGTAGTCGCCGGCAATGACCGAAGCCGGGTCGCCCGGGCTAAGGCGCAGCATCAAGAAGACGAATAGCGCCACCACCCCCATGACGGGGATGGTGGCGACGATTCGCTTAGCTATGAAGGAAAACACCTTCCAGTCTTACTTAGTTAGTCTTTGATTTTGCCTAATCACGCTACTCGACGCTAATGTTCCAGAAGAACTGGACCGGCGACTTGATCAGGCCCTTGACGTTGTCGCGATAGGCGACGGGTGTGAAGAAGGCGCCCAGGTTGCCGTGACTGCCGATGGCATAGAGGCGGTCCTGCACCTTGGTGGCGAGGACCTTCTGCTCCGCCACGTTTTTCGCCAGGGGGAACGCGGTACGCGCCCTCTCCAGATCCGCATCGGAGGGCCAACCGAACCAGCCCTTGGCCGGGTCGCCGGAATAGGCGATGGCCATGGGATTCAGCACATCCGCGCCGATCCACCAGGTGTGGAAGATATTCCAGCCACCGTCCTTTACCGGATCGCGCTTGGCCCGGCGCGAGGTCAGGGTCGACCAGTCCATCGCCTGCATATCGACCTTCATGCCGATTTTGCGCAGCTTCTCCGCGGTGACCAGGCTGAAGGCCGAGAGCACCGGAATGTCGGTCGGCTGCATAATGACGACCGGGGTTCCGTCATAACCGGACTCGGCCAGCAATTTCTTGCCTTCCTCGACCCCGGCACTCTTGACGATCTCGGACCCGGCGGTGCTCTCCAGCGGCGTGCCGCAGGGGAACACGCTATAGCAGGTGCTGAAGTATTCCGGCAGGCCAACGGCGGCCAACAGATAATCTTCCTGCTTCATGGCCGCCATGGCGGCACGCCGGACCTTGACGTTGTCGAAGGGCGGCAGCAGGTGGTTGAAGCGGGCGAAGCCCATGTTGCCGACCGGGTCGTTGACCTCGACCACGATGCCCGGCGAGTTCGCCAGGATCGGCGCCAGGTCGTTGGCCGGCTGCTCGAAGTAATCGACCTCATTGTTTATGAGCGCGTTCATCGCGGTCGTTTGGTCCGGGAAGTAGACCCACTCGACCCGATCGACTTTGACGACCTTACCGCCGGCGGCGTAAGACGGCGGCTCGCTGCGCGGCACGTAGTCCTCGTTTTTGAGGTAGACCACCTTGCTGCCGGGCACCCATTCGTCCTTGGAGAACTTGAAGGGGCCGGAGCCGATCATGTCGGTGACTTGCTCGAAGGGATCGGTTTCCGCGAAACGCTTCGGCATCATGAAGGGGACGTTGGAGCTGATCTTGCCGATCGATTCCAGAACCAGGCCATAAGGCTGCTTCAGCTTCATGACGATGGTCTTGTCGTCGGCCGCACTCAGGCTATCCATGACATTCATAAGCGCCTGGCCCATGCCGTCGCGCTTGCCCCAGCGGTTGAGCGAGGCGACGCAGTCGGCGGCGGTAACGGGCGCTCCGTCATGCCACTTCAGGCCATCGCGCAATTTGAAGGTCCAGGTCAGCTGATCGTCGCTGACGCTCCAGGTATCGACCATCTGGGGCTGCGGCTTCAGGTTTGCGTCCATCGCGAACAGCGTGTCGTAAACCATGTAGCCGTGGTTGCGCGTGATGTACGCCGTGGTCCAGATCGGGTCGATGTTTTTCAGGTCCGCGTGGGGAATGACACGCAGGACTTTTTCGGCGGCCGCGGGTTGCGGGCCAGCAAGGACCATCGCCGGAACCGCCAACGCGGCCGCGAAAAGCAAAGCCCTTCTTGTCGATCGAAACATATCAATGCCTCCAGTTTCTTGTGGGGGTTTGTGTCCGGAAATGCCTAAGTTCCGGCCCTGTTTTGTCGCCCACATAAAGGCAAACGCCAATAGTTTATGGAGTTTATGGGGCGCGTCTGTCATTAGAGCGCCGAAAGGCCCCCCCGGTCAATCGACTAAAAGATGAATAAGGGTGGCGCTCTGTCTCTTTCCGGCTTGACCGCTAGGCCGCGCCCGCGCCACGCTGGCAAGGACAAGGTGACCGCGAGAGGCACGCCCGGTCCGGCGGAGCGGCGCCGGTAATCGAAATTTCGGTTGCGACACGCCGGTCCGTGCCCCGATCCGTGCCCGATCCGTGTGTGGGGCCAACGGCGTTCTGGAGACTCGAAGCCATGCGCTTGCTGCTAGCAATGATGAAGCACGAAACCAACACCTTCTCGCCAATTCCGACCGGTTTGGCGCGGTTTAGGGATTGGTCTCTGGTTGAGGGCGACGCCGTGACGGCAAGCTTCGCGGGTACGAATCATCCTCTGGCCGCCTATCTTGACTTGGCGCGCGAAGCCGGCGCCGAGATTGTGACTCCCATCGCCGCCGTAGCCATGCCGAGCGGCCCGGTCGAGGCTGAGACTTACGAGAAACTTTGCGGACGGATCCTCGATACGCTGGGGTCCGAAAAATTCGATGCTGCCATGCTCGATTTGCATGGCGCCATGGTGGTGGAGGGCGAACCGGATGGCGAGGGCGGGTTGTTGGAGCGCATGCGCCGGATCGCCCCCAAGCTGCCGATCGCGGTTACTTGCGACCTGCATGCCAACCTGACCGAGCGCATGGTCGCCAACTGCACCGCCTTGATCGGCTATAAAACCTATCCCCATGTCGATATGTACGATGTTGGCGCCCAGGTCGGCCGGATCCTGCTGCGCGCCCTACGCGGGGAGGTGGCGCCGGTCATGGCCTGGGGCAACGTGGCCTTGCTTCCCCAGACCTTGCGCATGGGCACCGCCGACGCGCCTATGAGCCAGCTTCAGGACATGACCCGGAGCGAAGAACGCGCGGGCGCCTTGGCCGCCAGCGTGTTCGGCGGATTCCCCTTGGCCGATATTGCCGAGGCCGGTCTTTCGGCGGTTGTCGTGTGCAACGGTGACGCCGGCGCGGCGCGGACAACATGCGACCGCCTGCTAGCGGCGGCCTGGGCGGAACGCGAGAATTTCATCTACAAGGGCGAGCCCTTAGACGAGGCGGTAGCGCGCGCCAAGGCGATCGACGAGGGCCCCGTCATCCTGCTCGACCACGCCGACAACACCGGTTCCGGCGGCACTCAGGATACTATGGCCGTGATCGGGGAGGTCCTGCGCCAGGGCTTGAAAGACGTCGCGGTCGCGGCGGTTTGGGACCCGCAAGCGGTGACAATCATGTGTGAGGCCGGGGTCGGCGCCGAGGTGACACTCGAGCTTGGCGGCAAGACCGACATGCCCTCGATCGGCCAAGACGGCCGGCCGTTGCGCGTGACCGGCCGGGTACGCAACTTGAGCGACGGCCGTTGGATCGTACGCGGACCCATGTATACCGGGGTCGAGGTCAATACCGGTGCCACCGCGGTGCTGGAGGTCGAAGGCTTGCGCATCGTCGTGGTCTCCAAACATCACGAACCTTGGGACCTGGGCGTCTTCACCAGCGTCGGGATCGAGCCTCAGCACTGCCACTATCTGTTGTTGAAGTCGCGCATCCACTACCGCGCCGGCTTCGCGCCGCTGGCCAAGGCGACGATTACCTGCGATGGCGAGGGCGTGACCACCTCGGACAACAGTCAGCTCAAGTTCGAGAACATCCGCCGGCCGATATTCCCGCTCGACTGGAATACGCAACCCTAGCCCGCAACTGGAAATGAGGATCGTACATGCCCGATAAGCCAATTGTCGTCGTCGGCCGTAAACTTCCCGAGGCGGTTGAGGCGCGCTTGGCGCGGGACTACCGGCCCAAGTTCAATACCGATGACCGGCTCTATACCGCGGAGGAGTTAACCGCGCTGTGCGCCGATGCGGATGCGATCATGCCGTGCCACACCGAGCATCTCTCGGCCGAGGTCATCGCGCAGCTGCCTGACTCGCTCAAAATCATCGCCAACTTTTCGGTCGGCGTGGATCACGTCGATCTCGAGGCGGCCAAGGGGCGCGGTATCCTGGTGACCAACACGCCCGATGTCCTGTCCGACGCGACCGCAGAGATCGCCATGCTGTGCATGCTGGGCGCCGCGCGCCGGGCGAGCGAGGGCGACCGCCTGGTGCGTGCCGGAAAGTGGAAGACCTGGAGTCCGGCCTTCATGGTCGGGACTCAAATCACGGGCAAGCGCTTTGGCGTGATCGGCATGGGCCGGGTCGGCCGGATCGCGGCCAAGCGGGCGCGCGGCTTCGACATGGAAATCCATTACACCAAGCGGCGCCGGCTGGACCCGGCGCAAGAAGCCGGCGCGATCTACCATGCCAGCGTCGAGGATTTGCTGCCGCACTGCGACGTACTCTCGCTGCATTGCCCCGCCACGCCCGAAAACTTGGACCTCATCAATGCGGCGCGCCTGGCGCTGTTGCCCGACGGGGCGATCCTGGTCAATACCGCGCGCGGCGCGATCGTGGATGAAGCCGCCTTGATGGCTGCGCTTCGCAGCGGCAAGTTGGCGGCGGCCGGGCTCGACGTCTACAAGGGCGAGCCGCACATCGACCCGGCCTTTTTCGAGATCGAGAATGTCTTCCTGCTCCCGCACATCGGCAGCGCCACCGCACAAACCCGGGACGCGATGGGATTTCGCGCGCTCGACAATCTGGATGCCTTCTTTGCCGGCCGCGCGCCGCACGACCGGGTCGCCTGACCGGACTCCTATTCGGCGTCTACCGCCTCCACTAACCAGCGCGCGGTGCGGAGCAGGCGGGCATCGTCACCCCTGGGGCCCACCAACTGCACGCCGATCGGCATGCCGTCGGATCCTTGAAGCAGAGGCAGGCTGATTGCCGGCACGCCGCAGAAGGTCCAGGGCGTGGAAAATATGGGGTTGCCGGTGGTGTCCAGGCCCAAGGGCGCCTGTCCGGTGGAGGCTGGGGTGACGATGGCGTCGTATTCATCGAATATTTCGGACAACAGGAGATTCAGTCCCTCCCGCGTGGCCGCCGCCTGATTGTAATCCAGCGCGAGCACCTTTTGCCCCTGCTCGATCATGTCCACCAGGATGGGGCTCAGCTTATCTTTGCCGCGCTCGTATTCGCGGCGGTAGCTCATGGCCTGATCGGCCCCCATGATGGTCTTGAGCCAGCCGTAAACGTTCACGAATGGCTTGTGCAGCGCCAGGGTATCGGCGCTGTCCCCCAGGTGCTCCATCAATTCGGGAAAGGCTGCTTTGGAGTCGTCGTCGGCAAATTCATCCCACGCCGGCGTGGTAACGAAGGCCAGGCGGGGCGGGACCGGCGGTTCCCCGGCTAGCGTTTTCATCAGGTGCGGCGGGGCGTGGGGGCGGGTATCCGGATCGTTGGGGTCATGGGCGATCAGCACTTGAGCCATCAGCGCCGCATCCTCCAACGTGCGTGAAAACACCCCTATCTGATCCAGGAAACGGGATTGAGGGAGCACGCCGTGCCGGGAAATCAGCCCGTGGGTGGGCTTATAGCCGTAAATGCCGCAGAAGGACGCCGGCCGGATCATGGAGCCATTGGTTTGCGATCCGGTGGCCAGGGGGACCATGTAAGACGCCACCGCCGCCGCCGAGCCGCTGGACGAGCCGCCAGGGGTGCGCTTGGGATCGTGGGGATTGGCGGTCTTGCCCGGGTGCAGGACCGCCAGTTCGGTGGTCACCGTCTTGCCCATGATGATGGCGCCCGCCTGGCGCAGCAGCGCCACCACGGTGGAATCGGCTTTCGGCTGGCGCCCGGCGTGGAGGACCGTGCCATTTTCGGTCGGCATGTCACGGGTGTCGAAGATATCCTTGATGCCCACCGGCACCCCGTGCAGCGGGCCCAAACTTTCGCCCGCCTGGCGCTGTGCCTGGGCGGCCTTGGCCTGGGCCAGGGCATAATCTTTATCCAGGTGGGTCCAGGCGCCGATGGTGTCTTCGAGCGCCTCTATGCGCTCGAGGCAAGATTGCACCAACTCTTCCGAAGTTATTTCGCCGGCGCGAATTTTTCGGGCGGCTTCGGTGGCGGTCAGACTGGCCGGTGCGGTGTCTAGCGACATGTTACCGTATCCATTGGGGCGCGGGGCCGGAGGCGGGTGGCTTACGGGGCGTGGAAGAGCCTATTTTCGGCGCAGGCACGAGTCCCAGTAGTCATAAAAAATCAGCAGCAGAACGGCAACGCTGATGACCCAAAAGGGCAATCCACCCCAAAAACCGGCGGCGCCGGAAGAGATGCTTTCCGCCAGGCCAAGAACAAACGCGGCGACTAAAAACGATCCAACCAATCCGGCAATTTTATCGACCATAACAGCGGACCTTACAATTTTTCATCGTTGGTTTAACCGGCCGATCAGGGAATGTACTTGCCGAACAGCGCGTCGGGCAGCCACAGGGCAATGTCCGGGAACTGATACATCAGGACCATGACGGCGATGACAATGCCGAGATAAGGCATTAAACCCTTGAAAATCTGCATCAGCTCGATCGCTTTTCCCAACACCCCCTTCAGATAATAGGCCGACATGGCCATGGGTGGCGTGAGGAACGACGTTTGCAGGTTGAGGGCGACCAACATGGCGAAGAAATAGGGGTTAACGCCAAAAGTGGGCAGCATGGGCAGAAAAATCGGTACGAAGATAATCAGAATTTCGGACCATTCCAGGGGCCAGCCCAGAACAAAGATGATGATCTGCACCAGGATCAGGAATTGCCAGGGGGCAAGATCGAGGCCCAGGAAGAATTGCTCGATAATCTCGTGCCCGCCTAGATAGGAAAAAACCGAGGCAAAAGTCCACGACCCAACGAAAAGCCAGCAGACCATGGCGGTTGCCTTGGCCGTCAGATACACGGATTGTTTGAGCATTTCCCAAGAGAGCGAACGATACAGGGCCGCCAGGACGAGCCCGCCCAGCGCGCCCATGGCGGCCGCTTCCGCCGGGGTCGCCAGGCCACCCAAAATCGACCCCAACACCAGCATGATGAGTGCGGTCAAGGGCACGAAGGAGGTCAGCAGTTGCCAATAAACAACACGCCTTGGGGGGACATCCTCCTCGCGCGGCTTGGGCGCCATCGACGGGTTCAGAAAGACCCGGACGATGACATAGAGGATATATGACCCCGCCAGGATGAACCCGGGGAACACGGCCGCCGCATAGAGCCGCAAGGGCGACAACTCGGCGATTGCCGCATAGACGATCAGCATGATGGAAGGCGGGATCAAGATACCAAGCGTGCCGCCCGCGCAAATGACGCCGGCAGCGAAGCTTTTTTCATACCTGGCCTTGGCCATGGCTGGGAAGGCCAGCAGGCCCATCAGGGTCACCACCGCGCCGACAATGCCGCTGGCGGTGGAAAAAACGGCACAGGTGATCAGGGCGGCGATCGCCATGGACCCCGGCAAATTACGCGCCGCCATCTGCAGCGAGTAGAACAGCTTGTTCACGATATTCGCGCGCTCGACCACATCGCCCATGAACAGAAACAGCGGGATCGCGACCAGCGTATCGTTCTCCATCACCGAATAGGTGTTCTGGTTCAGCAGGTAAAAAATATTGTTGCTGAATGCGTCGGCAACCGTCTCGATACTGCCTGCCTGATAGTAGGCGTAGTAGCCAAAGCCGACGCCCATGGCGAGCAGCGTGAAGGCGACCGGAAACCCGAGCAGCACCAACACGATGAAAAGGGACAACATAAAAAGTGCGACTTCGGGGTTCGTCATCCTGCCGGCGGTTCCGTCTCTAGATGGTGAAAAAACAAAAAGGGTTATTCGGCCTCAAACTTCGTGGCCTGGCCTCTCAACAAATCTTCGGTTTCGCGCGCGTCCTCCATGCGGGGCAGCCATGCACCGGTCTTCATGGCCAGAATGCACCGCATGCATTCCGAAACGCCTTGAAGGATCAGCAATCCTCCGGCCAAGGGGATCAGGGTCTTGAAGAAATAGATCTGAATTCGCGCCGGGCTGTTCCAACTGACTTCCTGATAGCGCCAGGAGTCGGAGGCGATTTCCGCGCCAAACCAGAACAGCGCGAACATGCCGGGGAAAAAGAACAAAATGTACAAGGTGAAATCGATCCGCGCCTGCCAGCGGACGGACATCAGCCGGTGAACCACGTCCGCGCGCACGTGGGCGTCCTGGGCAAGGGCGTAGGGCCCAGCCATCAGGAACAGTGCGCCATACATCTGCACCATCATATCGAACGCCCACACCGTGGGGGCGTTGAGGACATAACGGACGAAAACTTCATAAGACACCGAAAGGGTCAAAATCAGGATGCACCAGCCGAATGCACGCCCGATCCAGATATTAAAACTTTCGATGGAGTGAATAATCGACGTCACGGCTTCGTCTCCAGCCAAATGAGGCCCGTGCAGATACGCTTAGATAGGTGAGAGACAGCCGGGAAGGCTGTCCCTCACCGAAGTGTCGTCTTATTTTTCAGTTTCGCCGATACGACCGACCGGATCAGCCGAAGTAGTGCTTATAAGCCAGCGCATAATCGGGCTGGTTCAGAAGCAGGTAGCCCATCACCTTTTTGGCATAGGTCTTCTGCGAGTCGACCACCTTGGCGAAGAACGGATCTTCCTTGGAAATCTGGTCGACAATAACGTCCCACGCCTTCAACTGGGCAGCCATCACCGACTCGGGCGTGCGGTACACGTTGACGCCGTGATCCTCCTTGAGCTTGATCAGATCGTCGGCATAGCGAAGCGTGTTGTTCCAATAGAAGTCTGAGTTCTCGGCCTCGGAGGCGTACCGCAGGATGTTCTGATGTTCCTTTGACAGGGAATTGAACTTCTTCTTATTGAAGGTGATTTCGAAGCATTCCTGGGATTGGTGGAAGCTGGCCAGGTGATAGTACTTGGAAACGTCCTGCATGCCGAAGTCTTTATCCGAGGTCGGATTGTTGAACTCGGCGGCGTCGATCAGACCGCTCTTCATGGCCGGCTGAATTTCCCCGCCCGGAAGCTGTACGACCGACATACCCATTTCCTGTAGAACGTTCGCCGCCAAGCCGACGGTACGGTACTTCAGGCCCTTCAGCTGGGAGGCGTCTTTGATCTCCTCCTTGAACCAGCCCAAAGGTTGTGCCGGCATCGGGCTGTTGAAGAAGCTGACCAGGTTCAAGCCCAGGCTGCCCATCAGTTCGTTGAACAAGTCTATGCCGCCGCCATAGTGGATCCAGCCCAGCAGTTCCTGCGCCGACCAGCCGAAGCAGGGGCCGGTGCCGAACAGAGATGCCGCTTTGGATTTGGAATACCAGTAGGCGGTGACGTAATGCGCGCCGTCGAGCACACCGCGGTGCACGGCATCCTGCATCTGGCTTGTCTTGACCACCGAATTAACCGACAGCAGATCGATCTTTAGATCCTTGCCGGCCATGGCGTGAACGCGATCGACATAGCTCTTGGCATTTTCGAGGAATATGCCGCCACCCCAAGCTGCCTGAACTTTGAGCACTGTCGGTGCGGCTGTCGCGATGTTAGGCATGGCCACCATCGCCGCGCCACCGGCCGCGGCCGTGGCGCCGGCCTTCAGGAACGTGCGCCGCGACTTGACCTTGCTTGCTGTAACGGCCGTTGTTTTTGAACTCTGCATAGTCTCTACCTCCCAGTGGAGTTTCCGTATCCGGGGACCTGCCCGAAACCGGTGGAAATCACGTGCGCCCGTACTGTCGACGCACATGAATGTGGATGTTGAAAACCTAGATCGATCGCCCACCCCTGCACGGCTTGTTGTTTATCTTCGGCCTATTAACCTATGCGGTAACGGGCAGTTGCCTCAGGTCCCCAAATACTCAGCTATAATTAC
This sequence comes from Kiloniellaceae bacterium, assembly GCA_021776115.1. Lineage (GTDB taxonomy): Bacteria > Pseudomonadota > Alphaproteobacteria > Kiloniellales > J153 > JAJFGN01. The sequence goes on along the minus strand of JAJFGN010000030.1, from coordinate 33,657 downwards.
TATAACCGCAAGGGTTTCCCGACCCTCTGGGGAATCCAGTTATGGCCATTCGTGCCGGATAGGGGCGCCAAACCGGTTCAAAATTCCGAGAGTCGCTGCAATCGACGCCGGTTTATGTTTTGGATAAACAGTCGAAATAAATTTTCGACTCGAGGCGTAGCAAGCTAGTCGCGCGCGAAATCTTGGTATAGCAAAAATACCAATCGGTCGCCGTGTGCCGACGCGACAGGTCGCTGGGCGATCTGCTTCGCGAACGAGGGATCGATATTTGCGGCCAGACGGCGCGGCCTATTCGGCGCGCTGCAAATCATCCATGTTGAATTGCGACGACCATATCCGGCGGCCTTGGGCCAAGGCTTCTTGCGCGACCTTGTTGGCTTCGGCGGGGTCTTTCACATAGCGTTGCCTCAGCGTGAATTCAGCGGCGCCGCGCGACGCGATCCGAATCCCGTCCGCTTCAATGGCCACCGTGTCGGCGTGTCTCAAGGCGTTGAAGACCATGTAGGGCAAGGTTCCGGTTCCAATGAGGACGATATCCGTGACGCCCGAGGTTGCGATTTCCAGGCCCTCGGTCATTAAGCGATCGATCTTACTTTGAAGCGCCGGTGTCGAGTTGAGGATCTGGGTACTCGGCGCGACCGTGTTTCCCATTGGGGGAATACCGGCATAGTTGCCGGCCACGGCTACCAGCGCTATGGCAACGCGGCCAAGGACGTTTGGGGAAACGCGCATCGCGGCCCAAGCCAACACCAGGGCGACCGGCACGACGGCAGGTAGGAGGTGGCGCGCACTGTTCGAGGGGCGCAAACCCCAAAACAGCACCACCGGTAATATCCATAACAGGGCCAGGATCGCAAGGTGCCGACCCTCGGGCGACCTCATGGCCATGACCCAGGTGACGATGAACAGCATCAGGAAGACCGGCCCCGCGAACAGCGCCGTGATGAGCAGGTTTTCCGGACTGACGAGGTTCATCGGCGAGATCGTGTATTTATCGTTCCACTCAGCGGCGAAGGTGATGGCCTGCGAAGCCGAGCCCAGTTCCGGAACCAGAACCGCGTGAAGTAAAATCGGCGTCAGAGTGCCCGCGGCGATCCAGAGTCCAGCCTTGGCCAAATCGGGCAAAGCCGTTCTTCGGGCATAGACCAGCACGCCCAGAAAGGCCCCGGCGCAGAGCAATAGATCGGCCTTAATGGCTGTCGCTATACAAAGGCAGGGCACGCCGATCCACCACAACAACCTGGAATTGCGCGCCGGGCTTAAAAATATCGTGGTGAAGGCGGCAAGAGACCATAGGAAGAAGAAATACCCGATGGCGTGCGGCATGCCGTAAATCGACGCCAGGAACGCGCTGGGCGCGAAGGCTAGAACGACCAGGCCGAGAAGCGCGCCGCCGAACGATAAGAAATGCCGGAAAATCGCGAACGCGGCGAAAAATGTTAGAGAGCCGGCGACAGCGTTCGCCGCGTTCATCATGTAAATGATGTCGTTGTAGTCGACGCCGAGGTCGACCAGCTTCTTCAAGGTGTAAATGTAAAGTGGGCTTATCCTGACCCGGTAGTCTGCAAGTTCGGGGTCCAGATATCCGGCTTTACTCCATACGATCGCATCGTTTAGAAGCCGCGCCGCGTCTTGCTCTCCAAAACCCTCGATCAAGAAAAAGAAATTGCGCAGCAAAATCAAGGCGCAGATAAGAAACAGCGCGAGGTTTTCTTGACCCTTGGCAGAGCGGAAGGTCGGCAGCATCGCTGTTTCGCTCGCTGAGAATAGCGGTGTGGTCCGGTCTCTTAGGCCGCATGCCCTAATCGCCCGGCTGTCCGGGGTATTTGCGCAGTATTTGCCTTCGTTTGAGTTAAGGGGCCGCTAACCAGACCCTAAATCGCGAAGCGGACCAGACCCTAAATCGCGAAGCGGAATAGGGCCGGTTCTTCGGAATAAACCGGCGGCGCCGCCCCGGCCTGCCGATAGGCTTCGCTGCCCCGGACCGCCGCGTCGCGATGCTCCGGTATGAAGACCTGATGCTGCCCCAAGTCCTGGTCGAAAACCTGGGCCAGAAAGGGGGCCGAAGCCGACCCGCCCGGCTGTGGCCCGGCGGCCCGCGTAGGGGAAAAGCGGGGCTCCGCGCGCCGGGTTTCGGCGTCTCGTTCGCGCCGGAGCGCGATATCCCGGGTCCTGAGGCCTTGGGTTTTTTGGTCCTGGGCGCCGGTTTGCGGGGCCTTGTCCCGGTGCCCGCGCGCTTGACGTGAGTGGTCTTGAAGCGCGTCCCGCAGGCCGCGGGCGCGCTCGACCGCGGGCAGCGCAGGGCCATAGGCCCGGCCGTTCGGTGCTCCCCCCCTATCGGTTGGGGATGACGGAAGCGGTGCCGAAGACGGCGCAAGCGGTGAAAGCAGGGTCATTCGTTCGCTGGTACCGGATGATAGTAGATCGAATATGCGTCAAATTTTATTGAAGTTGGATTAAATTTACAAGATAAAGTTTGGAAAATATCGTACTTAATTCAAATTAACTATTAACAATAACTAGAAACAACATGTTATTTATTGTGTCACGCATACTCTTGATTTGTGTCAAATCAAGAGTATGCAACCTTAACTTGTTGTATTATTTCCATATTCATTGTTTCTTAAAACGCGGATACCTATGATTGAGCCAAGCAAACACAGCGCGTCACCCAAATACAACGCGTCGCTAGTGTGTGCGGTAGGTTAGATCGATCCCAAGACGGGGTCGTTTCGGGGCGGTCTTGCCGGCTCGAAATGTCCAAGTAGGAGTGCTCGCCCAGTGCATGTTCCTGCACGAAATCCAGACGGACTAGCGCGGTTGGAACGCCTGCAGGCGGCAATTCAGGCATCGGGCGATCTTGTCTATACCTGGGATCTCGCGACCGACAGGATCGAGTGGGTCGGATCGAGCGAGCCGGTGTTCGGTGCGGATGGCGTCCGGGACCCAGTGACCGGCGATCACTTTAACGGCCGGGTCAATCCGGAGGATTTGCCCCAGCGCATGCAGGCGTTGTCCGAACACTTCACCGGCGCGGGGGGGTACGATTGCGAGTACCGGGTGCGCTCAAGCACCGGGGAATTTCAGTGGGTTCACGATCGCGGCGCGGTTGAAATGTCGCCGACCGGCACACCGGTGCGCCTGTCCGGCACCTTGCGGCTGGTCGATCAGCGCCGGCAGCAACAGGCGCAGTTGGAATACCTCGCGACCTATGACGAACTCACTGGCCACTACAACAAGCTTCGCCTGCGCGAGGCGCTGGATCACGCCCTTTCTTATAGCGTTCGTTTCGATCATGCCGGGGCGTTTGTCGTGGTCGGCCTGGACCAGTTGGACCGGATCAATTCAGCCTATGGCCATGAAGTTGGCGACGCCGTCCTGGTCGAGGTCGCGCACAGGCTCGATCGTTGTTTGCGTTCGACCGATCTTATCGGGCGGCTGGGCAGCGATCGCTTCGGTGTCTTGTTGCATGCACGCGACGAGCAGGCTCCCCCCATGATCGGGGAGCGCATATTGCAGAGCATTCGCCATAGTCCGGTTCAGGTGGGGGGCGAAAAAATTCAAGTGACCGCGTCAATCGGGTTGGTCCATTTCCCAAGCCAGGCGCGAACCAGTTCCGACGTCATGGCAAAGGCCGAAGGCGCGTTGCTGAAGGCGAAGGCCGCCGGCCGCGATTGTCTGAAGGTTTACCGCCTTTCCGAAGAACAGCGGCAGCGCCACCGGGCGGACATGGAGATTGGCGAGCGGGTCACTCAAGCGCTTAAGGAAGATCGCTTGGTCTTCGCTTATCAGCCGGTGGTCGATGCCCGAAGCCACGCGGTTCAATTTTACGAATGCCTGCTTCGCATGTCCTCGCCTGAGGGAGATCTAATTCCCGCCAGTGAGTTTGTTCCTGCGGTCGAGCGCTTGGGTATGATGCGTGCCTTGGACCGGCGCTCACTCGACTTGGCGCTGCACGATCTGGAGGGTCAAGCCAATGTGACCTTGGCCGTCAATATCTCGGGCGTGACGGCGGCGGACCGCGGTTGGCTGCGCGCCTTGGTCTCGCGCTTGAAGGATCGCCGGGATTTGGCTCGCCGCCTAATCGTAGAGATCACCGAGACCGCGGCGCTTCACGATCTCGAGGACACCGCACGCTTTGTGTCGGTCTTGCGCGATCTTGGTTGTCAGGTTGCGATCGACGACTTCGGGGCCGGCTACACGACCTTCCGGCACCTGAAAGCCCTGACTGTCGACATCGTCAAGATCGATGGCTCATTCGTTCGCGACCTTGCCCGGGACCGGAAAAATCAACTCTTTATCCGCAACCTTCTGAGCCTGACCGAGACCTTCAATCTGTGTACAATCGCGGAGTGCGTGGAGACCAAGGAGGAAGCGGACTTCCTTCTTAGCGAGGGCGTCCAGTTTCTGCAGGGCTATTTCTTCGGCCGGCCGGACGTTAATCCGGTCTGGCGCCGGCGGGGCACGCCGTTTAGGTCCAGAAAAGCAACCTCGGAAGGACCGCAGCGACTCAATGCCGGCTAGCTGTCGGACTTCTGATCCGACTTGGCGATGATGTCGAGTTGCTTCTGCAGCAGATCGACCTGCTTCTTCAACCTATCCAAAGAATCTGCATCGCTTTCAGCAGCGGGCTTCGCGCCGTTTGCGGCCGTTGCCCCGGCGCTTGGCTCGGCGCTTGGTTTGGCTTCCGCGGGAAACGGCGAGAACACTTTCATCGCGTTCTCGAGCATCGCCATATTCTGTTTGCTCATCTCTTCCAGATTGCCGAAGGGGAACATACCCCCGAAGGCATCCTCCATCGACTTGCGCATGCGCTCCTGATTGGTCGAGAAACCTTCCATCACGTGGTCGAGGTATTGCGGCACCATCCATTGCATGGAGTTGCCGTAAAAGCCGATCAGTTGGCGCAGAAATTTTATGGGCAAGAGGTTCTGCCCCTTGCCCTCTTCTTCGACAATGATCTGGGTCAGCACGCTACGGGTGATATCCTCGCTGGTCTTGGCGTCGTAGACCACGAAATCGACGCCTTCCTGCACCATTTGGCACAGGTGATCGAGGGTCACGTAGCTGCTTGTCGCAGTATTATACAGCCGCCGGTTGGCGTATTTCTTAATAGTAATCGGGCCGTTTTCGCCGCCCGTTTTTCTGGCTACCACGTTTCGCACCTTTCCTAAGTGCTGTCCGTTCAGGGCTTTGGCCCGCGCCGTTCACGTTTGGTGCACAATGGTCATAATGCTGCGATGCGGCAAGCCCTGTCAACGGATAGTGCCGCCGGGTCAAACCGGCCAGACCGTGTCCTCCGGCCCTGGTTTTACGCGGGGGGCCTGACTATACTTCGCGCCCAACGCGGGTATCACCGAGATTTGAATTAGGATGGCGGACAAAGTGCCGGACAAGGCCGATCTCGAGGCCCTGGCGGAAAGGTATCTGGACCTGTGGCAAGACCATGTCGCGGCGATGGCCACGGACGCGGATTTCGCGACCGCCTTTCAAAGCCTGTTTGGGCCATCCGCTTGGCCGGCGGCGGGCGGCGCATCGCCCTTGGCGGCTTGGCAAGCCATGATGGCTGGGTACACGACGACGCCTCAAGGGGCGCCTCAAGAAGCGTCCCCGGCGGAGCGAAAGGCCGATGACCGAAGCAAGAAAAATGGCGCCGACACGTCTGGGACCGCGGCCGCTGCCCCTGCACCTGACGGCGGCGACGCTAACCTGGACGACATCGCTCGGCGCCTTGCCGCTCTTGAGGCAAGGCTCGCTCGCCTGGAAGGGGGATCTGGGCGCCCAGGCGGCAAAGCTAAAGGAAGCCCTCGCCGCAAGCGAAGCTGACGCTTTCGCCGAGACGCTGATCGCCCAGGCACGACTCCGGGCCATGGCGATGCTCGACGGTATCCTGGCTTACCGCCGCCATCCGTATACGCGCGACCTGGCGCCCGCGCCCGCGATCTGGTCCGAGGGCACGACCCGCTTACTCGACTACGGCGCCCTCGCCGAAACCTCGGGGACCGAGGTTCCAGTGTTGGTCGTGCCTTCGCTGGTCAACCGGGCTTACATTTTGGATCTGGATGCCGAGACCAGCCTGCTGCGTTGGTTGGCCGGGCGCGGGATGCGGCCCTACCTGGTCGATTGGGGCCGGCCGGGCCCGGCCGAGCGCGGCTTTACCCTGACCGACTATATCGCCGGGCGCTTGGAAGGCGCCCTGGACGCGGTGCGCGCGGCGCGGAAGACGCGCCCCGTCGTGGTCGGGTACTGCATGGGCGGCTTGCTGGCACTTGCGCTCGCGCTCCGGCGCCGGGAGGATCTTGCTGGCCTCGTCCTGCTCGCGACGCCTTGGGATTTTCACGCCGACCCGGATCACAATGCGACGGCGGCGGTGGCCAGCGCGACCGCACTTTCCCCGGCCCTGGACGCCCTGGGCGAGATGCCGGTGGATGCCATCCAGGCGCTTTTCGCCACCCTCGACCCGCTGTTGGTCGCGCGCAAATTCATCAAGTTCTCTCGACTCGATCCCGCCAGCCGCCAGGCCGCGCTGTTCGTCGCCCTGGAGGACTGGCTAAACGACGGGGTGCCGCTGACCGCGCCGGTCGCCCGCGAATGCCTGCAGGGCTGGTATGGCGAGAACACCCCGGCGGCTGGGCGTTGGCGCGTCGCTGGGCGCGTCGTCGATCCAAGGGCGCTCGACATGCCGTGCCTGAACGTGGTGCCGGCAACCGACCGCATCGTGCCGCCTGCCTCCGCCGCGGCCTTGGGCGCCGCCATTCCCGGGGCCACACAGCTCGAGCCCGCCATCGGTCACATCGGCATGATCGTCAGCGGCGGCGCGAAGGCGCGCATATGGTCGCCCCTGGCCGAGTGGCTTCTGGCCCAGGGCTCGGCTCCCAAAGCCCGCCCCCAAGCTAGGGCGAGACAAAAGGTTAAAAAAAGTTAACCATAGGACTTGCGCCAAAGGGCCGTTCGCGCCTATATAGCGAGAAATGTTGCAGTGCAGCAAAAAGGGAGAAAACGGAACATGACCGAAATCGTTATTGCAGGCGCCGCGCGGACCCCGGTCGGGGCGTTCAACGGCGGGTTGTCCAAGGTGCCCGCGTCCTACCTGGGCACCGCGGCCATGGTTGAGGCGATGAAACGCGCCAAGGTCGATCCGCAGGAGGTCGACGAGGCGATCCTGGGCCAGATCCTAACGGCGGGCACGGGTCAGAACCCGGCCCGGCAGGCCGCTCTCGATGCGGGTATCCCGGTCGAAAAGACGGCCTACCAGATCAATCAGCTTTGCGGTTCCGGCCTACGCACCGTGGCGCTCGGCTATCAGGCGATCAAGCTCGGCGATGCCGGCATCGTCGTGGCCGGCGGGCAGGAGAGTATGAGCCAGGCTCCGCACGTCGCGCACTTGCGCGATGGCACGAAGATGGGCGATTTGAAATTCGTCGATTCCATGATCAAGGACGGTCTGTGGTGCGCGATCAACGGCTACCACATGGGCAATACGGCGGAAAACGTGGCCCGCAAATGGCAACTGACCCGCGAAGAGCAGGATGCTTTCGCCGCCGCGTCGCAGCAAAAGGCCGAGGCGGCCCAAAAGGCGGGCAGCTTCAAAGACGAGATCGTGCCGGTCACGATTAAGGGCCGCAAGGGCGACACCGTCGTCGATACCGATGAACATCCCAAGCATGGCACGACGCTTGAAAGCCTGTCGGGCCTGCGCGCCGCCTTCGACAAGGAAGGCACGGTGACCGCGGGCAATGCCAGCGGTATCAACGACGGCGCCGCGGCGGTCGTGTTGATGAGCGCCGAGGAAGCGGCCAAGCGTGGGGTGACACCGCTCGCGCGCATCGTTTCTTGGGCCACGGTCGGTGTCGATCCGGCGATAATGGGCACCGGCCCGATTCCCTCCAGCCGCGCGGCCTTGGCGAAAGCGGGTTGGAGCGTCGACGATCTCGATCTTATCGAAGCGAACGAGGCCTTTGCCGCCCAAGCGCTGGCCGTGAACAAAGACCTCGGTTGGGACCCGGCCAAGGTCAACGTCAACGGCGGGGCCATTGCGCTGGGGCATCCGATCGGCGCTTCGGGCGCGCGCATTCTGAACACCCTGTTGCACGAGATGGCGCGCCGCGACGCCAAGAAGGGCTTGGCCACCTTGTGCATCGGCGGTGGCATGGGCATCGCCATGTGCGTCGAGCGCGACTAAGGGCAAGCCGTCCGGGAATACCTTTACCCTCAGTGGGTTAGGACGATAGGCTCCGCTTCGGGCACGGGGCACTGCGCCGATATGCGCGCGGCCATGGCTCTTGATTTGTCTCAAGGCACTTGGCCGTACACGAATTTATTGTTCATATAGATATGCCCGGTCTCATGCTCGCGGCCGGGCCAAAAAATATTGGGAGGACTCATCGAATGGCGCGTGTAGCGATCGTGACCGGCGGCACCCGAGGGATCGGCGCCGCGATTTCCATCGGCCTGAAAGATGCGGGCTACACCGTGGCCGCGACCTATGGCGGCAACGACGAAGCCGCCAAGGCCTTCAAGGAGGAAACCGGCATCGCCGTTTTCAAGTGGGATGTCGGCGACTTCGAGGCCTGCAAGGCGGGGATCGCGCAGGTCGAATCCGATCTTGGGCCGGTCGAGGTCCTGGTCAACAACGCCGGGATCACGCGCGACGCCATGCTCCACCGTATGCAGCCGGAGGCTTGGCGCGCGGTCGTCTCGACCAACCTGGATTCGGTCTTCAACATGACCCGCAACGTGATCGAAGGCATGCGGGGGCGCGGCTTCGGCCGGATCATTTCGATCTCCTCCATCAACGGTCAAAAAGGCCAGATGGGCCAAAGCAACTATTCCGCCGCCAAGGCCGGCCTGATCGGTTTCACCAAGGCGGTGGCGCAGGAGAACGCGTTCAAGGGCATCACGGTCAACGCGATCGCGCCCGGCTATATCGCGACCGAGATGGTCAAGGCGGTGCCGGAAGAAGTGCTCAAGACCAAGATCCTGCCGCAGATTCCGGTCGGCCGTCTGGGCGAACCCGAAGAAATCGCGCGCTGCGTGACCTTTCTGGCCAGCGACGAAGCGGGTTTCATCACCGGCTCGACCCTGGCCGCGAACGGCGGCCAATACATGGCGTGACGCAACGTGGCGGTCGGTCGGTCGGGAAACCGGGATTAGCGGATATTCGTGGCCTCGATAACCCGGCTTAGCGCCCGGTCGAGGTTATCGACCGTCCGATCGATATTGTGCAGCTTGTCCAGGCCGAACAAGCCAAGCCGGAAGGTTCGGAAATCCTCGGGCTCGTCGCATTGCAGGGGAACGCCGGCCGCGATCTGCAGGCCCTCGGCCAGGAACTTCTTGCCGTTTTGGATATCGGCGTCGTCGGTATAGCAGACCACGACCCCGGGCGCGTCGAAGCCCGCCGCGGCCAGGCTCTTGAAGCCCTTGCGGGCGAGCAACGAACGGACCTTGTCGCCAAGCTCCTGCTGTTCGGCGCGCACCTTGGCGAAGCCATAGTCCTCGGTTTCCTTCATCGCATCCCGGAACTTGACCAGGGCATCGGTCGGCATGGTCGCGTGATAGGCATGGCCGCCGTTCTCATAGGCCGCCATGATCTGCAGCCACTTCTTCAGATCGCAGGCGTAACTGGTGCTGGCGGTCGTCTCGATCCTGGTTCGCGCCGCTTCGCTCAACATGACCAAACCGCTACAGGGCGAGGCGCTCCAACCCTTTTGCGGCGCGCTGATCAGCACATCGATACCGATGTCTTTCATATCGACCCAGATGGCGCCCGAGGCGATGCAATCCAGAACCAAGAGGCCGCCAACGGCATGCACGGCCTCGGCCAGGGTGTGCATGTATTGGTCGGGCAGGATCATGCCCGAAGAGGTTTCCACGTGCGGGGCGAAGACGACCTCGGGCTTTTCCGCGCGAATGGCCGCGACGACGGTCTCGATCGCGGCGGGCGCGAACGCGGGCTCACGGCCGTCTTCGACCGGGCGCGCCTTCAGGACGATCGATTGCGAGGGAATGCTTCCGGCGTCGAAGATCTGGGTCCAGCGATAACTGAACCAGCCGTTGCGAATGACCAGGCACTTCCGGCCGGTCGCGTACTGCCGCGCCACCGCCTCCATGGCGTAGGTGCCGCCGCCCGGCACCACCACCGCCGCATGGGCGTTGTAGACCTTTTTGAGGGTGCCGGAGATATCGTTCATCGCCCGCTGGAAGGACTGGGACATATGGTTGAGCGAGCGATCCGTGAAAACGACGGAGTATTCGAGAAGCCCGTCGGGATCGACATTCGGCAGCAAGCCAGCCATATTTTCCTCCAGTTTGAGAAGCGCTCCGTCGCGCCCGGTTTACTTTGGATCCCGGTTTACTTTGGATATCGAATGCTGGAACAAGCCCGCCTCCGGCGCAATAGCCGAAGAGCGCCCATGGCATGCGGGTTCCGCTGGCCAGGCCAACGTGGTTTCCTGGGCCCAGAAAACGCCGCCATGAATGAGGAGCCCGCCCAAGATGCCGATCAGCCGCTTTGTCGAATACGAAGATGCCTCGCCGGAGGTTCGCGCCGTCTACGACGACATCATGGAGAGCCGCGATGTCGACTGGATCAACAATTTCTGGAAGGCCCTGGCGCAGCATCCCCCGACCTTGAAGCGGACCTGGGAGAGCCTGAAGGAGGTGATGGCGCCGGGCGCTCTCGACCCCCTGGTCAAGGAGATGCTTTACCTGGCGGTCAGCATGGCCAACACCTGCGACTACTGCATCAATTCGCACACCGCCGCCGCGCGCAAAGCCGGCATGAGCGACGACATGCTGCACGAGCTGCGCGCCGTGGTCGGGATGGCGAGCGAGACCAACGCCCTGGTCGAAGCCTATAAGGTCGAGTTGGACGAGCGATTATACCGGGCGGCGCGCAAGACCTGAGTGTCTGGCACACAATGAATACTTATCGGTCGATGGCTTGGGACGATCCTTTCTCCATGGAGTCATTGCCGGGCTTGACCCACGAGCGCCCAGTTGAGCTCAGTCGGACGCGCATTTGGCCCTCTCCCGCCGGGAGAGGGAGGGGCCCGCGAAGCGGGAGGGTGAGGGGGCGTTGGTTTCGAAAGCGCTGGGGTGCCGCAGGTTGGGGAATGATCCGGCGTTGGGAATTCAAGAAAACAAATGCCCCTCACCCTGACCCTCTCCCGGCGGGAGAGGGAACGCCGTTTTCAGGGTTAGCTCCACGATGGCGAACGTTTTTCCCTCGGCATAAGTCCTGAGCATGGAATCGAAACGTCCCTTGGTTGGGATTGGAGTCGTGGTCTTCAAGGGCACCGCCGGGGCCGAGCGCGTGCTGCTGATCCGCCGCGCCAAACCGCCGCGCCAAGGCACCTGGTCCTTGCCCGGCGGCCGCCAGCGCCACGGCGAAACCGTGCGTGCGGCGGCGATGCGCGAAGTGCGCGAGGAAACCGGGCTCGAGGTCGAAATCACGCTTCTGCTCGACGTCGTCGATTCCCTGACCCGCGATTCGACCGGCGCCGTTGCCTATCACTACACGCTGGTGGACTTCCTGGCCGAGTGGCGCGCCGGCGAAGCGCAAGCGGGCGACGACGCCGCCGAAGCGATCTGGGCCGATCCGCGCGATCTCTGTTCCTACAGCCTCTGGTCCGAGACCTTACGCATCATCGCCTTGGCGTTGGAGCGGCGCGGAGGTTAGCTGACCGAGTGCCGCTCATACAGCCACCCTTATTGCGGCTCAAGACGCTTTTCCATCTTGACGCAGGCCATTCGCTGTCCTGAACGCAGGATGTGCTGTCCGTGCTTTCGGGCTGCATAGCCAAGGGCTCGATAGAACGGTTCTGCTGTCACGGATGAATCCGCATGCAGGACGACCAACTCATGATCGCGCGCGATTGATTCGATTTTGTGCACGAGGGCCGAGCCAACTCCTTTACGGGACGCATCTGGCGCAACGTAGCACGCGCGCAGTTCATTGTTCGCCACAACGAGAGCTCCAATTCCGATAATCTCGCTGTTGATTTCCGCCACGAGGCGTATCTCGTTGTCGGGATTAGCGAGAAACTCCGCTATGCCCTTTTCCGTGATGGGCTGGGGCGCCCAATCTTCAATAACGGCCTGCGGATAATCCTCAGCGGCAATCCCGCGTACAGCGGCATGATGCACTTCCAGAAACCTGCGCGCATCGTCGTCATGCATCTTTCGAACCGTAATTTCCATCGCCACAATACGCTAACGCTCTTGCACCCTGAGCGGGTTAAACATCCTTCGCCTGGACAACCAAGGCCGAGGCCAGCTTATTCGGGCTCAAAAACCCGGACGACGGGTGCGGCTCGATCGGAGACGGCCGCTCGCTTCATGCCCTTCGAGTTAAAGGGCATCGCGATGTTGCCCATCCGGTCGACGGCGATCAGCCCGCCGTTTCCGCCCAGCCGCTTGACTTCGGCCAAGGTGGCGGCCGCAGCTTCTCTCAGCGAGGCCTTGCCATAGCGCATGCGGGCGGAAACATCGTGGGCCGCGCTGGTCAGGATAAAGAACTCGCCCAGGCCGGTGCAGGATACCGCCACGGTATCGTCGGCCCAGGTGCCCGCCCCGATAATCGGCGTATCGCCGATGCGTCCGGCGTTCTTGAAGAAAGTGCCCCCGGTGGAGGTCGCGGCCGCGAGGTTACCGCCGCGGTCGAGGGCCACGGCGCCGACGGTGCCATGCCCCGATTCCGCGTCTTGCGAGCCGTGTTTGACGTGATCGACATAGTAGGCATCGGGATCCTCGACGAAGTCGAGTCCCTTGGCGCGGGCAAAGGCGCCGGCGCCCTCGCCGGCCAGCATAACCTGCCGTCCGTCCTCCATCACCTGGCGGGCCGCCTCGACAGGGTGCACCGCATGGCGAATGGCCGCGACGGCGCCGGCCTTGCGGCTGGAACCCTCCATGACGCCCGCATCCAGCTCGACGACACCTTCGCGATTTGGGGCCGATCCCTTACCGGCGACGTAAAGCCCGGAAGCTTCCATCATCTTGACCAGCGCCACGACGGTATCGAAGGCGCTTTCGCCCGAAAGAAGCCGGTCCTGACCGCTGGAGATCAGCTCCCCCATGTGCGCCTCTTGTTCGCGGTAGTCGCGCGCGGGGTCCGCGCCCGCGCCGCCGTGAAGGATCAGGGCATAGGTCATGGCAGATAAAGCCTTTGTTTAATCCAAGTCATAATCCGTGACCGGCATTCTCTAGGCGCACCCAAGGTCCTGGTGCTTTCCAAGCAACGGGACCAATCTAGCCCGATCGGCTTCGCTGCGGAAGATAGGATCGGAATCCTTGTTCCGAATGTGCTAACGCCATGCCGAAATACGGAAGGGGAGCATCATGGACATTCAGACGCTAACAGCCTTTTTTATGTGGTGCACAATCCTAAACGGGGCCCTGCTGACCCTCTGGGTCGCCATGTTTATGTTGGCCCCGGATTTTGTCTACCGGACGCAAAGCAGATGGTTTCCCGTTCCCAGAGAGACCTTCGACCTTACCTTTTACGCGTTCCTCGGGTTGTTCAAAATTATCTTTCTGGTCTTCAATGTCACTCCTTACGTGGCTTTGCTGATCGTTGGATAAAAGGCTCCCCTAGGGTGGGAGAGCAAAGCGTACCCTGGCGAATGTATGCAGGTTTTTTTGGGGTGAAGCATTCGGTGCGATACGCTAACGCTGTTGCGCGTTACGCGAGCTATCGTCTTGGATTGCTAGGACTTGGCTCCCGGAAATTCTCGATCGAGGTGGGTGCCGCGTGCTAGGCTTCGGCACAACCGAACCCGGCATGCCGGTAAGCGCGGGAGGGACGCATGAAACTAGAATCGTGGTTGGGTGCAACGATCCTTTTACTCCTGGCCTCACCGGCTTTCGCGCAGGCTGAGTTGCTGCCCGGCGATGCACGCGAGGGGGCTAAACTCGCGCGGGAGGTTTGCAGCGCCTGCCATAGAGTGGAGCCGGAAGAGCTTGGCACCTCTAGCGCCGGCGCGCCGGCCCTCCAGGATATCGCCGACGATCCGGCTGTCACCGAGACCGCCCTGCAGGTGTTCTTCCGCATGCCGCACGCGAACATGCCCAACCTGATCCTGACCCCGGCGGAGACCGACGATGCGATCGCCTACATCCTCGGCTTAAGATGACCGGCCGGCCTCGATCTCGGCGGGCGCATCGCGGATTTGCTGTAACAGCCGCGAGCCGATGCCGTTATCGGCGGGCAAGCGCGCGTCCGCGCGAAAGCGGCTGACGGCGCGCCGCGTAGCGGGGCCGTAAAGACCGTCATGCGGCCCCAGGTAGTAACCGCGCCGCGCCAACTCGCGCTGCACGTCCAAGACGACCCCCATCACGGGGTCGCCGAAGCGGTTGATCTTGGGCTGTACGAATTTCAGGTGATCGAGTAATTCCTTGCTCGCTTCCCCCTCGGCCGCCAGACCGGCATCTTGCTGGTATTCGCGAATGGCGGCACGGGTGCGTGCGCCCATGACGCCATCGACGGCGCCCGGATCGTAGCCGTGCGCCAGGAGTTCCATTTGGATGCCACGGACGTAGGCCGTCCGGATGCCTGCCGGTGCCCGATCCAGGTCTCCGGCACTACGCACCAGCAGCGTCGGGGTCGCGACCGGGTCCATCCCCGGGCCGGCCGCCGCCACACTGCCGGAGGTTCCGCTCAACACCAAACCCAGAATAACGCTTAGGGTCTTTTCAGTTTGTCGCATATTCAACCCCATCGATTCAAACATGGACCTTACCCCATTATCGCGGCGCGAGGCCTTCAAGCCATCCAACTGGCCATCCAACTGAATGTGCGCCGTCATGGCAAGCCGTCGCGCGTCTAAAGCGGGATCCAGGAAAACTCGCGGGTGTAGTGCATGTAGCCGATGTTGATGCCGGCGCGGAGGCCGACGCCGGTGCGGATCGGCGCTTGGACGATGTCGCCGGACTTTTGATAGTTCACGCCCACGCCGGCGACGAAATAGAGGCTGCCGTCGACCGCCGGAAAGCGCTGGAACAGGGCGGCTTCGTTCGGCAAGCGATAGATCAGGATGAACATCTTGGAGGCGTCGCCGCCGAAGTCGAAGCCGATCGAAGGACCTTGCCAATAGACCTTGCGCGTGCCGCCGACTTTGCGGTGCAAGACGCCGTTGCCGTAGCGCACGCCGACGCCGATCGCGCCGCTGACTTCCTCGCCCGCGATGTAGGCGTTGGGCCGGCCTTGCTCGGCGAACACCTTCTCGATCGCCTTGGCCAGACCTTCCGACGTGCCGCCGAAGAAATCCGACGCCTTTTGAAAAACTTCGTCGTGGCTATAGGACGCCTGCTCGGTTTCTTGGGCCAGGCTCGCGCCGCCGGTCGCGACCGTCGCCGCGGCGGCGCAGAGAAGCGCCGTAAAGACTCGTGCTATCGCCTTCATGGTATCTCCCTCGTATTTCGCCAGTTGTGCGGTCTTTGAGAACATCGCCCTCCGGCCGCTGGGTTACAAGAACTTCGCTGTCAGATCGACGCTCGAGCGGGTGCCGAGCGCGTCGAAGTGCTGGCGCAACCAGGTCTCCGCCGCGCTCCGGCCCAGATCGCGCAGGCGGCACAACATTGGCCAGTTGGGCGTCAGGCGGCTTCCCGCGCCCAGCTTGCGGACCGGCCGGCCGGTGCCGATGTGATGAAAGCGGTGCGCCCGAATCCGGCGCCGCCGGCTGCCGCCTAGGGTCAGATCCAGCGTCCAGCCCTCGGCCGCCAGAGCGCGCAGCCGTTCGATCGCTTGGATCTCGCGCTGCAGCGGCGCGCCGAAGGTCAGCCGGCTTACCCGGGCGATGATCGCGCGCGCGTCGGTCGGGACCTCGGCCTCGATTGCCGGGTCGAGCTGCACGATCAAAGTGTCTTCGGCGGCGCCGGTCTCGACCAGCGGCAGGATCGGGGGATTGGCCGAGTATCCCCCGTCCCAATAGTGCCGCCGGCCGATCTTGACCGCCTTATGGAGCTGTGGCAGGCAGGCGGAGGCGAGCAGGCAATCGACCGTCAGCTCCGCCGTGCGGAATATCTTGGGTTTGCCGGTCGCCACGTCGGTCGCCGCGATATGCAGCTCGACCGGACAATCCCGGCGCAGGCGTTTGAAGTCGATGCTTTGCTCCAGCACCTCGCGCAGCGGGTTGAAATCGAGCGGATTGAACTGATACGGCGAAACCAGGCGGGTCATCAGGTCGAACAGGACCATCGGCGTCGCCGAGACATGGCCCTCGTCCGCCGGGCGCGGGTCGAAGGGGTGCGCGCGCAGTGGGCTATAGCGGGCGCTTTCGCTGACCGCGCGCCAGAATTCGCCCATGCGTTCGCGCGCGTAAGGGCCGCCGCCCTCCATCAGGCCGCAGGCCAGGGTCACCGCGTTCATCGCCCCGGCGCTGGTCCCGCTGACGCTGCCGATTTCGATCCGCCCGTCCTCCAGCAGGCGGTCGATCACCCCCCAGGTGAAGGCGCCGTGCGCGCCGCCACCCTGAAGCGCCAGGTTCAGCCGCTTGAGCGGGGCGGTGACCAGGGTGCCGGCCGGGACCTGGGCGGGCGCCAGTGCTCTGGGGCGCGGGGCCGCGAGTAGGTTCACCGGAAGCCAGGCGCGCGGGCGCAGGTGTGCCGGCCACCTCACGCGCGGCAGGCGCAGCTTCAAGCGAGGCAGGCCGAGGGCGCGGCTCATGACCCCTCTGGGCTTGTTCAAGGGAACGACGGCGGTTCTGCATAGACCCGATCCTGAAGCCTATATTGTGCGCCGCACCCTTTATATTATGTTGTGATAAAAAGAAGTTCTAAGAATATCACGCGTTGCACAAATTGTAGGCATGGCCATTTTCAGTCTGTTTTTGGCCGCAATTCCCGGTTTTCCGGCCGAATTGAGCTTGGTCAGGCGCCTTCACGGGGGGGCGCTGGCCGCCATCGAGGGGCGCTTGGCGAAGCCTTCGAGCCATTTCGCCAGTCCGGGCCGTCCAACGCGCCAGTTGTCCGCCGGGAAGCGTAAATCGATGTAGCCGAGGGCGCAGCCGACCGCGATTTGGCCTAGAGTCACGGCGTCGTCCAAGGCCGCGGCCTCCGTCTCCAAGGCGTCCAGGGCGCGCATGATCTTGCCGTGCTGCAGCTCGATCCAGCGCGGCCAACGAAGCTCTTCGGGCCGGCGCGTGGTCTCGATCATACGCAGGATGGCCGCGTCCAGGATACCGTCGGCCAGCGCCTGCTGGCGCAGCGCGGTCCAGCGGGCCGGGCCCGTGGCTGGAATCAGCGGCGCGCCGCCGTGTAAGGAGTCCAGGTATTCGCAAATGACCGGCGAATCGAAGAGCACCTCGCCGTTGTCCAGAATCAAGGCCGGGACTTTACCCAAGGGATTGATCGAGGGCAGGTCGCTTTTCGGATCGCGGGTGTCGGTTGGAATGCGCTCGATCCGATCGTCCAAGCCGTGTTCCGAGGCGACGACGCAAACTTTGCGGACATAGGGCGAGGTCGGCGAATACCGCAATTTCATGTGGGCGTATCCTTTATGGAAAAGTTTCGGGGCCGAAGCTAACACCCGTACCGGAGCCCTGAAAGGGCGTGGCGGGCCGGCGGAAACAACGCTAACCAAATCCTTGCCGGTTTGTGGTAAAACCTGCCGGATCATGTGGCACGATGTCGTCGACCTTCGCGATTTCTACGAAACCCCGCTGGGGCAGGTCACGCGGCGTATGCTGCGCCGGGGTGTGCGCGAGCTGTGGCCCAACGTGCGCGGCCAGAGCGTTCTCGGCCTTGGTTACGCCACGCCCTACTTGCGCCAGTTCAAGTCCGAGGCGGAACGGGTGTTGGCCTTCATGCCGGCGTCACAGGGGGTCCTGCACTGGCCGCCGGAAGGACCGGGCGTCACCACCCTCATTGACGAAACCGAACTGCCTCTGCCCGACCTGTCGGTCGATCTGGTGCTGCTGGTGCACGGCGTCGAAAGCAGCGAGTACTTGCGCGACATGTTGCGCGAGGTCTGGCGGGTGTTGAGCAGCGACGGGCGCCTGCTCGTGGTCGCGCCGAACCGGCGCGGTATCTGGGCCCGCTTCGAGCGAACGCCGCTCGGCTGGGGTCGTCCCTATAGCCAGAACCAGATCTCCCGCTTGCTGCGCGACAATATGTTCACGCCGACCCGGCGCGGCCGGTCGCTGTTCGTGCCGCCGTTCCGCTCGCGCACCATGTTGCGCTCCGCCCCGGCGTGGGAGCGTATTGGCCTGCGCTGGTTTCCGACCTTTTCCGGCGTCTTGCTGGTCGAGGCGGCCAAACAGCTTTATGCGCCCAGCGTGCGCGTCGAGCGCCGGCGTCTGCGGCGTCCCATGGTGGTGCAGCTGCCGCGCCCGGTGCGCCCCGTCGCCCGCGCCGACACCGAAGGGCGCTGAGCGCGCCTTCCGGTCAAGGCCTTCAAACGCAAGGTTTTCTTTGATTTTGCCTCGGGCTCGGCTTATCTCTAGTCGCCCGTTACTGGAAAACTGCGGTTCCATGCCCCCTGAAGACGACACCCTGGCCGATTTGCGCCGGCAGATCGATGAGATCGACGCGCGACTACACGATCTTCTGATGCAGCGCACGGAAGTCGTGCAGAGCATTGGCGCGGCCAAGGGCGATGTCGCCAATCACACGCGTCCGGGGCGCGAGGCCGAAGTTCTGCGCCGCTTGATCGCGCGCCACCGCGGGTCCCTGCCCAAGGCGTTGATCGTGCGTATCTGGCGCGAGATGTTCGCGGCGCTGACGGCGCTCCAGGGCAAGCTCGCGGTCGCGGTCTATGCGCCCGAGGGCACCTTCGGTTACCGCAACCTGGCGCGCGACCAATACGGCTGGCGGACCCCGATCACGGCCTACCGCTCGGCGGCGCAGGTCTTGGAAGCGGTTGCCGAGGGCCGGGCCACCGTGGGTGTCCTGCCGGTGCCGCGCGGCGACGAGACCGACCCCTGGTGGCGCAGCTTGGCGCGTACGGGAGATGCCGTTCCCAAGATCGTCGCGCGCCTGCCTTTCGCGGCGGTCGAACCGCCGGGCACCGACAATCCGGAGGCCCTGGCGATCAGCCTGGATGGGGCCGAGCCGACGGGCGACGACCGGGCTTATCTGCTGGTCGAAACGCAGGAAGTCGTCTCGCGCAGCCACTTGCGGCAAATACTGGCCTCGGCCGCCTTCGAGGTCTTGGACACGCAGGTCAGCGAAGAGGGCGGCGGTCATTTCCTGCATTTGATCGAAGTCGCGGGCACCCTGCCGGCCGGCGATGAACGGCTCGAGGCCTTATTGGCGCAAGGCGAAGGCACGATCAACCAGGTTTGGGCCGGCGGCGGCTACGCCGTCCCGCTCTCGCTCGAGGAGATGGCCGCGCCCGGGCCGGATTCTATCCACTCGCCATGACCCTGACCCCGCGACCCGGTATTCTCGAGGTTGCCCCCTACGTCGGGGGCGAAGCCTCGGTCCCAGGCGTCAACCGCGTGGTGCGCCTGGCGTCGAACGAGAACCCCTTGGGCGCAAGCCCGCGTGCCGCCGCCGCTTACAGCGCCCTCAAGGACGACTTGCACCGCTATCCCGACGGCGGGGCCACGGCGTTGCGCCAGGCCCTCGCCGAAGCCGAGAACCTGGACGCCGCGCGGATCGTGTGCGGCGCGGGATCGGACGAGCTGATCGCCTTGCTTGTGCGCGGCTATGCCGGTCCCGGCGATGAGGTGCTGCACAGCGCGCATGGGTTCCTCATGTATTCGATCGCGGCCCGGATCGCGGGCGCGACCCCGGTAGCGGCGCCGGAGCGGGATTTGACCGCCGATGTCGAGGCCTTGCTGGCGCGGGTCACGGCGCGCACCCGCCTGGTGTTTCTTGCCAACCCGAACAACCCGACCGGCAGCTACCTGCGCGCGGCGCGGGTGCGGGCCTTGCGCGGCGGCCTGCCCGAACACGTTCTGCTGGTTCTCGACGCCGCCTATGCCGAGTACGTCGAGGAAGCGGATTATGCTGCCGGCGCCGATTTGGTCGAGGCCTGCGACAACGTGGTCATGCTCCGCACCTTTTCGAAGATTCATGGCCTGGCGTCCTTGCGCCTCGGCTGGGCCTATTGCCCGCGCGATGTGGCCGAGGTGCTGAACCGCCTGCGCGGTCCCTTCAACGTGACGCAGGCGGCACAGGCGGCGGGCGTCGCGGCGATCGCGGACAAGGACCACGTGGCGCGGGCCCGCCGGCACAACGCGACGTGGCGCAGCTGGCTGAGCGAGCGCTTGAGCGCGGCCGGGCTGCACCCTTACCCGAGCGTGGGAAATTTCATTCTCGTGGGCTTCCCGGGCGAGCCGGAACCGGGCGCGGAGGCGGCGCTGGCGTATCTCAAGGCACGGGGTATTCTGGTTCGCGGCATGGCCGGATACGGTTTGCCCGCGTGCCTGCGCATCACCGTCGGAACCGAGGAGGAAACGCGCGCCGTCGCCGATGCGCTGGCCGAGTTCATGTCCGAAGCGGGAGATTCTGCGTGAGCGCCCCAGTTTCCAAGACGCCCAAGGCGCCCCTGTTCCAAAAGGTCGCGATTATCGGCGTCGGCTTGATCGGCTCGTCCTTGGCTCACGCGATACGCCGCCACGGCTTGGCCAAGAAGATCGTGGGCTGCACCCGCTCGGCCGAAAGCCGGGACAAGGTGCTGGCGCTCGGTCTCGCGGAGGAAGCGACCCAAGACCCGGCGGCGGCGGCCGAAGGCGCAGACCTGGTTATAATTTGCACGCCCGTCGGCACTTACGAGGACATCGGCCGCGCCATCGCGCCGAAACTTTCAGCCGGCGTCATTGTCACGGATGCCGGTTCGGTCAAGCAGGCGGTGGTGCGCGACCTTGGCCCCTTCATCCCCGACGGCGCGCATTTCGTGCCGGGCCATCCGATCGCGGGCACCGAGCATTCGGGACCGGAGTCCGGCTTCGCGGAGTTGTTCGAGGATCGCTGGTGCATCCTCACGCCGCCGCCCGGCACCGATGCCGGCGCGGTCGCGAAGGTCGCGGCCTTATGGGAAGCTTGCGGCGCCATGGTGACGACCATGGACGTGCGCCATCACGACCGGGTTCTGGCGATCACCTCGCACCTGCCGCATCTGATCGCCTATACGATCGTTGCCACCGCGAGCGATGTTGAGGAAAGCCTGCAGGGCGAAGTCGCCAAGTATTCCGCCGGCGGGTTTCGCGACTTCACGCGCATCGCGGCCTCCGACCCGATCATGTGGCGCGACATCTTCCTGAACAATCGCGAGGCGGTGCTGGAGATGCTGCAACGCTTCAGCGAGGACCTGACCGCCCTGCAGCGCGCGATTCGCTGGGGCGAGGGCGAGGTGCTGGAGGATATGTTCCGCCGCACGCGCGAGGCCCGGCGCCGGGTCCTCGAGGAGCATCAGGCCGGCACCTTCGATCCGCGCGAACCGGGCTCGAGTTAGGGGGAGTCTCCATTAGGTGGCATCGCCCCCTCACCCAGCTCCGGCTAAGGCTCGGCCTTTGGCCTCGCCAAGCCTTCGCAACCCTCTCCCGCCGGGAGAGGGAGGGACCCGCGCAGCGGGAGGGTGAGGGGCGCGCCAATGCGTAAAACAAAACGGAACCCGACCAACTCCGTTCAAACTCTAGAATAACGCGCGCCGATATGACAAAGCGCGATCGAGTGGACACGCCCCCGGATGCAAATGAGGTAAAGCCGCGCCTGGCGCCGCCGCCGGGCGAGGACTTTTGGGTCTTCGGTTACGGTTCGCTGATGTGGCACCCGGGCTTTCCGCATTTGGAGGTGCGCCCCGGCCACCTCTTCGGCTACCACCGGCATTTCTGTGTCACATCGCATATCTATCGCGGCACGCCGGAGTGCCCCGGCCTGGTGCTGGGCCTGGACCGCGGCGGCTCGTGCCGGGGACTGGTCTACCGCGTGCCGGCGGCGGAAGGCGAGGAGGTCATGGACTACCTCTACGAGCGCGAGATGATCACCGGCGTCTACACGCCGCGCTGGCTCGAGGTGCGTAGCGAGCCAAAGCCGGTCACCGCGATCTCCTTCGTCGTCGATCCCGGGCACAAGCAATACAGCGGCCGCCTAAGCGACGAACAAACGCTGGAGATGATATTGCAGGGCGTGGGCGAAAGAGGTCCGTGTCTGGATTACCTCCAGAACACGGTGCGGCACTTACGCGCCCTCGGCCTGCACGACCGCCCCCTGGAACGTCTGCTGCGGCTGGCCGAGGTGCGGCTTGGGTCGTGACCGCCTTCGAATATTGCGAGACCGCTACGTTCAAACGATTCCGGAAAATTGCCTCAGGCCTCATGAACGCCTTCGGCGATTCGACGGAGGCTTTCCTCGTCGAGGATCTCGACTTTGCGGGCCTTGCCCGAAATCAGCCCATCCTTCGCGAAGCTAGCTAGGGTTCGGCTGGTCGTCTCCGTTGTAAGTCCCAAGTAGTCCGCGATCGCGGACCGCGACATCGTTATCGTCAGCAAATCGGATCTCTCTCCGCGATCCCTTGCCTGCCTTGCGATCCTAATGAGGAAGGTCGCGATTTTTTCCTTCGCCGTCTTTCTGCCGAGGAGCAGCGCATGCTCTTCGGCCTCTACCAGTTCATGTCGCGCGACCTCGGCCAAGCGGTGTTCCATCATGGGGTGCCGGAGCACGAGCGCGTTCAACTCCGGTAAACGATAGCGAAAGAGACGCGCATCGGTCGCCGCTTCGGCGCTGTGGGCATAGGCGCCGCTATCGACGAGACCTAGGAAATCGCCCGGAAAATAGAAACCCGTGATTTGCCGGCGGCCGTCCAGCATAAGCTTGTAGCTCATCACGGTGCCCTCGGTGACGCTGTAAATGTAATCCCCGCGTTCGCCCTCGCAAAAAATGGTCGTGCCTTTCGCGATGGAATAGTCGGATGCGATAGAAATCAGGTGTTGAAAATCGTCCGCGGCGACTCGCGCCTCTACGGCCGCGTGGCGAATCGAGCAAGCTCTGCACGGCGCCTGTTGGCGAACGTCCTGGGTGCGTCGCCGATGGGCTGCTGGAAGCCGCGCAACGTTGGAAACCGTAAAAGGCACCTGGGGCTCTCCTCAACAAAAATCATAGTAGCCGGGGCTAAGTAGCCGTGGGTAAACGCCAAAGGTCAAGGACGATCCCTCGACCCGGATCCGATCTAGACGGGTCATGACGACGCGCCATCACCCGCATTTGGAATAGCCGCAGGAGGTGCAGAGGTCGCAGCCTTCCTGGCGGATAATGCCGGCGGCGCCGCACTTGGGGCATTGACGGATGCCGCTGGGCAGGCCGCGCCCGGTGTGACCTTGCACGGTTTGGTCTTGAGCCGCGCTCATCGCGGCGGCTTTCGGCTCGCGGGCTTGGATCGGCGATTCCGCACCGGGCAGGAACCCGATGTCGATCATGTGCTGCTGAATGATGGCGCCGATGGCGGCGAGCAGCGAGGGCACGTACTTGCCGCCGAGCCAGGCGCCACCGCGGGGGTCGAACACCGCCTTCAATTCCTCGACCACGAAGGACACATCGCCGCCGCGGCGGAACACGGCGCTGATCATGCGGGTCAGGGCGACGGTCCAGGAATAGTGCTCCATGTTCTTCGAGTTGATGAAAATCTCGAAGGGCCGGCGGCGGCCGTCCTGCACGATGTCGTTGAGGGTCACGTAAATCGCGTGCTCGCTTTCGGGCCAGCGCAGCTTGTAGGTGCGCCCGGGCAAAGTCTCCGGCCGGTCGAGCGGTTGGGTCATGTACACCACGCCGCCCGACTCGTCCGTTTTGCGGGCGCGCGCCGGCGGCGGGGCCTCGCCGGCCTCGGCCTCGGCCGCTTCGCTGGGGCGGGATTCCAGAACCGCGCCGCTGACCGCGTTCGGCCGGTAGGTCGTGCAGCCCTTACAGCCCAGGTCGTAGGCCTGCATGTAGACGTCCGCGAAGGCCTCGAAGGGGATGTCCTCGGGCAGGTTGATGGTTTTGGAGACCGAGGCGTCGATGTATTTCTGGACCGCCGCCTGCATGACCACATGGGCCGCCGGCTCCAGGGTCTGGGTGTCGACGAAGGCGGCCGGTAGCGCCGCGTCCTTGCCCTTGAGGCGGCGGAACAGGCGATAGGCGTAATCGCTGACGTCCTCGCTTGTGCGCGCGCCGTCGGGCATCAAGACTTGGCGCGTGTAGGTGAAGGCGAAGACCGGCTCCAGGCCGGAGGAAATGTTGTCCGCGAACAGCGAGATGGTGCCGGTCGGCGCGACCGAGGTGACGAGGGCGTTGCGCAGGCCATGTTCCGCGATGGCGTTGCGCAGGTCTTCGTCCAGAGCCTTGACGGTCTCGCCTTGCAGAAACTTCTTCTTGTCGAATAGGGGAAACGCGCCCTTCTCCTGGGCCAGTGCGCAGGACGCCATGTAGGCGCTGCGCCGCAGCGCGGACATCCAGCGTTCCGTCAAGGCGATCGCCTTGGCGCTGCCATAGCGCACACCGCACATGATCAAGGCATCGGCCAGACCGGTGATGCCGAGGCCGATCCGGCGCTTGGCCTTGGCCTCCTCCAGTTGTTGCGGCAGGGGGAAGCGCGACGCGTCGATCGCGTTGTCCAGCATCCGCACCGCGACCGGGACCAGCTTCTCAAGCCGCGCCAGATCGAGCGCCGCCTTGGCCTCGAAGGGCTTCGTCACCAAGCTGGCCAAGTTGATCGAGCCGAGCAGGCACGCGCCATAAGGAGGCAAGGGCTGCTCTCCGCAAGGATTGGTGGCCTGGATATTCTCGCAGTACCACAGGTTATTGGCGCGGTTGATGCGGTCGATGAAGATGACGCCGGGCTCCGCCGTGGCATAGGTCGCGCGCATGATCTTGTCCCACAGCGCGCGCGCGGAAATCGTGCGGTAGAGCGTGCCGTCGAAAGTCAGATCCCAGGAGCCGTCCTCGCGCACCGCCTGAATGAAGGCGTCCGTCACCAGGACCGAGAGGTTGAACATGCGCAGGCGCGCCGGCTGCCACTTGGCCTCGATGAAGTCCTCGATGTCCGGATGGTCGCAACGCAAGGTGGCCATCATGGCGCCCCGGCGATAGCCCGCGCTCATGATGGTGCGGCACATCGCGTCCCAAACGTCCATGAAGCTGAGCGGGCCCGAGGCATCGGCGCCCACACCCTTCACCGGCGCGCCCTTGGGCCGCAGGGTCGAGAAGTCGTAGCCGATGCCGCCGCCTTGTTGCAGGGTCAGGGCGGCCTCCTGCAAGGCCGCGAAGATGCCGCCCATGTCGTCGGGAACGGTGCCCATGACAAAGCAGTTGAACAGGGTAACGGCGCGTTTCGTCCCGGCGCCGGCCAAGATTCGCCCGGCCGGGATGAACTTGAAGCCTTCCATCGCCTCGACGAAGGCCGGTTCCCACTTGGCGGGCTCAGCCTCGGGCGCGGCCAGGGCGCGCGCGACCCGGGCCCAGGTGTCCGCCACCGACTTGTCGACAGCCTCCCCGGTGGCCGTCTTGAGGCGGTATTTCATGTCCCAAATCTGTTGCGACAGCGCGGATACCGGTGGCATGGGCTTAAGGTCTCTGTCTGGGCCCCTAGGGGCTTGGATCGACCGGAGCGGTCACGGCGCGACCCCGCGCCACCGCCCGTCATAACGTCTCAGTCTAAAGGATTATACACCAAGACGCCCAGGTAGCGCCTTCGCAACCGCGGTCTAATTCGTTCGTATTATAACGGTGATGCGATCTCTGTGGGCACAGTGCCGGTGTTGGCCAGAAGCCTGGTGCTGGCGGTCTCGATCCGGTTTTCGAGCTCGGGGGCGAAGGCCTTGCGGGCCATGCCGGGCGCGATCGGGGGCAGGATCTCCAGGACGATGCACCCGGGCTTCTTCAGGAAGTCGTGCCGGCCCCAATACAGGCCCGAATTGAGCGCGACCGGGACCACGGGCACGCCGAGCTTCGCGTAGAGGGCCGCGGTGCCGGGATGGTACGGCTGATGCGCGCCGGGGGCGACCCGCGTGCCCTCGGGGAAAATCACGATCTTGCGCCCCTCCGCCACGGTCTTGCGGGCATGATCGATCAAATGGCGCAGCGCGCTCGGCCCACCGCTGCGGTCGACCGGAATGCAGCCGGCGGCGATGACATAGCGGCCGAATAGCGGAATCTTCAAAAGCTCCTGTTTCAGGACGTAGCTAGGCCCATCGACAAAGGTTGAGAAGATCATGGTGTCCCAGGCCGACTGATGCTTGGACGCGATAATGCAGGGCCCGGCGGGCAGGTTCTCCAGCCCGCGCACCTCGTAGAAAAGGCCGCAGATAAAGCGCAGCATGGCCAGGTTTCCATGGGCCCAAGCCCGCCCGGCCCCGAACAGGATACGGCTTGGGGCGGCAAGCAGCGGCAGGCAAATTGTCAGGATCAAGGCGGTCCAGAGATAGAACAGCACGTTGAACAAAAGCGAGCGCAGGCCGATCATTTTGCGGGCACACCGGCAAGGAAATTCCAGGCCAAGGCGATCAGGTATTTGCTGTATTCGCTAACGATGAGGCCCGTGCCGGCGGGCCAGTGCCACCAGCGTTCCGGCTTGAAATCCTCGGGAAATACCGGGTGGGGCACGATCTCCATCGCGGGCATGAGGCGTCGAAACTCCAGGAGGCTGCGCGGCATATGGTAGGCGGAGGTCACGAGGCGCAGCGAGCGTAAATTCTGTTCGCGCAACCAGGCTCGCGTCTCAACCGCATTTCCATGCGTGTTATCGGCCTGGTAACCCAGGGCGATGCAACAGGCCAGTTCCTGCGGCGACTGCCGGGACACGCGCAACAGCTCCCGCACATCCACGCCCCGGTAAACGCCGGACACGAAGAGCTTGCGCGCCCGGCCCTCGGACAGGAGTTCGAGGCCCTGAGAAACGCGGCCGCTGCCGCCGGTCAGGACGACGATGGCGTCGGTCTTGATGTCGGGGTCGGCGACCGATCGCGGTAAACTGAACGCGAACCACAGAAGCCCGATCGACCAAGCCAGAACGACAAAACCGGTCCCGGTAGCCAGGCGCCGCGCCGCGCGAGGGCCGCGAGGAGTCACCGCGAAAGTGCGTCGGGGGGTCATGTGGGGATATCAAACCACACTCAGGGCATTCGTCCCAGCGTGCGCAGCACCGTGAGCCGCGCGGTTACCGTTGCGACGATGGCCACAATGACGGGCAGGAGGAGCAGCGCCGACCAGTCCAAGGGTTGCAGCACAAACTCCGGCAGAAGTATGGCTTCGCTGCCCTCCAAGGTCCGTCCGGCCAGAAACACCGTCCCAACCGCGAGCAGCAGTCCGGCAATGCCCCCGCGCAGCGCGAAGGTGAGAACATGGGCTTGAAACTGGCTGGCGACATAGGAATCGCGGGCGCCAATCAGGTGCAGCAACTGAATGACATGGCCGTGAACCGACAGGCCCATGCGGGTGGCGAAGGCAACGATCATGATCGCGCATCCGACGATCAAGGCCACGACCAGCACCGCGACCCATTGCACGGTGCGCGCCAGATCGCGCACCTTACCGAGCCAAGATTGATGCGTGTCGACGACGGCGCCCGGCGAAATTTTCGAGACTTCCCGCGCCAGGTTTTCGAGGTTCGGTTCGGCGGCCGTGTCGAAGGTCACGGAAATCAAACTCGGCACCGGCAGGTCTGTCAGCCCGGCGGCGGCGCCAAGCCAAGGTTGCAGTAAGCGCTCAATCTCTTCGGGCTCCAAGACCTTGGCCTCGCGAACCCCCGGCGTCGCGATCAGAAGCTGCAGGATGGGTTCGATCGCGTCGGGCGCGGCGTTCGCTTTCGAGGCCGGTCCTCCGCGCGGAACCTGGTCATGCGGAATCTGGATCGTCAGGGTGCCGCTCAGTCCCTCCTGCCAATGGGTGATCGCCCGGCTCATGGTCATGGCGGAAATCAGGGCCAGCGCGGCCAGATACACCATGACCGCGACCAGCCACGGCAAAAAGCGCCCCGAAGCGTCGCCGTCGAGCGGTACGTCCCGGCGCCCGAACAACTTCATGCCAGGCTCCCTGCGCGGGCCTTACGGCGGCGTTCGATCGGTCGATGACTCTTCATCTCGTCTCCCGGAGTCGCTCTTGCCCAACGATTCAGCCTAGGCCGCGCTTCCCTTGCCGGGCCTCGCGTCGGCGCCCGGTTGCCGGCGATCTATACGCACCCCGCCGTTGCCTAAGCGGACGACCGGATGATTGAAACGCGCCACTAGGGACTCGTTATGGGTCGCGATTACGATTGTGGTGCCCAGCTTATTAAGCTCTTCGAACAGATACAGCAGACGGACCGCCATACGATCGTCCACATTTCCGGTCGGTTCGTCGGCGATCAGCAGACTTGGCCGGCCAACGACGGCGCGCGCGATCGCAACGCGTTGCTTTTGACCGCCCGATAAGGTGGGGGGATAAGAATCCAGGTGTTCGGCCAATCCAACCCAGGCCAAGAGTTCGGCTACATGGCGGCGCACTTTCTCGTCGCGTTGCCCGCTGATCTTGAGGGGCAGCGCGACGTTCTCAAGGGCCGTCAGATGGTCGAGCAGGCGGAAATCTTGAAACACGACGCCGATCTTACGGCGCATCATGGCGGTTTCGTGGCGTGACAAGGTTGTGACATCGCGCTCGAATATATGAAGGTGGCCGCCGCTTGGCCGCCGCGCCAGATAAATCATGCTCAGGAGCGACGATTTCCCGGCGCCGCTGGCTCCGATCATGAAATGGAACGAACCCGGCGCCAGATGAAACGACACGCCGCCCAAGACTTCCGGGCCCGCGCCATAACGCAAGGCAACATCTTCGAAACGAACCAAGGTCTTGCCGATCGCTGTGTCCAGTGGACAGAATCTAACGGACGATGCCCACCGGAAGTGGTCGGCAAGATGGCACACTCGGCTCAGAGTCGTAAAGCGGGGCCCGCTGGCAGCTTGCTTTGGCGATTGGCCCTACCTATAAGGTTAGGGTTCCATAATTCGCGTGGGCGCCAGTATATCCCCTTATGAACCTGACCTGCCCGTCCTGCGATTCGACGTTTCGCATCGACCCCGACCAGATCGGTCCCGCTGGGCGGCAGGTTCGCTGCGGCAGCTGCGGCCATGGCTGGACCCAGCCTCAACTGAGCGAAGACGAGACCCCCGCCGCAGTTGAGGCTCCCGCCGCTGCTGAGGCGCCCGCCGAACCCGAGGTCCAGGCACCGCCGCCTGAAGAAGGGCCACTCCAAGAAGAGCCGCCAGCCGAAGAAAAGCCAGCTGCGGTGCTCAGCGCCTCGCGGCGCCGCGGCACGAAACCGCGCGCCACGCCGCCGCCAGGAGCTTCGGGCCGCCGGATCGCCGCGGGATGGATAATTTTCTTTCTCGTTGCGGGGGCTTTGGCCGCCGGCGCCTATTTCGGGAGGGCCCAGATCGTCGCGGCGCTGCCCGCCGCGGCCGAGCTTTATCGCTTGGCCGGACTGCCGGTCGAGCCACCGCTTGGCGACGGCTTGGAGTTGCGCGACGTCAAGTCGGTACGCCGCCTTATCGACGGTGAGCGCGTGGTCGTGATCGAAGGGACGGTCGCTAACATTTCCGACGGCCCGCGCGATATTCCGCAACTTCGCGCCAGTGTCACCGATGGGACCGGGGCGCAGGTCGAGGAATGGGTTTTCTCGGCCAATAGCGCTAACCTGCCGCCCGGCGGGGTGACGGAGTTTGAGACCTCGACGCGAAATGCCCCGCGCGAAGGCAGCCTGGGAATCGACTTCGTCGCCACCAAGTAAGTTTTTTGCCCGTGCCGGCGCAGCGGCCGTCCGAAAGCGCTGTCTTCGGATACCTCTTTTAGGCCGCGTTGGCGCTGTCCGTGCAATACCGCCCCAGTTGCGCCAGAACCGATTCAAGATGCCCAGGCGCCAAGCTGTCGTAGGCCGCGATGAGTTGCGATATGATTTGCTGGGTGTCGGTCTTACTCCAGGCTCTCGGACCCGCGGTTTCTTTCTCGCGTGCGATCTCGAGGGCGATGCGGAAGGCCGGCATCAGGGCGCCCGGAAGGCCGGCGTGTACGTAGAGCGCCATCAGTCCGCGCTGACCGCCATCTCGAATGAGCTCGTCCGCATTGCCGAGGGTTACCCCCGCACGCGCCGCCACCCCGGCCGTGAACAATCGAAGTTGCCCCGTGCACAGCGCGCGCAACAAGAAAACCGGGGTCAGGGCGCCTTCCTCGAAGAGGCGTATCGATAGTGATTCCATCGTCTCGCCGGTCGTGACTTGGCCGATCGATTCGCTAAGCGCTCGTTCGCGCGCCCGCGCCGTCAATTCCTCGGCCATGCCTTCAGGCAGGTCGAAGCGGTCGATCAGACGTTGGCGCAGGGCGTCGCTAACCCGCAAGACCATTCGGGCGACGATCGTCGCTGGCAAGGCGGGACGCTCCACCATCAAGGCTTGAATTTTCTGGTCCTGGCCGAATCCCTCCAGAATCTTGCCGTATGACGTTTCGCCAATTTGGGATGTCTCGTTCGCCAGGAGAGTGCGTATAACCACCGTGTTTTGTGTGTCGACGAGGATGTCCGAAACAATTTCGGTCACGTTGTCCCGCTGGGCCACGGCGGCCTGTTTGGCCGTGCCACCGCCGCGCACGATCGTCACCAGGTCGGCTTCGTCCAAAACCGACGAATACCGGATAATCGGCAGCGCGACCGATTCCACGTCCGCGGCCAATTTTCGGGCGATCGATTGAGGCAGGCGCGCGCAGTGCTTCACATGTTCGCATAAGGCTTCGCGGACCTGATTTTCCAGATCGCGGGCGAGAGTTTCCAGTATGCTGATCGCGTACACCTGTTCCCGCTCGTTTAAGGAGCCTTCGACGAAAAGGACCGCCACGGTTGCCGCGGTTTGGGCGCGCATCCAAGGGGATTGGTCGGTGCTGAGCCGCTCGATTCCATCCGAGGTCAGCAGCTCGACGTTGGGTTCAATTGCCAGCAAGGTCCTATGCCTCTCTATTCGCATGTAAAGGTGCAAACGGTTAAAGCAATTTAATCAAGTGGTAACGGACTGTCAACTATTTATTAAATAAAGAAAAATCTATATTTATCTAAAATTTATTTTATTTGACTTTATCATAGTAATGCGTTGTTTTTACATGATCTATCTAACTGAAAAATCTGTCTGCTGTTGAGATGTACATTGTTCACAATTTAGAAAGATTAACGTCTCATTAATCCTCCCTGGCGCACGATAGGCGCACCGAACGGTTGCCGCACAGCGCCCCTTAGCGGCGCGACGGCCGAGTTAGGAGATAAATCGGGTATGGCACGGATATTGGTCGCCGAGGACGACATGGCGGTGCAGAGTTTTGTGTGCCGTGCCTTGGCGCATCGCGGCCATGAGGCGGTTGGTGTCGACGACGGCCTGCGCGCCTTGGAAGCGCTCCAGGGCGGCCCTTTCGATGCTCTCCTGACCGACATCGTGATGCCCGGCATGGACGGCATCGCCCTGGCGCTCAAGTTGGCGCAAGATTACCCAGACTTGCCGGTGCTTTTGATGACCGGCTATTCGGCGGAACGGCAACGCGCGCATAATCTCGAGGAACTGGTGTTTACCGTGATCCAGAAACCCTTCACGCTGGTGCAGATTTGCAACGCCGTGGATGCCATGCTCGAACGCCCCGCGCGGCTCGCGCGCGCCGCCGGCTAAAAATTGCCCAAGATTCTTGCGTTAGGTTCTGTCCCAATTACCAGCGTTGTCCTGGGCTTGATCCGGGATTTTCGACAACCGGCCACGGGCCTTGCGATCTGCTGAAGACATAGTCGGCCAAGAGCCTGCTTATACCAAGTCTCGATTACCTTCTAAAAAACCTGCCTCTCGATGCCGGCGACTAGGTTTCCATTATTTCGGCGTCTTCATTTCCATCATTTCCGCGACCTCAAGTGTGCCGACGAGATCGAGGGTCGGGCACCCCTTCGCCATCTCAAGCGCAGCCTCCATGTTGTCGGCGGACACAACGGAAAACCCCGACATGGGATCGGGGCCGCCATCGTCCGATACACCATCGGAACTTACGATCCTGGACTTTCCCAAAGGCGTGCCGGGGTTGACCGCGGCCTTGCCAAGGCCGCCGATCCAGGCTTTCCATTTCGCCATATGTTTGGCCCCCTCCTCAGGGCTCTCCGGTTTTCTCCCGCCGCGATAGGCAATGATGTAGTTAGGCATTCCATATTCCTCTGTTTCTCGATTTCAGTTAGCGAAATTCAATTCGGTTCTGGACAAGCCGGGGCTCTCGCTTGGATTTCCTGCGACGTCATAGGCTGGCCGCCGCAAGCGGATTTGTATGCGTCTTCAAAGATAATAACCCAACCGCTGCCATAACCGCGGCGCATCATTTCGGCCATGTCGCCGAAGGCTTCCCAGTTGCTTTGGGTCAGCTCAACCTGCGTGCGTTCGCCATCGAGGGCGGTGAATTTCACCTCAACCAGGCTGGCGTTTTCCGCGGGCAGTCCCATGTGAAAGTCCATGGTCAGCGAGTCATGGGGATCGTAGGTTTTGATGGTGCCCCAATGGTGCTCGGTGTCGTCGTGGCCGATCTCTATAATCTTGCCGCCCTGCTTCGGATCGATGTGCAACGACTTGGCGGGCTTGCCGCTGTGCATTGACATGGAGCGCTTGTCCAGCGGCCACCAAGAGCCCATTTCGTTCACAAACACGCCGAACGCCTTTTCCTGGCTGCAGGGCACTTCAATTGTACTAACAAGCGGATCGAGCATTGCGTTCTCCCATTTGTCTTTCATGCGTCTTTGTTCTTCACACGTTTTTGTTCTTCACACGTCGTGCAATTTCAGCGCCGTACGCCGTTAAGGCATCCGACCAAAAACTCTCCAGATAGAGCCGCAGCTCCTCCAAGCCATCGCGCTTGATTGAATACAGGCGGCGATTGCCCTGTGGCTCAACGCTGACCAAGCTCGCGGACTGAAGTACCTTCAGGTGTTGCGATACCGCAGGCCTGCTCACCGGCTGGCCAGCCGCCAATTCACCCACGGTTTTAGGTTGCTCGCGCAACGCCTCGAATATGTGCAGGCGGGTTGGATCTGCTAGGGCCGTAAACACCTCTGCGTAAGCCATGACTTACTGTAAGTCATGGCTTACCAACCTGTCAAGCCGTTTAATCCGCTAGTGTGGTGGAACTTAGATTGGTGGCCTTAAGTTCCCCGGCCTTAAGTTCCCCTGCCTTAAGTTCCCCTGTCATCCCGGACGCGACTTTCCTCCAAATGAGCCCTCCGCGAAAGCGGGGGTCTGATTTGGTAAGGAAAGTCAGCGATCCGGGATCCATCGCGCCGTAATCCGGGCGTTGGACAGGCGGGTACGTAGATCCCGGATCGTAAGGTTCACCTCCCGAAAATCGTTGGATTTTCAGGCTCGCCCCCGATCCAGTCGGGGACAGGCACTAACGTCCGGGATGACGGCAACTACTTAGGGTGCGAACTTCAGTGCCAGGGCTCTAAAACAGCTTGGGCCACCGGCGCTTTTGCGATAGCCGTTTTCGGCGGCGCGCTTGCTTGCCTTCTGCTTCCGCTCAGGAGGTCTGCTGCGTACTATGTGTTTATCGCGTCGCTGCTTGGCGCGATTGTGACAATGATCCACAATCCCCATGGCAACGCGGATCAAACGAGAATACCAACCGGCTGCTCAGGCAGTATTTACCAAAGGGCACTGACTTGTCTGCCCACTCTCAGGCAAAGCTCAGCGCTATCGCACGTCAGCTGAATGAGCGGCC
>JAJFGN010000029.1 GCA_021776115.1 Kiloniellaceae bacterium | reverse complement strand
AGGCGCGGAACGCAGCGCGATGTGGGGCATCGGGCAAGTTTCGTAACGACGCCGATGGCCTGATTTGGCCCACCGGAGGCCGGTATTTCGCGCCCGCTGGACGTCGTTACGGCCCCCTTGTGGTCATAAAGACCACGGCGTAGCCCGTGCCTAGCCAGCAGACGCGAAATACCGGTCAAATGATTCAATATGAACGGAAGACGCTCTAGCAGGGTGACGACCCCGGTGGCCGCCCCGGTGGCCGCGGTCAGATAGCCTCTTTAAGCAGCGTGGAAAGACCGGTTCCCGGCAGGGCGCCTTTCTTGCAGTTGGCCATGTTGGCGTGCCGCATGTCCGATTCCAAGAGGTCGGCGCCGCGCAGGTCGGCGCTGCGAAGGTCGGCTCGCAAAAGCGTGGCGCCGCGCAGGTTTGCCGCGGCAAGGAGCGACCCGGACAGATCGGTCCCGATCAGAATGGCCCGTTCCATGTTCGCTGCCGCCAGGTTCACACCGCGCAAGGAGCGGTGACTTAGGTCTTCTCCAAAAAAATTGGCTTGCTCGCCAGTGCGCCCGCCCGAGCAGATCCATTCCGTGTGGCGCGCGATTTTTTGATTTATCCGCTCGGCTTCCGTTATTTTGGGTGTTATGCGGACCTCATTGAAGTTCAGCCCTACGATTCCGGCGCCAATCAAGGCGGCCGCGTTGAAGTCGACATCTTCCAAACGCGCGCCCGTGAGATCCGTACCGACGATTTCCGTGCCTAGGAAGCTGGCGCTTCTTAGGTCCGCATTGCAAAGGTTGACTTGATCGATGATGGCGTGATCGAAATTCGCACGCTTTAGTTTGCTTTGCGACAGATCGGTCCCGCGCAAGAGGGCGCGACGGAAGCTGCAATTGAGTGGTGCGCCGACCGCGTTCGTCTCCTCGTCGTAGATCGTGCAATCCCGCAAGTCCGCATTATTGAATTGGGTACCCGTGAGGTCGGCGTATTCGAAAGTCGCTGCACGTAGTCCGGCCTTCGCAAAATTGCTTCCCGACAAGTCGCTTTGATCGAAATTGGAAGCCAAGAGTTGAGCGCAGCCAAAATTAGTATCGCGAATGGTCGCGCCGCTGAAATCGCATGCCAGGAACTCCGCGTTCCGAAAATCCATGCTCGTCAGGTCCAGACCGCTCAGGTCGCAGCGCCGCAACAAGATCTTGCGGCCATCGCGTACCCCGTTCAGGAAGTCGACGTGGCGCTCCATGTACTCGGTAAGCATTTGCTGAGTTATGCGCACACCCGCCACGATGCCGCCGTAGTTCATAGCCATCCTGTGACCTTCTCAGTATTGCTTCGGCGCCGGGCCTTGTGTAGCGCACGGGTGGCTACACAGCCATTGTGGGCCGTCTTTTGACCTCTTGGATTCAAGGGGGTTGGCAAGGGTCGAGGTTCTCCCAATGCGCGCATTTCCGGCCGCGCCGGCATGCTTACGTTACGACCCGCTATTTGACACAATTCTATTTAAGGAATGTTTAATATACATTCCATTTATGTGATTTTAATATACAATTTACTGCCGCTGGTAGAAATTATACAAAGACAAGTAAGTAAATAATCTCAATATAGATCACGCAGTATTTGCCCATAAGCTTCAATGATCCGATGCCGGCGGATTTTCAGGGTCGGTGTCATCATTTCGTTCTCGACCGTGAATGGTTCCGCCGCGATCGCGAATCGGCGCACTTTCTCAAGGTTGGATAACCCGAGGTTAACGCGATCCACGACCTTTGAGATAGCGGTCCTGAAGTCGCCGTTCTCACTAAGTTCGCTAAGCTTGGCGGCTACCCCGGCCGACTTAGCGAATTCGGTAACGAAGGCTTCCTCCGGGACTATCAGACTGACCAAGTGGGGGCGTTTGTCACCGAATACCATGGCCTGATGAATTTCGGGCTGCAGCGTAAGGAAACCTTCAATGCGTGCGGGCGACACGTTGTCTCCGCCGGTCAAAACCAGGATGTCCTTTTTCCGATCCGTGATTTTGAGATAGCCGTCGTCGTCGATCTCGCCAATATCGCCTGTGTGCAGCCAACCGTCGCGCAAGGCTTTCGCGGTGGCCCCCTCCTTGCGCCAATAGCCTTGCATGACCAACTCGCCGCGCACCAGGATTTCGCCGTCTTCGGCAATCTTCACTTCGACCCCCTTCAGCGGTGGGCCGACGGTTTCCATCTTGACCCGGTTAGGCGGATTGGCGGAGATAACTGGCGCGCTTTCCGTTTGGCCGTATCCCTGCAATACCGGCAACCCGAGCGCCGTGAAGAAAATCCCGATCTCGGGATTGAGCGCTGCGCCACCGGACACCATCGCCTTCAAGCGGCCGCCAAATCGGGCCCGCATCTTATCGCGGACTAATTTGTCGACCAGCGTATCCTGGACCCGTTCCAGCAGACTCAAGCTTCCAGGATTACGGTATTTCATTTGGCCCAAACGTAGCGCGAGATTGAAAAGTTTCTGCTTCAAGCCGCCCTGTTTTTCGACGC
The DNA here is from genome assembly GCA_021776115.1 of Kiloniellaceae bacterium. Taxonomy (GTDB): domain Bacteria; phylum Pseudomonadota; class Alphaproteobacteria; order Kiloniellales; family J153; genus JAJFGN01. The sequence continues at coordinate 7,897 of JAJFGN010000029.1, read as the reverse complement.
CAAGCAGGATGCGCTGGTACATGTTTTCATAAAGGCGTGGCACCGCGGTCATAATGGTCGGCTTGGCCTCGGCCAAGTTGGTCAGCAGATGCTCGACCCCCGCGCAGTAATAGATCTCCGCGCCGATGGAGACGGGAAAGAACTGGCCGGCGGTATGCTCGTAAGCGTGCGACAGCGGCAGGAATGACAGAAACACCTCGTCCCTGAGACCGAGCTGTTCCAAAAGGTGGTGGGCGCCCATGCAATTGCACAGGATAGCGCCGTGGCTCAGCATCACACCTTTGGGTGCGCCGCCGGTTCCAGAGGTATATATGAAACAGGCGGTATCGCGGCGCTTGATCGGCGTCAGCATCGACGCCGCATCCAGGGATGAAGCCGCCCCCTTGGCCAGGACGTCCGCCCAGAGATGCAATGCTATGGACTCGCTGCCGTTACCCCCGCTGCCGTTGCTATCGACATTTTCCATCGCGATAACCCACTGGCAGTCCGGGGCCTCGACGGCGGCTGGCAGGAGCCGCCCGGCCAAGGCCTTGCTGGAGACAATCGCTCCTACGGCCCCGCTATCGGTCAAGATATGACGATGGTCGGATGTCGTACTCGTCGTGTAGGCTGGTACGCTCACGCCGCCGGCGGTCATGATGGCCACGTCGGCGATCAGCCACTCCGGCCGGTTTTCCGAAAGCAAGACCACTTTTTGGCCTGGCTTCAACCCAAGGTCGCGCAAACCTCGCGCCAGATCGGTCGTTGCACGCTCGGCCTCGCGCCAGGTGGTCGGCCGGTAGGTGCCGCCGACCTTGGTCCAAAGGAAATTACGATCGGCGAGGCGCGCGGCCTGATCATAGAAGGCGGCGGGCAGACTGGCCCAGGAGTTAAAGTCCATAATCGAATTTCCGGCCTTGCATTAGTCCCCCAGAAGGACGAATCGGTGCGGAAGATATTATCTTACATCTTAGGCCCGTACACATAAGTTAAGTCTGTCCACTCTTCGGACACTCAAGGAGATGACGATGCCAGATACCGGTACCTCCACGCAAAACGCCACCGGCGAATTGGGCCGCTTGCCGAACTGGGATCTGCGCGACCTTTATCCGGGGCCGGAGTCGGCGGACCTAAAAGCGGACCTCGCGCGCGGCGCCAAGGAGGCAAAGGCGCTCCGCCAGCGCTACGAGGGCAAGCTCGAGGGGCTGGATGGGGCCGCGTTGGGCGCAGCGGTGGCGGCCTACGAGGCGATTCAGGAATTGCTGGGCCGGATCGGCAGTTACGCGCAACTCCTGTATTCCGAGAACATGAGCGACCCGGCGGTCGGCAAGTTCTATCAAACGATGCAGGAACGCACGACGGATATTTCCAGCGATCTTCTGTTCTTTACCCTGGAAGTCAACCGTATGGACGAGGCGGTGCTGGGGGCGAAGCAGAGCGCGCCGAACTTGGCCCGTTACGCCCCATGGCTGCGCGACGTGCGTGCCTTTCGCGCGCACCAGCTATCCGACGATCTGGAGCGCCTGTTTCACGAAAAGTACGTTACCGGGCGTGCCGCCTGGACCCGTCTGTTCGACGAGACCATGGCGAACCTGCGCTTTCCACTGGACGGCCAGGACCTGACCAGTGCCGAAATCTTCCACAAGTTGACCGATCGCGACGGCAAGGTGCGCGCCGCATCGGCCAAATCGATCGGCAAGGTGCTGGGCGACAACGCGCGGGTGTTCTCTCTGATCACCAACACACTGGCCAAGGACAAGGCGGTCGAGGATACCTGGCGCAGCTATGCCCGGCCGGTGTCGTCGCAGAACCTGGCTAACTACGTCGAGGATGAGGTGGTTGAGGCGCTGGTGAGCGCCGTGCGCGACAGCTTCCCCCGCCTCTCGCACCGCTACTATGCGCTCAAGGCCAAGTGGATGGGGGTCGAGCAGTTGCCGTACTGGGACCGCAACGCGCCCCTGCCGGATGAAAAGGACCGGCTGATTCCCTGGGATGAGGCGCGCGAGACGGTCTTGGGTGCTTATGCCGCGTTTTCCGATGGCTTGGCGAAGACCGGCCGGCCCTTCTTCGAGAAAAACTGGATCGATGCCCCGGTGCGTCCGGGTAAGGCGCCTGGGGCCTTCGCACACCCCACCGTGCCGAGCGCGCATCCCTATCTGCTGCTCAACTATCAGGGCCGCACGCGCGATGTCATGACCCTGGCGCACGAGCTTGGCCACGGCGTGCATCAGGTCTTAGCGGGCGATCAAGGCCATCTCATGGCCGACACGCCCCTGACCCTGGCCGAAACCGCTTCGGTTTTCGGCGAGATGCTGACCTTCCAGGCCATGCTAAAGGGCGAAACCGATCCCGTATTGCGTAAGGTCATGCTGGCCTCCAAGGTCGAGGACATGCTGAACACGGTGGTTCGGCAAATCGCCATGCACAACTTCGAGACCCGGGTTCACGATGAACGCAAGGAAGGCGAAGTCTTGGCCGAGCGGCTCGGCGAGATCTGGATGGAGTCGCAAAAGGAAAGCCTCGGCCCGGCCTTACGATTCGAGGACGAGTACAAACACTATTGGGCCTACATTCCGCATTTCATCCATGTGCCGTTCTACGTCTACGCATATGCCTTCGGCGACTGCCTGGTGAACTCGCTCTACGCGGTTTATCAGGGCGCGAGCGACGGCTTTGCGGAAAAATATCTCGATATGCTGCGCGCCGGGGGTACCAAACGCCACAAGGAGCTGCTCGCCCCCTTCGGGCTCGACGCCTCCGATCCCGCCTTTTGGTCCAAAGGCCTGGACGTCATCGCCGGCATGATCGACGAACTGGAGGCGATGGAGTAGGGAGCGGGGACAAGCCATGAGTAACCAGGCCTGGGAAGGTGGTTGTCTCTGCGGCGCGGTTCGGTACCGGGTGACTGGAAAGCTCGCTGACGTTCTGGCGTGCCACTGCCATCAATGCCGGCGAATGAGCGGGCATTTCTACGCCGCCACGGCCGCGCCCCGGCATGCCTTCGAGATCACCACGTCCACCGGTCTCGCTTGGTATCGCTCGTCGGAGACGTCGCGCCGGGGCTTCTGCAAGGAATGCGGCTCCAGCTTGTTCTTCGATCACGGCCCGGACGAACCGATCGGTATCGCGGCTGGATCTTTCGACGGCGATCCGCCGTTGAAGTTGGCGGCGCACATCTACACCGACGAAGCGGGTGGGTACTACGACATCGGGAGCGAAGCGGCAAAGTACGATAGCGCCGCATGGTCGCGTGGCGGCTGGAAGAGATACCGCCCCGGCTAACGCATTCCCGATAGCTTGAGATTGCCCCTTTCCCGGTCTCTCCCCGTCAAGGGGGGAGAAAATAAGGGGGCAGTCTCTTAGCTACACAGATTCCCGTCCGCCAGATTCCCGCGCGCAATCGTTTTGCCGAGGCCGTCGTAAAACGTGACCGAGCGGCCCGAGATATAGGCAAGCTGGCAATCTTCGCGTTCGCCTGGATAGGCGTAACAGATGGCGTTACCGCGAACCTGCCAATTACCGGCGTAAATTTCGGTATCCCGGCCCAAAACCGTGCCGTTCGGGGTGTGATACTCGCAGTAGGAGCCGCCATCCACGAAGTATCCGATGACGGTCCGGTCGTTGAGTTCACGTTGAATCGTCACGCCGTCGCTGGTCTGAATCTGTGGCGGCGCGGCGCAGGACTGCAGCACTAGGGTAAGCGCTGCTAATATGAAGAATTTCCCAAGGTGTGTGTTCATGACTTCCCCTCTCCCTGTAACCGTCCGCCTCGGCGTATTGACGCACCGTAAGCCCGGTTGCGACGATTGTGGTTGAGTCGGGATTGGATTTCAAGCGTTCCGGACACCGTCTAAGCGCCGGAATATTGCCGGGTTTCCATGCTGCTTTATATGTATTTCGTATAGCCGGCAGGTATCGAATATGCAGGCTCCGTATACCGCGCGTATGATCGCCGTATAGACTTGATGCGAAAACTTTACACCGGGTTAGGGGGCGCGCCTACTCCGCCGCTTGCGCATCCGGTTCGGGTGGCAGCTTGGGCAAGTCCTCCGCGGTGAGCGTCTCCTTCTCCAGCAGCTTGGCCGCGACTCCGTCGAGTTCCTGGCGGTGCCGGGTCAGGATCGCCGTGGCCCGCTCGAAGGCCCGCTCGATCAGGGTGCGCACCGCGACATCGATCTCGCGCGCGGTCTCCTGGCTATAGGTGCCCGCCATGCCAGGTCCCTGTAGCATGCCGGTCAGAAACTGCGGCTGGTCCTCGATATAGATGGCTTGGCCCAGGGTTTCATCCATGCCGTAGCGCATGACCATGTTGCGGGCGATGTCGGTCGCCTTGTTCAGGTCGTCCGCCGCGCCGGTCGAGATCTTGCCGAAGACCAGCTTTTCCGCGGCCCGGCCGCCGAGCAGGACCGCCATCTTGTTCTCAAGTTCCTCGCGGGTCATCAAATAACGGTCTTCGGTCGGGCGTTGAATCGTGTAGCCGAGCGAGCCGATGCCGCGTGGGATGATCGAGATTTTCTGCACCACCTCGACCCCGGGCAAAGCGAGGGCGACCAGGGCGTGGCCGGTTTCGTGAAAGGCCACGACATTGCGCTCATAGGGGTTGAGCAGGCGGTTCTTCTTCTCCAGGCCGGCCACGATACGCTCGATCGCGCCGACGAAATCCTCGGTGGTCACCTCCTCGGCGCCGCGCCGGGTCGCCAGGATCGCCGCCTCGTTGCAGAGGTTGGCAAGATCGGCGCCCGAGAAGCCGGCGGTCAGCCCAGCGATATTCTCAATGCTCATGTCCCGGGCGAGCGCGATTTTCTTGACGTGGACCCGCAGGATCTGTTCGCGGCCCATCTTGTCGGGCCGGTCGACCAGGACCTGACGGTCGAAACGGCCCGGGCGCAGCAGCGCGGGGTCGAGGATCTCCGGCCGGTTGGTCGCGGCCAGTAGAACCACGCCGACGGAAGGGTCGAAACCGTCCAACTCGGCGAGGAGCTGGTTCAGCGTTTGCTCCTTTTCGTCGTTGCCGCCGGAGACGGCGGTCAGGCCGCGCGCCCGGCCCAGCGCGTCCATTTCGTCGACGAAAATGATGCAAGGGGCATTCTTGCGCGCCTGCTCGAAAAGATCGCGCACCCGGGCCGCGCCGACGCCCACGAACATCTCGACGAACTCCGCGCCGCTGACCGAGAAGAAGGTCACCCCCGCTTCGCCCGCGACCGCGCGCGCCAGCAATGTCTTGCCGCAGCCAGGCGGCCCCACCAGCAGGGTGCCCTTGGGCATACGCGCGCCCAGGCGGCTGTAAGCCTCGGGCTCTTTGAGGAATTGGACGACCTCCTGCAATTCGCTCTTGGCCTCGTCGACCCCGGCCACGTCTTCGAAGGTGACGCCGATATCCTTTTCCATGTGAATCTTGGCTTTGCTCTTACCGATTTGCAGCAGGCCGCCCATGCCCGCGCCGCCGGCCCCGCCGATAGCCCGGCGGAAGACGTACATCCACAAGACGAAAAACAAGAGGACGGGCAGGACCCAGGACAGAATCTTGGATAGAAAATTATTCTGGACGATTCCGGTGTAGGTGACACCGAACCGATCCAGGTCCTGGGCCAGGTCCGGATCGACCCGCACGGCGAAGATTTGGCTGCGCCCGTCGGGCAAAGGCTCGCGCAGCTTGCCGCGCACGTAGGTATCGGCGACCGATACCTCGGCGACCTTGCCGTCGCGCAGAAGGGCATGAAATTCGCTATAGGGGACGGTTTCGACCTGCTGCGATTCCTGCCACCACTGCTGGATCACCATGATCGCCAGCATGGCGATCACGAAGTACCAGAAATTGAAATGCGTCTTGGGTTCCATCGATCGATCCCACCGTGGCCCGGGGCAATGCGCGCGTCAAATAATATAATAAACCGGCGTTCGGGCACGGCCTTGACTTGGATCATCCGGCGCTTGTCCCCGCCCCCTCCTAGAGTGGTGGTTCAGAAGTTCGTCGCATTAAGTTCTCCCCGTCATCCCGGACGCGGCTTTCCTCCAAACCTATGGTTTGGCAAGGAAAGTCAGAGATCCGGGATCTTTGGCGACGGCCAGGCTCCGACCTCCGGAAGATCCCGGATCGTAAGTCTCGCCCCCGAAAATCCTAGGATTTTCGGGCTCGCCTAACGTCCGGGATGACGGGCGGGATTAATGACGCGAACTTCAGATTCACCACACTAGCGGATCGATTGAAACAAAAGGTTCCCCTCCCCCCTTGAGGGGTAGGGCTAGGGTGGGGGGTACCGCGGTCGCGCGTCAAACGGCTCATTTCTTGTTTCCTTACGGCCTTGCAGCGACACGGGAACAGTAAAGTGAGTCTCTTGACGCGCCGACGCGCTTCCCCCCACCCTAACCCTCCCCCTCAAGGGGGGAGGGGATTCTTTTGTCTCGGCCAATTCACTAGCCGATATGGCCGTTCAAGGCGCGGTCAGCGTGCGGTTATTGGGGAGAGGGGCCATGTCCGAGGACAGGCTGCGGGTCACGAAATGGCGCAACGGCGAAAAGGAATGGTCGCCGTTTTCGGACGCCGAGATGAAGCGGCGCCAAGATGTCCTGCGCCAGTGGATGGGCGAGACCGGCGTCGATGCCGTTTTGCTCACCTCCTATCACGGCATAAACTACTACTCCGGCTGGCTCTATTGCTACTTCGGGCGCAAATACGGCTTGGTCGTCGATCAAGATAACGCGACCACGATTTCGGCCGGGATCGACGGCGGTCAGCCGTGGCGGCGCGGCTTCGCGGATAACATCGCCTACACCGACTGGCGCCGGGACAATTATTTTCATGCCCTTCAAGGCCTGACCCGAGGCGTGAAGCGCCTGGGCATCGAATTCGATCACGTCAGCCTCGATTTCCGCCGCCAGCTTGAAGCGGCCCTGCCCGGCGTCGAATTCGTCGATGTCGCGCAAGCCACGATGTGGATGCGTTCGATCAAGTCGGCCGAGGAAATCGCGCTAATCAAGGAGGGCGCGCGCATCGCCGATTTGGGCGGCGCCGCCTGCGCCGCGGCCATCGGGGCCGGCGTGCCGGAGCACGAGGTCGCCATCGCCTCGACCAACGCCATGATCCGGGAGATCGCCAAGAGCTTTCGCTTCGTCGAACTGATGGACACCTGGACCTGGTTCCAATCCGGCATCAATACCGACGGCGCCCACAACCCGGTCACCAACCGGGTCATCCAAGCGGGCGATATCCTAAGCCTGAACTGCTTCCCGATGATCTTCGGCTATTACACGGCGCTGGAACGCACCCTGTTTTGCGGCCACGCAACGGACGAGTACCTGCGGCTCTGGGAAATCAACTGCGATGTGCACCGGGCCGGTTTGAAACTTATCGAGCCTGGCGCGCGCTGCGGCGACATCGCCAAGGCGCTCAACGAGATTTACCGCGCGCACGACCTGCTGCAATACCGCTCCTTCGGATACGGCCATTCCTTCGGGGTGCTGTGCCACTACTACGGGCGCGAAGCGGGCGTGGAACTGCGCGAGGACATAGATACGCGGCTGGCGCCCGGCATGGTGGTCTCCATGGAACCCATGATCATGGTTCCCGAAGACCGGCCCGGCGCCGGCGGGTACCGCGAGCACGATATCCTAGTCGTGACCGAGGACGGCGCCGAGAACATCACCGGCTTCCCCTTCGGCCCGGACCACAACATTATCCGGAATTGATCCCCAGCTGTGGTGTTGGCATTCGCCGCGCCAGGCCTCGTCGCTGGACTTCCCCGGCGCGCCGCCCCACCTTGAAGCCATGAGCGACCGGGTGTGCTGAGACGGTATTCGCCTGACAGTTAGCGCCCCACCGGGCCTTGTCATGACAAGGCCCGGTGTGGCCATGCCGCTCCTGATTGGGGTTAGGATTGTTTTGCCGACAAATCCCAACCTTTTCAGGAGAACGACATGA
>JAJFGN010000028.1 GCA_021776115.1 Kiloniellaceae bacterium | reverse complement strand
CTGTAGAGCGTTCACGTCGCTGGCGACAAAGGAAAACGCGACCGTCGCCTGGGCAACCTGCAAACTCGCATCGGGCGGCAGATTGATAACGTCGCCGGATGATCCGCTGAACGACTGCACACCCGCAAGATCGAATATTGGTGAAGGCAACGGCATGCTCTGGCCCTCCAAAGTTCAGTAGCCTTCCCAGTTGACCTCTAGGATTGCAGAGATCATGCTCCCGTACCGCCGTTCAGGGAAGCGAGTTCAGGGTAATAGCCCAGCCAGAGAAAAGACGACAGCATGAACGTTCGCACAGCCAAAGGCGACTGTCTAGTTTCAGGGCGTATACTAATGAAGAGCGTTGGCGTTGGGTCCGGAGCGTAACCTGCCGATGCACCGGTCCGGCCGACCTATCTGCGATGCTGTGCGAGACCACTAGCTGGTACTCGGCAGGAAAACGGCAAAGCACGGCGCAACGAATGACCGGATTTGGCACAACCCGGGCCTGGGAGACACCCTTCCAGCACGTCCGAAAAGCGCCCGTGAGTTCAATCGATCGTCGCAACACATACCTTTTAGTTAGGATGTGGAGCGATCACCATGAGAAAGAAGTATCATCGCGTTGGGTTTACAGCAGCGCAAAGCGCTGAACTGTGGGAACGCTGGCGGAAGGGCGAGAGCCTGAGCGCCATTGGGCGCGAGTTCGGTAAGCCGTGCATCTGGGCTTGAGCCCGCAAGTCGAGCAGGCCGTGAGGTTGCGGTAGTGGTCGATATTGTCCCGGCGGTCCGAGCGCACCTTTCTCTTGGTCAGGTGCTTGCCCGCTGGGCAGGAGTAGCGGTCGTTCCCGGCGTCGTAGATGAAGTCCGCCACGGTGAAGAGACCGCGCTTGGCATTGCCGGAGGTCAGCGTCTTGGGGATGCAGGCCAGCACGCCGGTTCCCTCGCAGGCCAGCACCTCGTCACGATTGTAGTCGCCCCGGTCGGCCAGCACAGTGACTTCCTGCCATCCGGTCGCATCGCGGGCCGTGCCGCCCATCGACGACAGTTGTGCCCGGTCGCTGCCAAGATTGGTCACCTCGTGCGCGACGATCAGATGGTGCTCGGCATCGACGGCTACCTGGACGTTGTAGCCGACAATGCCGGTGCCTTTGCCGCTGGTCGCCATCGACCGCGCGTCGGGATCGGTCAGGGAAACTTGTTTGTCGGGCGAGGCCTCGACCTGCTTGCCCATCTCCTTGAGAGCTTGCATTTGTCGGCGCAGGCCTTCGATCTTCTCCTTGAGGCGGGTCGTCTTTGCCTCGGCCACATCGCCGTCCTGCCGGTCGGCGCGGTCCAAAGCCGCCAGGTAGCGTGCGATGCTGGCCTCCACCTGCTCGATGCGCTTGGCGACCTTGGCTACCGTGAAGTTCTTGTCACGGTTGTTGACCGCCTTGAACTTGCTCCCGTCGATGGCGACAACAGCCCGGGTGAACAGCTTGAACTGACGGCACAGCACGACGAACTGGCGCGCAGGCCGCTCGGATCGCCGGCCCGTTGTCGCGGCGGAAGTCGGCGATCGTCTTGAAGTCCGGCATCAAGCGGCCGGTCAGCCACATCAGCTCGATGTTGCGCTGCGCCTCCCGTTCGAGCCGCCGGCTCGACTGAATGCGGTTGAGATAGCCGTAGAGATAGATCTTCAGCAACGTCGCGGGATGATAGGCCGGCCGCCCGGTCGCTTCCGGCACAACGCCCGCAAAACCCAAGGCGCCCAAGTCGAGTTCGTCAATGAAAACATCGATGACGCGGACCGGATTGTCCTCTGCCACATAGTCTTCCAAACTCTCGGGGAGCAGTGTCGCTTGCCGCCGATCCTCACCTTCAACGAAACGCTTCATCCCGACCTCCACCGATCGGAATCACTCTATCAGATCAACGCGTTTTCACACAGGCTGGACCCATAGCCGACATAGCGAGCATATGCGCTTCCATGATAAGACAACTTGCAAATACGGATATTTTTCAACCGCGAAGAGGGGTAGAAATGGATGATCAGATAAATGAGATTTTTTCTGAAGCCTTTAACCATTTTCTTTCTCAAGAGCGTTCTAACATTTTGAATGGAGTGGCCGAACGAAATCTTTGCGGACGATTAGCTATTTATTTGGAGCGCGTAAAGGATAACGCCGGATTGAGCGCCTACTACTCTGATACAGAGTACAATCGTAAGCAGAACGGAAAGGTCAAAACGGCAGTGTCAGGAGAAACCGACTTGAGCTGGTAAGGCCAGCCCCGTAGCCTTCGTGGATGAGAAATCCGTTCCGTTATTTCAAAACTTCACCCGAGATCATCCGCTTGGCGGTGATGATGTATGTCCGCTTCCCGCTGTCGTTGCGGCAAGTCGAGGATCTTCTCCACGAACGCGGCATCGATATCTGCCACGAGACAGTACGCATCTGGTGGAACCGATTCGGACCGATGTTCGCATCCGAGATCAGGAAGAAGCGCATTGCGGCTCACCGGAATTGGACGCAATCGCGCTGGCATCTGGATGAGGTTTTCGTCCGTATCAATGGCGAAACCTACTATCTCTGGCGCGCGGTTGACCACGAGGGCGAGGTTCTGGAGGCGTATGTTACGAAGCAGCGGGATCGCAAGGCTGCGCTGAGGTTCTTGCGTAAAGCGATAAAACGATACGGCCATCCAGAAGCGATCGTGACGGACCGACTTCAGTCCTACCGCGCGGCGATGAAGGTTATCGGAATTGCCGAACGTGAGGAGACGGGCCGCTGGCTCAACAACAGAGCCGAAAACTCACACCAGCCCTTCCGGCGACGGGAGTGGGCGATGGTCAAATTCAGGAGCGCAAAATCGCTACAGAAATTCACCTCCATCCATTCTTCAGTCCACAATCACTTTAACCAAGAACGTCACCTATACCGCCGGGAAAACTTCAAACTCGACCGCTCCACCGCCCTGGCTGAGTGGCGTCGACTTGCGGTCTGATCTCGCAGGCCCCACGGTATTTGGAGGCCCGTTCGCTTTAACCTGACAGCACCTTCTCGAAGGCTCGGGCGGTGCGTGAGCACTACCGCGGGTGCTATCACGGTAACTGGCTGGTGTCAGCTGCGGGTGGCGCGTAACTTCCTGCTATGATCAAGATCAGCTATCGCCGACATCGGTTCCCTGCAGAGATAATCCAGCGCGCTGTCTGGCTGTATTTCCGGTTTCCCCTCAGTTACCGCGATGTGGAGGATATGCTCGCCGAGCGTGGCGTCGAGGTTTCCTATGAGACTGTCCGGCGCTGGGCGCTAAAGTTCGGAGAGGCCTATGCCCGCAAGCTAAGGCGCCTTCGACCCCGGGCCGATTGTCGCTGGCACCTGGACGAGGTGTTTATCTCCATCAACGGCAGACGGACGTATCTATGGCGGGCGGTGGGCAGCGAGGGTGAAGTTCTGGATATCCTGGTCCAATCCCGTCGAAACAAGAAAGCAGCGCTCAAACTGATGCGCAAACTGCTCAAGAAACAGGGGTATGCGCCGAATAAGGTGGTAACCGATAAACTGTCATCCTACAGAGCGGCATTGCGTGATCTCCGCATGACGGAGAAACACGTTACGGCGGATGGAGCAACAATCGGGCGGAGAATTCGCACCTGCCGGTTCGACAACGAGAACGAAGGATACAGGGCTTCAAGTCACCAGGATCGGCGCAAAGGTTTCTCTCCACCCACGCCGCCATCTACAACACCTTCAATGTTCAACGTCATCTGATCACTCGGAAGACAATGCGGCTATTCCGCAGTGAATCGATGAACACGTGGCGGACCGTGACCGCTGCTGCTTGAGCCGCTCAGTTCAAACGTTCAACTGCGACCCGCCTTCGTTAAGTTGACAACGCCACCCGCCTCATCCTTGTTCCTGCTTGATCTTTATCAAGAAGTGAAAGGCGGTATGTCAAGGCCGGTTTTCGGAATTGGCGGGGCGGGATACGACCTTCTACTTCGCGGAGGGCGAAAAAAGTCGCTAACTCATTTATTTTAAAAGAAAATTTCCGTTTTTGACCTGGATCAAATCGTCTGACCCTGATTTCGAGTCTTATGCCGTCCGAATACGCGATTCGCCGGCTGCAATCAAATAGAGGCAATACATAAAATGCATATGATGGAAGGGGTGAGTAGGGGCGACCAATATCGTGCGCTCGGGCTCAGCACCCTGGCCTTTACGGTCTGTTTCGCGGTCTGGACGATCTTCTCGATCATCGGCGTGAAAATCAAACAAGATCTGGGGTTGAACGAAACCCAGTTTGGCCTACTCGTGGCGACGCCAGTTCTGACCGGTTCGATTAGCCGGATCTTTCTTGGCGTCTGGACCGAACAGTTCGGCGGGCGAATCGTGCTGCCTCTGCAAATGCTGATCACCGCGGTCAGCGTTTGGCTACTGGCCTCTGTTCAGACTTACGAAGTCTTTTTGATCGCGGCTTTAGGTCTGGGTCTTGCCGGCGGGTCCTTCATCATCGGCATCGCCTACGTCTCGCGTTGGTTCGAAACGGAAAGACAAGGCACCGCGCTTGGTATTTTCGGGGTCGGTAACGTTGGGGCCGCGGTCACCAACTTTGCCGCGCCGTTTTTGGTGGTCGCCGTCGGTTGGGAAGACACCGCGCGGATTTATGCCATTGTCCTAGTGGCCATGGCGGTCGCGTTTTATCTGTTCGCCAAAACTGACCCGGTGCAGAAAGATCGTTTGGAAAGCGGCACCAGACCGGTAACAGCCAAGGAACAGCTGGAGCCGCTTAAAGACGCGCGCGTCTGGCGGTTTGCCACTTACTACTTCTTTGTCTTCGGCGGTTTCGTGGCACTGGCCTCGTTCCTGCCGCGCTACTACGTCGGGGCTTATGGCGTAGAACTGACAACGGCGGGTGTCTTTGCGGGCATGTACTCGCTGCCGGGTTCTGTGTTCCGCGCCCTTGGTGGCTGGATGTCGGATAAATGGGGCGCACGCTTCGTGATGTACCTCACGTTCATCGTCTCGCTTATTGCCTTGTTCCTGATGAGCTATCCGGCGACGACCTATACAGTCGCCGGCATCAATGGGCCGATCACCTTCAACATCACGCTGGGCGTTATGGTCTTCGTTCCCCTGACCATTGTCCTGGGTTTTGTGATGAGCCTCGGCAAGGCCGCCGTTTACAAGCACATTCCGGTTTACTATCCGCATCACGTCGGCTCGGTCGGTGGCCTGGTGGGTATGATCGGTGGACTGGGTGGTTTCGTTCTGCCGGTGACTTTCGGGATACTGTTGGATGCCACCGGCATTTGGACCGTGCCCTTCATGCTGATGTTTGTCGTCGTCGCGATCTCCACCATCTGGATGCATATCGCGATCCGTCGCATGGAATACGGCCGCCATCCGGGACTGGCTGCGGAGAAATATCTCTCTGACGTACCGGACGCTCCGCATCCGAAACCAGTTCACTAATCGACTTGTCGGCGGGCCGCTGGTCGGCCCGCCCCAAGCCACAACGAGTGGAGAAAACTTTGGCAAAAGATCTGAAAAACTGGGTACCGGAAGACGAAGCTTTCTGGACTTCCGAGGGCAAGTCCATCGCCACAAGGAACCTGTGGATTTCGATCCCCAGCCTGTTGTGCGGCTTTGCCGTCTGGCTTTATTGGGGCATCATCACGGTGCAGATGATCAACCTCGGTTTTCCGTTTGCAAAAGCCGATCTGTTCACACTCGCCGCCATCGCCGGCCTGACCGGCGCAACGTTGCGCATCCCGTCAACCTTCTTTATCCGCATCGCCGGCGGGCGGAACACCATCTTCTTCACCACCGCGCTTCTGATGATCCCGGCAATCGGCGCGGGTATTGCGCTGCAGGATCCGGATACGCCACTCTGGCAATTCCAGATTCTGGCCTTCCTGTCGGGTATCGGTGGCGGCAACTTTGCCTCTTCGATGTCCAACATCAGCTTCTTCTTTCCTAAAAAGGTGCAAGGTTATGCGCTGGGAATGAACGCGGGCCTTGGCAACTTCGGCGTGACCACCATGCAAATCGTGATCCCGCTGGTGATGACCTTCGGTCTGTTCGGCGGCGAACCGATGATCCTTGAAAACACCTCCGGGACGTTGATCGGTAAAATCCCGGCCGGAACAGAGACATTCATCCACAACGCGGGTTTTGTGTGGCTGCTGGCGCTGGTGCCGCTGGCCTTTGCCGGCTGGTTCGGTATGAACAACATTCGGACTGAGCACGTCTCGCCGGACATCCCAGGCCCCTTCGGCGCCTTTGGCATCATCAGCTTCATGCTGATCATTGGTTTTGTCGCGGCGGCCTTCGGGTTGTGGCTGATGCTGCCGGAGAAAGTCGGCGGTTCGGGCTTTGGCGTTTCCAAATGGATCGTTCTGCCCATTGTTATCGCGCTGACGGTGTTCCTGCTGAAGCTGATTCCCGGGCAGGTCGGTCAGAACCTGACTCGCCAGTACAAGATCTTCGGCAACAAACACACCTGGGCGATGACCGTGATCTACACCATGACCTTCGGCTCTTTCATCGGTTATTCGGCAGCCTTCGCGCTGGCGATCAAAGTCGTCTTTGGTTTCCAGCATTTGATGGTTGACGGGGTGATGACCCATGGCACGGTGAACCCGAGCGGGCCGAGCGCGCTGATGTTTGCCTGGATGGGGCCCTTTATCGGCGCTCTGATCCGCCCGATTGGCGGCATGATGGCGGACAAGATGGGGGGTGCGAAAGTAACCCAGATCATTTCGTTCATCATGGTTGGCTCGGCCCTAGCGGTCGCCTACTTCTTGCAACAGGCCTATTCCTCGGCCGCGCCGGAACAGTATTTCTACCCCTTCATGGGTCTGTTTCTGATCCTGTTCGCGGCCACGGGCATCGGCAATGGTTCGACCTTCCGCACAATCGCTGTGGTGTTTGATAGGGAACAGGCCGGGCCGGTTCTGGGCTGGACCTCTGCCGTCGCCGCCTATGGCGCTTTCATCATCCCGAAAGTGTTTGGCGAACAGATGTCTGCGGGCACGCCTGAATACGCGCTCTATGGCTTTGCGATCTTCTACGCCGTTTGCATCGTCATCAACTGGTGGTTCTATATGCGCCCCGGCGCTTACGTGAAAAACCCCTGAGCCCTGAACACTCGTACCAGCGCGGGTCCCGCGCTGGTACGCCAACATAATGGAAAAATAATATGAGCCATTTACTGGACCGGCTGAATTTTTTGAAGCCAAGGAGTGTCGGGACATTTGCTGACGGTCACGGCGACACAACGGCCGAGAACCGCGACTGGGAAGAAACCTATCGCAACCGCTGGCGGCATGACAAAATCGTGCGCTCTACCCATGGAGTGAACTGCACCGGTTCCTGTAGCTGGAAAATTTACGTCAAATCCGGCATTGTCACCTGGGAGACTCAGCAAACCGATTACCCGCGCACCCGGGCCGGGTTGCCCAACCACGAGCCGCGCGGCTGCTCCCGTGGTGCTTCTTACAGTTGGTATCTTTATTCCGCCAACCGGGTGAAAAACCCGCTGATCCGTTCGCGTCTGCTGAAAAGCTATCGCCGCTTGCGCGAAGAAAATTCACCGACCGAAGCTTGGGCAAAACTGCAGCAGGACCCGATCCTGCGCGCCGATTACACCGCCATTAGGGGCAAAGGCGGGTTTGTGCGCGCCGATTGGGATGAGGCGACCGAAATTATCGCCGCCGCCAACGCCTACACCGCCAAAAAATATGGTCCGGACCGGGTTTTCGGTTTCTCGCCCATTCCCGCCATGTCCATGGTTTCCTACGCCGCCGGTTCCCGCTACCTGTCGCTTATGGGCGGCACCTGCATGAGCTTCTATGACTGGTATTGCGACTTGCCGCCAGCCTCGCCCATGACTTGGGGCGAGCAGACCGACGTGCCTGAATCCGCCGACTGGTATAACGCCGGCTTCCTGCTGCTGTGGGGGTCCAACGTCCCGCAGACGCGGACACCGGATGCGCATTTTTATACCGAGGCCCGTTATCGCGGCACCAAATCCGCCGTCATCTGCCCGGACTATTCCGAGGCGGCTAAATTCGGCGACATCTGGTTGGCCCCGAAACAAGGCACCGACAGCGCGCTTGCCATGGCCATGGGCCATGTGATCCTGCGCGAATTCCACCTGGACCGTCAGGCGCCGTATTTTGAAGACTACGCGCGGCGTTATTCCGACATGCCGATGCTGGTCCGTTTGGACGAGCAGAACGGCAAACTGGTTCCCGGCCGTCTTCTGCGCGCCGATGATTTTGATGACAAGCTGGGTGAGTCCAACAATTCGGAATGGAAAACCATCGCAGTCGATAAAAGCTCCAACGATCTTGTGGCGCCGAACGGCTCCATTGGGTTCCGTTGGGGTGAGAAGGGTCATTGGAACCTTGAAGAGAAATCCAGCGGGCATGAAACCGAACTGCGCCTGTCGCTGATTCTGGAAGAGCACCATGATGATATTGTCGGGGTGGACTTCCCCTATTTTGGCGGAGAGGCCACGGAGAATTTCGTCAAGTGCCAGCATCCCGATGTCCTAACCCGCAACATTCCGGTGAAGAAATTGAAACTGGTGGATGGCGAGGTCTATGTCGCCACCGTTTTTGACCTGTTCTGCGGCAACTACGGCCTTGATCGGGGGCTGGGCGGTGACTGGGTCTCCAAGGATTTCAACGAAGACCTGCCGTTTACGCCGGCCTGGGCCGAGAAAATCACCGGTGTTTCGCAGGACAAGATCATCACGGTCGCCCGTGAGTTCGCCCTAAACGCCGAGAAGACCAACGGCAAGTCGATGGTCATCCTCGGGGCCGGTCTGAACCACTGGTACCACATGGATATGAATTATCGCGGCATCATCAACATGCTGGTGATGTGCGGTTGTGTCGGGCAATCGGGCGGCGGCTGGAGCCACTATGTGGGTCAGGAAAAACTGCGCCCGCAAACCGGTTGGCAGCCGCTTGCCTTCGCGCTCGACTGGGCGCGTCCGCCGCGGCACATGAACTCGACCTCCGCGTGGTACGCCCATACGGACCAGTGGCGGTACGAAACCTTGCGGGCTGAAGAAATCCTCTCGCCGACGGCACCCGAGGGGGATTGGAAGGACGCGAGCCTGATTGACTACAACATTCGCGCCGAACGCATGGGCTGGCTGCCGTCCGCGCCGGCGCTGAAGACCAACCCGTTGGCGGTTGCCAAGGCAGCAAAACAGGCCGGCAAGGAAATCCCTGTCTATGTCGCCGAGCAGCTGAAATCCGGCGCGCTGGAAATGTCCTGCGAGGACCCGGATGCGCCGGAAAACTGGCCGCGGAACCTGTTTGTCTGGCGCTCCAATCTTCTGGGGTCCTCGGGCAAGGGGCATGAGTATTTCCTCAAGCACCTACTCGGCACCGATCACGGTGTTTTGGGTAAGGAGTTAGGCGAGGAGGGCGGACAAAAGCCGATCGAAGCCAAATGGCACGACGAGGCACCGCAAGGCAAACTGGACCTGCTGGTCTGCATCGACTTTCGTATGTCCACCACGGCGGTCTATTCCGACATCGTTCTGCCAACGGCCAGTTGGTATGAAAAGGACGACCTCAACACCTCGGACATGCACCCGTTCATCCACCCGCTGCAGGCGGCGGTTGATCCGGCTTACGAGTCCAAATCAGATTGGGACATCTTTAAAACCATCGCCAAGAAGTTTTCCGAAGTTGCGCCGGAAATTCTGGGACAGGAAACAGATATCGTATGCCTGCCGATCCTTCACGACACCCCTGCCGAGATCGCGCAGGATCAGGTGAAGGACTGGAAGAAAGGCGAATGCGCGCTGATCCCTGGCAAAACCGCGCCGAATTTCGTCGCGGTCGAGCGGGATTACCCGAACCTTTACAAACGTTTTACCGCGCTTGGTCCTTTGATGGAAAAGGTCGGCAACGGTGGTAAGGGGATTGCCTGGGATACCAAGCAAGAGGTTCAGCACCTGAAGGATCTCAATGGTGTTGTGACCGAGGACGGCGTTACCAAGAACATGGCGAGGATCGAGACCGCCATCGACGCCTCGGAGGTGATTCTGATGCTCGCGCCGGAAACAAACGGCGAGGTTGCGGTGAAGGCGTGGAATGCCCTTTCCAAGGCGACGGGCCGCGAACACGCTCACCTGGCTAAATCGAAAGAGGGCGAAAAAATTCGCTTCCACGATATCGCCGCACAGCCGCGCAAGATCATTAGCTCGCCCACCTGGTCCGGGATTGAAAGCGAGGAAGTTTGCTATAGCGCCGGTTACACCAACGTGCACGAACTGATCCCCTGGCGGACTCTGTCCGGTCGCCAGCAGCTTTATCAGGATCATCTTTGGATGCGTGCCTTTGGTGAAGGGTTCTGCACCTATCGCCCGCCGGTCGATTTGAAAACCATCACGCGGGACGTGAACGCCTCGGCGCGGGATAATGAGCCGCATGTCGTGCTTAACTTCATCACGCCACACCAAAAGTGGGGCATCCACTCCACCTATTCCGACAATCTTCTGATGCTGACCCTGAACCGGGGTGGTCCGGTTGTCTGGATGTCCGAAACGGATGCGAGAAAGGTGGGCCTTGTCGATAACGACTGGGTCGAGGCTTACAACGTGAACGGGGCGCTGACCGCCCGCGTGGTTGTTTCCCAGCGGATGAAGGAAGGCACCTTGTTCATGTACCACGCGCAAGAAAAAATCATCAACACGCCGGGCTCTGAACAGACCGGAAAACGTGGCGGTATTCACAACTCGGTCACGCGGACAACACTGAAGCCAACCCATATGATCGGTGGTTATGCTCAGCAGTCCTACGGGTTCAACTACTACGGAACCGTCGGCTCCAACCGTGACGAGTTTGTCATCGTCCGGAAAATGAAAAACATCGATTGGCTCGACCGGCCTGCCAGCAAGAAGGAGGCCTGATCAATGAAAGTACGTGCACAAATCGGCATGGTGTTGAACCTTGATAAATGTATCGGGTGCCACACTTGCTCGGTCACCTGTAAAAATGTCTGGACCAGCCGCGATGGCGTTGAATATGCCTGGTTTAACAACGTCGAGACCAAACCCGGGATCGGTTACCCGAAGGACTGGGAAAACCAGAAACGCTGGAATGGCGGCTGGGTCCGGACCAAATCGGGCAAGCTGCAACCCAAGCAGGGGGCGAAGTGGCGCATTCTGGCCAATATTTTCGGCAACCCCGACTTGCCGGAGATCGACGATTTCTACGAACCCTTCGACTTCGACTATGACCATCTGAAATCGGCGCCGGAGATGGAGGCCTTTCCGACGGCGCGCCCCCGCTCCAGAATTTCCGGGCAACGGATGGAAAAAATCGAATGGGGTCCGAACTGGGAAGAAATTCTGGGCGGCGAGTTCGAGAAGCGCTCGAAGGATTACAACTTCGAAGGCATCCAGAAAGACATCTATGGTGAGTATGAAAACACTTTCATGATGTATCTGCCGCGCCTGTGCGAGCACTGCCTGAACCCGACCTGCGTGGCCTCTTGCCCGTCCGGTGCGATCTATAAGCGTGAGGAAGACGGCATCGTCCTGATCGATCAGGAAAAATGCCGTGGCTGGCGCATGTGCGTCTCTGGCTGCCCGTACAAAAAGATTTACTACAACTGGGAAAGCGGCAAGTCGGAGAAATGTACTTTCTGCTATCCTCGTATCGAAAGTGGCCTGCCGACGGTCTGTTCCGAAACCTGTGTGGGGCGCATCCGCTATCTGGGCGTGATGCTTTACGATGCAGACAAGATCCAAGAGGCTGCTTCGGCGGCCGGTGAGCAAGATCTCTACGATGCGCAACTGGGTTTGTTCCTCGATCCCAACGATCCCGAGGTTCAGGCAGCGGCCTGCAAGGAAGGCGTGCCGCACGACTGGATCGAAGCGGCCAAAAAAAGCCCGGTCTGGAAAATGGCAATGGACTGGAAGATCGCCTTCCCGCTCCACCCGGAATACCGCACCTTGCCAATGGTTTGGTATATCCCGCCGCTCTCGCCGATCCAGAACGCGGCGGAAGCCGGCAAGATCGGGGTCGATCGCGAGATGCCGGATGTGAAGTCACTGCGTATTCCAGTGCGCTACCTGGCCAACATGCTGACCGCTGGGGACGAAGCCCCGGTTATCAAGGCACTGGAACGGATGCTGGCGATGCGCGGGTACATGCGCGCCAAAACCGTGGACGGTGTGATTGATCTTGGCATCGCCAAGCGGGTCGGGCTAGACCCCCTCGACATCGAAGAGATGTACAAAATCATGGCGATTGCCGACTACGAAGATCGTTTCGTTGTGCCCACGGCGCACCGCGAAGCTGTCGAAGATGCCTATGACCTGCGCAGTGGCTGCGGCTTTACCGATGGCAATGGATGTTCCAGCGGGTCCAGCGGCGGCAAGTTGTTTGGCTCGCGCAAAGCCGTAACGCCGACGGAGGCTTTCTGATGACCAAGACATTCAAAGCCCTCTCGGCCCTGCTGTCTTATCCGAACGCGGACCTGAAGCGCGCGGCCGGGGAAATCGCCATTGTGCTGGAGGGAGAGGGGGTTCTCTCGCGGCAGGCACAAAAAGCGATCCAGCCCCTGCTGGCGGATATGGCGCAGCGTGATCTCTATGATCTTCAGGAAATTTATGTGCTGCTGTTCGACCGTTCGCGGACGCTGTCGCTCAATCTGTTCGAACATGTGCACGGCGAAAGCCGCGAACGTGGTCCGGCGATGCTTGACCTGTTGGAAACCTACCGTGCCGGCGGTTTCGATCTGGCCAGCACGGAACTGCCGGATCACTTGCCGATCCTGCTGGAATACCTGTCCACGCAGCCCCTCGCCGAGGCCAGGGAAATTCTCGCCGATGCCGGGCATATTCTGGCCGCTCTCGCCGAGCGCCTGCAACGGCGTGACAGCCCCTATGCCGCCGTTCTGGTTGGGCTGGCGGAACTGGCCGGCGTCAAGGCGTCGAGCGAAAGGGTGCGGGAGCTTCTTGCCGTCAAGGATGACGATCCCGAAGACTTGAAGGCGCTCGATGGTATCTGGGAAGAGGCCGAAGTCACCTTCGGCCCCGACCCGAACGCCGGTTGCCCCGCGACACGGGACATGCTGGCGCGAATGGACTCAATTCCGCCGAAAGCGCCGCCGGCCACCGCCGCTGCCGCCAACAAATAAGAGGCGACCATGCACGAGTTTCTTTTCGGAACCTACCCTTACATCGCGCTGACGGTGCTGGCCATTGGCTCGATCGCGCGCTACGAACGCGACCCCTTCACCTGGAAATCAAGTTCCAGCCAGTTGTTGCGCCGCAAGCAGCTGATCCTGGGCTCGATTCTGTTCCATGTTGGTGTGCTGATCATTTTCGCCGGCCACTTTTTCGGCCTGCTGACCCCGATCGC
Organism: Kiloniellaceae bacterium; assembly: GCA_021776115.1. GTDB lineage: Bacteria > Pseudomonadota > Alphaproteobacteria > Kiloniellales > J153 > JAJFGN01. The sequence continues at coordinate 179,657 of JAJFGN010000028.1, read as the reverse complement.
GGTTTTCGATGCCCTTGGGGTTGGCCACAGCGAGAAACAGTTGATGGCCGCGGTCGGCGGCGGCATTGCCGGTGTCATGGCCCTGATCGGGGGCCTCATGCTGGCCCACCGCAGATTGTCGGACCCCCGGGTTCGGGCCAGGACCACCTTTGCCGATACCGCCATTATCCTGATCCTGATTCTGCAGCTGATCCTTGGCCTAGCCACGGTTCCGATCAGCTTCGAGCATCTGGATGGCGTGGAAATGGCCAAACTGATGGCCTGGGCCAATGGCATTTTCATCTTTGACGGCAATGCCGCCAGCTATATCGAAGAGGTCAATATCATCTTCAAGGCGCACATCGTGCTCGGCCTGACGATCTTCCTCCTGTTCCCCTTCACCCGGCTTGTCCACATGCTGTCGGCGCCGGTGCGTTATCTCTGGCGCCCCGGCTACCAGATTGTGCGCACGCGCAAACAAAACCCGGTCAAGGGGTAGGAGAGCTGACGTGAAACCATTGTTTCCCGAGATCGTTGTGAATGGGGAAACCATTGCTTCGGCAGCCATCGCCGCCGAAGCGCAGCACCATAAAGTACCCGTGGGAAAGCCTGGTTTGGCGTGGCGCGCGGCCGCTAAAGCTATGGCCGTGCGTACCCTTCTGTTGCAGGAAGCGCGCCGCCTTCACGTGGCGAGCGATCCGCAAGCCGTCGCGGATGACAAATGGGAGACGGACGATGAGGCGCTAATCCGCGCCTTGCTGGAGCAGGAGATCGAGCCGCTGGAAGTTTCCGAAACGGCTTGCAAGGCCCTCTATGAGAACAGCCCGGAAACCTTCCGCTCCCCCAGCTTGTTCCAGCCCGCTCATATCCTGTTCGCCGCCCAACCGACCAATAAACAGGCCCGGCAGACGGCCAAGCAGAGTGCGGCCGCCGCTCTCGCAACCTTGGCAAACGATCCAAAGGCCTTCGCCAGGATCGCAAAAGCCAACTCTGACTGCCCATCCAAGGATAATGGCGGCGCCTTGGGGCAGGTCGGAAGCGGCGATACCGTTCCCGAATTCGAAGCGGTCCTTGTAATTCTTCCGGTCGGAAAAGTGCATCCCGAACCGGTCGAAACGCGCTTTGGATTTCATGTCATCCGCATGGATGAAAAATCTGAAGGAGCCCTGTTGCCCTTCGATGCCGTGAAAGCCCGGATCAAGGAGAGGCTGGAACAGATTGCCTGGGTTAAGGCCGCAAACGCGCTGACACAAAAGCTTGTCGATCGGGCCAACATTGAAGGGATCGAGCTTGGCAATTCCGTCGGGGCCGCCTCATGAGGGTGCCAGGGCGTCGCCAGGGCAGTGCCGGTGCAGAAGCCGAAAGCACGTCTCGTCGCGTCCTTGGATGAGAAATCCGTTTCGACACCACAAGAAATCGCCCGTGATTATCCGCCTCATGCTTAGAAGCAAATAAAGTTGATGTCGCGCCCGCGATCATGGCTGGCTGGGAACGGTGGGGAAAATCGGATTTATTTGGGTGACTTTGCCTCCTATGACCCTGCGGCCGGAAGCCGTGCTCCTGGGTATTGCACCATTCGGTGGGACGCAACCTTTTGCCGCCGGTCGGACCCTATCTCGCCAGGACGACGCGGCGGTAATCGAGGCGGACGATTGCACAACGATGGGAGGCCATAACTGGAAGCCCAAACGCCTCATATGGGAAGGTCAAGACTTTCTTGAAGCGGCTAAAAACGATTCCCTTTGGGAGAAGACTAAAACGATTTCGATGGAAAAGGCGGGCGTCCTAACGTTCGACATACTCAAAGCGACACTCTCTAAGCTCGCTCTTAGTGCCATCAAGGGCTTGGAAGACCAATGCGGGGGATCGAAACACCATGCCCAATGATGACGACGGAGACTGACGAAAAGAGGTCGAGATGGCCCAGAAATAGGCCTCACTGATGACTTGGTGGTGACTTAAAAAGAAAAAGGGCCTAGCCGTTTCCAGCTAAGCCCTTCTTTTTATTGGCTCCCCTTCGTGGATACGTATCGAACTCTATGCCAGGCTCCAGATGGCGCATTTAGGCTGCTGTTGGACGAAGTTGGAATGTTCTCGTTAGCCAACGATCAAGCCTAATGGCAATTTCAGTTATACGACGGTGGTTCAAAGTTCCCTGCATCCCACTCAGGATAGAAGAAATGAAAACCCTCATAACTTGAAGGCCGTAGGTTCAAATCCTACCCGGCCTTAAAACCCGTACACGCCCTCTCTTCCGAGGTGACCTATGCGAGGGTCCGGCGTAGGGGCTGTGCTGCGTCCAGCGCGGGCTGCAGTTCCTCTTCGAGCTGAGCACGTTCTTGCATCAAGGTGGCGACGATATTCTCGCGTCGCGGCGGTACCATGCGCGAGGTAACTGAGGTTATGTGCAGGGCCGCCACAGGCGTGCCGTCGGAGCGCCGGATTGCGACTGCGATTGCGGCCATGCCGGTCAGATCCTTCATGTGCTCAGAGATATGGATGTCATTGTAGCTGTAGCCGTTACGGCGTGTTGCCTCGATCATCTCGCGCAGCTTCGCTTCGCCGAAGGAATAGCCCGATCTGGCTTCGGCCTGTTGCACGAGAATGCGCTCAATCTCGTCGTCCGGCATAGCGGCGAGGATGGCGAGACTGCCGGCACCGATGCCGAGCGGCCGACGATCGCCGATATTGAGCGTCAGGGCCTTAATTGGAAAGCTGCCCTCACGGCAGTCGAGGCAGACCGCCTCGTCGCCTGCCCGTCCGATGAGATAGACCGTGTCTTGCATGCGGCGCGCCAAGCGGATCAGTGCCGGCTCTGCTAGTCGGGCAACGCCGAAACGGTTTCGCGCGGCCGAGGCCCAAGACAGGATCTTGATGCCGACAAAGTAGCGCCCAGTTTCGCCGTCGTAGTCAACCAGGCCCTGCTCGGCCAGGCCGTTCAACAGGCGGTGCGCTGTGGTCTTGCCGAGCCCCGTGGCCTCGACCACGTCGGTGAGCCTGAGGCCATTGGCCGAGGCATTGGACAGCGCCTCAATGATGGTCAGCAGCCGCTCGACACTGCGGGGGGAGTCCCCACTTTGCTCAATCGCCATGAAGTTCCATTTTCATTCTATCGATAACCATTTTTGGTTTTAGCCGTTGGCACTGCCTTGTCAAGGCCTCCATCAGAGTCAGCCTATTACCATGCCATCTGGAGATTTTCCGGAGCTGATTCAGAGATTGACATGTTCCAAAATAACATAATAAAATAAAAAAAATGGAACAACGAGAATCAGGGAGTTAGCTGCAATAATGTCTTCGGCAGACTACGGCCAGGAGATCGACAAGGGCGAGGACCGCGGCCAGCGGGCCGGTCGGGATGCACAGGAAAGCGCCGCAGAGCCAGTTTGTTATGTCAACGGCGGCTTGGTTCCGGAGTCCGAGGCGCGCATCTCTATCTTCGACCATGCTCTTCTCTACGGCGATGGCGTCTTCGACACGGTGATCGCCTGGGACGGGCGCCTCTTCCGTCTTGACGACCACATCGACCGGCTGTTCCGCTCGATGGCGGCGGTTGCCATCGTGCCACCGGTCGGCCGCGAGGAGCTGCGCGATCTGACAATCCGCGCTGTGCGCGCCAACAAGTTGGGCAATGCTTACATCAAATGGGTGGTTACGCGTGGGTCCAACAACACACCGCTAATGGATCCGGCCGGCTGCGAACCTAACCTGATCATCCTGGTCAGGCCTTACATACATCGCTACACGCCGGATAGCCGCTCCGGCCTTCGGCTCAAGACCACCGCGATCCGACGCCCGCCGGGCCAAGTTCTGGCGCCGCAGATCAAGAGCCTGAACTACCTTAACCTCATCCTGGCGAAGATCGAGGCCAAGGCGGCACAGGCCGACGAGGCCTTACTGCTTGATATCCACGGTCGGGTCTGCGAGGCGCCGGGCTACAACGTCTTCATCGCTTCGCGTGGCACCCTCCTGACGCCGCAGCACGACATTCTCGAGGGCATCACCCGCGCCTCGGTGATGGAGATCGCCGCCAAACACGGCGTGCCGCTGCGCGTTTGCGACTTCGAGCTTTACCACGCCTACGCCGCCGAGGAGGTGTTTCTGACGAGCACCGCCGGTGGTCTCGTTCCCGTCGTCGAAATCGATGGCCGCATCATCGGAGACGGCCAGCCGGGTCCGTTCTTCGCACAATTCTCCGCAGCCTATCAGGAGATGATCGCCTCACCGGACTTTGGCGTTTCTATCCATGGAGAGCAAGAAAACTAAACCGTTTCAATAGAGGAGAACCAAAGCAATGAAAGGACCAAATACAGCCGTTGTGGCCGGCTTCGTGACGGCAGCACTGACAACGCGCGCGCCCAATGCGTTCGCGGTAACCGTTGTTGCTGGCGGACATGGTTCTCCTGTAGGCCCGGTTCTCATTTGGCGATCCAATATCGGCCGAGTTTTTGTCAGCTCCAGAGATGTCCAGACCACCGTTCACCGGCTAAGGAAATTGCTGAGAATGTCCCCGGGAGAATGTTCGCATGCTGCCTAGCCATGCCCGTGTCGTGATCGTAGGCGGCGGAAGCGTCGGATGCAGCCTGCTTTATCATCTGTCCAAGGAGGGTTGGGCGGATTGCGTTCTTATCGAGAAATCGGAACTCACGTCCGGATCAACTTGGCATGCCGCAGGTTTGACAACGCATTGTATTGCCAATGAAGCCATCGCCAGGATGGGCGGGTACAGCATTGATCTTTTCCAGAAACTCGAACAGGAAACGGGCCAATCTGTAACGTGGCACGGCTGTGGGAGTCTACGTCTGGCCTATACTGATGATGAATTGGATTACCTTCTCTACATCCTGAGCGTAGGCCGAGCGCTTGACCACCCGATGGACATCATCGGCCCTAATGAGATCCGTGCACTACACCCCTTCTATAAGCTCGACGGCGTAAAGGCGGCGCTTTCAACACCAGCCGACGGGCATGTCGACCCTGCAGGCGCGACAGCGGCGCTCGCAAAAGGTGCTCGACAGCGCGGCGCAAAGGTTATCCGACATAATCGGGTACTCAATATCGAGGCGCAGCCCAACGGCGAATGGTGCGTGCTAACGGAACAAGGAGCGATTACCTGCGAGTTTGTCGTCAATGCTGGAGGAACCTTCGCACGACAGATCGGCAAGTGGGTTGGATTGGATCTGCCGATCGTATGTTCCGCGCACGAGTATCTTATTACCGAGGCGGTACCCGAACTGGCCGAGCTGACCCGGGAGCTTCCCATACTCCGGGATGACCACGAGATCTCCGTATATAGCCGCCAGGAGCAAGGCTCTGTTCTAATGGGGATTTACCGGGACCCTCATCCGGTCTGGCTGGAGGGGACTCCTTGGGAGTCGGAAAACGAACTCTTTGAAGCAGACTACGACAGCATTATGCCGTCGCTTGAGGTCGCTCTCGAACGCTTCCCGCTAGTTGCTGATAAGGGCATCAAGCAAGTTGTTAACGGTGCAATTACCTACGTTCCAGATGGGTCGATGCTTTTAGGGCCGGCGCCAGGCTTGAAGAATTTCTGGTGCGCTTGTGGTGTACCTATTGGGGTCGGTTGGGGACCAGGAATCGGCAAATATCTGGCTCAGTGGATCGTGCATGGTTCCGCACAGATCAACATGCGCCAGTTCGATCCTCGACGCTTTGGGCGTTGGGCTGGCTACGATTACGCCATCGAAAAAGTCAAAGAAGACTATGTCATCCGCCACCAGGTGCCCTTTCCTGGACGCGATCGCCCGGTTGGGCGTCCCGTGAGGCAAAGCACGCTCTTTGAGCGTCTAAGGAGCAGTGGAGCTGTATTCGAACAGATGTTCGGCTGGGAGCGGCCTGCTTGGTTCGCCCGTAATGGTGTACCACAGCGGCATTTCGAAAGTTTTCGAAGAACGCCAGCAGTTCAGATGATCGAGCATGAGACTCAAGTGGTTCGGGAGAAAGTCGGTCTTCTTGATCTGTCGGGCTTTGCAAAATTGGAAGTGTCCGGCGTCGGCGCTGAGAGTTTTCTTGATCGTCTTACGACGAACCACCTTCCTCGAAACATCGGAGGCGTAACGCTCACATACCTGCTCAATGACAAGGGCACTATCGAATCAGAGCTCACCTGTACGCGCCTTACTCAGGAGAGGTTCTATCTTCTCTTCTCCTCGTTTGACGAGATCAGAGTGTTGGATTGGTTACACCAACATAAAGCACCAGGAGAAACGGTCGATATCTCCAATGTGTCCGACGAGTTTGGGGTCATTGCGATTGCTGGACCTTTGTCTCGAAGCGTCCTGCAGGCTGTTACCACCGCCGGTCTATCAAATGAGCACTTCCCCTGGTTCACCGCCCAAGAAATCACGGTCGCGGGAAAACGTGTGAGAGCGCTACGGCTGTCTGTTGTCGGCGAACTGGGTTGGGAACTTCACGTGCTCATGACCGACTTGTTAGCGGTCTACAACGCTCTGTGGCAAGCCGGACAGGCCGATGGAATTGACAACTTCGGCATAGCCGCTTTGACCGCCATGCGTCTGGAGAAAGCTATCAAGGGCACGAGAGAGCTCAACACAACAAGCAATCTTCGAGAAGCCAACATGATGGCTTTTGTCAAACTTGAGAAGAATCGGTTCGTCGGTCGCGATGCCGTCCAAATCCAAGCTGAAGAGGACCCGCTACAGACGTTTGTCTACTTGACGGTTGATGTCGAGGACGCCGATTGCCACGGCTCTGAAGCCGTACTTGTCGACAGTCGCCTCATCGGTTCGATTACATCATGCGCGTACGGGCCGCATCTCGGTCAAACCCTAGCATTTGCATACATTGATGCGGACTACGCGGCGCCAGGCACGGAGCTTCAAGTCATGGCTCTTGGCAAAATTCGCGATGCACGCGTGCTTCCAGCGCCGGCCTACGACCCCGAGAACCGGCGTTTCCATATGTAGTTTCCACGACGGATAGAAATCTGAATGGGCGAATGTGTAGCTATTTGAACCAGTGTGAAAGGGAGGTAACAATCATGAAGAAGTTTTTGATAACCACAATGGCAGCGGCCTTTGCTGCCGTCAGTTTTGCCAGCAGTCTCCTGGCGGAAGAGAAGACAACATTGGTGGTTGGCATCGGCTTTCAAGACGCCAACAACCTGGATCCCCACCAGTCTCCATCGGTAGTTGATAAGGCATTGTTCAACTGGATGTTCAATGGCCTAGTGAGGATCAAACCAGGCCAAGCCAACCCCGAATTCATCGAGCCGGATCTGGCACAAAGCTGGGCATCCAACGCGGATGGAACCGAATGGACCTTCAATCTGCGGGAAGGGGTGCAATGCCATCACGGATACGGTGAGTTGACATCGGACGACATCGTATACTCGATCAACCGGGCGGCGGATCCCGATCGCTCGGGTTTCGCCGGCAGCTTCAAAGCACTGAAATCCATCGAAGCACTCGATAAGTATACTGTCCGGGTTTCGCTCAAGAACCCGATTCCGAGTCTTCTCGGCCTATTGTCCAACTATCACGGCGGGAATATCGTCTGTAAGAAGGCGGCAGAGGAGATGGGCGAAGACTTTAACAAGAAACCGGTTGGTACCGGTCCCTTCATGTTTGAAGAGTATCAGTCCCAGCAGTTGGTTCGCCTGAAGGCTAATGACGACTATTTCCGCGGTAAGCCGAAGATCCGAGAGATCGTCTATCGCTATATCCCGTCAGATGCCAGCCGAGATCTAGCCTTCGCTTCTGGCGAAGTCGATATGATCTTCGGGAAGCAAGACTCCAAGTGGATCGAGCGGACTGCGAAGGTACCTGGTGCGGTTGTCGCTGTGATGGAACCAGCGGAGCTTTCGACACTCTATCTCAATGTAACCGTGAAACCACTCGATGACATTCGTGTTCGCAAAGCAATTGCGCATGCAATCGATCGAGCCGGGCTCGTCAAGCTCAAGGGTAAGGCGGCAAATCGTGAAGCGAAGTCAATTGTGCCGATTGGATACCTCGGCTTTTCCGAAGATGTACCGCTCCTGCCGTACGACCCCGACAAAGCCAGGAAACTGCTCACTGAAGCCGGATATCCGGATGGAATCACGATCAAGACCATCCATACGACATTGCCAATTATGGCGACAACAATGGAGGTCGTGCAGGCACAGCTTCGAGAGTCGGGTATCAATCTGGAGATCGAACCGGTTGAGCACGCGACCTTCCACAGCAAGATCCGGGAGGACCTATCGCCCGTGGTTCACTATGCGGCGGCACGATTCCCGGTGGCTGATGTATATCTCACAAACTTCTTCCACTCGAGAAGCACCGTCAATACCCCGACGGCGATAACGAACTTTTCGCACTGCTCGGCAGCAGACGCGGAAATCGATGCAGCGCGAGCCGAGCCTGACGTCAACAAGCAGAAGGCGCTCTGGCAGACCGCCCAGGAAAAGATTATGGCGGACGTGTGTGGCATCCCGATGATAGAGGCCCTTCAAGTCTGGGCTTATAAAGACAACCTGGATCTCGGGTATGAACTCAAGGGAAACCTCAACTTAGCGCCAACGCTTACGGAAGCGTCACATTTTAAGAACTGATCGTCACGAATGGAAGTCAACAGGCGGGTAGTGCATTGTAACAACATTACCCGCCTGCACTTTTTTGGCTCTGTGCTTTCGCCGAAAGACACCACCAATTCTGCACTCCTGACCACAATTTCATAATTTGAAGATGTACAGCTATATAATCAGACGTTTGCTTCTTTCCGTGGTAACGCTCCTGGCGGTGCTGACACTGGTCTTTTTTCTGGTGCGCATTGTTCCGGGTGATCCCGCACAGGTTATCCTTGGCGATCACGCAACTCAGCAAGCGATCGAGGCGCTGCGCAATCGGTTGGGCCTGAACCAGCCGCTCTACCAACAGTACTGGGATTTCGTTTCCAACGCGTTGGTCGGCGATTGGGGTGTCTCCATGGTCAAGGGGACACCCGTATTCGACGAAATCGTGCGGGTCCTGCCGTTGACGATAGAACTTACCGTAGTCGCACTCGCAATCGGCATTGTCGTTGGCGTGCCACTCGGAACCTGGGCCGCTGTCCGCCGCAATCGCTTGGCCGACTACGCCATCCGCGTCGTCTCGCTCCTCGGCCTTTCGTTTCCGGCATTTGTTTCGGCGATTCTGTTGCTGCTGATCTTCTCCATTCAGCTCGCCTGGTTCCCCGTCATCAGTTTTGCCGGGACGGGGCTGGGCAATCACTTTCGAAGTCTGGTGTTGCCGGCTCTTAGTCTCGGTCTGATCATGGCAGCCTATGTTACGCGCGTAACCCGCTCATCTATGCTGGAGGCGCTCGGGCAAGATTACGTCCGCACCGCCAAGGCGAAAGGTGTCCCGGCTTCGGAGATCATCTGGCGCCATACGCTGCGCAACGCCCTCATTCCCATTGTGACGGTGGTCGGTCTCTTCCTGGGCGTTCAAATTGGCAATTCGGTTCTCACCGAGATCGTCTTCAATAGGCCAGGTCTCGGAAAGCTGATCATCGGGGCGTTGAGCCAACGCGACTATACCATGTTGCAGGGACTGATGGTCGTCTACACCTTTATTGTCGTCATTGTGAACATCATCACAGACCTGACCTACGGCCTCATTGATCCGAGGGTGAAGTACGAATGACTGTGTCGACGGACTTCAGGGTGCTGACTCGGAAACGTAAGGTCGCGATTCTGTTGTCGAATGGCCTCCGGGAAACAATCAAAGCTTTCAATTCTAACAAAACGTCATGGGTTGGCCTCGGCCTCTTTATGATCGTCGTCGTGGTGGCGCTTCTAGCATCTTGGATTTCTCCCTACGACCCAATCGATCAGCACATCTCCAATCGTCTCCAGGGGCCGTCGGACGACTTCTTGCTGGGAACCGACTATTTCGGTCGCGACATCCTTTCACGCCTCTTCTATGGGGCTCGTATTTCCCTCTTGATCGGTTTGCTGTCCATCACCGTCGCCATTGTCGTTGGCTCCTTCATCGGCGTCGTTGCCGGCTACTTTGGCGGTCGGGTCGATCTCGTCTTGATGCAGACAATGGACATCCTTCTGGCGTTCCCGTCTCTCATTCTCGGTCTGATCATTGTTGCGATGCTGGGGCCGAGCATCACCAACCTTGTGATCGCAATCGCCCTGACAGCGGTCCCGCCCTTCGCGCGCATCGCTCGGTCACCAACGCTCATCATAAAGGAACGCGAGTTTATCGAAGCCGGTCGCTCCCTTGGATATTCGGATGCGCGGCTTATGGGCTTGCACATCTTGCCGAACATCCTTCCGGAGATTCTGGTCATGGGATCGCTCTGGATGGCGACGGCGATCAGAGTCGAAGCGTCTCTTGCCTTTATCGGTCTGGGCGTCAAACCGCCGACGCCGACCTGGGGCGGTATGATCCGGGAGGGCTTCGAGAACATTCTTGACGGTCCATGGCTCGCGGTTTGGCCGGGCCTTGCCATCCTTGTCGTCGTTTTCTCGCTGAATCTGCTTGGCGATGGGCTGAGGGATGCGATCGATCCAAAGCTACGCGGCGAAGGCGCGGAATGAGCGGCGTCTCACAATTGAACGCCCGTGAGGAGGCGAGTCGCGCGCCTACCGTACTGAGGGTCGAGGGACTAACTACATCGTTCAGGACCGACGGCGTTTGGACTCCTGTCGTCCGCGATCTCAGCTTTGAAATCGATCGCCAGGAGACTGTCGCAATCGTAGGTGAATCGGGGTCGGGAAAGAGTGTAACGGCACTCTCAGTCATGCAACTCCTGCCGGCGGCCAATAGCCGGGTCGATGGGACGATCGAGCTCAACGGCCGCAAGCTGCTTGACCTCCCGGATTATGAGATGCGCCGTGTCCGCGGTAATGACGTGGCGATGATCTTCCAGGAGCCGATGACAAGCCTCAACCCGGTTCTGACGATCGGCTTCCAGGTTGCTGAAGTGTTGCGGTACCATCGCGGCATGGACCGGATGCAGGCCAATAAAGAGGCCCTTCGTCTCCTCGACTTGGTTCGGATCCCGAAAGCCCGTAGCCGCTTTGATGACTATCCCCATCACTTTTCGGGTGGCATGCGCCAGCGCGTGATGATCGCGATGGCTCTCGCCTGCGAGCCGAGCCTTTTGATTGCCGATGAGCCTACAACCGCCCTTGATGTGACCATCCAGGCGCAGATCCTCGATTTGATCCGGATGTTGCAGCGGGATCTCGCCATGTCGGTCATGTTCATCACCCACGACATGGGAGTTGTTGCCGAAGTCGCTGATCGTGTGGTCGTCATGTATCGCGGCGACAAGGTGGAGGAAGGAACCGCTCGCCAGATTTTCGAGAGTCCCGAACACAGTTACACGAGATCCCTGCTTGCCGCCGTTCCCCGCCTTGGCAGCATGCGCGGAAAGTCCGCTCCCGAACGCTTCGAGGTCCTTGATGTGTCAGCCGCCGAACTTGCTACGGCAGAGCTTCCCACGGTCAGAACCGTGCAAGAACCAAAGGCGCGGCTCGAGGGCCGGAACGCAGATTTAGAGCGCATCTCGCTCCTCAAGGTCGCGGGGTTGACAACGCGCTTTCCGATCCGTTCCGGCGTATTGCGTCGCCATACGGCCAACGTTCATGCGGTCGAGAACGTGTCCTTCGCGTTATCGACGGGAGAGACGCTAGGCTTGGTGGGTGAGAGCGGCTGCGGGAAGTCGACAGTTGGCCGTAGCATTCTGCGTCTCATAGAGCCGACCAGCGGCACGATCGCGTTTGAGGGCCGGGATCTCCTAGCCCTCGACAGGGTCGGGCTGCGCGCGGTGCGTCGCGACATGCAGATGATCTTCCAGGACCCTTATGCGTCTCTCAATCCAAGGAAAATGGTTGGGGCGGCTATCGCAGAGCCGATGTTGGTCCATGGCATAGCGGATTGGCAGACCGCCGATGATCGCGTGGTCGAACTGCTTCGGCGCGTTGGCCTTGATGGGGAACACGCACTTCGCTATCCGCACGAATTTTCCGGTGGGCAACGTCAGCGGCTCTGTATAGCGCGATGTCTTGCGCTCAACCCGAAGCTCATCGTTGCAGATGAAGCCGTCTCGGCCTTGGACGTGACGGTGCAAGCCCAGGTGATAAACCTGATGCTTGAGCTTCAGCAAGACCTCGGCCTGGGTTACATCTTCATCTCTCATGACATGGCCGTGATCGAGCGCGTAAGCCATCGTGTTGCGGTCATGTATCTTGGCCAAATCGTCGAAATTGGTCCACGCGCGGCTGTCTTTGACGATCCCCAACATCCCTACACAAAGAAGCTCCTATTGGCGGTTCCGGTGCCCGCAGTGAAAAGGCATCGACGTGAGATTCGCCTTTCGACGGACGAGATTCCAAGCCCGATAAGGCCTGTTGATGATGCAGTGGACTTGCGTCCTTATCGCGAAGCTTCCCCCGGGCACTTCGTGCGGGAGGATGAGCAGGCGTGAAGAATCAGTCGGCAGTATTCTATCGGGATATCAATTCAGCACCTTCGTTGATCGTTCGAGGGGCGGGCGTCTACCTGGAAGACGCAACGGGTCGGCGATATCTCGACGGCAATGCCAGCGCAGGCGTCGTCGGAATTGGTCATGGCCGCACGGAGATCACTCAGGCGATCGCCGAGGCCGGCGAAAAAATCACTTTCGTCTACGGCGGCACCTTCACACACCCCTGGCAGGAGGATTTGGCCAAGGCAATTCTAGGAATTGCTCCACACAATATGGAGGCGGTTTATTTCGTTTCCGGTGGGTCGGAGGCCAACGAGTCCGCCTTGAAACTGGCGCGACAATACTTCGTGGAGTGCGGAAAGTCCCAGAAATACAAAGTGATCGCCCGCTGGCAAAGCTTCCACGGAGTCACCCTGGCAACCCTGTCGCTCTCCGGCCGAACGAGCTGGCGAAGTCTCTATTCACCTTACCTGTTGCAGGTCAAGCATATCTTTCCGCCCTACGAGTACCGTTGCCCACTATGTGTCGGGAAAGGCGGCTGTTCGCTCGCCTGCGCCGATGACCTGGAGCGAGCCATCTTGCTCGAAGGGCCAGAGACTGTCGCCGCGTTCTTCGCCGAGCCAATCGGCGGCACATCGGCCACAGGTATCGTGCCACACCCGGACTATTACGCGCGCGTGCGCGAAATCTGCGATCGCTGCGATGTCCTTTTCGTCGCCGATGAGGTCCTTTGCGGCTACGGACGCTGTGGCCGGCCCTTTGCCATCCAGCATTGGAACGTCGAACCGGATATCATGACCCTCGGCAAGGGTATCGGCAGCGGTTATGCGCCGCTCGGGGCCATGGTTGTATCGGAGAAAGTCCTTGAGCCTTTCCGGAAAGGCTCGGGCCGCTTCGTCCATGGGTTCACCTATAGCGGCATGCCCATGTCCTGCTTCGTGGGGCTCAAGGTTTTCGAGATTATGGAGCGTGAAGGCTTATTCGAACGGGCTGCTGTGGTTGGTCGCACCCTCTTCGAAAAGCTGCAATCACTGGCCCAACGGCACCGCGTTATCGGTGAAATCCGTGGCAAGGGTTTGCTCGTGGGAATCGAGTTCGTGACGAACCAGGAAACCCGAGAGCCATTTATGAAAGAATCTGGATTTGCGGCCCGCGTCGCAGCTGCCATGCGCCAACGCGGCGTGATCGTTGGCATTGGCATTCCTTTGGCGAATTTTGGCAAGGATGGCGACCATATCCAGATCAGTCCGCCGTTTATTATCAGTGAGCGGGACATTGATACCATTGTGAATACATTAGACGAATCCTTAGCAGAAGTAACGGCATCAATTCGGAAAGAAGATCAAATTTAGTGTCGCACCTCCTTAAAGCAGGTTCTAGAATCCAGGTGTCCAAGTTATCCCAATCAGTCCGTCTGCAAGATTGCTGTGTACTCGACAGCATCACGCATCTCACGCGTGACAGTGGCGAGGTTGTTGTACTCGCAGCGTCCCATTGTGGTGCCTACAGCGCCCGTTACGCTCTGCAGTTTCAGATCAGCGCGATTATCCTAAACGATGCCGGCGTCGGCAAAGACCGGGCCGGCATCAGTGGTTTGGGAATATTAGGTCAAGCCGGTATTCCGGCCGCTGCGATCTCGCATCTTTCGGCGCGCATCGGAGATGGTGGGGACTGCCTAGCGAGGGGCGTCATTTCCCACTGCAACGGTTTGGCATCGGACCTGGGCGTGACAATCGATATGCCTGCTCGCCAAGCCATAGGTTATCTTCGTGGTAGCCAAGCGCTGCCTCGCACAGAGCAGCATGTTGAGCAAGAATCTCGGCACAATATAACCATCGCTGGCGCCTCTCGGACTGTCATAATTACCGATTCCGCTTCGCTTGTTGGACCGGGGGATAAGGGGGCTGTCGTAGTAACGGGCTCCCATGGCGGCCTTCTTGGTGGCCGTCCGGAGACAGCGATGAAAGCCGATGTCTTTGCCGCCTTGTTTAATGATGCCGGCGTCGGCGCCGATAATGCCGGAATTTCCCGCCTGCCCGCGCTTGGTGCCCGCCGAATTGCCGCCGCGACAGTGGATGCCTGGTCCGCTCGGATCGGCGACGCTCGGTCGACATATGAAGAGGGCGTGCTTTCGCACGTCAATGAAACGGCCGCGAGAATTGGCGCCAAAGTGGGAATGACTGCCCGCGCCTTCGTTGAACTTGCCGCCAAATCACCCGCGTAAGAAGGAAAAGAGAGAATGACTGTAGCGACAGCGCCGTCCGGGGCATTACCGAACACCAAGATGGAATTGTCCGGCGGCGCGGCGCTTGCCGAGATGCTTAAGCTCCACCGTGTTGGACCGATGTTTGGCATGGGCGGGTTCCAACTCCTGCCGTTTTACGAGGCGATTCGTGAAAAGGGCATGACTCATTTTTTGATCAACGATGAGCGCTGCGGCGCCTTTGCGGCGGACGCCTATGCGCGCATCACCAACCGTCCCGGTGTCTGCGACGCCACCTTGGGCCCGGGCGCCACCAATCTGGTCACCAGCCTGATCGAATCCCTCAATGCCGGCATCCCGCAGGTCGTGTGTATCGGCGATACGCATCGCGATCACTCCTGGAAGAACATGACCCAGGAAGCACGGCAGATCGAGATTTTGCGTCCCACCGTTAAGGAGATCATCCGAGTTGAGCGCGTTCATCGCATCCCCGAGTTGGTTCGGCGCGCCTTTGCCGTGGCGACCTCCGGCCGTCCGGGACCCGTCGTGCTGGATGTTCCGGAGGATGTCGCGCACGAGGTTTTCGAGTTCGATCCAGCCGATTTCTGGTGTGACGAGGAAACGGCAAGTATCCCGGCCCGCCGTTCGCGGCCCGATCCTGAATCAGTCAAGCGTGCCGCGGCGATTATCGCCGGGTCCAAACGGCCACTTTTGCTTGCCGGCGGCGGCATCCACCTATCCGGAGCTCATGAGGCCTTACGCAGCCTTGCCGAGGCGCAGAATATTCCGGTGGCCCATACCATCTCGGGGAAGGGGAGCTTGGCCTGCAGCCATCCGCTGTCTGCGGGAATATTCGGCCGCTATTCCCGCATCGCCAACGACTTGATCGAGACTGCCGACTGCTTACTGGTCGTCGGATGTAAGCTCGGTGAGATCGCGACGAAGCGTTTCGGGCTCATCGGCCCAGGCTTGCCGGTAATTCATCTCGACGTTCTACCCGAGGAGATCGGCCGGACAACGAGAGCCGATGTTGCTCTCGTGGGAGATGCCGGCTTGGGATTGCTCGATCTGTCCGAGGCTCTTTCTGGAGAACAAAAAACCGCCAAGGCAACTCGGTCTGAGTGGATCGAAGAAGTGCCAACCCGCATGGCCATATGGCGCCAAGATGCCAGCGACAAGCTTGATTCAGACGAACGGCCGGTCCACATGGCGCGGCTCATGAACGAACTCAACCACGCCATGCCGGCGGATTCGATTCTCGTGGTCGACGGTGGTTTCGCTGGCCATTGGGGCGGGCTCCTCTACGATACCAAGAAAGCGGGACGACACTTCATAGCCGACCGTGGCTTTGCTTCAATCGGATACGGCCTGCCGGGCGCCTTAGGTGCGCAGCTCGCGGCGCCCGATAAACCGGTTGTCGGCATCACGGGCGACGGCGGTTTCAACATGACGATCGGCGAACTGGAAACAGCGCGCCGGGCGAACGCGGGCTTGACCGTGATCGTCGTGAATAACGCGGCGTCGGGCTATGTCAAAGCCCTACAGCACGCTGTCTTCGGCGGGAATTATCAGTCTTCCGATCTGATCGAGATGAACTACGCCAAGATCGCTGAAGACTTCGGTTGTCAGGGTATCCGGGTCGAGGATCCCGCTGACTTGGCCGCGGCTATCGCCACTGGTACTGCAAACCGCGATATGCCCACAGTTATCGACGTCATCGTGACGCGTAATCCGGCAAGGATGCTGCCAGGGGTCGACAATCGGACGCTCCAGATCAAGAAGGGCGATCGGCCGGTATGAGGGACCAGGCTCTGTAATCGAACAAATAGTTCATGACGAAAAGTTAGCTCTTCCGTTTTGGCGACACGCTGTTACCAGGGATTCAGAATGAGCATTCCCGTTGTTGGAATATCTTTTACCCGTGACCTTGCTCCCTGCGCCTCCGGCCCGGCCTCGCGCCGGGCCGCTTTTTTCTGGCCTATAGTGCAGTGCTGCGGGCCTTCTGTCGGGCAGAGAGTTTGCCTGGCAGGGACAAGACAGTGAGTGATGGTGCGGGCGAATTTGGGCTTCTCCTGAAGCCGAGCGCCACGGTTCTCGTCGTACTGGATTATCAGGACGATCTTCTAAACACGTTACCGGTCGCCACCCGTGACGAGTTAGCGGTAAGCGCACTTGCCTTGGGCAAGATCGCCAAAGCCTGCAGTGTGCCGGTCCTGTTCAGCAGCCTGGCCTCGGAGGCCTTTCATGGGCAAACTTGGCCGCCGTTACGCGATCTCTTTCCCAAGGCGCCGGAAGTCCGGCGTGAGCACATAAACTGCTGGGACGACCCGGGCTTCGCCGGCGAGGTGAGGGCGCTTAAGAAGGATCGCCTGCTTCTGGCCGGCCTCTGGACAGAGGCCGCCATCACCTTTGCCGCGCTGTCCGGTCTCGAACTCGGTTATCAGGTTTACGTCGTGACAGACGCCGTAGCGGGAATGACGGCCTCCTCGCACGAGGTGGCCGTTGATCGCATGGTCCAATCGGGTGTTGTGCCGGTCACCTGGCGGCAGGTGCTATTCGAGTGGTACCGGGTGGCCGGACCGCAGGACGGACCGGTAAGCCAGGCCCTGCTTGCCATCGCACGAGAGCATGGATTAGGTCTGGGGCAGCCGTTTTCCAACAACGATTGAGCAAAAGCAGGGCGTTTCTACCTGCATTCAACAGAGATCATCTTACCTTGTTCCATTGCATCTGTATCTATCCTATTGTTATATAATAGAGAAATACCGTAAATGGCTTGACCGTTTCTTGCTGTGATGCTTCAATTGTTTAGTTCTGAGGCTCACCGATAGAGAGGCGAGTCCATTCAAAACCTTGCCCTGATTAGTGATACTACGGCTCAAAACTACACCGCAATTTCCGGTGGTTGCGTGCCCCCGCAACCATTTCCGATGATATTGGGTAAAATCAGGTAATATCAGGTCAGATCCAAAGAAATCGGACATCACTCAGCCCCGAAAATATGCGTGTGGCACGCGCCAGATTTAAACCTGTTAGGGTGACTGGCTAATTTCCTTGCGGCTCCTATTTGGCTGCCAGAGGGTGGTGCGGGCGGTGGGAGTAGAACCCACACGACTTCTAAGCCACTGGATTTTAAACCTAATACGTCTACTGATTCTGCCACGTCCGCATCGGTTGCATGTGATTCAAAGGCTCTGGTCGACTGCGCCACTGCCGATGTTTGCTGGTCAAGCGGGCCGCCTGAGGTGTAGCCTTTTCCCCAAATAAGAATGATCGGCCCGGAAGGGGCTGTCGTTGGGGAGGAAGAGATGCCGAGACGGATTGTGTCCGGTACCGCACAAATATCTCCAGAAGGTGGCAGACTGCTTCGCCGCCGGCACTTTCTGGCGAGCTTGGTGGGTGTGGGCTCGCTCGCGCTTCTGCCGAGGAGACCGCGGGCCGATGGCCGCGAGGTGCGTTTCGGCCTGACTCCTGTCTTTCTCAATTCCGATCTCGAGCTTTTGACGCGCCTCAAGGCGTACCTGACGGCATCCGTTGGGCAACCAGTCGAGTTGGTGATGCGCCGGACCTATCAGGAGATCACCGCCCTATTGTTGTCCGGATACTTGGATGCGGCCTGGATCTGCGGCTATCCGTTCATTCAGTATCAGGACCGCCTGAGCCTCGTCGCCGTCCCCGTTTGGCGAGGGCAGCCGCTATATCAATCCTACCTGATCGTGGACCGGAAAAGGCCGGTTGCCGGTGTGTCTGATTTGCGCGGCGATATCCATGCCTTCTCCGATCCGGACAGCAACTCGGGCTATCTGGTGACTCAGGCCCTGCTGACGGACGCCGGGGAAGTGCCGAACACGTATTTCCGCAAGACGTTTTTCACCTATTCGCACCGGGATGTGGTGCGCGCGGTGGCCTCGGGCCTGGCGGAAAGCGGCAGCGTGGATGGCTATGTCTGGGAGGTGATGTCCGAGATCGAACCTGATCTAACGTCGATGACACGCATCGTTCGAAAATCCGAATGGCTGGGGTTTCCGCCGATTGCGTGCGCCAAGGCTCTGCGCGGCAAACCGACGACTGAGCGCATCGCCCAGGCCCTGCTCACCATGGGCGACGATACGGATGGTCGGCAAGTTCTCGATATTCTCCGTCTCGACGGCTTTACCCCCGGAGATGACAACCTGTTTCGCGGTATCGCGCAGAAGTACGACCAGGTTCGGAGGCTGGGATGAAACGCTCCCTGCGCCGGATCGGCGCCTGGCCGGTGGCCGTTAAGGTCCCTTTGGTCGTTGCCGTCCTCATGGTGGCGATCAGCGCCGTCTTGTCGAATCAGATCCTGGTCCGCTTGTCACAGACCCAACAGCGGCATCTGGAGCAGTTGGCCAGTGCCTATCTGGATGGGTTGTCGTCTTCGCTAGTCCCGTACGTGCTGCGCGACGACATTTGGGAGATCTTCGATCAGTTGGATCGCAGCCGTGAACGCTACGCCGGCTTAAGCGCCGTCTACACCATTGTCGCGGGGCAAGACGGCAGCATACTGGCGGCCTCCGATCCGCACGAGTTCCCGTCGCAAGAGCCGGTGCCAGAGGCGTTATCCGAGAGATTCGTGGGAACCAATACCCTCGTCCTCGCGGAAGACGAGGGCCGAGCTTTTGTGCGACGGCCGCTGTCGTACCAGGATCGGCCGATCGGTGCCATCTATGCCGAGATCGATATCCAGGCGCTGCTGGCCGAACGCCGGCAGGTGCTGCTGACACTGATCGCAACCAATGCCGCTCTCACATTGGTCTTTGCCGGGTTCGGTTACTTGGCGGTGCGCCGCATGGTCCGACCCATCGACATACTGGCGGCGCATCTGGAGCGCGGGCGGGGCGGCCGTATCGAGCCGGTGCCGAGGGCCCAAATCGGCCCCAAGAACAGCGAGTTCGGCCGATTGTTTCGGCGGTACAATGCTTTGGTTCGAGCTTTGAGCGAGCGCGAGACTTTGGCGGCTCGCTTGGCGGAGGAGGAGAGGATGGGTAGCCTAGGGCGCCTGGCCTCGGGCATGGCGCACGAAATCAACAACCCGCTGGGCGGCATGTTCAACGCCATCGATACAATGGAACGGCACAATGACAACCCACTGGTCCGCAACTCGTCACTGCAGATCCTGAAACGGGGACTAGTTGGTATTCGGGATGTGGTTCGCGCCACGCTTGTGACCTACAAGGCGGGCGGCGAGACCACGCGGCTACGCGCCCGGGACCTGGATGATCTTCGCGCCCTGATACAGCCGGAGGTCGGTCGGCGACGGCTTACTCTGGAATGGCGCAACGATTTGCCAGATGACTTTACGCTCGCCGCCGGTCCGGTCCGCCAGGCTGTCCTGAACTTGCTTCTAAACGCGTGTGCCGCCTCGCCCGTGGGTGGGCGAGTCTGTCTGGAAGCGGGCGCTCGCGATGGCGAGCTCGTCATTGAAATCACTGATCAGGGTCCGGGCATCCCGCCGGAGGTTGCGAGCATCATGAATGCAACCAAGGCGGATCCGCCGCCACCCATGCATGGAACCGGGCTCGGTGCGTGGATGGTCAACCGGTTGGTTCGTCAACTCGGTGGAGCGGTGCACGCAACACAGTTGCCGGCTGGCGGGACTTTGGTTCGGATTGCTGTTTCGACGGAGGGGAACAAGGGGCTGCGCCATGTTGCTTGATGGTCGAAAGATTGGCGTCATCGAGGACGATCCGGTCATGGGCGAATCGCTGCTGCAGCGGCTGACGCTTGAAGGCTACGATGTCGACTGGTGGACATGCGGTCGCGATGCGGTTGTCGGTATCGGTGAGCGGGAGCATGACCTGGTTGTCTGCGATCTCCGTTTGCCGGACATGCACGGCGAGGAGTTGTATCAAAAGGCGATCGACCACGCCGAAACACCGCCGTTTCTCTTCATTACGGCCTACGGGGAGATTGATGAGGCGGTACGCTTGATGCGGTCCGGGGCCGGAGACTATCTGACCAAGCCCTTTGTCATGGACGATTTCCTGGGGCGCGTGGAGGACCTGTTGAGCCGGCGCCCGCCGCTTCCCGGCCGGACGCCGGTCCTTGGTGTATCGGCGGCCATGCGCGGTGTTGAACAGTTGCTGCGCCGCGTTGCCGATCTCGACAGCTCGCTGCTCATCACCGGCGAGACCGGTGTTGGTAAGGAAGTTTGCGCACAATTTGTTCATGACGTGTCGGCCGCGGCCGAGCGGCCCTTCGTTGCCGTGAACTGCGCCGCCATTCCGACCGAGCTTTTGGAAAGCGAACTGTTCGGGCACGAGAAAGGCGCCTTCACTGGCGCCCACACGCGTCATCTAGGCTATGCCGAGCGGGCGCGGGATGGCGTCCTCTTCTTGGACGAGATCGGCGATCTGCCGCCCGCTCTGCAGGCCAAACTCCTGCGTCTCATCCAGGAGCGTACGTTCGAGCGGGTCGGTGGCGAGGCGGCGGTTCCCTTCGGCGCGCGCATCATATGTTCAACCAACCAAGACCTTGAGGTCGCGGTCAAGGAGGGGCGGTTCCGCGAAGACCTCTTCTATCGAATTAATGTGATCCCCGTTCATGTCGCGCCGTTGCGCGAGCGGCCCGATGACGTCCTGCCATTGCTGCACCATTACACGGAGCACTATGCTTCGGCCATGTCTCGATCGCTGCGCGGCATTGCACCGCACGCCGAGGAAGCCGCCCTGGCGCATGATTGGCCGGGCAACGTGCGGGAGTTGTGCAACCGCGTCGAGCGCGCGGTGGCCCTGGTGAATGGCGAATTGGTATCCCCTGCCGACTTGTTCCCGGAGGCTCGGGCCGTAACCGACAACGCAGCCGGCGCCCTATCCACTCTGGCAGAGGTGCGGGATGCGGCGGAGCGGCGGCAGATTTTACGCGCCCTTGAGCAAACCGAGGGACAGGTGGCCAGGGCTGCCGTCATGCTCGGCGTCTCGCGGACGACCCTGTGGGAAAAGATGAAGCGCCTGAATATCGAGGCTGGCGCCTAGTCGCTAGACGTTCGGATTTCCGAACCTATCCTCGAAGCCCCGTCGGATTTCCCGAACGCGCCATCCCCGTTGCTCGATTCCAAACGGTTGAAGTCAAAGGAATGACTGGCAAATCCTGAACTGGCACGCCCTTTGCTTTTGGCATGGGAGCGATAAGAAACCAGGGAGGGAGTCATGCCCAAATGTGATCGCCTCGTCGACGTCGGTCGGCGTCAGTTTTTGCGCGGGGGTGCCGTCGCGGCCGCCGGCGCCGCGGCGACAACCGTAGCGCCGTCGGGACCAGCCAAGGCCGCATCCCGCGCGCGCGTAGACTATCCGTCGACACGCTTGGCGAACGTGAAGGATCTGAAGGTCGACGTGCCGCTGGATATCGAATATCCGGATGCCGATTCGCCTGGGGTGCTGCTGAAGCTGGGCCAGCGCGTTCCCGGCGGCGTGGGACCGGATGGCGACATCGTGGCCTATTCCACACTGTGCCCGCACAAGGGCTTCGGTCTCACCTATAGCGCCGCCGACAAAACGCTCAATTGCCCCGGCCACTATTCCCGCTTCGACGCGGAGATGGAGGGGCAGCAGATCTGGGGTCACTCCAACCAGAACCTGCCGATGTTCACCTTGCGGATCGACGACAAGGGCGACATCCACGGGGAAGGCGTCGATGAGCTGATCTACGGCCGCACCAGCAACGTGATAAAGGGCTGAGGGAGGAAAAAATGACCTACAAACGCGCGACGGACCAGCTTCCCATTCCGCCGAAGAACGCCACCGTCAAGAACGTCACCTGCGACTTCTGCATCGTGGGTTGTGGCTACAAGGCCTACACCTGGCCAATCAACACACAAGGCGGCACGGCTCCCGGCGAAAATGCCTTCGGCGTCGATCTCTCCGAACAGCAGGGCGCGCTCTCGGGCGAATGGTACAACCCGGCCATGTACAACATCGTGGAGCAGGACGGCAAGCCGATCCACTTGGTTGTAATGCCCGATAAGGACTGCGTCGTGAACGAGGGGCTCAATTCGGTCCGTGGCGGCCGCATGGCCGAAACTCGCTTTTCCGGACAGATGGGCACCATGACGGACCGCCTGACCAGCCCGATGGTCTGGCGCTATTCGCAAATGCTGCCGAGCTCATGGGACGACGCCCTGTCCTTGACCGCCGACGTTACCCGGCGGGTGATCGAGGAATGGGGCGAAGACGGTGTGCTGGTCACCATGTTCGATCACGGTGGCGCCGCCGGCGGATACGAGAACACCTGGGGTACCGGTAAGCTCTACTTCGAGGCCATGAAGATCCGCAATTGCCGGATCCACAATCGTCCGGCCTATAACTCGGAAGTCCACGCGACCCGGGACATGGGCATGGGCGAGCTCAACAATGCCTACGAGGATGCCGAGCTCGCCGACACGATCTTCTGCGTCGGCGCCAACCCGCTGGAGACCCAAACCAACTACTTCCTGGCCCATTGGGTGCCCAACCTGCGCGGCACCTCGATGGACAAGAAGAAGGCGATGATACCGGGCGAGGAGCACGCGCCGGCGAAGATCGTCTTCGTCGATCCGCGACGCACGGTGAGTATCAACGCCTGCGAGGCGGAAGCCGGCAAGGACAACGTCCTCCACCTCCCGATCAAACCTGGGACGGATCTGGTGCTCCTAAATGCCTTGCTCACCGAAGTGGTTGCCCAAGGATGGCATGCCCAGGATTTCATTGGCCGGAACACCAGCGGCTTCGATGCGGCCCT
Organism: Kiloniellaceae bacterium; assembly: GCA_021776115.1. Classification (GTDB taxonomy): domain Bacteria; phylum Pseudomonadota; class Alphaproteobacteria; order Kiloniellales; family J153; genus JAJFGN01. The sequence goes on along the minus strand of JAJFGN010000028.1, from coordinate 156,283 downwards.
GGCCGCCAACAAGACCTCTATTGACGAGGCCGCCAGTGCTACTGGCCTAAAGGCTGCCGATATTAGGAAGGCCGCGCGTTGGATCGCCGAACCCAAGGCCGGTGGCAAGGCACGACGCACCATGTTGTGCTACGAGAAGGGGCTCATCTGGGGCAACGACAACTACCGCACCAATTCGGCGATCGCCAATCTGAGCTTTGCTACACAGAACGTGGGCCGCAAGGGCACGGGCTGTGTCCGTCTCGGTGGTCACCAGGAAGGCTATGTGCGCCCGTCGGATGCCTTCATCGGCCGGCCGGCACCTTATCTCGACGAAATAATCCTCTCGGGTGGCGGCGGCATTCACTTTATTTGGGCTACCGATACCTTCAAATCGGGTCTGAATGCGAGCAAGTTCCGTCGGGAATATCGCCGGCGCACGAACATCGTCAAGGAGGCGATGTCGGCCATTCCTTACGGCGATCGGGAAGCCCAGCTCGATACCATCATCAATGCCATCCGACGCGGCGGTCTGTTCAGCGTCGATGTCGACATCCTGCCGACGCAGATCGGCGAGGCGGCCCACGTCGTCCTGCCGGCGGCGACGACCGGCGAGATGAACCTGACCTCGATGAACGGAGAGCGGCGTCTGCGTCTGACCGAGAAGTACATGGATCCGCCGGGCGAGGCCATGCCGGATTGTCTGATCGCCGCGCGGCTCGCCAATGCGCTCGAGGCGTCCTTCCGCAAGGCCGGTCATGACGATTGGGCGGACAAGTTCAAGGGCTTCGACTGGAAGACGGAAGAGGACGCCTTCAACGACGGCTACCGCAAGAATGCCAAGGGCGGCGAGTTCGTCACCTACGACCGCCTCCGCGCCATGGGCACCAATGGCGTTCAGGAGCCTGTTGTCGGCTATGAGAACGGCAAGCTCATCGGCACACCGCGCCTCTATACCGACGGCAAGTTCGGCACCGAAGACGGCCGAGCGCGCTTCTTCCCCGCGCAGTGGCGTGGGTTCGATCCAGCCGACCGTGGTGCGCAACAGGAAGAATTCCCCTTCCTGATCAATAGCGGGCGCAAGAACATGATCTGGCAGAATGCGTTCTACGATCAACGGTCGCCGTTTGTCTGGGAACGTTTCAAGATGCCGCCGATTGAGATGAGCCCCGGTGACATGAAGAAGCTCGGGCTCGAAGGGGGCGATCTCGTTGAGGTCTATAACGATGTTGGCTCGACACAAGCCATGGTCTACCCCACCGCGGCGGCCCAATCGGGGCAATGCTTTATGATCTTCGCCGCACCTGTCGGACAGCACGGCAATATCGTAAGCCGCGGCGTCAACGAGCTGAGAATCCCCAATTACAAGAATGTCTGGGCGAATATCCGCAGGATCGGACGCGTGCCGGATGCGGATACCATCAGCTTCAAGGATCTCGAATATCCTCAAGACTCTTAGAGATCCGGCCAACTACACAAAGAATGCGGCGGCCCTCGGGCCGCCGCTTTTCATTTCAACAAGAGAAGTCTCTTGCGAGACCGGAAGCGGTGCGTCATCCCGTAACTTGACGACCTTGCTCATCCACGACGGCGGTGCCGTCCTCCTTTGCAAAGGCGCCCGTCTGCCGATTTGGCAAGATATCCAAGACCGCTTCGGACGGCCGGCAGAGCTTGACGCCCAGCGGCGTCAAGACAATCGGCCGATTGATCAGGATAGGATGCTCCATCATGAAATCGATCAACCGATCGTTAGTCCATTTCGGATCGTCGAGTCCGAGGTCTTCATAGGGGGTTCCCTTTCGGCGAAGCAGCTCGCGCGGCGCGATCCCCATTCCCTCGATAAGCGAAACCAATTGCTCGCGGGTCGGCGGTGTATTCAGGTACTCGATGATCGTGGGTTCAACACCGCTATTTCGGATCAATGCCAAGACGTTCCGTGAGGTCCCGCAATCCGGATTGTGATAGATCGTAATCTCGGTCATGTTATCTACTCTGCCAGTTTGAGTTCAATTTCAGGCACACCCTCATCATTGAACTGCTTTCCGGCGGGGTGGAGAAGCCAGGCGAATAGTCCGGTTGCCAGGAGCGCGCCGAGACATTGCGCCACTATGAAGGCAGGAACGAGTGCGGGATCGATGCCGGAGAAGGAATCGGTAAGCGCGCGGGCGATGGTAACCGCCGGATTGGCAAAAGAGGTCGAGGCCGTGAACCAGTAGCCGGCGGTGATAAAGAGTCCGACGGCGACGGGGTGTCGATCTGGGCTTTTGCCTGTGTTCGACAGATATCATCGTGCTTCGTGGTATCGCATCAATACTCATCTCACTGTTATATATCAACTAATAATCAAAATAGGGTTGCCGAATTGTGGCTATGATGTTTCAGTTAGCTAGTCCTGGAATTTGTCGGTAAAGAGCCCAGTTCACCCAAAACTTTGCCTGAATCCGTGATGCTATGGCTCAAAGCAACACCGCAATTTCCGATGGTTGCGTGCCCCCGCAACCAACTCCAATTTTGGCCAACGTTTTCTAATGTAAGATAATATCGTGTAGGATGACTAATCGCTTGCCAATGGGTTTTCAGCCATCGTTCGCACAACAGAGGTTCATCTAAAGCTCAAGCCAGAACCAGCACCCATCCCAACGATCCCTCAAGAAGAGCCAGTGTCGAGTTTCAAGAACCCGCTGGTCAATTCCGCTTCGCAGGTTTCCATGTATTCCTGCGCCACGCACATATGCTGATACATGATGTCCCGGGCGGCTTTCGCATCTCCCGCTTTCAGGGCCTTGAGCAAGCGTACTTGGTAATGCAGCCCCGTTTCGCGCAGTTCAGGGTTGGGCTTGTCATAGATCCGCCGGCAAATGGCGAGGTCGCGTAACAAATTTTGCAAAAAGCCGCACATGAATCCCAAAATCGGATTGGGACAAACCTCGGCCAGGACGCTGTGGAAATTCAATTCGGCGAGACGCTGGGCGTATTCCTCGCCCAGGTTTTCCGCCGGATGGTCGTAAAGGCGGATGGTCGCGTGCAGGCGTTCGATATCTTCCGGTTTCAATCGGCCGGCCAAGCTGGCGGCCAACTCCGGTTCCAGCACTTTGCGCAGGGTATAGATGTTATGCAGTGTGGGTTGCTTGAAAAAGAAGTGATTGCTGAGCAGTCCCATCGCCCGCGTGGCATTGAGGGCGGCGATGAACGCTCCGCCCCCCGGGCCGGTGCGCGTTGTGATTAACCCCTGGGTCTGTAACACCCGCATGGCCTCGCGCACCGTACTTTTGGAGGCCTTGAACAAGTCGATTAGTTCGCGTTCCTGCGGCAGGCGGTCGCCGGGTTGAAGACTGCGCTCGACGATCCAATCCTTGATGCGCTCGCATATCTCATCCGGGCGCTTCGGTTGGCGCGGGGCGGGCGCGGGCTGGATATTCATCGCCTTTCATCTCCCGATGTATCTGCTGCCGTCAACGGGAAATGACATGCGGCCTGATGCCCGACTTCGGTTGAGGGCAGGAGGGCAGGTTCCTCGCACAGGCATTCGGGCCGGGCGTGCGGGCAACGGGGCGCGAAGGCACAACCCGGCGGCGGGGCGAGGGGATCAGGCAGTTCTGATGTTTCCTCGGAAACATCCAAGGTCCGTTTGCCGGGCACCGGCGCGGAATCCAACAAGAGACGGGTGTAGGGATGACGCGGCGTCTTGAACAGTGTCCGTGCATTGCCGATTTCAACGATCCGGCCGAAGTACATGACGGCGACCCGGTCGCTGACCCCTTCCACCACGGAGAGATCGTGGCTGATAAATACATAGGTCAGGCCGAAGCGGGATTTCAGGTTTTCAAGCAGATTCAGAACCTGCGCCTGGACGGATACATCCAAGGCGGAGACCGGCTCGTCCAAAATTAGAATCCGGGCGCGGGTGGCCAAGGCTCGCGCGGTGCCGATCCGCTGCGCCTGGCCGCCGGAAAATTCATGCGGGTAGCGCTCCAGGAATTCCGGGTGCAGGTTCACCGCTTCCATCAGTTCGGTAATGGCTTCTGCGCATTGATCCTTGCTGTATCCAAGCAACAGCACCATGGGTGTTTCCAAAATAGTGCGGATCGTCTTTCGCGGGTTGAGGGCACCGACCGGGTCCTGGAACACATACTGGATGGACCGCGCCAGCTTGCGGATATCGCGGCGGGCCAAATCGGTAACGTCGCCGCCTTCCAGCTCGATCGTGCCCGAGGTCGGGATGTCTAACCCAGATAACATCCGCGCCAGGGTGGACTTGCCGCACCCGGACTCACCCACGATGCCCAGCGTTTCGCCCGCACCTAGCTCGAAATTCACGCCCCGCACCGCATGTACGGCGGGCTTGGGGCGGCCAAGACCAAACCACGGGCGCCCGCCACCGAAGGTGCGAACCAGATCGTTGACGCGAAGCAGGGGCGGGCTCATGCCGCCACCTCTTGGGTTCGGATGCACCGCACTAAGTGGCCGCCGCCCATGTCTTCAAGGCGCATGTCGCCCTTGGTACAGCTATCGGCAACATGCGGGCATCGGGGCGCGAAGGCGCAACCGGCGGGTAGACGGTTCATAGTCGGCGGCAAGCCTTCGATGGTGTCCAGGCGCCGGTCGGGCTGGCCCAATACCGGCACGCAGGCGATCAGTTTTCTCGTATATGGATGCGCGGGGCTTTCGAGCACCTCCCTTGTTGTGCCCATCTCAACGATGCGTCCGGCATACATGACCGCGACGCGGTCACACAGTTCTGATACCACGCCGAAATCATGGGTGATGAACAGCAGCGCGGCTTGTTTGTCGGCGCGCAGGTGATTGAGCAGCTTGAGAACCTCCGCCTGAACCGTCACGTCCAGCGCCGTGGTCGGCTCATCCGCGATGAGAATGTCGGCGTCGTTGGCCAACGCCATGGCGATGCCGACGCGCTGGCGCATGCCGCCCGAAAGCTGGTGAGGATAGGCGCGGGCCCGGTTCTCGGCGTTCGGGATCCGTACCATGTCGAGCAGCCGCACCGCCTTGGCCCAGGCCTCTCGGTACGATACGGGATGGTGAGCGCGGACGGCTTCCGCGATCTGATCGCCGACCGAGAACAGGGGGTGGAGCGTGCTCAGCGGATCCTGGAAAATATAGGCGATGCGATTGCCGCGCAGGTGGCGCAACTCGCCCAAATTCGCTTCAAGCAAGTCGCGGCCGTCATAGATCACGCGGCCGCCGGTTATGGTGCCGGGCGGTGTCGGCGCCAAGCCCAGCAAAGATAGCGCGGTCACGGACTTGCCCGAGCCGGACTCGCCCACCAGGCCCAGACACTCTCGTTCGTTTAATTGGAAGCTCACCCCGCCGACGGCCTTGTAGACCTCGGGTCCAAGACGGAATTCGGTGGCCAGGTCGCGCACATCCAACGCGGTTCCGGCCGGGCCGGGTGTTAGTGGCGAGGTGTCTTGGCGTTCGACTTTGGTGCTGGCCGCCGGGCGGCTCAGGACACCGGATTTCAAACGTGGATCGAGGATATCGCGAACACCGTCGCCCAACAGGTTGATGCTCATCACCAGGATGAAGATCATCAGTCCAGGAACGAGCGAAACATGCGGTGCGTTGAACAGCAGCTTGCGGCCTTCGCCGAGCATGGAACCTAGGTCCGCCTGTGGCGGCTGCGCGCCAAGGCCCAGGAAGCTCAAGCCCGCCGTTTCCAAAATCATCCAGCCCACCGTCGTGGACATGGTGATGACGATGATAGGCAGAACATTGGGCAGCACTTCCGTGAGCAGAATGCGCACATGTCCCTTACCCGACAGGCGTGCCGCATCAATGAAATCTCTCCGGCTCAGGCCCAGAGTTACGCCGCGGATGTTGCGGGCGAAGAACGGGATGTTGACCAGGGCGATGGCGTAAAGCGCATTGAGTAATCCCGGCCCCAACACGGCGACGATGGCCAGCGCCAACAAGATATACGGGAACGCCATCAGCATATCGATGCCGCGCATCAGCCAGTTATCGGTCCGGCCCCCGGCATATCCGGCGATGAGCCCAATGGCGGAACCGAACACGGCGGCGATTAACGTGGCCGACACACCCACCGCAATGCTGACGCGCGTGCCCCATATCAGACGCGAGAGCAGATCCCGGCCCAGATGATCCGTTCCAAGGACGTGCCCGCCTTCGAACGGCCGCATCAGCCGGTCGGCAAGCGCCGTGGCATCGGGTTGCATCAGAGGCAAAATGGGCGCCGCTAGCGCGCACAACAACGTTAGGGCCAACACGCCGAGCCCGATGGCCGCGAGCCGGTTGTTGAGCAGAAGCTTCCAACTTCCCGGTCGCGCGCTCACGACTTCAGCCTTGGGTCCAGGAGATGCTGAACCACGTCGGCGATCAGATTGAAGACAACGTAACTCGCCGCCACAACCAGCACACCGCCTTGCACCAACAGAATGTCGCGGGTGGAAATAGCCTTCACCAGCATGCGCCCGATGCCGGGCCACTGGAATACGGTTTCGATATAGACCGCGCCACCGAGAACAAGACCCGCCTGGATGCCGATCACCGGTATGACGCTGACCAGTGCGGCCTTGAACGCATGGCGGTAAATGACCCGGCGCTCGCTCACCCCCTTGGCACGCGCGGTGCGGATATAATCTTGGCGTAGAACTTCCAGCATGCTGGCGCGGGTCAAGCGCGCGATCACGCCGGTGGCAACGACCGCCAAGGTCACGCTGGGCAGCAGCAAGTGCGATAGCAGATCGGCTATATCGCCGCCACCGTAGATGGCGTACATGCCACTGGCGGGAAGCCATTTTAGGTTTACCGCGAATCCCAATATCAACAACAGCCCCAGCCAGAACGACGGCATGGAAATGCCGATCAGGACTAGAAATGTAATAACGCGGTCGGCCCAGCCGAACTGGCGTACGGCGGATACGATGCCCGCGAGAAGTCCGAACAGCGAGCACAGCACCAGCGACACGCCGGCCAGAATAAGTGTGGCGTGAAAGCGCTCCAGAACCTCGTCCAAGACGGGCCGGTTAAGCGTGTAGGAACGGCCGAGGTCACCGCTTAGCAGGTTACCGAGCCAAATCAGGTATTGCTGGATGAGTGGCTTGTCGAGCCCCAAGTCGCGGTTGAGCTTGGCAATATTCTCTGCGGTACCGTAACTGCCAAGGATGGCCAAGGCCGGGTCGCCGGGAATCAGCGCCATAATCGTAAAGACGATCACCGTAAGCCCGAAGAGGACTGGAACCATGGCGATCAGGCGCTTAACGATGTAACCGGACATGAAGCGATCAATAGATATTGGTGAACCGTGGGATGGAGGTCGGCGGCGTTTCCACCCCCGACCTCCATCGCCTTACGGCTTAGCGGTTTTGTGCAGCATCAGGAAGAACGAAGGCTCTAGAGCGAAGTTTTTGACTGCCGAGCTGGTCACGGCGTTTTGCTTCCAGTTGGCGACGAAGACCCAGGGTGCGTCCTCTTGGACGATGACCTGCATCTTCTTATAGAGCTTTGCGCGCTCGGCCTGATCCGTGGAACTGCGGGCTGATTCCAGAAGCTTGTCGACTTCCGGATTGGAATAGTAACCCGAGTTGAACCCTTTCTTGTCGGGCCAAGCGCCGGTGCGTAGGGCCAGGTACGGCAAGGTGTCGGGATCGTTCGTCATCCACGCCATCTCCGCCATATCGGCTTTGCCTTCCAGGCCCGGGTTGACCTTGCCGAGGAAGGTGTTCCACTCATAGGTCTCGATCTTGACGTTCAACCCAACCTTGGCCAAGTCGGCCTGAATGGCCGCGCCCATGGGTATGGGGTCGAGCATTCCGGAGCCGCCTTCTGTGACGTAGAAAGTCACCTCAGCGCCGTCCGCGCCCGCGGCCTTGATCAACTCTTTGGCCTTTGCCGGGTCATAGGGATACGGCTGCAGGTTGTTGTTATAGGCCCACGAAAATGCCGGTGGGGTCGGGCCGGCGGCAACTTCCGCCGTGCCTTGGAGGACGTTCTCCACCAGCGCCTTCTTGTCGATGGCGTAGTTGGCGGCTTGACGCACGCGTTTGTCGGCGAACGGGCCTTCCTTGGCGTTGAGGATCAGGAACCACACGTGCGGTCCGGCCTGTTCGTAAAGTTTGTAGGCCGCATTGTCGCTGAACGAGGCAACGCTGTCGGGGGGAACCTCAACCATCATGTCGATGCCGCCGGACAGCATTTCCGCGACCCGAGTGTTGCCGTCGGTGATCGGCCGGAACACAACCGCTTCCAACTCGGGCGCTCCGTCCCAGTAGTCATCGTTGCGCGTCACCACGAGCTTGGCGTTACTCTCCCACTCGGCAAACTTGAACGCACCGGTGCCGGATGGGTTGCGGCCAAATTCCTTGCCGTGTTTTTTCACAGCCGAAGGGGAAACGATGAGGCCGGTCGGGTACGCCAAGTTGGACAGGAAGGGCGCATACGGCTCCTTGAGCTTGAATTCCACCGTCAGCTCATCCTTGGCCGTAACCGTGTCCACGGCGCTGAAGAAGAACGATAGCGGGAACGGCCCGGTGTCGTAGTACGGGTGTTTGTCGTCCAGCATCCGGTCGAAGTTGAACTTTACCGCTTCGGCCGTCAGCTTTGTCCCATCATGGAATTTGATGCCGTCGCGCAGCTTGAATGAATAGACCGTGCCATCGTCACTGATGGTCCAGGACTTGGCCAGTGCCGGCTCAACTTCCAGTGTGCCGTTCTTATAGCGCACTAGTCCGTCGTATACGTTCATCAAGATGCGGAAGTCGTTCACCGCCGTAACAGCTTGCGGATCAAGCGATTTCGGCTCGGCGATTTGCCCGACCACCAAGACGTTCGGCGGTGTTTGCGCCAAGCTCTGATTTGCGGCGAATGTAAGCGCCAGTACTGCCAGGGCTGCAGCGGAAAAGTGCTTCGCCTTACTCAACAGGCATTTCATGGAATGCTCTCCTCTGTCATCGATTCTAATTCGCTCGGCGCTCAGATGACGACCGATGTTGACTAATTTATCATGATAATTAAGTGTAATCCATAAAATAATCATGATAAAATAACAAAACCGCCCACGCTTGAACAGAGTCTGAATCGAGTAAATATGAAACCCGCGACCCCAGCCGTGACGCACGAGACCGCCGAAATCGACCTGGACCGTTTGCGCACCGACTTAGAAGCGCTGGCCAAAATCGGCGGGAACTTGGAACACGGCGGTGTTGATCGGCCTAGTTTTTCCGACGCGGATATGGATGCGCGGCGTTGGCTCATGGGACGGATGGCGGAGGGCGGCCTAATGCCGCACATGGATGCCGCGGGAAATGTGATTGGCCGCTGGGGGGCTGGTGACGGTCCGGCGGTAATGATCGGCTCTCATCTCGACTCGGTGCCTCGGGGCGGGGTGCTTGACGGAACGCTTGGCGTGATCGCGGGGTTGGAATGCGTTCGCACCATGATGAGTTTTGGTTTCACGCCCACGTGCCCGATTGAAGTTGTCGCCACCAGCGAAGAAGAGGGCCGTTTCGGTGGCATGCTTGGATCGCAAGCTTTGACTGGCCAGGTCGATGCAGATTGGCTTTATGCTGCCAAGGATGATACGGGCATCGCCTTGGTGGACTGCATGCGCGCGCAGGGGCTTAGTCCCGAGGACACCCTTCGTCTGGGTCGCCCAACCGATTCGATCCGTGCGTTTTTAGAACTGCACATCGAACAAGGCCCTGTGTTGGATCGTAAGCAAATCCCGGTGGGCATCGTTGAGGGCATCTCTGGCGTGTTTCATTGGTCCGTTACGCTCAAGGGACAGGCAAATCATGCCGGAACCACCCCCATGGAGATGCGCAACGATGCCTTTCTAGCGCTTGCCGATTTCGCCCATACCATCCCGGATATCATTGACAAGGCGGGCGGTGGGCACAGCCGTCTCACCATCGGCAAGGTGACAATGGAACCCGGCTTTGCCCACACGGTGCCGGGTTTGGTCGAATTCTCGTTAGTCGGCAAGGATCTGGACAACGCCGTCATGGAACGCCTGCGCGTGGCCTGCCGATCCGGTGTTGAAACGGCGGGTAACGCCCACGGCGTTGCCAGCAGTATCGAAGAGATCAGTTGGCTCCGCTCTCAGCCCTGCCATCCTGACATCATTGCGGCATTTCACCGGGCGGCCGGGCAACTCGGCATTGAAACGATGGTTATGCCCAGTGGCGCCGGTCACGACACCCAAGTGATGGCCGCGCACACGCGCGCCGGAATGATTTTCGTCCCCAGCGTTGGGGGCATCAGTCACGCCCCGCAGGAGCGTACGGATTGGAACGATATCGCTCTGGGTGCAAATGTATTGTTGCACACAGCCATGAATCTGACCTCAGCACCGTGTCGGGGATAGTCCGTTGAGTACGTCGAAGGTGGGGCAATCTGTGTTTTTCGCCAGTGCTCAATAGGTGTTGTTGTATTTTTCTGTAGTGCAAATACGTCTATCTATTTGTTATATAAAGAAAAATTCAGAATTATATTAACGAAATTTTGCCGAGATGTTTCTATCGCGTAATCTTGGAGTCGATCAACAAGGAAGCGCGTCTATCCATAACCTCGCTCAGGTTCGAGATACTATGGCTCAATATAACACCGCAATTTCCGGTGCTTGCGCGCCCTCGATCTCTATGAGGAAAAGCCACCCTATATGTCTTTGGACCATCATGCCGCTGCTTGGAAAAGGCCCTGCTGATATCGTCGGTTGCGAGCCCGGGATTTGAACCTGCTGCACGGTTGTTGAAACGTTCCCTGATCCGCAGATGCGTTTCCCTGTTATCGCGAGAAAATACCCTGTTTGGCTCAAGAAATTCCCTGTTATTCCGTTTAGGGAATTTGGCGGAAAAAGTTAGGAAACATAGCGGCTTAGACCATATTAATTGGCGCTTCATGGGCCATATTTGCGAAATTTCCCTGTTTTTTTCCCTGTTTAACAGGGAATTTGGGTGGAGACCGGTTCGCTCGAGACTACCTGCACCGCCAGCAAGTCATTGATATCGCATAAAAACTGGTAATGTCAGAGCAATTCGGGTTGAGGAAGGCAGTAGCAGTCCCTAGCCTCAGCGGATGGAAAATTCCTTTCGCTATTTCAATAGTTCCCCTGAAGTGATCCGCCTCACGGTAATGATGCACATCCGTTATCCGCTGACGCTCCGTCAGGTCGAGGACCTACTGTTCGAGCGCGGCATCGACATCTGTCACGAGACGGTGCGGTTTTGGTGGAACCGTTTCGGTCCGATGTTTGCGCCGGAGATCAGAAAGCGACGCGTTGGGCACCGGACCTATTTCCAATGGCGCTGGCACCTGGACGAGGTTTTTGTTCGGATCAATGGAGAGACACGTTACCTGTTGCGGGCCGCTGATCACGAAGGCGAAGTGCTCGATGTTTTTGCCACGAAACGCCAGGATCGCAAGGCTGCGCTCAAGTTTATCAAGCGTGCGATGAAATGCTATGGCCGACCGTGAAGGATCGTCACCGACCGTCTTCGGTCGTATCGAGCGGCGGTGAATGTGATTGGAAATATGGAGGGTCAGGCGTGCGGACGCTGGCTCAACAATCGAGCCGAAAACTCACATCAGCCGTTCCGAAGACGGGAAGGGGCGATGGCGAAATTCAGGGACACCAAGACCCTGCAGAAGTTCGCCGCCGTCCACGCCTCGATCCACAACCACTTCAACCTTGACCGCCACCTCACCCGCCGCGACGACTTCAAGAAAAACCGCTCCGCTGCGCTGGCGGAATGGCGTGAACTCGCCGCATGAACCTAGCATCTCCCTGCCTATCGGAGACTAGTCCGCATTGGACGGACAGCACCATTAAATGTAATACTAACCAATAAACTGCGCTAGTTTTACGGCGGCGTGCTAGTAAGGGTGGGTCGAGGAGTGCTGGAAAAGATTCCGGTGGGTTTGGTGTTTTCGGTCACCGGACCCTATAGCGCCGTGTCGAGCGCCATGTTGAACGGCGCGCTCCTCGCGATCGATGAAGTCAATTCGGGCAAAGCATACGATTTTGCCCTAGAGCCCAAATTCGTCGATCCTGCCGGAAAGGTGGCCGATTACCGCGTCGCTTGCGAACACATGCTGAAGCACGACCAGGTCCGTCACATAGTCGGATGCTACACCTCCAGTAGCCGTAAAGAGGTTATCCCTTGTTTCGAGAAATATGATGGCCTCCTTTGGTACCCCTCGCACTATGAGGGTTTCGAGACCAGCAGCAACGTCATCTACACAGGGGCAGCGCCCAACCAGCACATCATTCCCTTGACCAAGTTCATGATGAAGGCATATGGAAAACGCGCCTTCTGCGTCGGGTCGAATTACATCTGGGCCTGGGAAAACAACCGAATTCTGAGAGAGATTCTGACAGCGAACGGCGGCGACGTCGTCTCGGAAAGATACATTCCGGTGGGCTCGCAGGATGTCGATCATTTGATCGCCGATATCGTGCGCCATCGCCCGGATTTTATTTACAGTACCCTGATCGGAGATTCTCGCTACGCTTTTGTCAGGGCCTACCAAGAGCTGGGCGAGAAGAATTCAGCGTTTCAGGCAAACCGCGTGCCGATTACCGACTGCAGTCTATCGGAGCCGGAGCTGTTGCGCATAGGGCCGACTGCAAGCCCTGGGCTCATCGCATCGAGCGTCTATTTCCAAAGCATCGAATCCGAGCGCAACGACGGGTTCATTGCTAGCTACCAAGCCCGCTTCGGCGCCCAAACGACAACCTGTGCGGACGCCGAGGCGTCCTACATTTCGGTTCTTTTGCTGGCAAATGCGATCCAAAGGGCGGGGACTACGGGCATTGATGCCATTCGTCATGCCGCCTTGGGCAGTGGTATCGATGCCCCGCAAGGACGGGTGACGATCGATGCCGACAATGCTCACTGTTATCTGACACCGCGTCTGGCCCGGGCGCTGGACGACCGCCAATTCGAGATCTTCGCCTTGGCGCCCGAACCGGTAAAACCCGACCCTTATCTGGTTTGGCTCGATCCGGTAGCGGATGGCGAAGGGGATGGATCCAGCCAGGTTGGAAGGGAAATACCGGCGCTTAGAAGCCGACTGAGATTGGTCAAATGATCGCTTCCCGTATACCCAATTTCCGGGGCCACCGCGCCCTCGTGTTGCACCCGAACGACGCGAATAGGGAGGTGTTGGTCGCGCAGCTCGCGCGCTTGGGGATCGAGAGCGACGCGACGTGGCCCATACCGGATATCATGCCCGACAACGTCGATGTTATCTTCTTCGATGCGGATCGGCGCGCCACTTCATCGACGGAGGAGGTGCGCGCTTTTGGATCGCGACCTCTAATCGCCATCACCGGCACGGAAGCGCCGGGACGGCTTGAAGCCATGCTTGCCGTGAACCCAAGCGCCATGCTGAATAAACCGATACGCCGGGAGGGAATTTTTAAAGCACTGGTGTTCGCCTATCATAGTCAAAAGCGCCAGCGCGAACTGGAAGAAAGAGTAGCCTTTCAGCATGAGCAGATAAGGGCCCGCCCCTTGCTTACAAAGGCCATACTTCTGGTGATGCGCCGCTTCGGGATTGACGATGACGAAGCCTTTGCCGCAGTCAGAAGTGCAAGCATGTCGGCAAACCTTGTGATCGAGGCTTTTGCCTTCTCGTTAATAAGCGACCCCGACGGCTACATGAAGGCGGTAGAGCAGGGGTTAGCGCGAAACAGGGCGAGAAATAGAAAAACAGCCGTTTGAACGCACCCGACTTCGTGCATCAAGGCGGGATGTTCCGAAACGGAAGTTCAGAAGAATCTGCACGACGTTTTCCATATTGACTTGTAGGCCCATTCCAGCGAGCATAAATCGCGCATTTGGTGACGGCATAATGTGACGACTTGCATTGTCGCGCCATGGGCGTGTGACACATAACGGCCCTTTGGCCGACTGAGCACCGGGGCTCTGCGCGATCAGCGCGGGGCCTTTTTTGTTTGGTGCACAGCCCTGAACATAACCGGGGAGGAAGTAATGTCAGAGAGTAAGGACAAAAAGAAAACCGATATCGAAGATAGTGCGGACACCGCCAATGCCCAGGACCGGGCCTCGAGTCTTGGCCCGAAAATCAAACGGCGGACCTTCATCCAAAGCAGCGGTGCCGCTGCCGTCGCGCTCGCCGCGCCTATGGTGGTGCCGGGATTGAAGGTGGCTCGCGCCGCCGGCGATCCGGTCAAGATCGGGCACATCGAGGACTTGTCCGGCAATCTCGCCGTGTACGGCGTGCAAAAATATCATGCCGCTCAGCTTGCGGTTAAAGAGATCAACGAAGGAAAGACCCTCAAAGGCGGGCCTGTCGGTTCCGGTGGGCTTGGCTCGATGGCCAAGTTCGCGGTCGCGCCGCCGGTGATGGGAGCCGGCGACAAGGATCTGAAGTACGTAAACGACGGTGGCGCCTTGACGGGCGCAGGCATGGCCTTCGTCGAGGACGACGATGTGCTTGTAGACTCTGGAGAATCCGGCTTGCTCGGCCGAGAAGTAGAACTGATCGGGCCGGACGGACAGTCCAACAACAACATCTGGCAACAGCTGACCCGGCGGTTGATCCAGGAGGACAAGGTGGACTGTCTGGTCGCGGGCTTTACCAGCGCCGAGAGAGAAGCGATCCGCCCGATCGTCGATCAGCACAAGCAGCTTTATATCTACACCAATCAGTATGAGGGCGGCGTCGCCGATTCCAACACCTTCTGCACCGGTGCGATCGTCGAGCAGCAGGTCATACCGGTGGTCGACTATATGATTCAGAAGTTCGGCCCGCGGGTGTATACCATCGCGGCCGATTATAACTTCGGTCAGTTGACCGCGGCTTGGACCAAGGCCTTCGCGCCGCTCGTCGGCGGTGAGATCATTGAGGAAGAGTTTGTGCCGCTCAGCGTCTCGGACTTCACCACCTCGATCGCACGTGTTCAGGCGGCGAAGCCCGATTGGGTCTTCACGCTTTTAGTCGGATCGAATCAGTCGAACTATTATCCCCAGGCGGCGGCTGCCGGATTGGAATATCCGATGGCCTCGACGGTCAACATGGCCCAGGGCTACGAGCATCGCCGGTTCAAGCCGCCGTCCCTGAACCGCATGTACAACTGCGTCAACTACATCGAGGAAATTCCGACGGCTCGGAACAGGGCTTTCGTCAAGCGGTGGTACGAGATGTTCCCCAACGATCCCTATATCGGCCAGATGGCGCAGAACACCTATTTCTCGATCCATCTCTATGCCCTGGCGGCACGGCTTGCCGGCACGACAGACCAGGAGGTGGTGAAAAAGGCTCTAGAGTCCGGACTCAGTATCGAGGCGCCGGAGGGGGCCGTATTCCTCGAACCCTCAACGCATCATTGCTCGCACTACATCCGCCTCGCGACCGCGGATGCGAACCACAATGTCAGCTTCGTGCGCGAGTGGCCGAGTATTCAGCCATGGTGGCTCCAGCGCGTCGGGGTCAACCTAGTGAAACACAAGGAATACAAACAATATATTCCGGGTGAGGATCCCTTCTTCAAGATGTTTGCCAAGTAGATATGGTCCAGACGTTGTTCCGGTCGGACTCGTGGTTCGGCCGGAACAATTCGGACCTCCGGTTTACCCGGATGCTCATGTGAATCGTGTTGGCGCATGCGGGCGCGGTGCTTTCGATTGTAGCCCCATACAAGGGCGGGCAGGGGACGGCCTCATGAGATCTGATTTTCACCAATTCCAGCAACGACTTCTCTGGGCAGCCGGTAACGTTGTGAGATCGGCGTGCGCCTCCGCAAGTAGGTGGAGGGGTTTGTGACGGAGTCATTGCCGCTGGCACTCAGCCTGCTTTACCAACTGGGAGCGACGGCCTCGTTCCTATTCCTGGCGGCCGTCGGCCTCATCATCATTCTCGGCATGATGAACATCATCAATTTGGCGCATGGCGAGTTAATGATGATGGGCGCTTACGTGGCGACCATCACGCATCATGCCGGACTTCCTTTTCCGATCGCGGTGATCGTAAGTTTTTTCTTTGTTGCCGCGTTTGGGGCCGTGTTGGAGTTGGTGATCGTGCGAAGGTTTTATGGACGGGAACTGGGCGCTCTGGTCGTGACTTGGGGCATTAGTTTGGTCCTCGGTCAGGGAGCGTTACTTTTCTTCGGGCCATTCATGCCGTCGATCAAAATCCCCGGAGGTTCGTTTTCCTACGGCGTATTCTCCTATTCCGTGTACTGGCTGATCTTAATGTTGGCTTGTGCGCTGCTAGTTTTGGCCCTTTGGATTGTCTACAGCCGGACAACATACGGGCTGCAGGCCAAAGCAACGATGCAGAACGCCGAGATGGCCAAGAGTCTCGGTGTGCCGACCAGCCGGATTTATACATTGACCTTTAGCTTTGGAGCCGGACTCGCCGGCTTGAGCGGAGCTTTGCTGGCGCCGACGGCCACGATCGCCCCTTTCATGGGGCAGCAGTTCGTGGCCCCGGCCTTCATTACCGTAGTGGTCGGTGGTGCCACCAACGTGATCGGCGGCGCGATCGGCAGCAGTGTGCTCCTGGCTGCCGTGAAGACTCCCATTGGCATGGCCTTGGGCGCGTTCTCCGGGAGCGTTGCGCTGTTGGTGGCGGCTCTCTTTATCATTCGTATCATGCCGAACGGCATATCTGCACAACTGCAAAAATACCTGGACCGCCGGGCTCAGGGCGGTTGGCGATGAAATCGATCGTACACCTGATTGGCGGTGAGGCCGACATTGGCCACACGCGGTGGTTCTGGATCGGCCTCGCGGTCGCCATTGTGCTGCTTTTCTTTTACCCGACTCAGGTGTCCTCGTTTCGGGCGTCCAACGTAGCCTTCTATTTGCTCAACGTTCCCCTGGGCTTGGGCATGGCGCTGTTATGGGGATACTGCGGGGTTCTGAGTTTCGGGCATGTCGCATACTTCGGTATCGCCGGCTACCTTTACGGCATTATCGCGGGGAATATGCCGGGAAACCCCCTGGGCCCCATTACAGGGATGATCGGCGGGCTTGTCGGATGCGGTCTCGTCGCAGCGATTTTTGGCTATTTCGTTTTCTATGCCCGCGTACAGAAATGGATCATCCCGATTCTAACGCTGGTATTTACCTTGTTGCTTGAGACCTTTCTCGGCCAGACCGCGGGTTATCAATGGCGCGTCGGCTCGGTTCTCCTCGGCGGCTACAACGGTATGACGGGAATACCGTGGTTTCAGTTGGGCGGTTTGGTTTTCGAGGGTTACGCCTTCTACTATTTTTGCCTCGTGATCGTCATTGCCTGCTATTTCGGCCTCCGGATGTTGATGAATTCCAGGTTCGGTCAGGTGACCATCGCCATCCGCGAGGACGAACTACGCGCAGAATTGCTCGGCTACGATATTCGAGCGCGGCAGGCCGCGATATTTGTTTTGTCCGCGATGTTGGCCGGGCTCAGCGGGCTGCTTTATGTCCAATGGGGCAACTATATTACGCCCAGTCAGGTCGGCCTGCTGCAGGCGGCGCTGCCAGTCGTCTGGACGGCGGTCGGCGGTCGGACCAGCCTTCTGGCAGTTGTGATTTCGACGCTCGTACTAAATTGGCTGACCTACACCTTGTCGTCGCAAGGCAACCAATACGCGATGGTCATAATCGGCGCGTTGTTGGTGGTCACAATGATGTTCTTCCCGCGAGGTATTGTCGTGATGCTAGCCGAAACGATCGGCCGAAGGATGCCACGGCGCACCCGGGCGGAAACCTGAGAAGGCGCGCCGGGCATGGAAACTCCTATCATTCTTGAGACATGTTCGCTGAACAAGCGTTTCGGTGGTGTGACTGCGGCGGAGAACATCAACTTCAAGGTTCGCGTCGGTGAGTTGCGCTGCATGATAGGGCCGAATGGGGCCGGCAAATCGACCCTGTTTTCGATGCTTTGCGGAATCCAGGGCGCGGATAGCGGTCAGATCTTCATCGCCGGCCGCGAAGTGACTCGAATGCAGGCGTTCCGGCGGGTCAAGCTGGGGGTCGGCCTCACGTTTCAGACCAACCGGGCCTTCCACGAGCTAAGCGTGCGCGAGAACTTGGCCATTCCGCGCGCGCCGGTAAAGTCCGCCGGCAGTGAAGCCGGCGCGGCGCGTTTTGCGTACGCGTTGGAAGTTTTCGGTCTCGACCCGAAAGATGAGACCAGGGCAGCGGAACTTTCTCACAACCAGCTTCAGTGGCTGGAGATCGCAATGGTACTGGCGGCTCACCCCATCCTAGTTCTGTTGGACGAGCCGACCGCCGGGTTGGCGTCCGATGAAACCTCGCGAACAGCCGCGGTTCTGAAGCACCTGAACTCGACCGGCTTGACCATCGTCGTCGTCGAACACGACATGGCCTTCGTCAAGGAAGTCGCTCAGACCGTGACTGTGCTGCACCAGGGACAGATCTTCGCCGAGGGGACGGTTGCCGAAATCACTTCTAGCGAGCAGGTCAAGAGCATCTACCTGGGAAGGGCCTAGGCGATCCATGGCAATCCTATCCACCTCCAAGATTATCGCGGGCTATAAAACCGCCAACGTTCTACGAGGCGTCAGCATTGAGGTCGAGCCCGGTGAGATCGTGGCGGTTGTCGGTCGCAATGGCGTTGGCAAGACCACGCTCATGCGCACCTTGATCGGACTTCTGCCGCTGCGCGAAGGGCGCATAACTTTCAATGGCATGGATATATCCGGGGAAAGCGCGGACCGGCGCGCGCGCCGGGGAATCGCCTACGCTCCGCAGGGTCGGGGCATTTTCCCGCATCTTACGGTGCAGGAAAACCTGCGCATGGGAAGTTTTATAAACGACGCCCAGCCCGTGCCCAACTTCGATTTGGTCTTTGGCTACTTCCCTTTTCTGAAGGAGCGCCTCAGCCAGCGCGGGGGTACGCTCAGTGGTGGACAGCAAGCGATGCTGGCGATTGCCCGGGCCCTTATTTGCGAGCCTGCGCTCCTGCTGCTCGATGAACCGAGCGACGGAGTGCAGCCCAGTATCGTGGAAGAGATCGGCGCGTTTCTAGTCGACTTGAGTAAGACCCGCAGCATTTCAGTTCTTCTGGTCGAACAGAACATCGGTCTCATGCAGACCGCCGCGCACCGCGCCTACGCGATGGACAAGGGGCAGGTGACAAGCGAGTTAAGCGGAGAAGATTTAAAAGACGAGATGATCCTGGCTACACATGTCGTTGTTTAGGAGAAGCACGGCGAGCGAGCCGAGAAATTTGAATAAGCCAAACAGGAGGCCACCATGGAACTTGTGATGCGGCAGTATCCGAACGACTGGGTTTCGGAGTCAATCATGTGCAAACGCGGTGTCGGGGGCGGTGGAGGTGGCGCAACGCATCAACTGACGATCGAGGATCAAGGCACCTTTCAGTACACCATAGGTCCCTATTCGGATCCGGTTCTGCATATCAAGCCCGGTGACCGTGTCGTGGTCGAGACACATGACGCTTTCGAGGGCGTGATCAAGTCCGAGGACGATAAGCCTTCCGAGCTGCTGAAAATGCCATTCCTCAATCCACAATGCGGGCCGATCATGGTCGAAGGCGCGGAGCACGGTGACACTGTTGCCATTCATATTGAATCCATGGCACCGCGCGGCCCGCAACCGCGTGGCACTTGCTGCATGATCAAGGAGTTCGGCGCCCTGACCGGAACCTATTATACGGCGACCCTGAACGAGCCGCTGCCAGAAAAGGTCCGCAAAATTCGCGTCGATGAAGAGAACGTCTATTGGAGCGATCGGGTGACTCTGCCCTACCGGCCGCACATCGGCACTTTGAGCTGCTCGCCCGAAATCGATTCAATCAACTCCTTGACGCCCGATAATCATGGCGGAAACATGGACCTGCCGGACATGGGTCCCGGCACGGTGACCTATTTACCAGTGCGGACGCCCGGTGCCCGGATCTTCATCGGCGACGCTCACGCGTGCCAGGGTGACGGCGAAGTCTGCGGAGTGGCGGTGGAGTTTCCGACAACTACGACCATTACCGTGGACCTTATAAAGGGCTGGACGATTGAGTGGCCGCGCCTCGAAGCGGATGACTTCATCATGGCGATCGGCAGTTCGCGGCCTCTGGAGGATGCGACGAGAATTGCCTACCGCGAATTGATCTATTGGATGGAGGCGGAGTTCGGATACGACCGGTGGGATGCATACATGATGCTAAGCCAATGCGGCAAAGTCCGGCTCGGCAACTTCGTTGATCCGAAGTACACAATAGGCGCGGCTATTTCGAAAAAGTATCTCGCCTGAGCAGGGAAGTAGAAGTGTCCCCGGCATTTACCTGGGCAAGCAGGCACCCGGGGATCGTGGCCTATCGCGATCCACGAGCCCAATCCGGCGCCGAACCACGGCGCATTAATCGTTCTGTTTAACGGGAGGGAGATCCCATGACAAAGACACGTACTGCTAACTTGGCGGGCGCACTTGCGGTCGCAACAGTCCTCGGGCTCGGCGGCGGCGCCATGGCGGCCGAGACCATCAAGATCGGCATTCCGGTCGGTTTGAGCGGCGCCAACAGCGTGGTCGCACCCTCGGTGGTTCAGGCCGCCGAACTCGCGGCCGCAGAGATCAACAAGGCCGGCGGCGTACTCGGCCGCCAGATCGAGCTGGTCGTCGCCGATGACGGCAGCGGCGCCCAAGGTGCGCAGAAGGCCTTCGATTCCTTGGTGTTCCAAAAGAAGGTCGACGTGCTGATCTCGATGGAAACCAGCGCCGCGCGCAACGCGGGCCTACCGATCGTCAATCGTGGCCGTGTGCCGTTCATCTATACCTCGTTCTACGAGGGCCGCTCCTGCAGCCCCTGGCTCTACGTCAACGCTTGGGTGCCGGAGCAGCAGGTCGCCCCGATCGTCGACCATTTCATGAGCGCCGAGGGAGCCAAGACCTTCTTTCTGGTCGGCAGTGACTACGCCTTTGGCCGCGGCATGCTCGAGTTCACGGCCGACTATATCGCCCAGAAGGGCGGCAAGGTTCTGGGCGATGAGTACCTGCCCATGGACGGCACCGACTGGACCGCGATTATCAGCAAGCTAAAGTCTTCTGGGGCCGATGCCTTGATCACCTCGACCGCCGGTGGCGCGCCGAACGTGACGCTCACCAAGCAGCTGCGCGCGGCGGGTGTCGACATTCCCTACGGAAACCTCGCGGTTGACGAAGGTACGGCCCGGAATATGGGTGCCGATGCCGCGGGCATTTACATTTCCGCATCCTACATCACCGATATCCCAAGCCAGGAAAATCAGGCGTTCCTGAGGAACATGAAGGCCCACTTCGGCGACGATCTGAAGACGCCGAACGACCTTTCGGTGCCGCAGTACGAGGGCGTCTATCTCTACAAGCTCGCGGTCGAGAAGGCCGGCACGACTGACTCCCAGGCGGTGATCGACGCGCTCGACGATGTCGCTTTCATGGGGCCGCGCGGTAAGATCCAGATGAACAAGCAACGCCACGCGCCGCTGACCATGTATCTCGCTCAAGTCCAGGCGGATGGCGGCATCAGGTTGATCAGCAGCTTCAAGGATGTCGATCCGGGCGAGCAATGCCCTAACCTGTAAACTGGAACTGTCTTCGGCCGGTCTCGTCGTCGCAAAAGGGCGCGCGACCGGCCGAACTTTCACGCCGAATAAGCCGGGAGATCTGGGTCCTTGGGCGGTCTGCTCCTCGATATTTTGACAACTGCGGCAATACTGTTCGCCGTCGCAAGCGGCTTGATGATCATCCTGGGCGTCATGAAGTTGATTAACTTCGCCCATGGCGCCTTCCTTACTATCGGCGGGTACGCCGCCTTTGTCACCACTCAACTGGGCTGGAATCCCTGGTTGGCGGTTCCTTTCGCGGCCCTGGTCGGGTTTGTGCTGGGACTGATTGTCGAACGCACGATCGTCCGGCCGCTCTATACCCGGCCACTGGACGCAATCCTGGCGACCTGGGGCCTGGGCATAATCATTGGTCAGGTCATCACCATCGTCTTCGGGCGCGAGGTTCAGTTCGTGCAAAGCCCGATCTCGGGCGCGATCGAGTTTCTCGGCCAGTCCTATTCGACCTACCGGCTCGTGCTGGTCGCCCTGGCTGCTCTCTTGGCGGTGGCACTCACGGCGCTGCTCTACTTCACGCGTTTCGGGCTGAACGCGCGCGCCGTGATCATGAACGAGGATCTGGCGCGCGGTCTGGGTATCGATAGCACTCGGGTTCGCCTAACTACATTCGGCCTCGGCGCGGCGCTCGCCAGCATGGCGGGCGCTTTGGTCACGCCGCTTATTTCGGTCGACCCGAATCTTGGCCTGCCCTGGTTGGTCAACTCTTTCATGCTGGTTCTGGTTTCAGGCATATCCATACCCGGCTTGATGGTTGCCTCGCTGATTCTCGGCGGTGCCCAGGTCGTGGTCAGCACCTACGTCAGCGCGATCCTCGGCGGTTTGACCATCGTGGTTTTGGCCGCAGTGATCCTACGCCTCCGTCCACAGGGACTGTTCAGTGGTTGAGCAGGCGCAAAACGGTCCCGCCAAGGGGCAACCCTCGGCCGCGCGGCAGCGCTCGGACCTCGGAACCGTGCTTAAGGTCAGTGCGGCCGCGCTCGTGGTCCTCGGTGTGGCGCCATTCTTCTTGGACATTTACACCGTCAACATCCTGATCCGCGCGCTGCTGCTGGCCGCTCTCGCATTGACCGTCGATCTACTGTGGGGATACACCGGTATCCTCACCTTCGGGCAGTCCGCCTTCTTCGGTATTGGTGCCTATGCTTGTGCCTTGGTGTTCACTCATTGGGGCTTCGGTGCCGGCTGGGCTATCCTTGCTCTCGCGCTCGGGGTTCTGGCCGCCATGGCGGTGGCCGGGTTGGCCGGCTGGCTCGCCTTCTATCATGGGGCCTCGCCGCTTTACGGTTCCATCGTCACGCTGGCGCTGCCGATCGTCGTGACCCAGGTGGTTTTCGCCGGCGGCCGCACGACCGGCTCCAGCAGCGGGCTCTCCGGCTTTCCCACCTACTACTGGACGATCGAGACCTGGTTTTGGATTGCCGGCGCCTTCCTGGTGGTGGTCACGGCCCTCGCCTGGCTCTTCGTGCGCAGCGACATGGGACGGGTCCTGGTCGCCATCCGGGAGAACGAAACTCGCTGCGCCTACCTAGGCATTCCGGTATCGCGCATTAAGATACTGCTTTTTGTCGCCGCCGGCGCGATCGGTGCGGTCGCGGGCTTTGGTTACGCCGCCTTCACCAACGTGGTCGCGCCCGAGTTGACCGGCTTCCTGCTCGGCACCGAATTGTTGATCTGGGTGGCGCTCGGTGGCCGCGGTACGCTGATCGGTCCTGTGATCGGCGCGATCTTCATAGATGTGACCAGTTCCTACCTCTCTGGCAGCCTGCCGTTCTATTGGAAGCTTCTGGTCGGCATCCTCTTCGTCGTGGTCATCGTGGCGCTGCCCCAGGGCCTGATGCCGGAGGTGACCAAACTTTGGCGCCGGCTGGTTCCGGGCGCGAAGCGCGCGGCCGAGACGCCGGCGCTTGAGCGGGCCCCGGTCCGCGAGGTCAGGCGCGGCGTGGAAAAGCCTCTCGCGGTTAGCGGTGTGCATCGGCATTTCGGTAGCCTTCAGGTCCTCCAGGGTATCGACTTCGTCGCCAACGAAGGCGAGCTCTTGAGTCTGGTCGGACCCAACGGCGCCGGCAAGACGACGCTGATCCGTTGCCTCGCCGATGGCTACGAACGCTCCGGCGGCGACATTACGGTGTTCGGCAGGGAGCTGGGCCGCTGGCCGCCGGACCGCTGCGTGGCGCTTGGCATCGGACGCAAGTTCCAGACCGCCAATGTTTTCGCCACGCTGACCGTCGCCGAGTGCCTGCGGGTCTCTCGCTACCGCCTGGAACCGCCTTCACTCTGGACCAGCGATACCGCCCTCGAGCTGCCGGAGGCGGCGCTGCGCATCGTCGAGGAGACCGGTCTGGCACAGAGCCTCGACACTGAGGCGCGTCATCTGGCTCACGGCCAGAAACAGGCCCTGGAACTTGCCATGGTGTTGGCGTTGGAGCCGCGTATCGTGCTTCTCGACGAGCCGACCGCGGGTCTGACTCGGATCGAGCGCGAGCGGATTGGCGCGATCTTGACCTCGCTGACCGAGCGTGAGCGCCTGAGCATTTTGTTGGTCGAGCACGACCTCGACTTCGTCCGTGAGATCAGCTCGCGGGTGATCGTCCTGCACCAGGGGCAGATCGTGCTCGACGGCTCCGTGGAAGAGGTCGTCGGCTCCGCGCTGGTACGCGAAATCTATGCCGGCACGGCGATGGACGGCAAAGGCAACGAACCATGAGCGGCGCAGCAGCTACACTGGCGGTCAGCGGGTTGACCAGCGGCTATGGCGAGGCGATCGTGGTGCGCGGCATCAACTTCACCGTGGCGCCGGGCGAAATTGTCGCGCTGCTTGGCAAGAACGGCATGGGTAAGAGCACGCTGCTTAAGACCGTGATGGGCTTCCTGCCCGCGCGCGAGGGGCAGATCACACTGCACGGGCGCGATGTCACCCGTGAACCACCGTACCGCATCGCGCGCCAGGCCATTGCCTACACACCGCAGGAGCAGGCCATCTTTCAGGACCTGAGTGTGGGCGACAACCTGCGCCTCGGTCAGCCCGAAGCGAAGTGGTTCGATGAGGAACTGGAACGGGTCGGCGAGGTGTTTCCCTTCCTCAGAGAACGGCTTAGCCAGCGCGCTGGAACGCTGTCCGGTGGCGAGCAAAAGATGATGTTGATCGCGCGCGCCCTAATGGCCCGTCCCAAGATGATGCTGGTCGACGAGATCACCGAGGGGCTGCAGCCTTCGATCATCGAACGGCTCGCCAAGGCGCTATTGGCGGAGCGCGCGCGGACCGGCGTGGCCATGCTGCTGGTTGAACAGAACGTCCGTTTCGCGTTGGAGGTCGCGGATCGCTGGGTGGTCGTGAAACTCGGCGAGATCGACGACGAGGGCAAGAGCGACGCGCCTAGCGCCGCCGCACGCATCGCCGATCACCTTTCGGTCTGAAGCAGGAAGGCCTGCCATGAGCTTACATCTAACAACCTTCTCGATCGTCGGCCGATGCCCACGCAGCGGCATGCTGGGGGTCGCAGTCAGTACCGCGTTACCCGCGGTGGGCGCGATCTGCCCTTATGTGAAGGCCGGCGTCGGTGCGGTTTCGACGCAGTCCTGGGTCAATCCCTACCTGGCCATCGAGGCGCTGCACCTGATGGAGCAGGGTACACCGGGGCCCGAAGCGCTTAATCGGGTCATGGCCGACGACGACGGCGCCGCCTTGCGCCAGGCCGGCGTGGTTGACGCCCAGGGCCGCAGCGCTTCCTGGTCGGGCGAGAGCTGCACGCCGTGGTACGGCCACATCACCGAGGCGGACTTCGCGATTCAAGGTAACATGTTGGTCGGCGAGGCGACCCTGACCGCCATGGCCAAGGCGTTCCAGGGCAACGCGGCGGAGGACCTGGCCGAACGCTTGCTGCTGGCGCTCGAGGCCGGCAATACCGCTGGCGGCGACAAGCGCGGCAAGCAGTCGGCGGCACTTCGGGTTCATTACACCGAGGACTATCCCTGGCTCGATCTGCGCGTCGACGAGCACCCGCAACCGGTCATCGAGCTGCGCCGCATCGCGACCATCGC
This sequence comes from Kiloniellaceae bacterium, assembly GCA_021776115.1. GTDB lineage: Bacteria > Pseudomonadota > Alphaproteobacteria > Kiloniellales > J153 > JAJFGN01. The sequence goes on along the minus strand of JAJFGN010000028.1, from coordinate 130,695 downwards.
CAGATTGCAACTGCTGCCGTTCGTCGAGGGCATGCCTAAACGCGGCAAGCCGGCGGGCGGCTTGCTGGATTCGGTCAGCGAGATGCTGCTGAACCCACCGCCCGAGCGGCCCGGCGGCGGGGGCAGCGCGCCATGACCGCGCCCAAGGCGGGCGCGTCCTTGAATCCTTATCGGGACGTCCTGGGGTTGGAGGTCACGCCGGAGCGTCTTGAGGAAAACCTAGCCGCCTTCTCCGATATTCTTGTGGAGTTACGCAAGCTACGCAACCTCAACCTCACCGACGTACATCCGGCGGTGGTCTTCGATCCGACCGGCGGCACATGCGACGAGGAGACAGAGCGGTGAGCGCCGAGCCCCTGGACCGGCCCATCGAAGCGCTGGCCCCGGAACTTCACGCCGGGCGGCTGTCGCCGGTCGCGCTGGTCGAAGCCGCGCTCGACCGAATTCGGCGGCACGATGAGATGCTGAAAAGCTTTGTCCAAGTCTCGCAAAGCGCGCTCGACGATGCCCGGGAGGCGGCGCGGGAAATTCGCCAGGGCCGCTGGAAAGGACCGTTGCACGGTGTCCCAATCGCGATCAAAGACAACTATCTGACCCGCGACATGCCTACCAAGGCGGGCACGGCGGTGCCGGACATCACCTTTCCCATGAAAGATTCCCATGCGGTCGCGCAACTGCGCGCGGCCGGGGCGATAGTGATCGGCAAGACCCGGCTGCACGAGTTTGCCTGGGGCACGGTGACGCCGCCGACCCGTAACCCTTGGGATCTAGAGCGCGTGCCCGGTGGTTCGAGCGGTGGCTCGGCCGCGGCGGTAATGGCTGGGCTTGCCTCGGCGGCCTTGGGCTCAGATACCGGCGGCTCGATCCGCATCCCCGCCAGCCTCTGCGGTACGGTTGGACTCAAGCCGACCTTCGGCCGCATTGGGCGCAGCGGTATCGTGCCTCATAGCTGGTCGCTCGATCATGCCGGCCCCTTGACCCGCACGGTCGGCGACGCCGCGCTCCTGCTCCGCGCGCTTTCCGGCCCCGATCCAGGCGACCCCTCCTGTCAGGACCGCCTGGTCCCCGACTACACGGCGGCCTTGGGCCAATCCCTGCAGGGTTTGCGCATCGGGGTGTGCCGGAATCATTTTTTCGGGCGTAACCAGGTGGTGGTGGCGGAGGCAATCGAAACGGCGATCGGCGATCTCGCCTCAATCGGCGCCACGATCCGCGACTTCGAGGTCCCGAACCTGGAATACGGCCTGGGCGCGATCTTTGCGATCGAGCTGTCGTCCTCAACTGCCTATCACGACGCCTCGCTGCGCGCCGGCTTGACAGCGCAGTTTGAGCCGGACGTTCGCACCTTGGTCGAGATGGGCCGCCTGGTGACCGGGCCGGACTACCTGAAGGCGGAGCAGTTCCGCCGGGTGCTGATCCAGGACTTCCACGAGGCATTTGAGGACCTGGATGCAATCGTCACGCCGACCACCCCATTGACCGCCTGGGCCCACGACGCCACGACGGTTGAGATCGCCGGTGGACCGGAAAGCGTCCTGGCCGCATCCTGGCGCCTGACCTATCCCTTCAACCTGACCGGCCTGCCAGCGATCTCGATCCCCTGCGGCTTTGATCGCGATGGCTTGCCGATCGGCATGCAGATTACCGCGAAACCCTTTGACGAGGCGATGGCGCTGCGCGTCGCCCACGCCTACGAGCAAAGCCACGACTGGTGGACGCGACGACCGCAACTTTGAACCGAAACCTGATCGAGGCCCCGCCATGACGACGAGCGAATCCGAACCCGAAAGCAAAGTCCGAATTGCCTGCCTTCAAATGGAGCCCAATGTTGGTGAGAAAGATCGGAATCTAGCCCACAGTCTGGAGATGATCGACCAGGCCGCGGAAGCTGGCGCCAACCTGGTGGTGATGCCCGAGCTGTGTAACAGCGGTTACGTTTTCAACACCCGCGAAGAAGCCTTAGCCATGGCCGAGGAGATCCCCGGCGGACCGACCTGCCGGGCCTGGGCGGATGCCGCGGCGCGCCACAAGATACATATCGTTGCCGGCATCGCGGAGCGCGAGGGGCGTGCGCTCTATAATTCCGCCGTGCTAATCGATGCACAAGGCGTGATCGGCACCTACCGCAAGAACCACCTCTGGGCGGCCGAAAATCTGTTCTTCGAGCCGGGCAATCTGGGGGTACCGGTGTTCCACACCGACATTGGCCGCATCGCGATGGCGGTCTGTTATGACATCTGGTTCCCCGAAGTGTTCCGGCTTGCGGCGCTGCAGGGTGCCGATATCCTCTGCGTGCCGACCAACTGGGTCCCCATGCAGTCGCAGCCCGCCAACCAGCCGAAGATGTCCACTATCCTGGCCATGGGCGGGGCCCATTCCAATTCTATGTTCGTGGCCGCTGCCGACCGGATAGGCACCGAACGCGGCCAGCCTTTTATCGGCAACAGCCTGGTGGTTAGCTACACTGGATGGCCGATTGCCGGACCGGCCAGCGAGGACCGCGAGGAAATGGTGATCGCCGACGCTAACCTTTCGGACGCGCGGCGTAGGCGTAGCTGGAACGACTTCAACCAGGTGTTACGCGACAGGCGCATTGATCTCTACGCCGAGAACCTGGGCGCGGACATCAAGCGCGGCTGGTATTGAGAGAGCCGCGGGCAGGCAGTGTCGGGGGAAACTAACTTGAGCTGGTGAGGCGCGCCCCGTAACCTCCGTGGATGAGAAATCCATTCCGTTCTGTTATTTTAAGACGTCGCTCGAGACTATCCGCTTGGCGGTGATGATGTATGTCCGCTTCCCGCTGTCGCTACGACAGGTGGAGGACCTCCTCCACGAACGCGGGACCGACATCAGCCATGAAACGTCAGAGCTTGGTGAGATCGGTTCGGACCGATGTTCGCAGCCGAGATCAGGAAGAAGCGTTCCGCACAAATACTGGCCAGGATGCAATGGGGCTGGCATCTGGAAGAGGCTTTCGTCGTATAAATGGCGAAACCTACTATCTCTGGCGCACGGTTGACCACGAGAGCGAGATTCTGGAGGCTACGTTACGAATCAGCGGGATCGCATGGCTGCACTGAGGTTTTTGCGTAAAGCGATAAAACGATACGGCCATCCAGTAGCGATCGTGATGGGCCGGCGCCGGTTCTATCGTGCGGCGATGAAGGCCATCGGAAATGCCGAACGTCAGGAGGCGGGCCGCTGGCTCAACAACAGAGCCGAAATCTCACACCAGCCTTTCCGGCGACGGGAGCGGGCGATGGCGAAATGCAGGAGCGCGAAAGCGCTACAGAAATTCGTTTCGATCCACTCGTCAATCCGCAGCCATTTTAGTCAGGACCGTCACCTCAACCGCCGCGACATTTTCAAGAAAAATCGCTCCGACGCCTTGGCCGAGTGGCGTCAGCTTGCGGCCTGCTGCGTGTAAAACAGGCGAATTTGAAGACCGGTTCGCTTTAACCTGACATCACCATCTTGCGCCCTCTCGTGGACCGGCCTAGGCTTCCACCCGGGGTCGTGATCGAATTTGGCGCCGCGGCTAAGCTGTTCATTCGTCCCCGCACGGCTCGAAGTAGACCGGTGAACGGTGCCCGAACAAAAACGCTGAGATTCATAGCAATGACTTCGGCGACGGTTCCAGCCAAGCGCTCTTATCAATCGTGGATCGCGAATGAGACGCTTGAGGATTATTCGCTCCGTTACGCTGCCAAGTCCTTCAGGCGCTGGTCGCCCTTTACGATCTCTAACACGGCTTTGGGCGGAATTTCCTTCCTCGCCTTGGAGGCGATCGGCGGCGCGATTACCCTGAGCTATGGCTTCAGCAACGCTTTCGCCGCGATTCTGGTCGTTTGCCTTTGCATATTCGTGACCAGTTTTCCGATCGCGTACTATTCCAGCAAGTACAATATCGACATGGACCTTCTGACCCGCGGGGCCGGGTTCGGCTATATCGGGTCGACGGTGACGTCGCTCATCTACGCGTCCTTCACCTTCATCTTCTTCGCCCTCGAGGCGGCGATCATGGCGCAGGCGCTCAGAATATACGCCGATATCCCGCTGGTGATCGGCTATATCGTGTCCTCGCTCGTGATCATCCCGATCGCCTTCATGGGCATTACCATGATCAGTCGGCTTCAGATCCTCACGCAGCCGCTTTGGGCGCTTATGCTGGTGACGCCTTTCGTCTTCATTTTCATCGAGGAACCGCAGGTGCTCCGTGACTGGCTTGCTTTCTCGAAAGCCGCCGACGGGTCGAGCGACTTTAACTATCTGGCGTTCGGTGCCGCGACTGGGGTGGTCTTTTCCCTCGTCGTGCAGATTGGCGAGCAGGTCGACTATCTGCGATTCCTGCCCGATAAGACGAAGAGCAATAGGTTTTCCTGGTGGGCGGCGGTCGTCGCGGCCGGGCCCGGATGGATTCTGATCGGCGGCCTGAAGATTATCGCCGGCAGTCTCCTCGCGGTTCTCGCGGTCAGTGCCGGCGTTGCTCAAAGCGATGCGGTAGAGCCAATTCATATGTACATAACGGCCTACAAATATGTCAGTTCCGATCCTTCCATCGTGCTAGCCGCAGCGACCGTCTTCGTCCTCATCTCCCAGGTTAAGATCAATGTGACCAATGCCTACGCGGGATCGCTGGCGTGGTCGAACTTCTACTCGCGGGTGACCCACTATCATCCGGGCCGGGTCGTCTGGCTTGTCTTCAATATCCTGATCTCACTTCTGCTCATGCTGCTCGGCATCTTCGAGACCCTGGAGATTGTTCTGGCGGTATACTCCAACATCGCGATTGCCTGGATCGCCGCCATTTTCGCCGATCTTGTCGTGCTCAAGCCGATGCGGATCAGCCCGTCCTTCATCGAGTTCAAGCGCGCCCATCTCTACAACGTCAATCCCGTGGGCTGCGGCGCGATGGCGGTCGCATCGGTCATATCGGTTTCAAGCTTCGCTGGCGCTTTCGGTCCCGTCGCGGAAGCCTATTCGGCCCCTATCTCCTTTACCGTCGCCTTCGCGGTGGCAATCCTGCTCGGCGTTTTGACCAAGGGCAAATACTACCTGGCAAGGGAGCCAGAGGCGGCTTCGGACCTGCTGCCGCAGGGGCAAAGCACCGTGCGCTGCAGCATCTGCGCGTATTCCTACGAGCCGAACGACATGGCGGGCTGCCCCTTCTACGATGGGCCGATCTGCTCGCTGTGCTGCAGCCTCGACGCACACTGTCACGACAGCTGCAAGAAGCCGATTTCCGACCTGCTAAAGAAGAAATCCAGCTACGTCGGCCGGTCTTTCACCCGGAAGCTGGCGCCAAACACGATCCAGCGCTTGGCGAAGTTCCTGGGCATTCTCTTGTCGCTCGCCGTCGTGATCGCAGGTCTCTTCCTGTTGGTCTATCGGATGATGGATCTCGACGTGGATGCCGCGGCCTTGGACAGCGGTACGCTCCTCATGCGGGTCTACTTGGCGCTCCTGCCGCTACTTTGCATCGGGTCCTGGTGGATCGTATTGTCGCACGAAAGCCGGGAGCTGGCGGAGCGCGACCTCGTCACTTCGCTCGAAAAACTGCGCGAAACCCAGCATGAACTAGCGCAGACAGAGCGGCTTGCGACGATCGGACAACTGACGGCAACGGTCAGCCACGAACTGCGCAATCCTTTGGGCACCCTGATGACGTCGGTGTCGGTTCTGACCCGGTATCTCGACGGCACTGAGCCTCATGTTCGCGAGGAGCTGCAACGGATCCAGAGAAACGTATGGCGTTGCGTCCGGATCATCGAGGATTTACTGGAATTTTCGCGCAAGCGCGAGGCAACTCTTCGACCGGTCGCGATCGATGACTGGATCGAACAGCAGATTAGGGAGATGCGAGACCCAAGTGGGGTGAAGGTTTGTTTCGACCTGAAGTCGGGCGCCAAATTGCTGATCGACAGCGAGAAGCTCCGCCAGGCCTTCGTTAACATCCTGCAAAACGCATTTCATGCGACCCAGTCCATGGAAGAGCATACGGGCCGCCCGCAGGAAGTGATCGTGCGCACGCGCAACCTGGAACGCATGGTGGCGATCTCGATCAGCGACACAGGACCCGGCATGAGCGCCGAGGTCAAGCGCCACATGTTCGAGCCCCTGTTCAGCACGAAGGCGTTCGGCGTCGGCCTCGGCATGCCACTGATCAAGCGCATCGCTGATCAGCACGGTGGCAGCGTCGACGTCGACAGTGAAGTAGGCAAGGGTACGACGGTAACCGTTATGCTGCCATTCGCGCCCGAGCACCAAGGCGACTCGCCGGTGACAGCGGAGTTGCGGGAGTCGGTTTGACCGATACTCAAAACGGGCCTGGATTGGAGTAATGAGAGAAGGAAGTGACTTGGCGGCCGATACGGACCCGACACGCGACATACTGGTCATCGACGATGATCGGGACTTCGCGGACAGCCTGGCGCAGCTTTTGCGCCTAGAAGGCTTCGCGGTTGAAACTGCCTATTCGGCAAACGACGCTATCAAGGTGCTCAAGCGGCACAGCGTGGCGATCGCGCTTATCGACATTAGACTCGGCCGGGGCAGCGGTGTGCAGCTAATCCGCGAACTGCGCGCATATCGGCCCGAGGTCATCGCGATCATGATGACTGCCTACGTTTCGGTCGACACCGCTGTTCAGGCGATCCAGGAAGGTGCTTACGACTACCTCTGCAAGCCGTTTTTTACCGAGGACCTTTTGGCGACACTGCAACGATGCTTCGAGCGGAGCAGGCTGCTGAAGGAACGGGAGGAGGCCGAGGCCGCGGTCCGTACCCGGAACCGGGAGTTGGAGGCTCTAAATGTTCGGCTCGGCCAGATCCTTGACAGTATGCAATCTCTGGCGCGCTTCACGACCGCTGAGGCCCTTTGTGGCCAACTCCTAATGGCCATGGTTGAGTTGCTGCGGACTGCCGGCGGAGCCCTTTATCTGCGGAACGGATCGGCGCTGCGCCTGGCGGCCGCGCGCGGCGGTCAATATCCGGAGGCAATTCCGCTGCCGGCGGACAGAGGGCCCGTTCTGGACGAGGCCCTTGCCCGCGAGCGGCACGCCGCTCGGGCAGAGTTTGTTTTTCCGCTCCTCGACAGCCATGGATCGCTGTTCGGCGAACTGTTCGTCCACGACGAGGAAGGTAGGCAGTTCTCTCAGCAGGAGGTCGAGCTGGGTCAGATCCTGACCTCTTTCGGTGCGGAGGCGATTCAGGCTGCGCAGGCGGCCGAGAATTTAGCTGAAAGCCAGGAGCGGTTGAGCAAGATCATCAAGAACTCACCCTCGGCCATCTCGTTGAAGGACCTCCAGGGGCGTTATCTTTTGACCAACGGCAAGTTCGACGATTGGTTCGGCGGCGGTGCCGAGACGGCAAGCGCGGCACTGGACAGCGCCGGACTCCCGGGCTGGGACCGGGATGGGACGGAGTTTGGTCCAGATTCCAAGGTTATCGCCAATGGCGGCGCGATCAGCCGGGAGATTGAAGTTCCGCTCGCCGATGGGGCGACGCATTCGGTCCTGGTGACGAAGTTCCGGGTCGTCGACGGCGCCGGCAAGCCCGTGGGCGTGGGGACCATTGGCACGGATGTTACCGAACAACGGCTCGCGGAGCGGCGCCTGAGACAAGCACAGCGTATGGAAGCAATCGGGCAATTGACTGGGGGTGTTGCCCACGATTTCAATAATCTTCTTGCCGTCATTCTCGGCAATCTTCGTCTCCTGCAAGAAGAAACAACGGGACGGCCGGATGTTCAGGAGCTTTTGGAAGAAGCCCTGGATGCAACGAAAGCGGGCGCGGACCTCACAAGCCGTCTGCTTGCCTTTGGGCGGAGCCAAACCCTTCGACCTCAGACGACCGATATTCGGGCGCTAGTCCGCCATATCTTGCGGATGCTGGAACGGACATTGGGCCAAGACATCGCGATCCGCTTGGAACTGGCGCCCGACCTGTGGAACCTGGAGATCGATCGGAGCCAGCTCGAGGCCAGTGTGCTGAACCTCGCCATCAACGCGCGGGACGCGATGCCGGGCGGTGGGGAGCTTCTGATCGGCGCCCGCAACGTCATGTTCGACCAAAACGATGTTCGGTCTCGCCCCGAAGTATTGCCGGGAAAATATGTTATGCTTTCGGTCACGGATTGCGGCGACGGCATGACCTCAGACGTGCTGCGCAAGGCGATACAGCCCTTCTTCACGACCAAGGATCTTGGTCACGGCAGTGGGCTTGGCCTCAGCATGGTGTATGGCTTCGTCACCCAATCCAAGGGGCACCTGGAATTGGTCAGCGAGGTCGGATGGGGTACCACGGTCTCACTCTATTTTCCGGCCAGTACGCACAGTGTCATAACTCGCGCGATAGGTGACGCCGCCGCCCCGGCTGGCGCAGGACAGGGCGAGCGAGTCCTCGTGGTGGAGGATCAGCCGAGCGTGCGCCGATTGACACGGCGCCTGCTGACCCGCCTGGGGTACGAGGTCCTGGAAGCTGCTGACGGCCGAAGCGCTCTAAAGCTCCTCGAAGAGAATGCCGGCATCGACGTTCTCTTCACCGACATCGTCCTGCCGGGGGAAACCAATGGCGTTATGTTGGGACGCGCGGCGCTCGCCGCAAACCCGAAACTTCGGGTGATCTATACGACCGGCTATGCCGCCGGCAGCCCGGCCATCGGGCACCCTGAGGATTCGACGACCATCCTGCTGCGCAAGCCGGTCCAGGTCGAGGAGCTGTCACGGGCCCTGAGGTCCGCCTTGGAACAGCGCTAACGGCCGCGAGTCACGACCCAATCCCAGGGTCGGGCGCTCAATCGGACAGCCGCGCGGGTGCGAACATGTAGCCGACCCCGCGAACCGTCTTAATCAATCGGGCGTGGCGCGCATCGTCACCCAGTTTGCGCCGGAGTTTCCCGACCAACACGTCTATGCTTCGGTCGTACGGGCTCCAGTGCCGCTTGGCGACGATATCCAGGATCTGGTCGCGTGAGAGGAGCCGGCCCGAACGCTGAACCAGCGCCTCGAGGAGGCGAAACTCCTGACTTGTCAGCTCAACCTTCCGATTGTCCGGCGACACCAGTTCGTGCCGTGCCAAGTCAAGGCACCAACCGGCGAACTCGACCTCGCTGTCCGAGCGCTCGGTGCCGCCTCCATTCGAGGATATCTGGTTGGCGGCCCTGCGCATAACCGTCCGGATCCGGGCCAATAGCTCCCGGGGCTCAAACGGTTTGGCAACGTAGTCGTCGGCGCCGAGCTCCAGGCCGACCACCTTGTCGATTGTTGCGCCCTTGCCCGAAAGCATGATGAACGGCGTATCCAATTGCGCTCGCAGGTTTTTCGCAAGGGTCAAGCCATCCTCCCCCCGCGGGAACGTCAGGTCCAGGATGATCAGGTCGAAGGAGGAATCGGCCAAGGCCGTGCGCATGCCCCGGCCATCGTGCGCGACCCTGACCGCATAGCCCTCGCCCGTGAGGAATTTGGTCAGGAACGCGCAAAGCCGACGATCATCATCGACGAGCAGGATGCTTGTTATGGGTCGGCATGTTTGCATCGGCAAATCGTACGCTATGCATTGTAAGCCGGAAATCACAAAGTTCGCCACATCGACAGTGCCTGAACTATCGGCCGCCAAGCATAAGCTTACATTTCAAGCTCCATGCCGCGAGGCGCCTTTACAAAAAATTACAATATCGCCGGTCGGCCGAATCATCTCGGTTACACAAGCGCAATAAGATTGTCGAACGTATTGAGCCGGCCAATCGACCATTCGCATAGGCCGGTAGTAGGACGGCGTTCCCACGCAACGGGGGAACAAGGAAAAATTGGTACAGCAGAGGAGGATGCACCATGGCGAAAACCGTATTCAAGGCTGAGATGGGCAAGTGGCCGGAAGATCAGTCTATCAAGACCCACAATCGTTGGCATCCCGACATTCCCATCACCCAATGGTTCAAGCCGGGCGATGAGTTTCGCGTCGAGTGCTACGACTGGACCGGTGGGCAGATCAAGAACGACGACTCAGCCAACGACATCCGCGATGTCGATCTGTCCAAGGTGCACTATCTGAGTGGGCCGTTCGGAGTCGAAGGGGCGGAGCCCGGCGATCTCATGGTCGTCGATATCAACGACATCGGCCCGCTTGAGGATTCGCAGTGGGGCTTCACCGGCATTTTCGCCTTGGAGAACGGTGGCGGATTTCTCGACAAGCACTTCCCCGCGGCGCGCAAGGCCTGCTGGGACTTCCATGGCATGCATACCAGTTCGCGCCACATTCCCGGCGTTCGCTTCCCCGGCTTGGTTCACCCCGGACTGATCGGGTGCCTGCCTTCGGCAGACCTGCTGGCGAAATGGAATAAGCGCGAGTCGGCGCTGTTCGAGACCGATCCGGACCGCGTTCCCCCGCTTTGCACCCTGCCGGATGGGATGGCTGGAACCACAACGGCGCTGATGGGACAGATGACCGGAGCCGCGGCGGAGAAGGCCGGTAAGGAGGGCGCCCGCACGGTGCCCGGCCGCGAGCATGGCGGAAACTGCGATATCAAGAACCTGTCCCGCGGATCGAAAGTATACTTCCCGGTCTACGTAAAGGGCGGCGGTCTGTCGATGGGTGACATCCACTGGTCGCAGGGCGATGGCGAGATTACCTTCTGCGGTGCGATCGAAATGGCCGGTTGGATCGACATAGGCGTCGATCTCATAAAGGGCGGAATGGCCAAGTACGGGATCACCAACCCGATCTTCAAGCCTAGCAGGATCGTGCCACAGTTCTCGGACTGGCTGATATTCGAGGGCGTTTCGGTCGACGAGCATACCGGCGAACAGCATTACCTGGACGCCACGATCGCTTATCGGCGGGCTTGCTTGAACGCGGTCGAATACCTCAAGAAGTTCGGCTATACCGGCGAGCAGGCCTACATGATTCTGGGCACCGCGCCGGTCGAGGGCCGGGTCAGCGGTATCGTCGATATTCCGAACGCGTGCTGCACTGTTGCCATTCCCACTGAGATCTTCGAGTTCGACATCAACCCGAACGCGAAGGGCCCCACGAAGATGGTCTCCGGGGCCGACGCTGCGTCCTGTAGTTAAACCAGCGGTCGCGGGGCGCGGGTACGCCGCGCCCCCGTCTGTCGCGATCGGAGGAGTTGGGACGCGCGATGCGGCGCATGTCGTGCCGCTCGTTCCAACGCCGGTCGAAAAATGCCGTTGGAAATTGGGAGGTAAGCTCGATGTTGCTCGGATTAGCTCTACTTTACGTTGGCGCTGTACTGTCCCTGAACGGGCTATGGCTCATGGGCCATATCGAAGACCGCGAGATTGCCGTCATCAACATTTTTGTCGGCGGCATCACGCTCTGTGTTGCTCTTTTTCTCGCGTTTGGGCCCGGTGCCGACGCTGGATCGATCAAAGGGGCAGCACTCACATTATTGTTCACTTTCACCTACCTCTGGGTGGCGATCAATCGATACAACGGCGCCGATGGCCGCGGCCTGGGATGGTTTAGCCTCTTTGTATCGATCACCGTAGTTCCGGTCGCGATCGACACTCTTGGCTCCGCGCAGTCGACCTGGGACGTATGGTTCGGCCTGTGCTGGGCGGCCTGGGCTGTTCTCTGGTTCATGTTCTGGCTCTTGCTGGTACGCAAGATGCCAATCGCAAAACTGACCGGTGCCGTCGCGACGCTAGAAGGCGTCTTTACCGGCTGGCTGCCAGGCTATCTGCTGCTGGACGGGGTATTGAGTTAACGTGAGAGTGGAGGACGAACGATGCCGCTCTACAATTATGTGTGTGACTCCCACGGGGAATTCTCGCATTGGCGCTCCATGGGGGATTACGCGGCGCCCACACCGTGCCCAAGCTGCGGGGACCCCGCACCGCGGGCGATTTCCCTTCCGTCGTTGGCCGTGATGAACGGTACGACGCGCAAGGCGCACCACATCAATGAGCGCAGTGCCGATCAACCCAGGGTCGAAAAAAGGGTGGCCGGTGAACGCACAGACGGTCATGGCCATGGCGGACACGGTCATGGCCATGCGCATGGCCTGCGCCCCGGCCATCGGCACGGTCCGTCGAGGCCGTGGATGATCGGGCACTAAGAAGATGCCTTGACCGTGTCGAGGCTCCGCCGGCCCGCACCGGCACGGTCCGACGATCAGGGGCGCCGGTGCGGCCGGAACCGATGCGGAGGGCCGTCCGGACCAGAGAGTCGCCTGGCTTTGAACGCAGGCCCCTTTCCACCCGGCCGACGCGATGCCTCGCGGAGGCGTGGGTGAAATCGCTTCTGGCCGTGGCGGGGGGAGGGGCGCTCGGCGCGATGGCGCGGTATCTCGTATACCTCGCCGCGGCCCATGTGCTGGGGACCGGGTTCCCATTTGGCACACTGATCGTGAATATCCTCGGCTCCTTTGTCATGGGCGCGCTCACCGAAACCATGGCCCTGGTATGGTCCGCGCCCACCCAGACGCGCTTATTCTTGGTCGTCGGATTTCTCGGCGCCTTCACGACGTTCTCGACATTTTCGCTGGATTTCGTAGCGCTCTACGAGCGCGGCCGGTTGCTGCTTTGTGGGTTGTATGTCGCTATATCGGTTGTCTGTTCGATTGGCGCTCTGTTTTCCGGGATGCTGCTTTTCCGGCGCTTGTTGGGCCCGGCAATTTAGGTCGATCGAGAATGCCCGGCTTACCGATCTCGAGCCGAAAGCAGGAAACAGGAAACAGGAAACAGGAAACAGGAAACAGGAAACAGGAAACAGGAAACAGGATAACACTACCCATACTGGCCACAGCGCCGAGGAAAGCCGGCGGAGAAACCGGATAAACGTTGCTTGGCGACCTCGTAAAGCCGGCGCAGTTCCGGCAGCGGGTCGGCGTGATCGTCGACGCGCAAGGACAGGCGCGGATAAGGCTCTTCCTCGTGGATCAGGCCCGCCGCCGATTGTGTGTCGGAGCAAATGGGCCGAGCCATGCGGAGACGTTCCGTAGCCTCCGACGACGCGCGCCGCCGTTCACGCCTCGGTCCACAATCACTTCAATCGGGACCGCCTCCTCAACCGTCGGGATATCTTCATGCAGAACCGCTCCGCCGCCCTGACCGAGTGGCGTCAGCTGGCGGCCTGACGACCCTGGCCTCGCGAGCTTTGGAGACTGGTTCGCATTAGATCGACACTACCCGCCGGTGCGACGTGCGGTCTAGGTGCAGGCGCGCGTCCGAAAAACCGGAAGTACTGCTCGAAAGCGTGTTGTATGATCTCTTCAGGAAGCTGGCGGCGAGAATCTGCATTTTGTCGTAAGCATACAAATTAAAACTGTTGTTCGCAGGGATAATGGGAAAAAGCTGAATGTACGAGAGGCCGACCACGGTGGATGCGGCGCTTTCGCTCCTGGCGAAGGACCGATGGACGGTCCTCGCTGGTGGCACCGATTTCTATCCTGCTCTTCGCGATCAGGCCGTCACGGAACCGGTTCTGGATATTTCGGCCCTTAAGGGGCTCCGTGGTATTCGGCGTGAAGGCAATAGCTGGCGTATTGGGGCCTTGACGACATGGAGCGACGTGATTTCCGACAACCTGCCGCCTGCATTCGATGCGCTGAAGCTCGCCGCGCGGGAGGTCGGCTCGGTCCAGATCCAAAACCGAGCCACGGTCGCGGGTAACATCTGCAATGCTTCTCCAGCCGCCGACGGGGTGCCGCCACTGCTGATCCTGGATGCGGCAGTCGAGACGGTGTCCTCTCGGGGCAAGCGTCATCTTGCCCTTGCCGATTTCATTCTCGGCAACCGCGCGACCGCCCTGCGCCCAGACGAGATCGTGACTGGGATTTTGATCCCTGCCGAGATCGCACAAGGCCGGTCGCATTTTGTCAAATTGGGAACCAGGAAGTACCTGGTCATATCCATTGCCATGGTGGCCGCCCGCATTGAAACAGGTGTCGACAATAGAGTAACCGGCGCAAGCGTCTCTGTCGGCGCGTGCTCCGTGGTCGCTCAACGCTTGCGGGGCTTGGAACAGGCGCTCATTGCAAAGCCTTGCGACGACTCTTTGGCCCAGGCCGTTTTGTCTGCGCACCTCGCACATTTGTCTCCCATAGACGATATACGCGCGAACGCCGATTACCGTGCTGAAGCGGCATGCGAGCTCGTACGGCGCGCGCTCCTCGGCTGCCTAACTTAGGGCCGGTTCGATGCGCGGCCTCGAAGTAAGTTTCGATCTAAATGGCACGCCGGTTAGGGCTAACGTCGCGCTAAGCGATCGTTTGTCGACGACGTTGCGGGACCATCTGGGGCTGGTCGGTACCAAGGTTGGGTGTGACGCAGGCGACTGCGGTGCCTGCACCGTGTTAATTGACGGTGCGCCTTGCTGCGCCTGCCTTGTGCCGGTCGGTCAAGCGGAAGGCGCGAAGGTTACCACCGTTGAAGGTTTGAAATCGACCGGCACATTGTCTCGATTACAAGAATCGTTTCTGCACTTTGGCGCGGCCCAATGCGGCATATGTACGCCAGGCATGCTTGTCTCCGCCGCCGCGCTATTGCAGCGCACACCCAACCCAACCAGAAGCGAAGTAACCGATGCCCTGGGCGGCGTGTTATGCCGGTGCACGGGATATAGCAAGATTATCGACGCCGTCGTGCATGCAACCGGGTTCAATAGCGGTGATGTGTCTCCGCCTGTTGGCGCGAGTGTGGGAGCGGGAATCCGCCGTTTGGACGGCGGTCCCAAGGTGGCAGGCACGGAGGCCTTCGGTGCGGATCTGACGCCGGACGATGCGGTTATCGTTCGTGTCCTGCGAAGCCCGCATCACCATGCGGCCTTCGCATTCGGCGATATCGCCGGTTATGTTGACTGTCATCCTGGTGTCCTGGCGGTTTTTACTGCGGTGGATGTTGCCGGACGAAACTGTTTCGGTGTCATTCCGCCTTTCGCCGATCAACCCGTCTTCGCTGAAAAGTTTGTCCGTTATCGTGGTGAAGCGGTCGCCGCGATCGCTGGTGAGCGCGCTGCCATGAAGACGCTGGATTTGGATGAATTTCCGATAACCTGGGAACCGTTGCTTCACGTGCTCACACCGGATCAGGCTCAGTCCGAGGATGCCCCGCGGCTTCACGATGGCCGCGATAGGAATGTGTTGGTACGCGGTTATGTCGAGCGCGGCGATATCGCGGCGGGGTTTGCCCAAGCGTCTCATGTTGTCGAAGGTCGGTTCTCCACACCTTTCATCGAGCACGCCTATATCGAGCCCGAAGCCGGATTTGCACGCCGCGTCGGGGATCGCATTGAGGTCTTCGCATCGACGCAAGCGCCGCATATGGATAGGGGTACGCTCGCGGAAATTCTGGCGCTCGACCCAACGCAGATTCGCGTCGTACCGACGGCCTGCGGCGGTGGCTTTGGTTCTAAGATTGATATCTCGTTGCAACCCTATATCGCGATCGCTGCCTGGCATCTCAATCGTCCAGCGGCCCTGACATACAGCCGCCAGGAATCGATGCAATCAACTACCAAGCGACATCCCTCGGAAACTAGGGCTAAAATAGGATGCGACGAGACCGGGAAAATCACGGCGTTCGAGTTCGAAGGTACTTTCAATACCGGTGCTTACGCCAGTTGGGGACCGACCGTCGCCAATCGCGTGCCGGTCCATGCCTCCGGACCCTACTTCACGCCTAATTATGTTGCACGCAGTGTGGCGGTTCATACCAATGGCCCGCCGTCCGGTGCGTTCCGGGGATTCGGCGTGCCGCAATCGGCGATTGCTCAGGAGTGCCTCTATGACGAACTGGCTGTTAAGCTCGGCATCGACCACTTGGAGTTTCGCCTGCGGAACGCGCTCTCGAACGGCCAAGCGACTGTTACCGGGCAAGTGCTCGCCAAGGGCGTCGGTATTACCGCCTGCCTCGATGCTCTTAAGCCGGCTTGGGAGCGAGCCAAAAGTGAAGCGAGCCGCTTCAACCGGCAAACCAATGGCTCAAGCTTGCGGCGCGGCGTTGGGATAGCATCCTGCTGGTACGGCTGCGGCAACACGTCCTTGCCAAACCCCTCGACGATCCGCATGGGGGTGAGTCCTGATGGCCGGGTCGTCCTGCATCAGGGCGCCGTGGATATCGGTCAGGGAGCAACGACGGTGATTGCCCAGATCGCGGCTGACGCGCTGGGCGTGCCGGTTCACAGTCTTGACCTGCTTGGCGGCGACACCGACCTGACGCCGGACGCCGGGAAGACGTCGGCGTCGCGCCAAACATATGTCAGTGGCATGGCGGCCAAACTTGCCGGAGAATCGCTGCGCCGGAAAATCCTTCGTCATGCCAATGTATCTAGTGACGCCCGTATCCTTTCGAAGCACGGTTGTCTTGAGTTGGTCGACGGCGCTGTTGTCACCAGCTTAGATTTGTCGCGGCTCGCGCCGGACGAATTCGGTTATGTGTTTCGCGGTGAAGAAACCTATGATCCACCCACAAAACCCCTGGATGAAAAGGGCCAAGGCGTGCCTTATGCAGTCTATGGTTACGGTGCCCAAATCATGGAGTTGACCGTGGATACGGTGCTGGGGACGGTCAAGCTCGACCGGCTGAGCACCGCGCATGACGTCGGGCGGGCCATAAATCCGGTATTGATCGAGGGGCAGATCGAAGGTGGATCGGCGCAGGGGATCGGCATGGCCTTGATGGAAAACTACGTTCCGGGCCGCACCGAAAACCTGCATGACTATCTGATTCCCACCTTCGGCGACGTGCCGGTGGTGGAGAACATCATTGTCGAAGTGACCGATGCGGAGGGCCCTTACGGCGCGAAAGGTTTGGGCGAGCATGTGTTGATCCCCACGGCGCCGGCGATTCTGAACGCGATTCGCGATGCCACCGGCGCGCTCGTCCGCGATCTGCCTGCCACGCCCGACAAGGTTCGCGCCGCTATTAAGGCGATACGGGAATGACCGGGGCCGGGGCATGAGCGAGGGTAAGCCAACGCGCGATAAGATCCGCTGCGACGCCTGCCCGGTGATGTGCTACATCGCCGAAGGGAAAGCGGGCGCCTGTGATCGCTATGCGAACGAAGCCGGACAGTTAGTGCGGGTCGACCCGTTGATCCTCATCGATAGGCGCCAGGAAGACGGTGCCAAGCTCGTGCCGTTTTTGGACACGGACAAGGAATGGGACGGCGACCTGGTGATACCCGGCGAGGCCTTTGTCACCGCTATCGGCGCTGGCACAACCTATCCGGACTACAAGCCGGCGCCTTTCATCGTCTCGCGCGATGTGGATGGCATCGACATGATCACGGTCGTGACGGAGGGCATCTTCAGCTATTGCGGCGCGAAGGTGAAGATCGACACCGACCGGCACCTGGGTCCCGAGCGAAACCTGGTCCGTGTCGATGGTGAGCCCATCGGTCACGTAACGACCGGCGAGTACGGTTCTCAAATGCTGTCGATCGGGGGCGTGCATCATCTGACCGGCGGTAGCAAGAAGGAAGGCCGCGTCACCTGCCAATCGCTCATGGATCTGTGCAATCGAAAACCGGTGGAGATGGTGATCGACGAAGGTTTGACGGTCGTGATCGAGGCCGGGAAAGCGCCGGTCATCAACGGTGTCGAGGAGCAGCGGATGCGGGTCGGTTGCGGGTCGGCGACAGTCGGTATGTTCGCCTCTCAGTGGAAGGGGTTGGTCGACGAGGTTGTGGTCGTCGACGATCACATCACCGGGGTCATGTCGGAACACCAGGCCGGTAAGGTAATTGGTTGGCAAGCAAGCGGCATCAAGGTCAAGGGGCGCCGTTCCACGCCGGGCCGCTACTTTCAAGTCGCGGAACCGGGGACCGGTTGGGGCGGCACCGATATAGACGATCCCTTGTTGATCCTCGATAAATTCGATCCGAAGATCGCGCGCCCGGGACAATCCCTTCTCATGGTCTCCACCACTGGGGAGCAGTTCGCTTACTTCGAATTGGACGAAGACTTGATTCCCCAGCAAATGGAGATGCCAGACCGGCTAATACCCTCGGTTCAACGAATCGAGGAAAATTGCGAGCCGGCCTTGTGCTCAGTCCTGTTTATGGGCGGTGCCGGCGGATCGCTTCGCGCCGGGGTGACCGAGAATCCGGTCAAGCTGACCCGGTCGGTGAAGCAGATGCTCACTCATATCACCTGTGGCGGCGCACCCGCCTATGTCTGGCCGGGCGGTGGCATTACCATCATGGCCGATGTCACCCGGATGCCGGAGCGGGCCTTCGGCTATGTTCCGACGCCCGCCCTGGTGGCGCCGATAGAATTCACCATGCGGCGCGACGACTATCAGGCTCTGGGCGGCCATATGGATCATGTCATGCCGATCGAGGACGCCGTCAAAGGCGTTACCGGGCGCCAGAACGACCACGTCCTGAAAGGGCAACGCCACTTGGACCAGGTGCGCGACAATCCGTGGCCGACGCGGGCCGGCAACTTTGGCTGGACCGGTAGGGACACGGACAAGTGAGCGTCTTTCGCGATAGCGGCCCTCAAGCGGCGCTTCTACCCGATGGCAAGCGGCTGCATCTGCAACACGGGCCCATCGACTTGATTGTCGAAGCGTCCGGGAACGTCGATGAAGTCGCGGCCGCTTATCGGCAGGCCCGGCGGGCATTCCGATCTGTCTTGGACACCTTGGTCTTGGAGCTTTCGATCCTGCGCGCGCCGGTGGACGCGATTCCTCATGCGCCAGCCGGCGCGGTCGCCCGCAGAATGCTGCGGGCGGTTTTTCCTCACACCAAGGTGTTCGTCACACCGATGGCGGCGGTCGCGGGCGCTGTTGCCGATCATATTCTTTTTGAGCTCTGTCGGGGCCGAAGCTTGCGCCGGGCCTATGTTAACAACGGCGGCGACATCGCCCTGTACTTGGCACATGGCGAGAGCTTTTCCGTTGGCGTGGCTTCTAATCCGGTAACGGGCGAGGGCTTAGAGAAGATAGCGGTTGGCAGCGAAGACCTGGTGCGCGGAATCGCGACTAGCGGGTGGCGCGGGCGTAGTCACAGTCTAGGTATCGCCGACGCCGTGACCGTGCTGGCGGGTTGTGCGGCGGCTGCGGATGCGGCGGCGACTTTGATCGCGAATGCGATCGACATTCCCGGCGCACCGTCGATCCGCAGGATGCCTGCGCGCGAACTTTCTCCCGATAGCGATCTGGGCGATCGGCTGGTGACCGTCGAGGTTGGCGTGCTCAGCGCGGACGAGAAGGCGGCCGCCCTCGACCGGGGCGTAAAGGTGGCGCAAGATATGCGCTGCCGGGGCCTGATTGTCGCGGCCAAGCTATGTCTTCAGGGCGAAATCCGAAGTATCGATTGCCTTGGGCCTGTGGGGCTATCGCTAGGTGGAACGGAAACGAAGAGGCTGGTTCATGCCTGAGGTCGCGATCAGAAAGTCTGTTATTACCCTGGACGAGATTTTCCACGAGGGTGGGCCCGTTGCGTCCGTTCCCTTGAGGCGGGGGACCGTTTGCACCGTCATAGAAAATCCCTTCGCCGGGCGATACGTCGAGGAAATCGTTGGTTTCATCGACGATCTAAAGCCGCTCGGTCTCAAGATGGCTCAGGATTTGATCGATGCGCTGGGGGGCGATCCCTCCGTTGTGGAAGGCTATGGCAAAGGCGCCATCGTCGGCGAGGCGGGGGAGCTGGAGCATGCCGCGCTTTGGCACGCGCCGGGCGGTTACTCGATGCGCGAACTCATCACGAATTCTAAAGCCATTGTCGCCTCGTCAAAAAAGGTCGGTGGACCTGGAACCCTGCTCGACATTCCGGTGACCCATGCTAACGCTTCTTATGTCCGCTCGCACTTCGATGCGATCGAAGTCGGAATCAACGACGCGCCCCGAAAGAATGAAATGCTGGTCGCCCTGGTCATGACAACCGGGCCGCGTATTCACAACCGCGCCGGCGGATTGAAGGCTAGCGAGATCAAAGGAGAGGATGGGCTGAGATGACGAAAGCAAAGGTCCGCAAGATCGTCACTATCGTGGAAGAGACCCACAAGGAAATTGGAAAGGACATCTCGCCCCCCACCCGCCGCGCGGCGGCCGTCGCGGTGATCGAAAATCCTTTCGCGGGCCGGTATCAGGAAGATCTCGAAGACTTGATGGCTATTGGCGAGGAGTTAGGCGGCCTGCTGGGTAGGCGCTGTGTCGAAGCGCTTGGGATTGAAGCTTGGCGGGCTGAAAGCTATGGCAAGGCCGCCATGGTTGGCGAGAATGGCGAACTGGAACATGCGGCCGCGATTCTGCACCCGCGTCTGGGCAAGCCGCTGCGCGCGGCGGTGGAGAAAGGCGCGGCGCTGGTGCCGTCCTCAAAAAAAATGGGCTCCATGGGACAGCCGCTCGACGTGCCGCTGGGTCACAAGGACGCGGCCTACGTGCGTTCGCACTTCGACGGTATGGAGGTGCGCATCAACGATGCACCTCGCGCCAACGAGATCATGGTCGCGATTTCTGTAACGGACTCGGGCCGCCCCTTGCCCCGCGTCGGCGGCCTCAAAGCCGAAGAGGCCAAGGGCGAAGACGGCTTGCGGTAACCCCCGTGAGGTCCCGCACTACGTCAACTGTTCCGGCAGTCTCGTAGCCGGCGGCGTATTTCGCGACCGCGCGGAGCGCACGACGCCGTCGATCACGGTCATGCCGACACCGGGCAAGTTGCCCTGGCGAATCGAATCCAGCATGTCCTTGCCGGGTGCATGCTGGGCACTATCGATCAGGATGAAGTCGGCGGATTTGCCGATCTCAATCAAGCCGCAATCGAGTCCGCGCATGCGTGCGGTGTTACCGGTGGCAAAGCAGAAGGCCGTTTCCGCCGGAATGTCGCCGAGCGACGACAACATCGCGATCATGCGCAGGATGCCAAGCGGTTGCACGCCCGAACCGGCCGGCGAATCGGTTCCCAGGATCACCCGTTCCGATTGGTCCAGTTCAAAGGCCGTCCGCATGGCCAGCAAAGCGGACCGTTCGTTCCCGTTGTGCACAAGCTCGATCCCGCGCTGGCAGCTTTCGCAAAGGCACAGGATCTGGTCATCCGGAAGCGCGGTGTGACCGCCGTTGATGTGGCCGATGATGTCGGCGTCCGCCTCCAGCACAACGTCCTTGTCGATCAGGCCGGAGCCGGGAATCGACGGCCCGCCGGTATGAATCGTGGACTGGATCCCATACTTGCGCGCCCAGGCCACCATCTGCTTGGCTTTGTCCCCGGCCTTGACCGAACCGAGACCGACTTCGCCCAGCAGTGTCACACCGGCGTCCGCCAACTCTTTGAAGTCGTGCTCTTCCATGCCCTCTTCAATGACCGGCGCCCCGGCCAGGACTTTGACCCCGGACGGGCGGAAATTCTCGTACCAGCGCTGGGATGCGATCGCCATCGCCTTGAGCCCGACGATATCTTTCGGCCGGCCCGGAAGGTGCACCTCCCCCGCGGAGATCATGGTGGTGACGCCGCCGTGCAAACAGGAATCGATCCAGTTTACCTGCTGCTGGCGGGGGGTGTAATCGCCGATGACGGGGTGCACATGGCTGTCGATCAGGCCCGGTGAAAGGGCGACGCCATGGGCGTCGATCAGCGTATCGGGATTGCCGGTATCGAGGTCTTTTTCGTACCCGATCCCGGCGATCTTGCCGTCGACCGATACGACCGTATCACCGTCGAGGATCGGCTTTTCCAGCGCCCCGGACAGAATCAGCCCGATATTCTTGATGACGAGTTTATGTGCCGAACCGGCCATGACTGCTCCTCCTTGAAATCGCCTCGTTGTCGCAAGTTTCCTTATGCGCCGCGGCTTTGTAAATCTATCAGTGACCCACACCGAGATAACGGTCGAGCATTTCCGGCGACTCCCGTAACGTCGCCGCATTGACAGTATCGCGGCTGCGGCCATTTTCCACGAACAACACTTGATCGGCGACTTGCAGAACCGCATCGATGCGCAGTTCAACCAGGACCACGGCAACGCCCTGGTTTTTCAAGTTTAGCACCACTTCCCTGATACGTGCGATCATAGCGGGCATCAGTCCTTCGGTCGGTTCGTCCAGAAGCAGGACCGTGGGATCGAGACAGAGCGCCCGTGCGATCGCCAGCATCTGTTGTTCGCCGCCGGACAGCGTACCGGCGCGTTGAGTCAGCCGCTCCCGCAGCACCGGGAAGAAATCCAGGGCGCGCTCTCGAACATCGCCGCCCGATCCTCGTGCCATAAGGCCGATTTCGAGATTGTCCGCCACCGTCAGCTCGGAGAATAGGCGCCTGCCTTGTGGGACATAGCCGATTCCATGTCGGGGCGCTTCCTCGGCTTGAAGCGCGGCGATATCGGTTCCATTGATCACCACCCGGCCGTTGCGCGGTCGAACCAGGCCCATGATGGATTTGAGCGCCGTGGTCTTGCCGGCCCCGTTGCGTCCCATGACACAGAGGATACGGCCCGCCTCGACCGAGAGCGAAAAGTCCCGCAACACCTGTGTGCGGCCATAGAAACAGTTTATGTTTTCTACATTCAGCATCAGTTGCCCAGGTATGCCCGTCTCACCGCGTCGTTGCGCCGGATCTCCTCCGGCGTCCCTTCCGCCAGAATGCGGCCTCTATCCAGCACCGTAATCGTGTCGGCGAGGCCCATCACCACGTCCATATTATGTTCGATCAGCAGGACCGAGGCATTCCGCGCGATCTCCCGTACCAACTTGACGAACACCGCGATCTCTTCATCCGAAAGGCCCTGAGTGGGTTCGTCGAGAATTAGAAGCTTTGGATCGAGGCCAAGCCCCATCGCGACTTCGAGAAGCCGCTGATGTCCGTAGCTCAGATTTCCGGCAATCTCATCCTGCCGGTCCGCGAGCCCGACCCGATCGAGTGCGCTCAAGGCCACGCGCTCCAGCAGGTCCGGATTTGGACCGAAGAAACCTGTCGACAGCCGCCGTTGGGCGGACAGCTTCACATTTTCCAAGGCGGACATACCGGCGAAGGTGCTGGTGATCTGGAAGGTGTAAGCGATACCGCGGTTGACGCGAGTATGAGCGGGAAGCCGCGTTACGTCCTCGCCCGCGAAGACGACCCGTCCGGTCGTTGGTGGAATTCGCCCCGAAAGAAGGTTGACGAAGGTGGTCTTCCCAGCGCCGTTCGGGCCAATCAATGCGCGAATCTCGCCCTCAAGGAACGTGAAACTTACCCCATCCACGGCCGTCAAGCCGCCGAACTGCTTCGACAGGTTCTCGGTGGAAAGCAGGGTCACGGCAGCCATGGTGCGGCCCGTTCGCGGAGAGTCCCCAGGATCCCCTTGGGAAAGAACAGGATCAGCCCGATCAGCGCCAAGCCTACAATCAACATGTTGGCGGAGGTGAACCCGCTGCTGATGTCGACCAGGTAAAACATCAATAAGGTTCCGACAAACGGCCCCAAGACCGTCGCGGCGCCGCCCATCAGGACCCAGAGCAGCGGAAGAATCGAATACTGGATCGACGCGAAAGTCGCGCCGACGTAGCCAAAGAGCATGCCGTAAGCGGCCCCAACAGCACCGGATATCGCGCCCGAAATTACCAAGGCCACCAGCTTGTATAGAAAGACGTTGTAGCCCAGCATTCGGGTCCGCTCCTCGTTTTCGCGAATGGCGGCCAGAACCCGCCCCATGGACGAGCGGGCAATGGCAAAGCTGACTGCCATGCAAAGGGAAAACAAGGTTAGCGCCACAAAATAACGTGTCGTTGGCTCGACGAGCGAAAGTCCAAACAGGCTGCGCAGATTGGATGGAATCACGAAGCCCTCGTCCCCGCGCGTATATTCGCCAAAATAGAAGGTCGCCAGAAACGCGGCCTGCGCGAACATGAGCGTGACAATCATAAAGGAAACGCCGGTCGTCCGCAGCGCCAGGCAGCCGACGGCCGCCGCTACCACCAATCCGGCGATCACGCCCAAGAGGAGTCCGCCGCCCGCACCGACGCCGGCGAACAGCGCCATGAGCCCGGCGGCGTAGAGGCCCGCCGCAAAGAACATGGCGTGACCCAGGCTCAGAAGGCCCGTATAGCCGAACGCGATATTGTAGCCCATGGCGAAGCTCGCCAGAACCATGACCCTGGCCAGATTCACGTGGTGGTAATCGGGCAGGACGAACTGAAGCGCGAAAAGAACGGCGATCACGCCCAGATGGAGTGCGGTCGCCTTGTTGACCCAGCGCGATCTCATGCCGATTGCGTGCCGAACAACCCCTTCGGCCGTATAACCAGAATCATGGCGACGATGAGGGTGGCGATAATCTTGGCGAGCGTCGGCGAGAAAAAGACCGAAATAATACCGTCGCTAAGTCCGATAATGACGGCCGCGAGTACGGTTCCCCTAAGGCTGCCTAGTCCGCCGATAATGACAACGATGAAGGACAGAAGCAGCGGGTCGTTTCCCATTAGGTAATGCGCCTGCTGAATCGGCACCACCAACACCGCCCCTATGGCCGCCAACATGGCGCCAAACGCGAAGACGCCGCCATAGACTCGGTCGACGGGAATCGCGAAGGCGCGCGCGGTTTCGGAATCGAACTGCGTCGCGCGCATCATGAGGCCGATCCGGGTACGGGTCAGTCCCCACCAAACGGCCAGCATCACGACGATGGACGCCCCGATCACCAAGAGCTTGTAGCCGGAATACCCAAACCAGGGCAGCTGAACGCGGAAATCCAAAGGCGCGACCACCGGCCTGGCGTCGGGCCCATAGGTCATCAGCGCAACCTGCTCGATGACATAAAGTAAACCGATGGTGGCGACGATGGTGCTTTCGGGGTTGTAATTCAGCCGCCGCAGAACCAAACGCTCCGCCAACACGGCCACGGCGCCGACCGCCAGGGGGCTGATAACCAAGGCCGCCAGAAAGTTGAGCGCGGGACCGGCGGCGAGCGTATCCGCGACCCACCAGGCGACGATGGCGCCCAGCATAAAGAACGCGCCGTGGGCGACGTTGACGATTCGCATGACCCCGAAGACAAGCGACAGGCCCAAGGCCGTCAACGCCAGTACGGCCGCGCCGACAGCGCCTTCAAGCGTGGCTAACAGGAGATAGGGGCCGAAATCCAACGCGGTTGTCCCCTGGAGGGCGGATATTAGGAACGGAAACCGGGATGGAGGCTTTCGACCTCCACCCTGGGAGATACGCTCTCTTAAAGCGGCTGGGAGGTGTAGTCGACTTCGTCCTTGTAAAAACCATCCTCGATCGAAGTCTTATGCACGACGTTGAGTTTACCGCCCCCGACTTTCGAAATGAACTGGTGCCCAAAGACCTGATGGGTCTTGCCATTGAAGATCTTGGCGCCTTGCGGATGCGCTTGGCTTTCCTCCATGTTGTCGATGGCTTCGACCGCCTCGATCAGCTTGGCCCGGTCTCCCGGTCCCCGATATCCGGCCGCCTCCATGCCCTGTTTAATGGTGTGGAGCGTTTCCCAGCACCCGAACATATGTGAGTAAGTCGCGATATCTTTCGGGTCGTCGACGCTGGCGCCGGTCTCGTCCACGCCCACTTTGGCGCGATAGAAGGCATCGAATTTGGACGATTTCGCTTGGGCGTAGCGCGGATTGGCTTCCCAGAAATAGCTGCCCTCCAGGAATTCCAGCCCCGGGCTGTTGATGCTCACTGCCTCTAGGGAATCGATGAAGCCGAATATCTCCGGCCGCTTGGAACCGAAAAACTCACCCATTTCCTTTACGAAGGTTAGCACGCCAGGCCCGACCATCACATGATAAAGAACCTCCGTGCCGCGTGGGATCTTCGGAAAGTATTTGAAGAACGAACTCTCGGTCGGCGGGATCGCGATCTTGCCGATGACCTCACCGCCCTGCGCCGCCATGGCGGCCGAGAAATAGTCCCGATGATCGTGACCGAATGCGAAATCCGGGTAGATCATTGTGACCTTCTTCCCCAGGTTGGACGCGACCCAAGGCGCCATCGACTGCACCTGGCTCTTAACGTCCGTGATGCCAGGTTGCAGGGTGTAGCGGTTCAGTATGCCGGAGGCGACATGATGCCCCTCGCTGACAACGAAGTACGGGATTTTCAATTCACCGGCGCGTGGGGCCGAGCCGATGACCACATGGCTGAACAAAGTACCGAACGCGACATCGGCGCCGTGCTGAGTCGCGAATTTCTCGACCACTTCGGCGCCGCGCTTAGGATCCGTGCCGTCGTCTTCGGCAATGATCTCGATCGGGCGTCCATTGATGCCGCCCGATTCGTTGATGAGTTGGGCCGCCGCCCGGGTGGTTCGATCGTACCAGCGGCCATAGGCGGCGCCGATGCCGGTGCGGTGCACCTGGAAGCCAATCTTGATCGGGGCCGACGTTTGCGCCTGCGCATAGCGTACAAACCCTGGCAAAACACCCGAAACCGTCGCACCGGCGGCTGCGCCCCCCAAACCAGCCAATGCCTTGCGCCGCGAAACGCCGCTTATTTGCTTTTTCCGGTTTGGCTTCACCGATTCAACCATGTTCTGACCTCCCAAGGTGTTTTTTTCGTCTCCAACGAAGCGAGATTTTCTGTTTCCACAATATGTTAGTGCCCAGCGGGACTTCAAATCCAGCGAAATCGACCTCCCGATCACGCGCCCGTCGGCGTCGACATTAGCCAGAGACCAAAGACCGTATAGGCGACCATCAAAGCCGCCAGGGGGACCTGAGATATCGCGGCGCGGCGCGGTGTGTCATGCAAGCGGATCGCAATCGCGTGGGAGAGGATGACGGCCCAGAGATGACCGATGACGATGGCGCCGGCCACCAAGTTCCAGATGATTTTAACTGAACGATGATCGGCGAGGAACGACGTGGTTACATGAAAGTTCCCGAGCCCAAGCAGATCCGTGCCCGTGCCGAGCGGGTCGCTCGCGGCCGCGAGAGCGTATTGCAGATTGATCAACAGCACCGTCACGTAATGGGAAAAGTGGTAGGCGAGCGAGATCGGCAACAGCGCCAACACCAGGCGCCCGAGGCCGGCCCAAGGGTCCTTTGCACCGGCGATCCGCGCGCCGGCAACGACACAAAGACAATATAAACTCGCCATCGCGCCGAACATGAGCATCAAGCCGAAGGTATTCGGCCATATGACGGCGGAACGGCCTGGAAACGCAAGTGGGTTGATGCCGATCAGGTCCAGATACCAGAATGTCTTGTTCAACCCGTCGAAGGATACAGTTGCCAAGGCAAGCACGACAAAGAGAACCGCGCTGGGAGAGGGCGGCGGTTCGGCGAGCAGGCGCGCGCCTGGGACAACCGGAACGATTCGGCCGGCGCCATTTCTTCCAATCGGCGCCAGAAGCGAAACGAACCTAAAGAAGACCGAAAAGCACTCTCCCCTCGATCTCCAGTCCGCCTCGCCGAAAACCAGCATGGCGGCGAAGTTGATCGACCAATAGAGCCCCGCCGCCCAGGCCAGCCGGTTGGGATCGTCGGGGGCGAGGTCCACCAGCTCGAACCACCCAAAGGCGGAGAGGCCGACGATCGCGGGTAGATAGCCAAGCCTTTTCGGCAGGGTGAAGGGCGGACCCTGCTTGTCGCGAAGCTTCAAAGCTCCGGACAGGAGTCTATAAGGGCCGCTCCAAGGGTTGATCCAGGCCCAAAGATTGCCCAATAAGGCGTGCGCCAGTGTCAATCCGACCCATCCCAGGGTCCAGACAGTCAGGGGCAAGGGATTCGCCAGGGGATCGCGGCTTCCGGCAACGCCGGCATAAATCAAGAACGAGAAAATCAGAAACGAGAAGCTGCTGACCGCGTGGCGGCGCCAATCTTCGGGGTTTGGCAGCACATTGCGGCACACGTCGACGTAGCGCCCGAAAACTTTGCCCAGGATGCGCGCCGGTATGACGCCCAACATGACAAAGGTGAAGGAAACGGCGATTGCACCACCGATCAGATAGTGCTCGGTTGGGAGCAGCATCACCAACGCACGTTGCGAGGTGTGAGCCAGGGCATCGCCCATCGTCGTGGCGCTAAGCACGAATGCGAAGGCGATTGCACCCGCGCCGATCCTGCCGAGGTTTATCGCCGCCGGAAGACGGGCATGCATGTTTCTACCGTCAAGAAATTCTTCGACATCACATGCAGTCGCGCGGAATCTCTTGGCGCCACTCGCGCTCGAACACGAGGGTCTCATTTTCAAAAGCCCGGACCCGGCGTTTGAGGCGGAAGTCCTGCGCGGTCGCGGTCATCTCGTTATCGGATTCGATGTGTGTGCGCCACGCGTCCCGGCCAAGGGTGAAGCACCAGCGCGCCTCGGCGCGGGCGGACAAGGGGTCGTCTGGATGAATCGAAAAATCCTGCTCGACGGTCGAACCTGCTTCCAGCCCGTGATAAGGGTCCCGGCTCTCCCCATAATCGTCGAAGGTCTTCAGGACACGCGTGCCATCTTCGAGTATGTCATGCTGGGTCTTGCTGTCGCTATCGCGCAAGCTCTTGATGGCCAGCTTCGTGAAGTCGCGCGGCGCTGCAGGCGCGACATCGGCGTCGTCGCGCGACGCGTCACGGCACGGCAGAAGCAAGCGGCAGTCCTCGAGATGGAGCGTGACACGCGCGGTTTCCGGGCTTGGCCAGACAATCGGCCAATAACTAGTCGAGAGGGCGAGACGAACCTTGTGGCCTTGCGCAAAGCGATGGCCGGCGTGATTCAAGTGGACCTTTACTTGGTATCGCTGTCCCGGTTTGAGCACTGTAGGCGCCTCGTGACCGTCCCGGTGCGCCAAGTTGATGGGCCGGTAGGTGACTCGCGCCGAGGCGCCGTCGGGTGCGACATCGTTGAGCCTCAGGGCAAGCAGCGCCAATGGTTTGTCGACGGAAAAGGCAAACTCAACTTCCGCCGCGCCCAGTATTTCGAGCGGCTGCGGCAACGGCTGCGTATCGAAGCATAGGGATAGCGAGTCGTCCTGGCGCTGATCGTCCGGCAGTTCGTTCTCGACCCGCATGCCGGGACAGAAGTACCCGGCGGTCATCCCAATATGTTGTGGCGAGGCGACTTCGGCCGCACCGGCGCCCGGCGCTTGGGTAAGGCCCTCATTGGTCAAATGGAAACCGCGCTTGGTAATATTGGGCGAGGGCCAGATCTTCTCCGCGATCCAGCGGCCCCCCCTCGGGCCGTAGGTTGTCTTGGGGGCGCCGTGATCCTGAATGTAGGCGCGGTAGGCCGGCAAGTCGTCGGCGCCGTTTCGCTCTTCCTTCAGCCAGCGATCGAACCAGCGCAACACCTCGCCGTGGAAGTCGGCGGCCGGCTCGATGCGCGCGATATGCGGGTATTTGTGCTCCCACGGCCCGACCAGCGCCTTGGCCGGCGCCTTGAGATGCTCGACCAACTCGGCGGGGGCGTTCGAGTAAGCATCGGCCCAGCCGCCAATGGCCAGGACCGGCGATTCTATCGCCGCCCAATCCTCGCAAACCGTGCCGTGCTTCCAAAAGGCGTCACGGCGTGCGTGGCGCAACCACTCGGCGGCCAGGAAGGGCAAACGCTCCATGCGGGTTATCCAAACCTCGCGCCAGTCGTCGCGCACCGCCGGGTCGGGCGGCCGGGTCGAGTAGGCCGTCATCTGGGCGCCCCAGGTGAAGTTGTCGAGCAACAGACAACCACCCATGTAATGGATATCGTCGGCGTAGCGGTCGACCGTCGAGCAGACGGTCACGATGGCCTTCAAGGCCTTGGGGCGGCGCATGGCAATTTGCAGGCCGTTAAAGCCGCCCCAGGAAATGCCGATCATGCCGACGGCGCCCGAACACCAGGGCTGGTCCGCAATCCAGGCGATTACTTCTTCGCCGACGCTCAATTCGTCTTCGCTGTACTCATCGCTCAGATGCCCGTCCGAATCGCCGCTGCCGGCGATATCCACGCGCACGCCGGCATATCCGGCGCGGCAGAAAATCGGATAGGTGGTCTCGTCGCGGGCCGCCGTGCCGTCGCGCCGGCGATAGGGCAGGTACTCCAGAATAGCGGGCGTGGGACGCCGATCCGCATCGGCGGGAAACCACAACCGCGCCGCCAGCTTCCGGCCATCGCGAAGCGGGATCCAGTGGTCGTCGAGCACACGGATGTCTTCGTCCGCCGCTTGCTGCATCATCGGTTCGGTTCCTTATGGCGGGGTTCGCAGCCCAAAAGATACCAGAGCGTATTGGTTTTACGCCTATCAAATTTTTAAGCCATGGCGGCGAAACGCGAAGGACTTCAGCAATGCGCGTCTGACCGCGAATTAGAACGGCGACGCCTTCGCCGTCGGAGAATCAGAAAAACTGGTCGCTCATGCGCCATGCCATGGGCCACTACCAAAATTGTGACCGGTCACTCGGCGGAGATTCAGCTTGGGATCGGGGGGATGGGCCATATAATGGCCCACTAAATATAAACGAATAGACGGGAGGCAGTCATGCCAAGCAGCGTAGATTATTTACATCGTCAGTTCATCGAAGGACGTATCGGCCGGCGCGGCTTCTTGATGGGGGCAGCGGCGCTAGGCTTGTCTGCGGGTGCGGCGCAATCCTTGCTGGTAAGTCCCGCGCATGCCGCACCCAAGAAGGGTGGACGCCTGCGGGCCGGACTTGCCGAAGGCAGTTCCACGGACTCCCTCGATCCCCAGACCTATACCGACATTTATATGATCTCCGTCGGTTTCGCCACGCACAACACCCTGACCGAAATCAATCCCGAAGGTGAATTGGTCGGCGACATCGTGGAAAGCTGGGAAGCCTCGGCGGACGCGGCGACCTGGACTTTCAAGTTGAGAAAGGGTGTCGAGTTCTCCAACGGCAAGACCCTGACGGCCAGGGACGTCATCGCCTCGCTCAATCATCATCGCGGCGCGGATTCCAAATCGGCGGCCAAGGCCAACGTCGATCCGATCGAGAACTTGAAGGCCGACGGCGATAACACGGTGATCTTCGAGCTTTCTTCCGGGAACGCCGACTTCCCCTATCTCATGGCCGACTATCATCTCTTGATGATGCCGGAGGTCGACGGCAAGGCCGACTGGCAAAACTACATCGGCTCGGGCGGATACATCCTCGAGTCTCATGAGCCCGGCGTGCGCTCGAAGCTCAAGCGCAACCCGAACTACTGGAAGGAAGGGCGGGCGCATTTCGACGAGCTGGAATTGCTCGTCATCGCCGATGTCAATGCCCGCCAGAACGCCGTCGCGACCGGTGAAGTCGATGTGATCAGCAGATGCGATCTGAAGACGGTGGGACTCTTGGCACGCCGTCCGGGCATTCGGGTCGAGGAAGAAACGGGCTTTCTCCACTACACGGCGCCCATGATCACGACCCAGGCGCCGTTCGACAACAACGACGTGCGCCTGGCGCTGAAGTACGCGGTCAACCGCGAGCAGCTCATGGATAAAATCCTCAAGGGTCACGGCACTTTGGCCAACGATCAGCCGATTGCGCCTTCGGTACCGTTCTACGCCGAGCTTAAGCAACGCGCCTACGATCCTGACAAGGCCAAGTTTCACTTGAAGAAGGCGGGGCTGAGCACGCTATCGGTGGATCTTTCCGCGGCGGATGCGGCCTATGCCGGCGCGGTCGATGCGGCCGTTCTGATGAAGGAACAAGCGGCGCCCGCCGGCATCGACATCAATGTCGTGCGTGAACCGAACGACGGTTACTGGTCGAACGTTTGGTTGAAAAAACCCTGGTCCATGGCCTACTGGGGCGGCCGGCCGACCTGCGACTGGATGTTCTCTACGGCGTATGCGGAAGGGGCAAACTGGAACGATACCTTCTGGAGCCACGAGCGCTTTAACATGCTGCTGCGCTCGGGGCGCGGAGAGCTCGACACGTCGAAGCGGGCCGAGATTTATCGCGAAATGCAACAAATCGTAAGCGACGAGGGCGGCGTCCTGGTGTGGGGCTTCGCTAATTACGTCTATGCCATGTCCGACAAGGTGACCCATGGGCCCAAGGTCGCAGCGAATTGGGAGCTCGACGGCGGCCGTTATATCGAGCGCTGGTGGTTCTCCTGAGGTGGCAGGTGTGCTGGCGGCTTTAACGCCGTTATAAAGTATACTTCTGGGCGAAGATGCCGGATCTGGGTGGTTCCAGATCCGGCATTCCTTTGAGGTTAGGACGTATGGACGTGCCGATGCCACGGTTCCCGGCGGCTCTCGTGGAAGCGCAAGCCGCGGCGGTTCTGACCGCCTGGGGCATGCCGCGGCAGGCGGCGCAGATTACCGCCGCGCGCATGATCGAGGCCGATTTGCGCGGCGTCGATTCGCATGGCATCGGCATGATGACCCAGTACGAAGAGATGCATGGCTCTGGGTATTTCAAGATGTCCGCCCAAGCCCGCGTTACGCGCGACGATCCAGTGACCGCTACCATCGATGGCGACGGCGGTTTGGGTCATGTGCCCTCGACCTTAGCATCCGACTTGGCGATCGAAAAATGCCGGGCGTTCGGGTTGGCGATGACCGCGGTGCGTAATTCGAACCACTACGGTGCGGCCGGGGTCTATGCCCTGCGCATCGCGGAGGCGGGCTACATCGGTCTGTCCGGCTCCAGCGTGCACCGCGCGGCTATCGTGCCGACCTACGGCGCGGAACCCATGTTCGGGACCAATCCACTGGCCTTCGCGGCGCCGATGCGGCGCGAGCCGCCTTTCGTCCTCGACATGGCGACCAGCACCGCCGCCATCGGAAAGATCAAGCTCGCCCTCCTGCACGGCCAGCCGATTCCCGAAGGCTGGGCGGTCGATGAGACCGGGGCGCCCCTGACCGATCCCGAGCTGGCCCTGGCGACCCGGCTGATGACGCCCTTGGGCGGGAGCCGAGAGTTGGGCAGCCATAAGGGATACGGCTTGGCGGCGATGGTGGAGATACTTTCGGCGGTCTTGCCGGGCGCGCTCGCGACCCCAAGCCGGGGCCGGAACCGCGCCAGCCCGAACGCCAAAGGCCGTTACGATGTCGGGCACTTTTTTGTTGCCATCGATCCAGGGCGCTTCGGCGCGGAGGGCGCCTTCGACGACGATCTCGAGGCGATGGTGGCGGCGCTGCGCCAATCGCGACCCCGAGCATCGGGGCAGCCGGTTCTGGTCGCCGGAGATCCGGAGCGGGCTGCCGAAGAGGAACGGCGCAAGAACGGCATCCCAATTCCCGAGACGTATCTGCGCGCACTGCGCGGTGTCGCCAAACGGGCCGGGGCGCCCTATCTGTTGGATGAGGAGTAAGGGGGACCGACTCCTCCGATTGCCTTGCCCCGCTTGGCGGTGCGATGCCGTCAATGGGGGGATTCACGGACGAAGTACCGCGTCAAGCGGTCTCAAGTGCGATGCGCTGTCCGCGTTCGTGGGATTGATAGATAGCTTCGACAATCTCCATGTTGCGCAGGTAAGCGGCGCCTGTGTTTTCCAGAGGTGCGCTGCGTGTCATGTGATCGACGACGTGCCGCTTCAGGCGGTACACGCAATCCCCGCCGAAACCCCGATCGTCCCACGCGTAGGCGTGCGCCGCTTCCGGCTTTCCGCGCGGTTTTAGCCATAGGCGACCGTCGCCGTCCAGGCGCAAGACACCCTCCGAGCCTTCCAGGCGCATCTCCCCCATGGTCAACCGACAATCCTTGGCTTCGTGATCGACGAGCCGGTTGCCGTCGAATAGGCCTCCGGCCCCACTCTCGAACTCAAAGATTACATAACCGGCATCCTCGCCCACGATCGCGGGGTTGAGTCGCCGCAGGCGCGCCGTGACCGCGCAAACCTCACCGAGAAAAAACCGAAATGTATCGACGAAGTGGATCGCGGTCTCGAAGATCAGAAAGCGCGGCATCTGCTGAAAATAAGGCTGGCGGTCTCGGTACGCGTTCGGGCCCTGGCCGTCGCCTGGGCGCAGACGAAAGCAGACCGCGTCTACACGGCCCAGACGGCCGGTGTCGAGCAAGATTTTCGCCTCGCGATACCAGGGTTGGAAGCGAAAATTCTCGTGCACGACCAGGGGGCAATCCGCCTCTTGTGCGGCGTGCACGATCTCGCGCGCCTCTTCCAATGTGGGAGCGAGAGGCTTTTGACAAATCACGAGGGCGGCGTGGCGGCAAGCTTTGGCGACCAAGGTCCGGTGTGTACTGGGCGGCGTGACGATGTCGACGATATCCGGCCGGTTCTTGGCCAAAAGCGCGTCTAAGGATTCTTGAACCTCGGGTATAGCGAAGCGCTCCGCCATGGCCTCCGCGTTTCCGGGTTTTGGGTCGACTAGCGCGCTAAGCACAGCTTCCGGAATCCGGCGCCAGGCGTCGCAGTGGAACTGACTGAAATAACCCGCGCCCACGACCGCGACGGATAGGGGCGGGACATGACCTCGCTGTCTCATACGTCCTCTAACGGCGCGTGCATCATGGCGTGTGGTCCGGCTCGATCCTTCGGGGTATAGCGTATACATTAATGGATCGAAGGATTGAACTGCCTTGCGAGGCGCGGCGCGGTTCTCCGGTACGGTTTCG
This sequence comes from Kiloniellaceae bacterium, assembly GCA_021776115.1. GTDB lineage: Bacteria > Pseudomonadota > Alphaproteobacteria > Kiloniellales > J153 > JAJFGN01. The sequence goes on along the minus strand of JAJFGN010000028.1, from coordinate 96,314 downwards.
TTCCCGCGCCGGACATGAAGGGATATCGGGGAGGAGGGATTATGGAAATTGGCTTTGTTGGCCTGGGCGCGATGGGGTGGCCCATGTCCGCCCTCTTAGCGCGCGAGGGACATGCGGTTATCGGGTTCGACGCCGATCCGCAGGTGCGCGCAAAGGCGGCAGGCATGACGGGATTGCGTGTCGCGGCGTCGCTAGGCGCGGTGGCGTCCGCGTCCGAGGTTGTTTTTACCTGTCTGCCAAGTAATGCGGTCGTTCGCGAGGTTTATCTGGGTCCGGACGGTCTGGAGCCTGCGCTGCGCGACAACGCGGTAACGGTCGATTGCTCAACCGTCAGCCCATCGCTCACGCGCGAGATTGCGGCCGCGCTGGGAGAACGCGGGGTCAGCCACGTGGACGCCTCCATGTTGGGCTCCGCTCCCCAAGCGGCGGCGGGCGAGATCGGTTTTGTCGTCGGTGGCGACCTTGAAGCTTATCGGCGTATTGCGCCCCTGCTCGATATCCTGGGCCGCTTTCGCACACATGCGGGGCCGGCCGGATCGGCCAACCAGATCAAGCTGATCCACCAGACCCTGGTCGCGATCAATGCGGCGGCGGTGGCCGAAGCGGTGGGCCTGTGCCTGGCCACCGGAGCCGATCTGGATTGCTTTTACGATGTCGTTTGCGGCGGGGGTGGCATGGCCCACTCGCGTTATTTCGAGCGGCGCATCCCCCGCATGCGGGAAGGCGAATTTTCGCCGCTCTTCATGCTCGACCTCATGACCAAGGATGCCGCGCTGGCGCGCGACCTGGGACAAGACGTGGGCTTTGGCACGCCTGTCCTGGATCGGGTCGTTACGATTTTCCAGGAATGCCAGGCCAAGGGTTGGGGGCGAGAGGACTTCTCCGCCGTTGCGCATTTCTATGAGGCGGCGCTGGGCCGCGGCTTTCTCGATGCGGATACCGGCGACCGGTAGACGTCATGAAGATCAGCCTCGACCAAATCTCGTTCTTAGGTGCGAGGCTGCGGCGGCCGGAATGCGTGCTGGCCACGGCAAGTGGCCGCGTCTTTGCTTCCGACTGGGGCGGAGGCGTCGCCGCCGTGGCGCCGGACGGGGCGGTCACGCGGTACCTCGCGCGCACCGACCAGCAAATCAAGCCCAACGGAATTGCCTTGCGGCCCGATGGGTCGTTTCTGATCGCGCATCTGGGCGCCGAAAAAGGCGCGATCTTCCACCTGCGGCGCGATGGCGAGTTGGCGACTTTGATCGGGGAGGTGGAGGGAGCGGCTCTTCCACCGGCGAATTTTGTCTTGGAAGATGATAAGGGCCGGATCTGGGCGACCGTCAGCACTCGCCTCGTGCCGCGCCATCTCGGGTACCGGCGCGATCACGCGGACGGCTTCATTCTCATGTCCGACGCCAACGGCGTGCGCATTGTTGCGGACGACCTCGGTTACACCAACGAGTTGGCGGTCGATCCGGCCGGCGCTTGGCTTTATGTCAACGAGACCTTCGCGCGCCGCCTGTCACGCTTCGCCTTGCGCGCCGATGGTGCCTTGGGACGGCGCGAAACGGTGACGGAGTTCGGCGAAGGAATTTTCCCCGACGGCCTGGCCTTCGATCGGGAGGGGGCGTTGTGGATCGTTAGTATCGTCAGCAACCAGGTGGTTCGTGTCCTGCCCGGCGGCCAGCAGGAGACAGTATTGGATGACGGCGACCCAGATCACGTCGCCTGGGTCGAGGCGGCTTACAATTCCGGCGGTTTGGCCCGCGAGCACCTCGATATCGCGAAGGGCAAACTACTGAAAAACATTTCCAGCCTCGCTTTCGGCGGGCCGGATCTCAAGACCGTCTATCTTGGATGTTTGCTAGGCGATGCGGTCGCGACCTTCCGCTCACCGGTTGCGGGCTGGCCGCCCTGTCATTGGGACTACGACCGATAAAAGGAAGCTCTTCCACGGCGCGGCGTGCGGGCGGCGCCGAGTCGATCAAAGGGATGCGGCGGCCTATTCTTTCACCGCCCCCGTCATTGACGAGACGTAGTGCTCGACGAAGAAGGAATAAAGGATCGCGACCGGCAGCGACCCCAGCATCGCGCCGGCCATCAGCCCGCCCCAGTTGTAAACGTCGAAGGTAATCAACTCCGTAACCGCGCCGACCGGGACCGTTTTGTTCTCGGCCGAGGATATGAAGGTGAGGGCGTAGATGAACTCGTTCCACGATAGGGTGAAGGCGAAAATGCCGGCCGAAATCAGTCCGGGTACCGACAGCGGCAGGACGATCTTGATCAGGATTTGCAGGCGCGTCGCGCCGTCGATCAGGGCGCACTCCTCAAGTTCGTAGGGAATCGAGCGGAAATAGCCCATGAGCAGCCAGGTGCAGAACGGAATCAGGATAGTCGGATAGGTCAGGATCAAAGCCCAGTTCGAATCGAAAATGCCGAGCTGAAAGACCATGACCGATAGGGGAATGAACAGGATGCTGGGCGGCACCAGGTAGGCCAGGAAAATCAACATGCCCACGGTCCGCGATCCCTTATAGCGCAGGCGTTCGATCGCGTAGGCGGCGCAGACCGCGCAAAATATCGACAGGAAGGTCGAAGTGACCGTCACGAACATGGTGTTCCAAAGCCAGCGCGGATATTCGGTCTCGAATAGGAGGTGGCGGATGTGCTCCAGCGTCGGATTGTGTATCCACAAGGCCGAGAGACCGCGGTAGCCGTACAGTTCCTCGTTGGTCTTAAAGGACGTGATCCCCATCCAATAAAAAGGGAACAAGAGGATGAAGACGATGATCGCGAGCGGAATGTAAACGGTGACGACGTTGCGCGGCAGACTTTCCAGATAGGCCATGCCCTCGCGATGCTGCTTCTCGCCACCCCGTAATCGCTTAATCATCGCGCCCGCCCTGCTGCCACTTGCGGCGCTGCAATCCAAAATAACTGAACAAGATCGCGGCCAGCAGGAAGGGAATCATGGCGGTCGCGATCGCCGCGCCCTCGCCCAAGGCCCCTCCGATAATGGCGCGCTGATAGGAAAGTGTCGCCATCAGATGGGTCGCGTTGATGGGGCCGCCGCGCGTCATAACCCAAATCAACTGAAAATCGGTGAAGGTGAAAAGAACGGAAAAGGTCATAACCACGGCGATGATAGGGGTCAGCAGGGGATAAGTTATGGAGCGGAAACGCTGCCACTCGTTGGCCCCGTCTATGATCGCTGCCTCGTAAAGCGAGGGTGAGATGGTTTGCAGTCCGGCAAGCAGGGTGATCGCAACAAAGGGAATCCCGCGCCAGATGTTGGCCGCGATTACCGAAGCCCGCGCGCTATTGGGTTGGCCCAGGAAGTCGATGGTCTCTTCTATCAGACCCATCTCGATCAGCACCCAGCTAATCACTGAGTCTTGAGAGTCGTAGATCCACCAGAAGGCCAGGGCGGATAACACGGTGGGCACAATAAAGGGCATCAAGACGATCGCGCGCAGGAAGGCCTTGAAGGGAAGGTGCCGGTTCAAAAGCATGGCGAGCCACAAACCGATCGCGAACTTCACGATGCTCGCGACCACCGTGTAGAGCATGGTGTTGAAGACGGAGAGCCAGAAGATGTGGTCCCGAAACAGCCACTCATAGTTTTCCAATCCGACGAAAATGCCAGGGCGCCCGACTTTCACGTCGGTTAGGCCGAGCCAAATCCCCAGGCCGAGCGGGTAGGTCAGAAACACGAGAAGAATGAGCCCGGCCGGCACCATGAAGAGGAAGCCCAAGAAATTCCGGTTGCTGAACAGCCGTATGCGCCGGGAGGTGTCGTAAGAAACCTGTTCGCGGGGAACGGAAGCCACGGACGGAGTGCCTTTGCGTGATGATTTGGGGGGACGGTGCCAAGAACAACTCGAGGTGCCGCCCCAACCCAGACCTGCTTACTAGACTCGATAGTAACGTTCAGCGCGGCGGGCCGCATCCGCCGCGGCTTCCTTGGGCGTTTTGGCGCCCGTGGCGGCTTCGGCGACCATGTTCACGACCACGAAGTCGGCCAACACACTGGACGCCGCGTAGCCGAGTTTACCGGCGTGAGCGAAGGAACGCGAACGCACCGCTGTGTCGCGGTATACGAGCCGCTTGGGATCCTCTGTCCAAACCGGATGATCCTGAAACGCTTTCATGGTGTGGCTCAGGTAGCCGACCGAACCTTGCAGGAAGGCGTTGTATCGATCCTTCTCCATCAACCAAGTGGTCAGAGCCTTGGCCGCGTTCGGGTACTTGGTGTGTTTGTAAAGCATCATGGGGAACATGACATGGAATTCCGTCGGCTCGCCCGCCGGGCCAACCGGATAGAAGGCGTGATCCATGTCATTCGCGATTTCGGTCATGCCTTCCCGCACCGCGGCGGCATAGATCGAGATGCCATTGTTGGTCACGCTGACGGCGCCTTGCAGGAAGGCCTTGTTGTTGTGACCGTCCAGCCAGGATGCCGCCCCAGGAATGAAGGTTTTCCCCAACTCACGAGCGTATTCGAGAGCTGCCACCGTTTCCGGGCTGTCAATGACGACGTTCTCGTTCTCGTCGACCATCTTGCCGCCGTGCGACCACAACAGCCAATGGGTCCAGGCATTGCCGTCTCCGCTGGCGTTGCCAAGGGCGAAGCCGCCCGGGGTGCCGTTCTTCTTCAAGTTCTGCATCAGCTTGAGGAAATCGTCGGTATTGTCCGGGAACTTCTCGAATCCGGCCTTGTTCATGTGCGAGATACGATAGTTCAAAAAATTGCCGCTAATCGTGAAGGGCACGTTAATCCACTTATCGCCGCGCTTACCGTACTCCTCGGCTATCGGGTACCAGCCGCCATATTTTCCGCCCAGGTAATTGCAGACATCGCTGACATCCATCATAGCGTCGGGGTAGAGGTGGGCGTCCGCATGGATACCCCAAATGATGTCGGGACCGCTGCCAATGTTGGCCGCCACGGCTGCTTTAGGGCGTAAATCCTCGAAGCCTTCGCTGTCTATGCGTACCGGTACACCGGTTGCCTTGGTGAAGGCGTCGACCGAGGCTTGGAAGGCGGTGCCTTCCGATTTCACGAAACGTTTCCAGCGCAGCAAGCGCAGCTCCGCACCTTGTTCCGGCTTCCACTGCGATTGCGCTGCCCAGGCCCGCGCCGACTGGATCAAGGCCGGGGAAGCGACTGCCGCGCCAATCGCCAAGCTGGCGCTACCTTTCAGAATGTCACGTCTTGAAAATCGCTGCATTTTCTTTCCTCCTGTTGTCGTTTCTGGCTTTCCTTACTTACGTTTCCACTTTTACTCCCGAACGCGTCCAGAACCCGCGCGGGATTACCATTCAGATTCGTTGTTCGTTCTCCGCGTTGAAGAGGTGGATGCCTTCTAGGCTTGGCGCCAAATGAATCCGCTGACCAGGCTTAAAGGCGTGGCGTTCGCTAAACGAGGCCTGCAGTTCCCCGCCCTCGAAACGGCAGACCACAAGCGTATCTGCGCCGGTCGGTTCGACCACAGCGACGTCGACCGGAATACCCAGCGTGTCGCTGGACAGGGTCCAGTGCTCGGGCCGCATGCCGTAGTAGAGAGGCGCGCCTTCCGCGGCGGCAATATCGCTGGGCAAGGGTAAGACGATGTCGCCATTTATAGCGATCTCGGTTGCTTCGCCGCGGCGTTGAAGCGTGCCTCTGATCAAGTTCATGGCCGGTGAGCCGATGAACCCAGCCACGAAAATATTTTGCGGATAGTCATAGAGATCCAAAGGGGCGCCGATTTGCTCGATGTTTCCGTTGCGCATGACGACGATCTGGTCGGCCATGGTCATGGCCTCGATCTGATCGTGGGTGACATAGATTGAGGTGCTGTTCAGACGCTGATGCAATTCGCGGATTTCAGTCCGCATCTGAACCCGCAGCTTGGCATCCAGGTTCGACAGCGGCTCGTCGAACAGGAACACCTGCGGATCGCGCACGATGGCGCGGCCCATAGCGACCCTCTGGCGTTGGCCTCCCGACAATTGCCGGGGAAAGCGATCCAGATATTCCTCCAGGTTGAGAATGCTGGCGGCCTTGTGTACCTGCGATTCGATCGTGTTCGGGTCGACCTTCGCCAATTTAAGGCTGAAGGCCATGTTGTCGAAGACCTTCATGTGTGGGTACAGCGCGTAATTCTGGAATACCATGGCGATATCGCGCTGCTTGGGCGGTACGTTGTTGACCACCCGCCCACCAATGGAAATCTCACCTTCCGAAATTTCCTCCAAGCCGGCAATCATGCGCAGCAAGGTAGATTTGCCGCATCCGGAAGGCCCCACCAGCACCGTGAAAGACTGGTCAGGCACCGAAATATCTATGCCGTGGACGACTTCCACGGTGCCGAACGACTTTCGAACGCCGTGAATTTCAACTGACGCCATAGCCATCCCTGTCGCACGGCGGCAGCGTCGAGGCTCCGCCGGGTTATTATCTTTTACCTCAGACTGGCATATACGTTAGTCTGAGGCGTGGATCGCGTCCACAGTGTATCGGCAAATCTTTCGTGATCGCTCCTTTGCCGGTGCCGCTATCTTGCGAACTAGCCGCGCGGAAATTCCGGCTTACGTTTATCGAAGAAAGCGGCGATGCCTTCGCGAGCCTCCGCCCCGCCCAATGCCCTAGCAATCGATTCCGCCTCTAGGTCGAGCTGAGAGTCAAGCGATGTGTGTTGCGCATCGTCGATCAAGCGTTTGATTCCGGCCAAGGCCTGCGCCGGTCCCTCGGCTAGGGCCGCCGCGCGCGCGACGGCACTTTCAAGCGCATGGCCCGTGTCTGTCATGTGATTCACAAGGCCCAAGGCATGCAGGCGCTCCACGCCCATGCGATCGCCGGTCATGGCCATTTCGCTTATCAGTTGCCGCGGCAGGGCGCGGCCGAGAAACGCGGTGGCGCCGCCGTCTGGTGTGAGGCCGATTTTCACGTAGGCGATGGAAATATAGGCGTCGCGCGCCGCCACGATCATGTCGCAGGCCAGCGCAAGCGACGCGCCCGCGCCGGCGGCGCCGCCTTCAATCGCGGCGATAATGGGCTTGGGGCACGCGCGCATGGCCCGGATCATGTCGTGCAGCCTATTGACCCCGGCCCGGCGGTCCGCCTCGTCCATTACGGCGCGCTCGCGCAGGCCCTTCACATTTCCTCCCGAAGAGAAAAAGCCGCCTGCGCCGGTCAGGACGATGGCCCCGATAGCGGATTCCGCCCCGGCTAGGGTAACGATATTGGCAAACTCGCCGTAGAAGTCCCAACCCAGGGAATTACGCGTGGCCGGGTCGTCATTGACGACGATCAGGACCTTGCCTTCCCTTCGAGTCTGAAGTTTCGATGTCATGTTACGCCGCCCTCGAAAAAGCGATGAAGCGTTCCAAGTGATGGTCCGCGTCACCGAGTTGGTGATCGATCATGGTCAGCCGTTTCGCGAAGTGGGGTAGCGCATATTCCCAGGTCATGGCGATCCCGCCATGCAGTTGGATCGACTCCTCGCCGACCATACGCCCGACACGCCCGGCAAGATTCTTGGCCGCCGACAGGGTGCGTTCCCGTTCCGCGCGCGGGGCGTCCAGCTTTCCCGCCGCAAGTATGGTGGCGGAGCGCGCTTGCTCGATCTCCAAACACATGTCCACCATGCGGTGCTGCAAAGCTTGGAATTTGCCGAGGGGGACGCCGAACTGCGTGCGCGTGCGCAGGAAGTCGAGCGTCATATCCAGGCACACCTCCATCGCACCCAGGGCTTCCGCGCACAGCGCCAAGACACCGCGCCCAACCGCGCGTTCGATCGCCGGAAAAGCCTGACCCGCCGGGCCAAGGCTGGCATCTTCGCTCAGCCGCACATTATCGAAGTCGATCTCGGCGGCGCGCCCGCCATCGACGGTCGCATAACCGCGCCGCGAAACGCCCTGGGTATTTGCCGCAATCAGGAACAGGGCCAGGCCGTCTTCGTCGTCTGCGTCTCCGGCGACGCGGGCGGAGACGATCAGGTCGTCCGCCGTGTCGCCATTGAGCACCACCGACTTGCGGCCGTTTAAAATCCAGCCGCCATCGCTCTCGCACGCCTGCATGCGCACTTCCGACAGCGCGTAGCGGCTCTCCGGCTCGCCATGCGCGAAGGCAAGCAACCGGGTCCCGGCCACGACCTCCCCGACAAGCGCCTTCTGCGAACCCGTGCCGAACTCGGCAAGTAACCCAGCACTCAGCACCGCGCTCGCCAGGAAAGGTTCGACAACCAGGCCCCGGCCGATTTCTTCCATTGCGACCATGATGTCGACGCCGGTGCCGCCGTAGCCGCCAACCTCGCCCGGCAGGAACGCACCGATCAGGCCGAGTTCGGCGAAGTCCGCCCACATCTCGCGGCTAAAACCCTCTTCACGGGCCGCGAATTCATGACGGGCCTGGATTGGATAGCGCTCGCGAATTAACCGTGCGGCGGTGTCGCGCAGAATCCGGCGTTCTTCCGAAAGCTCGAAGTCCATAACGATGTCTCCCTTAAAGCCGCAACATTCCCTTCGCGACGATGTTACGCTGTATCTCGTTCGACCCGCCGTAGATAGACAGCTTACGCATGTTGAAATACTGCCGCGCCAGCGGCATGGCGTAGTCCGGCCCAATCGGTGTCTCGTTATAGCCTTCGTCGAAAGCCTCCGGCACGAAGGGCAAGGCAAAGGGTCCGATCGCGCGGCGCAGCAGGTCGGTGATTTCTTGCCGGATCACCGTGCCCTTGATCTTGAGCATGGAACTTTCCAAACCCGGCGCACCGCCCGCCGCGGCGGCGCTGACGGTACGCAGGTTGAAGGTCTCCATCGCCATAAGATCGATCTCGACCTGCGCGATTCGGGCCGCGAACAGGGGGTCTTCGGCCAGCGGCCGGCCATCCTTTTTTTGATCGCGTGTGACTTGCTTCAGGTGCTCCAATCCCTGCTTGGCGAAGGCGACGCCGGCGATGCCCGTGCGCTCGTAGGTCAAGAGGTACTTGGCGTAGGTCCAGCCCTTGTTCTCCTCACCGACCAGGTTGGCCACGGGAACCCGCACGTCCTCCAGGAAGACCTCGTTCACCTCGTGCTCGCCGTCCAGGGTGACGATGGGGCGCACCGTCACACCTGGGCTTTTCATATCGATCAGCAGGAAGGATATGCCTTCCTGCGGTTTCACCTGGGTGTCGGTCTTCACCAGGCAAAACATCTTGTCGGCGAAGTGGCCCAGCGTGGTCCAAGTCTTCTGGCCGTTGATAACGTAGTGGTCGCCGTCGCGCAGAGCCTGGGTTTTGAGCGAGGCCAAGTCCGACCCCGCGCCCGGTTCGGAATAACCCTGACACCACCAATCCTCGTCGTTCAGAATCCGGGGCAGGTAATATTCCTTTTGCGCCTTGGACCCGAACTTGATCAGGACCGGACCTAGCATATTGAGACCGAAGGGAATGACGCGCGGTGCACCGGCGCGCACGCACTCTTCCTCGAAGATATGTTTCTGAACCGGGGTCCAACCGGCGCCGCCGTGTTCGACCGGCCAATGCCAGGCGAGCCAACCGCGCGCATTCAACGCGGCATGCCAGGTCAGGTAGTCTTCCTTCCTGAGCCGCGTGCCGTTTTTAACCTTGGCGGCGAGGCTGTCGGGAAGCTCTTCCTTCAAGAAAGCGCGCACCGCAACGCGGAAGGTTTTCTCCTCATCGCTGAAGTTCATGTCCATGACGTCGCTTCCTACCCTATAACGTCGCTTCGTTGCCCCAAATGGAGGTGACCTGGGACGACAGTACGCCGCCGTTGCCATGCGCCAGCGCGAGCTGCGCGTCCTTGACCTGGCGGTCGCCCGCTTGGCCACGCAACTGCGTCACCGCCTCGATCATGGTGTACAGGCCGTACATGCCGGGATGCACGCACGATAGCCCACCGCCGGAGGTATTGACCGGCAGGTCGCCGCCGGGCGCGATCCGCCCACCCGCGACAAAGGGACCGCCCTCGCCCTTGGCACAAAAACCCAAGTCTTCCAGGAACAGGATCGTGTTGATCGTGAAGGCGTCGTAAAGCATCAGAAGGTCGATATCCTTCTGCCCGACGCCGGCCATTTCGAAGGCGCGCGGCCCGCTGTCCGTTGCCGCCGAGACGGTCAGGTCGGGCATGGCGGAGATCATGCGGTGATGATGCGCCATGGCCGCGCCCAACAAGTAGACCGGCGCCTTGGGATGGTCCTTGGCGCGATCGGCACGAACCATCACCATAGCCGCGCCGCCATCGGTGACCAGACAGCAATCGAGCTTGCTGAGAGGATCGTTGATCATGCGGGCTTTCAACACGTCCTCGACACTGAGCGGTCCGTGCGCGAAGGCATCCGGGTTGAGATTCGCCCATTGGCGCGCGGCGACCGCAACCTCGGCCAAGTGCTCGCGGGTGGTGCCGTAGTCATGCATGTGACGCGCGGCGGCCAAGGCGTAGGCGGTGACCGGGTTGCGCGGCTTAAAGGCCGCTTCGTAGGGCATGGGCTCCGAGATCGAGGTGAAGCCCCCGGCCGAACGCTGGTTTGAGCCATAGGCGATGATCGCAACCTTGCACAAGCCGGCCTCGAGGGCGAGCGCGGCATTGAGAGCGTGGGCTTGAAACGACGATCCCCCGATGTTCGAGCCGCTGGAGAATGTCGGTTTGATGCCCAGATATTCCGCGACCGACATGGCGGGCATGGAATGCACCGCCGTGGCGGCGAAGACACCATCGACATCGGCCACGCGCAGGCCTGCTTCGGCCAAGGCGATGTGGACGGACTCGGCCAACAACTCCATGGCGCTGCGCCCCGGGGCTTCGCCGCAACCAGCCATACCGACGCCCACACAGGCGGCCGCGCCTCTCAGGCTCTTGGTCATCGCATGTCTCCCTTCAAACCGGCGCGAAAAGGACTTGCGGCGCGCCATCCAAATCGCCGACGCGGGCGCGCACTTTCATGCCGATAGCGACCGCCGTGGGCTCGATATCGACGACGCGGCTCATCAGGCGCGGACCTTCGGCCAGGTCGATCAGCGCGATATTGAAGTCGCCGCCCTTTTCCGGACGATTGCGCACGACGGTGGTCGAATAGACGACACCGTCGCCGCTGGCCTCGGTCCACTCCAAGTCTGTCTCGCCGCTGCCCGGCACCGCGAGGCGGGGGTAGAAGACATGGCGCCCGGTGCTTTTCGAGCGCTGGATCATGAATTTGCCTTCAGCTAGGAAGGTTCGAAATTGCGCCTCGGGACCCAATATTTTTGTGTCAGTCATGTTGTTGCCTCCTTGCCGTAGTGTGCGCCCTGACCCAGGCGGGCCCGCGCCGCTTCGTATTCCCGCTGAATTTGCGCGATCCGTTCGGCGGCGCCCACGATTTCTTTGATCGCGCCCACGCCCTGGCCCGATCCCCAGACATCTTTCCAGGATTTGGGTTTCGAACTGCCACCCGTGAAATCCATCTTCGAGGCGTCGCTTTGGGGCAGATTTTCGGGGTCCAACCCGGCCGCCGCGATCGAGGGCTTCAGGTAGTTGCCGAGCACGCCGGTGAAGAAGTTCGTATAGACAATATCCTCGGCGGCGCTCTCCACGATCATCTCTTTGTAACGCTCCGGCGCGCGCGCTTCATGGGTCGCGATGAAGGCGGAACCGATATAGGCCAGGTCCGCGCCCATGGCCTGCGCCGCCAGCACCGCGTCCCCGGTTGCGATGGCGCCGGAAAGCAGCAGCGGCCCGTCGAACCAGGCCCGAATCTCCTGAATCAATGCGAAGGGCGAGATCGCCCCGGCGTGACCGCCGGCACCGGCCGCGACCGCGATCAGGCCGTCGGCGCCCTTCTCGATTGCCTTGCGCGCGAAGCGATTGTTGATGACATCGTGCAATGTAATGCCGCCATAGGAATGCGCCGCCTCGTTCACCTCCACACGCGCGCCGAGGGAGGTGATGATGATCGGCACCTGATATTTGACGCAGATTTCCAGATCCTGCATCAGCCGCGGATTCGATTTGTGTACGATCTGGTTGACCGCAAAGGGCGCCGCTGGCGACTCCGGATGGGCTTGGTTGTGCCGGTCGAGCGCTTCGGTAATCGTCTTCAGCCACACTTCCAACTCTTCCTGCGGGCGCGCATTGAGGGCCGGGAAGGCGCCGACGATGCCCGCTGTGCACTGCGCGATCACCAAGTCCGGGTTGGAGATGATGAACAGCGGCGCGCCGACAGCGGGGAGCGAAAGTCGTCGAAGGATCGCGGGTAGGGCCATCAGCGTTGTCCTGTCATGCGATGCCGGCCCGCTTAACGATGAGCGCATCCAACGCGACAACACGGTCGCTTAGGGCGCGTACCGGGTTCAGTTCCACGCTCTCGATGGTCTCTACGTTGGCGGCGGCGAAGCGCGATAGGATCGAAATCGCCTCGGCCAGGGCGTCCAGGTTGGCGGGCCGCGCCCCGCGGGCACCCTTCAACAGGGCGGCGCCTTTCAATTCCTCAATCATGGCGTGGGCCTCGCTGGGGCCGATGGGCGCGCGGCGAAAGGAAACATCCTTCAAGACCTCGGTGAAGACACCGCCCAAACCGGCCATGACCATCGGGCCGAACACGGGATCGTTCCGCGCGCCCAAAATACACTCGACGCCACCCTCGATCATGGGGGAAACGAGAACGCCGTCGATCCGCGCTTCGGGGTTATGCGTTTTGGCGCGGTCCAGAATGTCCCGGAACACGGCTGTGACATCGGCCTCCGCGACATTGAGCGCGACGCCGCCAATTTCCGTCTTATGCTGAATATCGGGCGAGGCGATTTTTAGGGCCAAGGGTTCGCCTAAGGTTCGCGCCGCCGCAACGGCCTCGGTCGGATTCGTGGCAAGCCGGTCTTCGATCACCTTCAGGCCCGCCGCGGCCAGAACCGCCTTGGCCTCCCGCTCGCCGAGCGGCCCTGGCGGCAGGGCGGCCGAAGTAAGCGGTTCCGGTGGGTCGCTTGCGCCTTTGGCGAAGGCGGCGCCGAAGCGCATCAAGGCCGCGATCGCCACGACCGCCCGGGTCGGGTCTTCGAACACCAGATGGCCCTCGGCCTCATAACGGTCGATGATTTCTTGCGTCGCGACCAGCGAATGCACGAACAGGCGGTCTTCGAACCCGGCGACGCCCGCCTTTATCGCGTGGATGAGCTTGTCAGCGATGCTGGGCGCGCCCGCGACCGAGGTCCAAAACGCCAGGATCGCGTCGTAGCCGCCCTGTTCCAGCATGATCCGCATGTTGGTTTCGACCAAGCTCATGTCGTTAAAAGCCTGCGCGGTCACGTCGACCGGGTTGCGCGGTGAGGCGAAGGGCAGCCGCGCCTTCAATTCTTTCTGCGCCGCCTCCGGCATGGGTGGGGTTTCGACGCCATGATCTTCCGCGGCATCGGCCATCAAGACGCCCGCGCCGCCGGAGATGGTGACCAAGCCGAGGCGATTGTTCACGGGAAAGATTCGAGGCCGGCAGGCGTAAGCAATATCCAGCATTTCTTCAGTGGAACGCGCCCGCTGGGCGCCGTACTGGCGCAGGATGGCGTCGTAGACCACGTCCTCGCCGGCTAAGGCAGCGGTGTGAGAACCGGCCGCCGCCGCGCCGACCTTGGAACGGCCGACCTTCATGACGATGACCGGCTTGCGCGCCGCGCGCGCGGTCTCCAAGGCCGCGATCAGTCCCGGCCCATCTTTCGCGCCTTCCAAATAGGCGGCAATGGTGTGTACGTCTTCGTCCTGCGCGAACAGACGGATGGTCTCCGCGACGTCGACATCGACCTCGTTGCCGGTGGTGATCAGCTTGCCGACTTTCAGGCCGCGCTGGCGCGCGACGAAGTAGATATGACTGCCGTAAGCGCCCGACTGGCTGGCGACGGCGAGGGGGCCCGGCTCCGGCGCGCCCCGGTCTATGGTGGCGGAAAAGCTGGCCAAGAATTTGCTGCGCGCGTCGAACACCCCCAAACAATTCGGCCCGATGATCCGCACTCCGGTGTCGCGCGCGATCTCGGCCATCTCCGCTTGCAGGACCGCGCCCGCCGCGTCCGCTTCGGCGAAGCCGGAGGAGAACACCAGGCAGGCCTTCGCGCCTTTCTTTGCCGCCCCCCGGATCGCCTCGTTCACCGCCGGCGCAGGGACCGCGACGATGGCATAGTCGATGGTCCGAGGGATATCCGCGATGCTGGGAGCGGCGCGCAGGCCCTGCACGGTATCGCGGTTCGGGTTGACCGGCAGGATCGCACCCTCGAAGCCATGTTTCTTCATATAGGCGATGGGCCGCCCGCCGATCCGGGTTGGGTCCTCGGACGCGCCCACGACGGCGACCGCGCTAGGGCTCAACAAGTCGCGCAGTGTGGTCGGGGCGCCCAAGCTCATGATATGCGGCTCATACCGGACTCGCGACGCTCAGACCGCCGCAGACGTAAAGCGTTTGCCCGGTCGTGAAGCCCGCTTCGTTAGACAGAAAATAGGCGACCGCCGCCGCGACCTCTTCCGGCTGTCCCATACGGCCCATGGGCACCGTTTGCAGGAAAGCCTCACGCTGCGGCGACCCGGGCGGCACATTGGCGGCGAACAACTCGGTCTCGATGGGCCCTGGCGCCACGTTGTTCACGGTAATGCCGTCACCCGCCAATTCCAGCGCCGAGGTGCGCGTCAGGCCCAGAAGCGCGGCCTTCGAGGCCGAGTAAACCAGCCGCAGCGCCTTTCCCAGCCCGGCGCGGCTGCCAATCATCACGATCCGCCCGAAGTGCGCCGCCTTCATGTCCGGCAGCACGGCCTGCATGGCCCAGATCGCAACCTGCACATTCAGGCGCATCATGGCGTCGAACTGCGTGTTGGTGACATCCTCGATGCGGGCTGGTTCGATCAGCCCGGCATTATGCACCAGGCGCGAAACCTTGTGCCGGGCCGCTATCTCGGCGAGGACCGCTTTGGCCGCGGTCTCGTCGGAAAGGTCGGCGGCATAAAAACGCCCGGGAAAGTCGCTCGGTTCTGTGCGGGACACACCGATGACGTCATGGCCTTGACTTGCCAGACGTTCGGCAACGGCCTTGCCGATGCCCCGGCTTACGCCGGTCACAAGGACACTTCCCTCTTTCATCGACCCGCCCTCAAGCCGCGCCACTTTCAAGCCTCCGTGTGGATCGGCAGGCTAAGCGCCACGCGGCGAGCCAGCCAAGGTGTCGGACGGTAGCGATCCTCGCCCGTAATCGCCTGAAGTTGGGTGAGAACGCGGTGCGTGTGCGCCACGCCCATGTCTTCTGCGAGCTCCAGCGGCCCGAGCGGATAGTTGAGGCCCAGCTTCATGGCCACATCGATGTCGGCGGGCGATGCCAGGGCAATTTCCGCCATGTAACAACCTAGATTGGCGATCATGGCGCCGATCCGCTGGGCGACGAAACCCGGCGAGTCCTTGATCGCGGTAACCTTGCGGCCCGACGCCGCGATAGCCGCCGCAACGCCGTCGCGGGCGGCCGGGTCGGCGCCCGGCGCGGTCATGACCGTCACGCGCTTAGCCGTATCGCACAGTAGGTCGAGCGCGACCAAGCGGCGGAAGTCAGCGCCCGTGCGCACGGCGCTTTGGGTTGCATCCTCGCCAATTGGGGCGGCCAGGATCGGCGCGCTGCCGTTGTCGCTCACAATCTTCAGGCCGATTTCGGCGCAAAACGCGGCCAGGATATCGTCGGACTCTGCCAGCGAGACCTCGCGCGCCGGCGCGGCCCCGGTCTCATGGTCGGGCGAGGGGGAACCGAGCACTTGGCCCTTGGCGTCATAGTGGAACCAGCCGGCGCCGCTTTTGCGCCCGAAGCGCCCTGCGTCGAAGCGCGCCTTGTGGTTGGGCGAGGTCTTAATCCGCGGATCCTGCATATAGCCGTTGTAGACGATCTGGCTGACCGGAAAATTCACGTCGATGCCGGTTAGATCCATCAGTTCGAAAGGCCCCATGCGGAAATGGCGGCAGTCGCGCATGATGGCATCGATTTGCGCGGGCGTCGCCACGTTCTCATGGGCAATGCGCAGGCCTTCCGTCGTAAACGCCCGCCCGCCCATGTTGACCAGAAAACCCGGCGCGTCCGCGACCGTGACCGGCACCCGGCCCATGCGCTTACCTAGGGCGGTCAATACCTCGGCCGTAGACTCCGCCGTCTCCGGGCCGGTAATGACCTCGACCAGCTTCATCAGGGGCACCGGATTGAAGAAGTGCAACCCGGCGATCCGCCCTCGTTTCTCGCAAACGCGCGCGATCGAGGCGATCGGAATGGAAGAGGTGTTTGAGGCGATCAGGCAGTCCGCGCCGACCGCCGTCTCAATCTCCTTGAACAGCGCGCGCTTGACTTCCAGATCCTCGAAAATGGCCTCGACCACCGTGTCGCAGTCGGCCAGATCGGCGACGTTCTGGACCGGTATCAGGCGCGCGCCGGCCGACTCCGCGTCCGCCGCGCTCATCCGCCCCTTTTCAACCTGGCGTGCAAAGCGACCACGGATTGTCTGAACCGCGGTTTCGGCCGCGCCCCGATTGGCGTCGAGCAGCAGGACCCGCATGCCTCCGGCGGCTGAAACCTGGGCAATTCCCTGGCCCATGGCGCCCGCGCCGGCGACCCCAAGCAGATAATTCGGCGCATCGGGTCGCTTCATCTTCCCTTCTCCCATTGGATTGTTGCACCCGGCATTTTACTTTGTCATGGCCTGGCGCGCGTCATAGCCTCGCGCTTAAGTTAGAATATGAAACACATTTTCGACAGGCGAAACCAATTTTAGGGGAGAGGACCGAGATGTCGGATCAAGAGCCGGTCGTTTGGGAAAAGCGTGCAGACGGTGTCGCTATCGTGCGCATCGCCCGGCCCGAAGCCCTCAACGCGCTGAATCTGGCGACCCGCAAGGCCCTGGCCGAGGCCTTTGCGGCCTTACAGGACGATGCCGGCGTCCGCTGCATCGTGTTGACCGGCGACGACGCGGCCTTCGCGGCCGGTGCCGATCTGAAGGAGTTTGTCGAGTCCGACACCGTTGAGATCATGAAACGCCGGACCGAGCGGTACTGGGCCACCATCGCACGCACGCCCCAGCCGGTTATCGCGGCCATTCGAGGCTATGCCCTGGGCGGTGGGTTGGAGCTGGCGATGACCTGCGACATTCTGATCGTCGGCGAGGGCGCGCAACTAGGCCAGCCGGAGGTGCGTGTCGGCATCATGCCGGGCGCCGGCGGGACCCAGCGGCTGACCCGCGCGGTCGGCAAGTTCCACGCCATGCGCTTGTGCTTGACCGGCAAGCCGATCTCCGGCTGCGAAGCCTATGAAATCGGCCTGGCCAGCCTGGTTGTGCCGGACGCCGAGGTGATGGAAACCGCCCTGAAAATGGCGCAAGGCATCGCCAAGCTGCCGCCGCTGGCGGTCGCCAGCGTCAAGGAAGCGATCCTGCATGGCGAAAGCGCGTCGCTCGAATCCGGCTTGGCGCTGGAGCGTAAGGCGTTTCAGCTTCTTTTCGCCACCGAGGACCGGCGTGAGGGTATGACCGCCTTCATCGAGAAGCGAAAACCGAAGTTCACGGGATCATGAAGTCTAAAATCTTCTAGGGGTTTAGCGGCCGCGGCGCAGCTCGGTAACTGTGGTGTAGGCTGAGATCGCCTCCAGGCTGCTGCGGACGTCGACCACGACCGCGCGCTCGCACGCCAGCGCTTGCGCGACCACGTCTTCGGCGTCTTCGGCGCGCGAAATCGTCAGGCCCTCGGCTCCAAAGGCGCGGCCCCAAGCGGCGAAATCGGGATTGGTCAGATTGGTCGCGACGCTCCGGTGTGGGTAGTCGCGTTCCTGATGCAGCCGAATGGTCCCATAAGAACCGTTGTTCGAAACGAATATCTTGGGCGCCGCGCCCCTGGCCATGCCGGTAGCCAATTCATTCCCGGTCATCAGGACGCCGCCGTCGCCGACGAAACATAAGACCGGGCGCCCAGGGTGGCGCAGGCAGGCCGCGACCGCGCCAGGCACGCCCAGGCCCATGGCGCCGCCGACCGCGCCAATAGAAAGCTGGCTGCCGTCCCAGGGCCAGATCCGGTGCACCCAGCTCGAGAAATTGCCGGCATCCAGCACAAGAATCGACTCGCGGGGCGCCTGTCTCGCGAGGGGCGCGACGACGGCACCGAAATCGACCCCGTCGGGCCGCTCCTCTGGCGTGTAATCGGCCATGGCCACCGCCGAGCGGTTCAGCCGTGCGGCCCAAGCCCGGCGCGCGCCGCTAACTTCGGCGTTGCGCGCGGCGAGCGCGTTCAGAAACGCCGTGGGATCGCAGGCCAAGCCCAGATCGGTACGATAGACGCCGCCGACCTTTGCCGGGTCCGGATAGACATGGATCAGCGGCTGGTCCGGCTGCGGCGCCCTGGGAAAAGTGTAGCCCTGGGTCGGGACATCGCCGAGGCGGGTACCGACGGCGATCACCAGATCCGCCCCGGCCATCGCCTCGACCTGCGGCTTTGGGATCTTGAATCCCAGGTAACCCGCGAACAGAGGCGAGGCGTTGTCGAAGATTTCCTGGTGCTTGAAGGCCAGGGCGATCGGCAGATGGTGGGCTTCGGCGGCGCGGGCCAGCGCCATTCGGCCCGCCCCGTCGCTCAGCGCCCCGCCGGCAATCAAGACCGGGGACTGCGCGCGCGCCAGCAGGTCCATGGCCTGGTCCAGATCGGCCTCGCCGGGCGCGCTCCCGGCGACCGGAAGCACCGGCGCCGATGCATCGGCGCAGTCGTCGCTCAACATGTCTTCCGGCAGCGCAATCACCACGGCGCCGGGCGTGCCCTGTTGCGCCACGTGGTAGGCGCGCGCGACCGTTTCGCTCAGGCGCGCCGCGTCGTGCACCTCCCACACCGCCTTGGCCATGTCGGAGAAGGTTTTGACGTAATCGACCTCCTGAAAGGCGCCGCGCCCGCGCTCCTGGCGGGCGACCTGACCGATCAACACGATCAGGGGCACCGCGTCCTGTTCGGCCGAATGTATGGCAATGGAGACGTTGGTGGCCCCCGGTCCCCGGCTAACCGCGACGACCCCGGGCCGGCCGGTCATCTTGGCGTCGGCCAAGGCCATGAAGCCGGCGCCGCCTTCGTGGCGGCAGGCAACGACATCGATCTCGGGCCGGCCGCTCAGCGCATCCAGCAGCGCAAGATAGCTTTCTCCGGGTACACAGAATATCCGGTCGGTGCCGTGCGCCAGCAACGACTCGACCACGACGTCCGCCGCGCGCGCCATGTTATGCTCCTTTCCTCGGTGTCCCGTTTCCTTACCGGCGGCTTGCCGGGGCGAAAATCTTGGTCTAGCTTGTTTTGCGAAACAGTGTTTCGCAATTCAAAAATGAAGGGCCAAGGCATGGGCCCATGAAAATTTTTCGGGAGGACTGAAATGCTAAAATCGATCAAGTTCCTCGCCACGGCCGGTTTGGCCGGGATCGCGCTGGCCGGACAGGCCTTTGCCGCCGAGGTCAAGTTGCCGTCACAAATTGCCTGGACCGCTTATGGGACAGGATCGGCCGGATACAATCAGTCGGTTGCGATTGGCTCGGCACTGAAAGCCGCCCTTGGCGTCGATCTGCGCGTCCTGCCCGGCAAGAACGATATCGCGCGCACGGAGCCGTTGCGTCAAGGAAAGGTGCAGTTCTCGGCCACTGGCGTGGGCGGGTCTTTCATGGCGCAAGAAGGCGCCTTCGCCTTCGGGAAACCGAATTGGGGACCGCAGCCGGTGCGCGTGTTGGCGGCCAACAACGGCGGGGCCATCAATCTCGCGGTTGGCGTGGCCGGCGATATCGGGGTCAAGGAATACAAGGACCTCAAGGGTAAGCGTGTGGCCTGGGTCAAGGGTGCGCCCGCGCTTAACGTCAATACCACGGCCTATCTCGCTTACGCCGGTTTGACCTGGGACGATGTCGTGAAGGTCGAGTTCGGCGGCTTTGGCGATTCCTGGAAAGGCCTGGTCAATAATCAGGTCGATGCGGCTTTCGCCTCGACCAATTCCGGTAAAGCCTACGAGGCAGCGGCCTCGCCGCGCGGACTGGTCTGGCCGCCGGTGCACCATGACGACACGGCAGGTATCGCGCGGATGCAGGCGATCGCGCCGTTTTTCTCGCCTAACATGGCCCGAGTCGGCGCCAATATCGATGGCGGCGAGCCCTATGAAGGGGCCGGCTACGCCTACCCGGTCCTGGTCGCCATGGCGGCGCAGGACGCGGACTTGGTCTACAACATGACCAAGGCGATGGCGGAGTTGTTCGACCAGTATGACGGCAAGGCGCCGGGCATTGGCGGCTGGGCCCTGGCCAAGCAGAACTTCGAATGGGTCGCTCCGTTCCATGACGGCGCGATTCGTTACTATAAGGAGGTCGGCGTCTGGAACGACAAGGCGCAAGCCAACAATGACCACCTGTTGTCCCGGCAAAAGACTTTGGCGGACACATGGGCCGCCCTGAAAGCCAAAAGCATCGCGGACGATGCCTGGGACGCAGCCTGGGGCGAGGCGCGGCGAAAGGCGCTGGCCGATGGCGGTTTCGAGGTGGTGTTCTAAGTTTCCTTTTGCGTTGCCGCGCCGGCCCTTAAAGGGGCCGGCGCGGACGCCGCCTAAAGCAAGCTTTAAGACCTCTGGTTTCGAAATCCGGATGCGCCGCAGTCGGCTTTGGCCGAGAATTCGCAGCATCGGCTCGAAAGCGCGCCATGACCGACGGCCCAATGCCGAAACCCCCAGTTGAAGACGCGGGCAACCGCCGGAACATTGGCGAACTGGCCCGCGCGGCCGTCATCGCCGGAACTTTGGCCGCGATTGCGCTGTCGATCCATCAACTGTTCAACCTGCAGCTTTTCGGCGTCGTGGTGCTGGAGGGACGCTATCTCTACTTGCTGGCGGGGATCTTCCTGGCACTGACTTTCTTGTGTTTCCGGGGCACGCCGGGGCCGCGCGACGGCGTACCCTGGTGGGATGCGATTCTGGCCCTCGCGGTGGTGGTGGGCGCCGGGTACTTCGCTTGGACCGCCGATGTGAGCCTGGATTTGGGTTGGGAATACGCGCCGCCAGAGACCGCGCGCTGGATGTCGGTTCTGATGTGGCTGCTCATTCTCGAGGCGACGCGGCGCGCGGGCGGATGGACGATCTTCGTGATTGTTTTCGTCTTTTCGCTCTATCCGACATTCGCCGACAAGCTGCCCGGACCGATATCCGGTTTCACGCAACCGTTCTGGGACACCATCCCCTATCACATGATCTCTTCGGAGAGTTCCTTCGGGATTCCGATGCGCGCTTTCGGCAATCTCGTGATCGGGTTCATATTGTTCGGTGCGGTGCTTCAACGCACGGGTGGCGGCCAGTTCTTCAACGATCTTGCCTTGGCCTTGGTCGGCCGCTACCGAGGCGGCGCGGCGAAGGTCGCGATCTTCGCCAGCGGCTTCATGGGCTCCATGTCGGGGTCGGTTATCTCCAACGTGCTGACCACCGGCGCGGTTTCGATTCCGGCCATGAAGCGCACCGGATTCTCTGCGCGCTACGCCGCCGCGACCGAGGCCTGCGCCTCGACCGGCGGTGTCTTGATGCCGCCGATCATGGGCGCGACTGCCTTCGTCATGGCCTCGTTCCTGTCCCGCCCCTATATCGAGATCGCCGCCGCCGCCGCGATTCCTTCGCTGCTTTATTACTTCGGCCTGTTCGCGCAAATCGACGCTTATGCCGCGCGGCGCGGCCTCAAGGGGTTGGAGCGGCACGAGATACCCTCGCTGCGCGATGCGATGCGCGACGGCTGGATGTACCTCTTCGTCTTCGCGCTGCTCATCTTCATGATGGTCGCGCTGCGTCAGGATACGCTCGCGCCGTTTTATGCGACCGGCCTCTTGCTGGTAATCAATCAGATGCTGAAAAAGCACCGCTTCACGTGGCGCGCGGCCGGGGACTTAATCGTCGCGGTTGGGCGCGCCTTGGCGGAATTGGTCGCCGTTTTGATCGGGGTCGGTTTGATCGTCGGCGCGTTTTCGGCGACCGGCTTGGCCGGCACCCTGGTCAACGATCTGATCTTCCTGGCCGGCGGTTCGACCATCATGCTGCTCGTGATGGGGGCGATCACAGCCTTTATCTTCGGCATGGGGATGACGGTTACGGCCTGCTACATCTTTCTGGCCGTGGTTCTGGCGCCGGCCCTGGTTCAGGCCGGCCTCAACATCCTGGCCGTGCATCTCTTCATTCTCTATTGGGGCATGGTCAGCTACATCACGCCGCCGGTCGCGCTGGGCGCCTTCGCCGCTGCGACCATGGCGAATACAAGCGCGCTGAAAACCGGGATGGAGGCGATGCGTCTGGGCGGCGTGATCTATATCGCGCCGTTTTTTTTCGTCCTTAACCCGGCCCTGGTCGGCGAAGCGCCCGCAGGCGAGGTCATGAGTGTCTTGCTGACCGCCTTGATTGGCGTGTGGTTCATCAGCTGCTCACTGCAGGGATATCTCAGTTTTGTCGGCGGTTTCGACAACAGCGTCTCCGGCTGGGCCATGCGGATCGTCCTATTTGTTGCCGGCGTGAGTTTCGCCTTTCCTGGCGGCGGCGCGACTGGGCTCTCGCACCTGGCGCTCAGCGCTATCGGTCTGGTCTTGGCGCTGCCACCCGTGATTTACGCCTGGCGCGGCGCGAAACGAGAAGCCGGGCGACGGGTCACAGAAGTTCCCTAAGCTTGTGCTTTAGAAGCTTGCCGGTCGCCGCCACCGGCAAGTCACTCATCACGCGGTAGTCGCTCGGCCGTTTGTAGGGGGCCAGCCGCTCCGCCAAGTGGGCGCGCAATTCCGTCAGGTCGATCTCACGCCCCGGCTTGGGCTGCAGGAAGGCGACAACCTCTTCGTTGCTGTCGCTGGTTTTGCGGCCGAGCACCGCCGCGACAGCGACGTCCGGGAACGCCGTCAGTACGCCCTCCACCTCCGGCGGATAGACGTTGAAGCCAGAGCGGATGATAAGCTCCTTGGCCCGGCCCACGACATACAGATGCCCGCGCGCGTCCAAGCGCCCGAGATCGCCCGATTTGAGAAAACCGTCGGGGGTTATCGCCGCCGCGGTTTCCGCCGCCGCCCGGTAATAGCCCTTCATCACCAGACGGCCGCGAACCTCGATCCCGCCGACTTCCCCCGGCGCGGCCGGCGCGCCGTCCGACCGGGCAATGCGCAGTTCGACATCGGGGATCGCCGGGCCGGTGCTTTGATCCTGGGCCGGGGCATCGATCAGGGTCGTGGTCGCGGTCGGCGAGGTTTCGGTTAAACCATAGCCGTTATGCAGCGCTAAGCCCCACAGTGCCTCGACCCTGTTCTTGAGCCCAAGGTCGAGCGGCGCGCCGCCGGACGAGATGTAGCGCAACGCAGGCGCCGGTAAGCCGCCCCGGGCTTCGGCCAAGGTGGCGAGGCGCGCATACATCTGCGGGACGCCCTGAAATATCGTGATGCCGTCCTCGGCGAAGGCGCGGGCCGCCGCCTCGGCCTCGAAGCGCGGCACCAGATCGAGTCTCGCGCCCTGATACAACGTACCGTTCAGAACCGAGGCCAGGCCGAAAACGTGGCTGACCGGTAGGACGGCGTAGACTCGGTCCGCCGGCGCCAACCGTCTCATCTCCGAACTTCGGCCGGCGATGAACATCAGGTTGTCGTGAGTTAGCATAACACCCTTGGGTTTGCCGGTCGTGCCCGTGGTATAGATGAGCGCCGCCACCTGGGCCTTGGGATCGCCTGATACCGGTTCAGGGGCGCGGGGCGCGGGTCCCGCCACGATGCTCGCGGTGAAATCGCCGAAGGGCGCGTGTGCCTCCACCTCGCGCGACGCGTCCTGTGTCGTGACGATCAGGCGAGGGCCGCAATGCTCGACGATCGCGTCGACCTCGCGCGCCGACAACCGGGCGTTGAGCGGAACCGCCCAGGCGCGCAACCGCTGCGCCGCGAAAATCGCGAGCGCCGCTGCAATTGAATTCTCGCACAGGATGAGCAGACGATCGCCGGCGCGAAGGCCGTGCGCTGACAAAGCCGCCGCCGTCCCGCCGATCGCCTCGTCTAAGGCGTGGTAGGTCAGGGACCCTTCGGGGTCCGAAATCGCCACCACATCCGGGCTGCGCCGCGCCCAGTAGGCGATGCTGTCGCCGCACCAGGCGAAGCGGTCGCGCGGCAGGGCGGCGGCCAAGTTCACAAGTGCATCTTTGCTCACGTCATGTTCCGCTATTGAAATCGAATTTTGTGATACGAAACTATCATACGCGCATCAGAAGAGTGAACACGGCCGCCAGCACGCCAAAGGCCAGCAGCGAAAACCGCAGGTTCCAGCGCCAGGTCAGCTCGTAGGGGGACCGCCCCGTGACCCGCGCCATGATCAGCGCCCCGGCAGCATTGGGCGAGGCGGTCATGGTGATGGCCCAACCGCAGGATAGCGCGAAGGCAATCAGCGTTTCATCGGCCGGCGGCGCCGGGAGGTTGGCGACGATGGAGGCCAGGAACACGACCATCATGATCGGGCTCAAGGCAATTTGGCCGGCAAGCACCACCATCATGGGCAAGGCGATTAGAAACAGCGACGGATCAAATTGCATGGCGGCCAACCAGGACGCGATGGTGTCGATCGGCGCCAGCGCCGCCGCCGCGACACCGATAAACCCCGATGCACCGAGCGTCGCGCATTCACGCGCGCCATTCGGTACCGCGCGCAATGCGACGTCTTTCAGCGCCTCGCCGGTGCCCCTCAAGGCGGTGGCGAGACCCTGGGGCATCTGTTGCAACAAGGTCCAGAGGACGAGGCAAACAACCCCGGTCAGCATCAGGGCGGACACGGTCGATACGCCGGCTGCCCAGCGAACCGCGATCGTGCTGCCGACCAGCATGGCGCACACGCCAGCGAGGTTTCGCGCCGCCCTGCGCGGCAGGCGCGGTTTGTCTTGACTCAAGCGGCCGCTAGCCCGCAGGCGGGCGCCGGTGGCCCGCCAGACCAGGTGATCCTCGCCCCAGGCAAGGCCTATCATCAGCGCGGTCGTCGCCAAGCCGAGGATGGCCAGGACCCTGCCGTCGGCCCCCGGAAGCGTATCGGCCAGAAGGGCTTGCGTGACCGTGGTCGGGGCCCAGACCACGATCCACGAAAAGCCGCGGAGCAGGGCGGAAAGCTGCCGCTGCTCCCGAATTCGGGCGATCTCCGGATCGGGTGAGGTGGCGCGGACGCCGCTTTGAATTAGTGGCGCCAGAAGGCTGAGTGAACCGAAATTAAGCAGGGCTCCGAAGGCATGACCGCCGATCAGGACCGCGAGGTTGCGCCGCTTGGGCGGCTGGCGGGTCAGATAGGCGCCGACTTCGCGAATGGCGGCCGAGCGCACCGCGGCCTCGCGTAGCAGGCCCATGGTCTGAACGAAGGCGATCAAGAAGACCGCTTGATCGAGGGCGCGCCAGGCAGCCGCGAAATCACCGCCCAGGATCAGGGCGGCGACCAAGCCCAGACAAACCGTGACAAGCAGGCGTTCGCGCAATCCCAAGCCTGTGATGGCGACGGCATAGAACCCGAGCGCCGTGCCGCGCGCCAGGATCTGTGCGAGGGGCGAGCCGGTGTAGAGGACCACAAGCTCGAGCCCGATCAAGGCCACAAGGAACACCGATGTTGCCCGCCTTTGCAGGTCCGAATCGAAGAGATTTCGGTCCTGCACGCCGTGTTCCAAGGCCAAGAGTTTAGTTCCGCTGTGCGAAAAATGCTTTTACAAACTTGCGCCCCATCTGGCTGCGAGGCAAGCTGGCGCGATGACGAGACGACTACGCGAAGCGGCGGCGCAGGACCTGTCCGGCTCACAGGACCGGCAGTTTGTCACCTCCTTGGCACGAGGGTTGGAGGTGTTGCGCGCCTTCGGGCCGGGCGAGGCGACCTTGGGCAACCAGGACATCGCGGAACGCACGGGCCTGTCGAAGCCGACTATCTCGCGCCTCACCCACACCCTCCTTGACCTTGGATACCTGACCTATTCGGCACGCAACGGCCGCTATCAACTGGGTCCGGGTGTTCTAGCGCTCGGTTACGCCATGATCGCGGGCCTGGAGGTACGTCAGCGCGCGCGGCCCATGATCGAGGATTTGGCGGCCTCGGCAAACGTTACGATCGCGATCGGCGAGCGCGATCGCTTGAACGTCGTTTATCTGGATTGCTGCCGTGGCACCCAGACGGTGGCGTTAAGCCTGAATGTCGGCTCGCGTATCCCGCTCGGCACGACCGCGCTGGGCCGCGCTATTTTGGCGAAGTTACCCGACGGCGAGCGTGAATACCTGCTGCGCGCCATGCGTGAGCGCATGCCCGAGGACTTTCAAAAGATCGAACGCGGCGTCGACCGCGCGATCCGGGAGCTCGACACCCAGGGCTTTTGCACCTCCTTCGGCGATTGGCGCGAGGACGTCAACGCGATCGGCGTGCCGGTTTTCTCCCTGGACGGCGAACGCTTGTTCGGCCTGATCTGCGGCGGCCCCTCCTTCAATCTTTCGACCGACACGCTGATGGAAGATCTGGGACCCAGGCTGGTTAAGATCGCCCAAGATTTAAGCGCACCGCGCGAAATGGCCGCTACCTAGAGGCCTAGGCGCGTGCCATGGTCAGTCGGGCGTGAAAAGCACGCGCGACAGCCATTCCGCCGCCAGGGCGGGACGTTCGCCGCCCTCGACCTCGACCGTAACATTGTACTTCAAGGTCAACTCACCGGGCCGGCCTTCTTCGGCATCCACCAGGCGAAAGTGGGCCCGGACCCTGGCACCCGCGGGGACCGGTGCCAGGAAGCGGATCTTGTCGAAGCCGTAATTGATACGCGCGCCCGCGTTCTGGGTCCGTGGCAGGATGGCGCGCGCCATGACCGGCAGCATCGATAAGGTGAGGAAGCCGTGCGCGATCGTGCCGCCATAGGGGGATTCAACTTTGGCGCGCGCTGGGTCGACGTGGATGAACTGGTCGTCGCCGGTGACCTTCGCGAAGTCGTCGATCACGGCTTGGTCGAGTGAGAACCAGGGCGATGTGCCCAGGTCTTCCCCGATCAGGGACACCCAATCCTTAGCCGCGATTGTCCGTACCATGTCGGGGGAAACTCCAGATTTTCCAACGAGGTTCTAAGCTTGGGTTAGGATGGCGCCGTGCGCGCCTAGGCGCGCGCTTTCCCGTTGCGTGGTTTGAGGACAACCAAGAGCGCTCATCCATAACGGGATCGCCACCGCCAGATCAAGCGTGCTGGAGAGGGGCTGGCGTCCTTGACTTGTATCAAACCTGCGCAAACGGCGTCGGCGTATCATCCGGCCAATTCACCAAGCCGCTGGCTCAAGGAAACCGGGCGGTATGGGGGCTGTTTAACCTTCATTTGGATACGAATAGTGGCATCGCGGCCTCACAACGGGAAAATCGGCCGGCGCCGGGCCCTATCGCTGCTCGCAGCCGCCGCAGGATTGCCGGTTTTCGGGGCTGGTCGCGTCCAGGCTGAGGCCAAGACCGTGCGCTGGAGGGGGACCGCGCTCGGCGCCCAGGCAAGCCTGACCATCCTTCATTGGGACGAGGCCGAGGCTCGTCATTTGATTTCGCGGGCGTTGGCGGAACTGGCGCGCCTGGAAGCCGTCTTCAGCCTGTACCGCGCCGATTCAGCCTTAAGCCGATTAAACCGTGACGGCGCCCTGAGTGGCCCGCCGCTCGATCTTGTCCGGCTTCTCCATACCGCCCGGCGCTGGAGTGAGCGGACCGGCGGCGCCTTCGACGTAACCGTGCAACCGCTTTGGCGACTCTATGCCGAGCATTTTGCCGTGCCGGGTACCGATCCGGACGGGCCGCCGGCTCAGGCGATTTCAGCGGCGCGCGCGCTGGTCGATTATCGGGCGCTGGAGGTGGAAACGGGGCGCATCGCCCTGGCCCGGCCAGGGATGGCGATCACATTGAACGGAGTCGCTCAAGGCTACATCACCGATCGGATCGCGGACCTGCTGCGCACCGAGGGCCTGCGCAACATCCTCATAGACCTGGGCGAAATCCAAGCGCTTGGCGAACCTCGGACGGGCCAGCTGTGGCGCATCGGTCTGGCTAACCCCCGAAATGCCGGCGATCTGCTTGAAACGATCAAGGTTACGGACCGCGCGGTCGCGACCTCCGCGGCGAATGGCACGATCTTGGATCCGGGTGGGCGGGTTCAGCACATCTTCAACCCCCGTTCGGGCGCCTCAGGCGCCGGATACCTGGCCGCGACCGTCGTCGCCCGACGGGCGGCGGATGCCGACGCGCTCTCGACCGCGTTACTGGCGGACGCGGGGGTCATGGCCCGGCTGCCGGAGTTCCAGGGGCCCGAGCTCGACAGAATCGTGGTTTTGAGCCGCGAGGGGACGATGCAAAGTTTCAGCGCCGATTCCACCGCACTCTAGTGGCCGCGCGCGATTTCAAGGCCCCGGAAAACCCCGACCGCGATGCCGGGGGGACCCGCCCGCCAGGCCGAGACCGGGCGCCCTGTGCCAAGCCTTCCCATACCGGCGCGACTGTCACGGGACCTTGATCCGAGGCACGACCTCACCGCCTTGCGAAGCCACCCGGTTCCTCTTAGGGTATGGTCAACGGTGGGCAAGAATGCCGCCGGATTGGAGGGGCCAAGGGGTTGGCAGGGCGGGTAGTCCGCCTGTCTAGCCGGGCCGAGACAGGGAGTACACCATGCGATTATCGAGATTTATTCCTGTGCTGGCGGCGGCGGTCGCGGCCGTCCTCGCCACCGGCGCGGATGCTGATGCCAAAACATTCCGCTACGCGACCACCGGCGACATTCTGGGCCTGGACCCTCATTCTAACAACGAGGGCCCAACCAACACCATGAAGGGTAACATTTATGGGCGCTTGGTCCATCGCAAGCCGGACTTGTCGCTGGTTCCGGACCTGGCGACGGATTGGAGTCGCGTCAACCCGACGACCTGGCGCTTCAATTTGCGCGCCGGCGTGAAGTTCCATAACGGGAACACCTTCAACGCCGACGATGTCGTCTATTCCTTCAAGCGCCAAACTCAGGAAAGTTCGGAGATGGCCTTCGCCTTGGCGTCGGTCGAGGAGGTTCGCAAGGTTGGTGATCTGGCCGTGGAAATCGTTACCAAGGGCCCGGACCCGATCCTGCTGCTCAATATGCCGAACTTCTATATGGTCGATAAGGAGTTCATGGAGGCAAACGGTGCCTTCGAAGTGGTGCGTGGCGCCGGCAAGACCAACTTCGCGAACCTGAACCCCAATGGCACCGGGCCGTTCAAGATCGTCGAGTGGGTCCAAGACAACCGGGTGGTCTTAGCGCCATACGACGGTTATTGGGGCAAGGCCGATCTCGAAACCAATGTCACCGAGGCGATCTTCACACCGATCCCGAACAACGCGACCCGCGTGGCCGCATTGTTGTCCGGCGAAATCGACCTGATGTATCCGGTGCCGCTGCAAGACGTGCCGCGACTGGACGCCGATCCCAACGTCAAGGTGCTGCAAGGGCCGGAACTCCGCACCATCTTCCTGGGCTTCGACCACTGGCGCGATGAGCTTTTGGACCTGCCGGGGACGGGCAAGAATCCCTTTAAGGACGTGCGGGTACGCAAGGCCTTCGCCCATGCCATCGACACCAAGGCGATCCAGCGGGTCGTGATGCGTGGCGCCTCGACGCCGACCGGTCTGATGGTGGCTCCCGGCATCAATGGCTTCCAGAAGGATATGAACACGCCTTACGCGTTCGATCCGGAAATGTCAAAGAAGCTTCTGACGGAGGCCGGCTATGGCGATGGGTTCCCGCTGACCTTCGATTGCCCGAATGATCGCTATGTCAACGACGAAGCGATCTGCACGGCAGTGGTTCCGATGCTCGAGCGCGTCGGTATCAAGGTGACGCTGAATGCGCAAACCAAGTCGCTGCACTTCAACAAGATCGGCAAGACCGAGGGTAACAACACCAGCTTCTACATGCTTGGTTGGACGCCCGGTTCCTACGACGCCTACAACCCTCTCCAGAACCTCATGACCATCGACGGCAAGGGGCAGGGCGCTTGGAACAGTGGGCGGTACAACAATGCCCGCGTAGAGGAGCTGACCGACATGATCGCGGTCACGGTTGACGAGAAAAAGCGGAATGACTTGATCCGCGAGGCCTTCAAGATTCACTACGATGAAGTTGGCCACATTCCGTTGCACCAACAGGCCCTGGCATGGGGCATCAGCAGCAAAACCGTGGACAAGGTTTGGCAGCGGCCTTTCAACGATGTGGACTTGCGCTACGTCGTGATGAAGTAGAGACCTGACGTCACGACGGCGGCCCGCACTGAGTTTAGCGGGCCGCCGTTCTTTCTTTCACTGCGTATAGTTGGTCAGCCGATGCTTGCGTTCATCGTACAGCGCCTTTTCCAGGCGATCATCGTGATGTTCGTCGTGGGGCTGATCTCATTTTCTTTGTTTCAATATGTGGGCGACCCGGTCAACAACATGCTGGGCCCCGAGGGCTCCATTGAGGAACGCGAAAGGCTTCGTGAGCGTCTGGGGCTCAACGATCCTGTTCCGCTTCAATTCATGCACTATGTCGGTAATGCCTTGCAGGGCGAGTTCGGCTTGTCCTACCGCATGGGTAAGCCGGTGGACGAATTGATCGTGGAGCGCTTGCCGGCGACTATTGAGTTGGTGTTTGTGTCCGCGATTATCGCGTTGCTGGTGGGCGTGCCGATGGGCGTTTATACCGGTTTGAACCGAAACTCGTGGCTTAGCCGGATATTTTTGACCGTGTCACTCGTCGGCATATCCTTGCCGACCTTTGTGATCGGCATTCTGATGATTTTGATTTTCGGCGTCTGGTTGGGCTGGCTGCCGACATTCGGGCGCGGCGGGGTCGTCGATCTGGGAGGTTGGCAGACGAGCTTGCTGACACTACAGGGCTGGTCGCACATTATCATGCCGGCCATCACCCTGGCCCTTTTCCAGCTCACCTTGATCATGCGCCTGGTGCGCGCCGAGATGCTGGAGGTCTTACGTACGGACTATATAAAATTCGCGCGCGCCAGGGGCTTGCGCAATCGGGCCGTCAATTATGGTCACGCGCTGAAGAATACCTTGGTGCCGGTCATTACCATCATGGGTCTCCAGATCGGTTCGCTACTGGCCTTCTCGATCATTACGGAAACGGTTTTCGCTTGGCCGGGCATGGGCCTCTTGTTCCTGCAGGGCATTGCCTTCGTCGATATTCCGGTGATGTCCAGCTATCTGGTCCTGATGGCCTTGTTCTTCGTGATCATCAATCTCATCGTCGATTTACTCTACTACGCGGTCGATCCACGGCTGCGCGCTGAGCATGTCGGCGGCGCGGCGCACTAACGGATACCGGGCCATGGCGGCAGACATCGATCACCGGGAGGTTGTTCCTTCCCTCGCGCGCCGCGCCACGGACAGTGTGCATCGGTTTTTCGATGGCGACGTGTTTTATTCCTTTCGCCGCTCGCCGGTCGCCATGGCCGCGTTTGCGGTCACGTTGTTGCTTTTTTTCGTTGCTGCCTTCGCGCCCTGGGTCGCGCCGCATAACACGGACGATGTTACGACCCTAAATCTCATGAATGCGCGCTTTCCGCCCTGGGGCTTCACCGATCCTTTTGGGACCGAGGGGGTAGCGCAATTTCTTTTGGGCACCGACGACCAGGGCCGGGACATTCTATCGGCTATGATGTTCGGCCTCCAAATCTCACTTAAGGTGGGCTTTGCCTCCGTGATTCTGGCTGCCGTTGTGGGCACCGCGCTGGGCCTGATAAGCGGGTACGTTGGTGGGAAGTTGGACAGCGTGATCATGCGGATCGCCGACATTCAGCTGACCTTCCCCGCGATTCTGATCGCGCTCCTGATCGACGGCACCGTCGCCGGCCTCTTGCCGCGCGCTCTGCACCAAGATCTGAAGGTCTACGTTCTTATTTTGGCCATCGCGGCATCACAATGGGTCAATTTCGCGCGGACGGTGCGCGGCTCGACCCTGGTTGAGAAAAACAAGGAATACGTTCAAGCCGCCAGGGTTATCGGCGTGCATCCGGTCCTGATCATGATTCGGCACGTTTTGCCCAACGTGACCGGGCCGGTTCTGGTGATCGCGACTCTAAGTTTGGCATTGGCGATTCTCACCGAGGCGACCTTGTCCTTCCTGGGCGTCGGCGTTCCGGTCACGCAACCCTCGCTCGGCACCCTGATTCGAATCGGCCAGCAGTACATTTTCTCGGGGGAATGGTGGATGACGATTTTCCCTAGTCTCGCGCTGGTCGTCTTAGTTCTGGCCGTCAACCTTTTGGGTGACTGGCTGCGCGATGCGCTAAATCCGAAGTTGCGTTGATGGCCAAGTCTCCACTGCTTGAAGTCAAAGACCTTAGGATCGAGTTTCCGACGCGCCGTGGCACCTTGGTGGCGGTCGACGGCGTGTCTTTCGATATTGCCGAGGGCGAGGTCTTGGGGGTGGTCGGTGAGTCCGGCGCGGGTAAGTCCCTGACCGGTGCGTCGATCATTGGTTTGCTGGAGCCGCCTGGGCGGATTGCCGGCGGGCAAGTATATCTGAGTGGCCGGCGTATCGATAATCTGCCCTACGAAGAAATGCGCAAGGTGCGCGGCCGTGAGATCGGCATGGTCTTTCAAGATCCCCTGACCAGCCTCAATCCCCTTTATTCGGTCGGCCGCCAGTTGGTGGAGACGATACAGACACACACCGATCTGGACGAACAAGCGGCGCGGAAGCGCGCGATCGAGTTATTGGGCGAGGTCGGCATACCCTCGCCCAAGGTGCGGATAGATCAATATCCACACCAGTTCTCCGGCGGCATGCGCCAGCGGGTCGTTATCGCGTTGGCGCTATGCATCAATCCGAAGCTGATCATCGCGGACGAGCCGACAACGGCGCTGGACGTTTCGATCCAGGCCCAAATCATCACCTTGCTTAAGCGCCTATGCAGCGAGCACGGCGCGGCGGTCGTGCTGATCACGCATGACATGGGAGTCATCGCCGAGACGGCGAACCGGGTCGCGGTTATGTACGCCGGACGTTTGGCCGAAATTGGCCCGGTGGGCGAGGTGATCCAGCGCGCCAAGCATCCCTACACGCACGGTCTAATGGGATCTATCCCGAAGCTGAGCCATGCGACGGAGCGCCTGGTGCAGATCGAGGGGTCGATGCCGCGCCTGACCGAAATCCCCAGCGGTTGCGCCTTTAACCCGCGTTGTCCCAAGGCTTTCGCGCGGTGCATGGTGGAACGGCCCGATCTCATGCAGGTCGAAAAATCGCAGGTCGCTTGCTGGTTGTACGATCAAGCGATGGAACGGACAGGCAGCGATGGCTGAGGCGGTACAAGCACGACGGCCGGACGGCGCCGTGCCGTTATTGCGGGTGGGCGGCCTGGCGAAATATTTCGATATCTCGCCACCCTTTGTCACGCGGGCGCTTCAGGGTAGCGGCCGGTCGATTCTGCGGGCCGTCGATGGAATCGATTTCGAAATCGAAACCGGCAAGACTTTCAGCTTGGTTGGCGAGTCCGGCTGCGGCAAATCCACGGTCGCGCGCCTGGTCGTTGGGCTTTATCAACCGACCAAGGGGCATGTCGAATTCGATGGCGTCAACATAGCCGGTTTGACCACGCGCAAGGCGATGGAACCGGTGCGCAAGCGCATGCAAATGATCTTTCAAGATCCTTACGCCAGCCTAAATCCGCGTTGGCGCGTGGCGGATATCATCGCCGAGCCGATCCGCACACACCGTCTGATCGAAGACAATCGCGATGTTCTGCGCCGGGTCGGCGAATTACTGGAACATGTCCGCCTCTCGGTGCGCGATGGCGAAAAGTTCCCGCATGAATTTTCCGGCGGCCAACGTCAGCGTATCTCGATCGCTCGGGCCCTGGCCAGCAACCCCGAGTTTTTGGTTTGCGATGAACCGACCAGCGCGCTCGACGTTTCGGTGCAGGCGCAGATTTTGAACCTGATGAAGGACCTGCAGCGCGAGTTGGGCCTGACTTATCTTTTCATCAGCCACGACCTGGCCGTGGTTTATCACATTTCCGATTTCGTCGGGGTCATGTATCTCGGCCGCCTGGTCGAATGGGCGCCGGCGGATGAGGTGTTTCACAACCCGCAGCATCCCTACACTCGCATGCTGCTCGACGCCATTCCGGATTTGGAGATGAGCGGCCGTCCGCGCCAGGCGGTTGCCGGCGAGGTCCCCAGTCCGATCCATCCGCCCAGCGGGTGCCACTTCCACCCCCGCTGCCCCTTCGCAAACGACCGGTGCCGGAGCGAGGTGCCCCAATCCCTCCCGCGGACCGGCGGCCAGGTCGCGTGCCACGCGGTTGAAGAAGGCCGCATGCCGGCGGGTGAACGAATCTGAATGACTGTTCGCGTCTTACAGGGATAGGTCGCGCAACTCCGCGCCATAGGCGAAGAGGGCGGGCGTGCCGCCGGTATGAATAAAAAGGACGCGCGCGTCCTTGGACCACATCCTTTCCCGCGCTAGCGCGATCAATCCAGCCATGACCTTTCCGGTATAGACCGGGTCGAGCAGCAAACCCTCCCGCGTGGCGGCCAGCCGTATCGCTTCGTTGACGGCCTTGCTTAGCCGTCCGTATCCGGGCGCGAGCGCCGCATCGTCGAGCCGGATATCTTGCGCCGTTACCGGGGACGGCACCCCCAGCATCTCGGCTATTTCTTCGCATTTGGACGCGATTCGCGCCGTTTGCGGGCCCGCGGCGCGGCGCACGCATATGCCTTGAACCGGCATGTCGTGGCCGCAGGCGCGCAGGCCGAACAGAAGACCGCTATGGGTCAGACCGCTGCCGGAGGCGACCACGATGCAATCGAAAGTCTGGTTTGCTTGCGCCATTTGCGCCGAGACTTCCTGGGCCGCGACAATGTAACCGAGGGCACCCAACGGCGGGTGGTTGGGCGCCAGGGGGATCACATAGGGCCGGCCGCCCCTACGGCGAATGTCCGTGGCCAAGTCGTGCAGCCGGGCGTCCGCCCCGGCTTCGTCCTCACCCCGCGGATAGGTGTATCGCTTGGCGCCCAGGAGATCGGTCAAGAGCACATTGCCGGAGCGCGCGTACTCCGCGCCCATGCCCGGCACCCGGTCTTCCAGCTGTACATGGGCGGCCATGCCCAGGCGCGCGGCGGCGGCCGCCGCCATGCGCACGAAATTCGACTGCACCGCGCCGGTAATCAGGATTGTATCTGCCTTGGCTGCCTGGGCCGCCCCGAAATAGTACTCAAGCTGGCGCGCCTTGTTGCCGCCCATGGCCAGCCCGGTTAAGTCGTCGCGTTTCACGAAAAGATCGATCCCCAACTCGGCGCCGAGGCGCGCCATCGGCTCGATCGGCGTCGGCGCCTGCGTCAAGGCAACTCTGGGGAACTCGGATAACCGCTCCAGCATTTCACCATTATGGCAGCGAGGGCGATCTCTTGCCAGGGACCGGCCCGGCCCGAAACGGGGCGGGACAAGGCGTCTGACGCTTGTTATGCTTTCCTCAACTTCAAGAAAACCGGGCTTGCTCGACGACGGCCTAGCGCAACAAGAACTCGATCACTTGGGAGGAAAGTCACGATGAAGCTGTTTCTTAATCGCCGCGCGATGCTAACGGCCTTTGCCGCGGTTGCTCTGGCAACCGGGGCCGCTGGCGCCGCCAGTGCCGCCGAAGTCGAGTCTATCCATTTCCTAATTCCTGGCGGTGCCGGTGGGGGCTGGGATGGGACCGCGCGCGGCACCGGCGAGGCTCTGACCAAAGCCGGCCTCGTGGGCACGGCGTCTTTCGAGAACATGTCCGGCGGCGGCGGTGGCAAGGCCATCGCGCACCTGATCGAAACGGCGGCCAAACAAGACGGCACCTTGATGGTTAATTCGACACCGATTGTGATCCGGTCCTTGCAGAAGGTCTTTCCGCAATCCTTCCGCGACCTGACACCGGTAGCGGCCGTCATCGGCGATTATGGCACCTTGGTTGTGAACGCCGGCTCACCGATCAAATCCTTCGGCGATCTTCTCGCGATCTATAAGGAGGATCCGAAGAAGCTTGCGATCGGGGGCGGCTCGGTCGCTGGAAGTATGGACCATGTGGTCGCGGCGCTGATCTTTAAGTCGGCGGGGGCGGAGCCGACCAAGGTCAAGTATGTACCTTACGATGCGGGCGGTAAGGCCATGGCCGGTCTGTTGTCGGGTGAGATCGAGGCGCTTTCGACCGGTTTGGGCGAGGCCCTCGACATGGCGAAGCAAGGCCAGGTCCGGGTGTTGTGCGTGACCTCGAGCGCGCGCCTGGGCGATGCGCCCGATGTCCCGACCTGCAAGGAATCGGGTGCCGACGCGGAATTCGTGAACTGGCGCGGTTTCTTTGGCGCGCCCGGCCTGCCGGCCGACAAACAAGCGGCCTACACAGCCGTGCTGGAAAAAATGTACGCGACCAAGGAGTGGGAAAACGTCCGCTCCCGCAACGGCTGGGCCAACATCTTCAAGCCGGGCCCCGATTTTGTGTCGTTTCTCGAAGAGCAAGAGCAACAGATCGGTGACTTGATGCGCGAATTGGGCTTCCTCTGATTTAGGCTAAACGGCCGGCGCCCCGGCCGGGCGCCGCCGTCTTGGAGGCTTGGCATGCTTTCGCGGGATCGTGTCGGCGCGCTTCTCATGCTCGCTTTTTCGCTTGGCTACGGGGCGCTGTCGTTTCGTATTCCGCTGCTGCCGTTTCAAGCCGAAGCGGCCTTTACCGCACGCACGATGCCGCAGGCGCTGACGGTTTTGGGCGCAGTCCTATCCTTGGTCTTGTTACTCAAGCCGGGTGGCGGCGCGTTTCCCTCGTCATCGAAATTCCGTTGGGGTGGCGCCGCGCTGTTGTGTGCGCTGATGATCTTCTACGGTCTCGGTGTTCGGCCACTCGGTTTTCTGATCTCGACCAGCCTGTTCTTGATCGGCGGCTTCGTTATCCTCGGCGAACGGCGCCTGTGGTTGATCCTGGCGGCCTCGCTCCCGTTGGTAATTTTATTCTGGGCGCTGATGACCCAGGTTCTCGGTGTTTTCATCGAGCCTTGGCCCGAGTTCCTGAGAGGTTGAGGCGATGCTGGAGGGAATCCTCGCAGGTCTCGCGACCGTGATCACGCCGATCAATCTCTTGATGGTCGTGGCCGGTTGTTTCGTCGGCACCTTTATCGGCATGCTGCCGGGCCTGGGGCCGATCTCTGCCATCGCTTTGATGATCCCGATCACTTACGGCTTCGATCCGGCTTCGGGCATGATATTGATGGCGGGCGTTTATTATGGGGCGATATTCGGCGGTTCGACCTCCTCGATCCTGATCAACGCGCCCGGCGTGGCGGGGACGGTCGCCACCGCTTTCGACGGCTATCCCATGGCGCGGCAGGGCCAAGCCGGCAAGGCCTTGGCCATCGCGGCCTATTCATCCTTTTCCGGCGGCACCATCGCGGCAATTTTTCTGCTTATCGCCGCGCCGTCGCTCGCCGCCGTATCGCTGTCGTTCCGATCGACCGACTATTTCGCCTTGATGGTCTTGGGTTTGACCGCGGTCGCCGCCTTCGCGGGCAAGGGCAACGTGGTCAAGGCGCTGATGATGGCGGTTCTGGGCCTGATGATCTCGACCGTCGGGACCGATCAGACGCAAGGCGTGCAGCGTTTCACCTTGGGTATCTTGGACCTGATCGACGGTGTCTCTTTCCTGCTTCTTGCGATGGCGACCTTCGCCTTGTCCGAGGCCCTGATGGCGGTCCTCAAGCCCAAGAGCCAAGCGGATATCGCCCGCGAAAAGGACGCGCAGGCGAACCTCGGGTCGATGAAGCTTTCGCGTGCGGAAGTGAAGGAAATGGTACCGGTGATCGGCCGCTCTTCGGTCCTCGGCTTCTTCATCGGTGTGCTGCCGGGCGCGGGGGCAACGATTGCCAGCTTTATGGCCTATGGCATGGAGCAGCGGCTGGCCGGGCCGAAGAAGGCGGTCCAATTCGGAAAAGGGTCGATTCGCGGCCTGGCCGCACCGGAAACCGCCAACAACGCCGCGTGTTCAGGATCCTTCGTGCCGCTCCTGACGCTGGGTATCCCGGGCTCGGGGACCACGGCGATCATGCTGGGCGCGCTCTTGTCCTATGGCATACAGCCCGGTCCGCGCCTATTCCTCGACAATCCGGAGGTGTTCTGGTCGGTAATCGTGTCGATGTATATCGGCAACGTCATTCTGCTGATCCTGAATCTGCCGCTCATCCCCTACATCGCGCGCATCCTGGCGCTGCCGCAAACGATCCTGATCCCACTGATCCTGTTCTTCTCTTTGATCGGAGTCTACTTCGTTTCCTTCAACACCTTCGATATCCACCTCATGGTGATCTTCGCGGTGGCGGCCATTGCTCTGCGCCTGCTCGACTTTCCCATGGCGCCCATGCTGCTCGGCTTCATTTTGGGCGGCATGATGGAAGAAAATTTGCGCCGCGCGCTCATCATCAACGACGATTCCTGGTCGTTTCTCTGGGAGCGGCCCCTGACCTTCGGTATCCTGATCGTCGCGGCGCTTATTCTCGTCGTGCCGATGATGGTGCCCTACGTCACGCGAGCCTTGGCCCGGCGGCGCGAAGCCGCGGGTGAAGGCGGTTAAAAACCTAGGACGATCATGGCCTAGCCGGCGCGCTCAGGCGAGGCCGGCCTTGTCTTTGCTTTGGCCAGAATCGCGATGTTGCCGAGCAGGATCAGCGCGACTCCGGCAGCAGCCTCGCCGCTCCAGACATAGTTCTCGAAGACAGTGGACAAGGCGAGCGCAACCAACGGGAAGAGGGCGGTTGCATAGGCCGCGCGCCCGGCGCCGATGCGTCCCACCAAGGTCAGGTAACTCCAAAACCCGATCACGGTGGAGAAGACAGAGAGGTAGAGCAAGGACCCGGCATAAAGCGGCGTCGGATCGAAATTGAAAGGACTGCCGCGCACCAGGCAAAGGCCAAGTGTGAACGCCGCGCCGTAAGCCATGCCGTAGGCATTGGTTTGGAACACCGGCAGGGCGCGGCGCCGCTGGTTCCAAGCTGACGTCAGCATCCCGCAAGCGGCGGAGAAAGTCCCGCTCAGCGCTAGCAGGAGTCCTCGGGTCCCCTCGGCGTCCAGGTCGAAGGCTGCGATCTCGGGCCGGAAGACCAAGACAAGCCCACTCAGGCCGCAGGCGGCGCCGAGCAGGACGCGCGGCTCCACACGGGCGCGGAACAGAAGCGCGCTGCCGAAGATATTGAAAACGATGACCATGGAAAAAATCACCGCGACCAAGCCCGACGTCAGATACTGGGTGCCCAGGTAGATCAGGAAAAAGTTGGTCGAGAACAGGAACAATCCCTGCATGGCCATGAAGAGGTGATTGCCGGCGGAAAAGCGCATCGGCTTGCGCATCGCAAAGCAGATCGCCGTGGTCAGGGCAGCAGCCAGGACGAAACGGTAGACCAGCGAAACTTCGGGCGCGACCACGCCTAGATGAAGTTTCACTGCCAGCCAGCTCGTGCCCCAGCAAAACACCGTCAGCGCATAGAGGGCGGCGTTCACCGGGTGCCCGCAGCGGGGCTGCTCATGCCATTGAAGCCGGTTTTCAAAACCTCGAAGCGGCCGTCGTGCAGGCGGTATAGCTCGTCCTGGGTATTCTTCAAGGTTGCCGCGGTCTCGGGCGGCAGCTTGGCGAAGAGGCCGCGCAGGACGCGCCCGGTGCCGCCATGACACACCACGATGAGCTTCGCCCATTTCGGGATGGACGACAACCACGGCGCGACCCGGTCGGACAAGTCGGCGTAACTTTCTCCGCCCGGCGGACGAAACCGCCAAAGTTCGGCTTCGCGCTGGGCCAAGATGCCCGGTTGATCCGCGTCGATTTCGTCGTAGGTGCGCCCCTCCCAAGCGCCAAATCGTATCTCCGCCAGGCGTGCGTCGTGTGCAATGGCGCGTGGGTCCAGGCCGAGTATTTCCGCGACGATGGCCGCGCTCTGCCAGGCACGGCCCAGCGGGCTGGCCACGATCGCCCAAGGACGCGGATCGCCAATTTCGTCCAGCAGGCGCCGGCCCATGGCCTCGACCTGGGCGATGCCATTACGCGTCAGAGGTGAATCGAGCTGGCCTTGATTCCGGCCTTCGCGGTTCCACAGCGTTTCGCCGTGGCGCAGGAGATAGATCATGTAGGACCTTATGGTTTGAGCGCGGTACGCGCGGTCGCGACTATGCCAAGGCGGGTCGGTGCCGGCAAGCCTGGCACCTCTGTATGTGCGCTGTTTTCATATTGTTTTCAGATATTTGAGCCAAGGTTCCGGTCTCACCCTAACGTGATTCGCTTGTGAATAAGCACCTCCGTATCGTCCAACAATGCTAACTTGGCTTCAATGCTTCGCACGGCCGTGGCGCGCCGGTTTTGCGGGTCGGGCCGCTCGACTGGCCGGGGCCGGGCTGTTGAGCGTCGGAATTCTCGCCCTTGTCGCTGGCGCCGGCCGGGCGGAGTCGTCCAGTTCAGGCGCCGCCGTACAACCGGTCGTGATCGAGCTCTTTACGTCCCAAGGCTGCAGCTCCTGCCCACCCGCCGATGCCTTGCTCGGAGAGTTGGCCGAGCGCGCCGATGTGATCGCCCTGTCGCTGCACGTGGATTACTGGGACTACATCGGCTGGCGAGATCCCTACGGCAGCCCGCAAAATACGGAACGGCAGCGCGCCTACGCCGAGGAGCTGGGTCTGCGCTATATCTATACGCCGCAGATGGTAATCGACGGCCGCTACGATGTCGTCGGCTCCCGTCGTGACGAGGTGCTGGCATCGCTGGAAAAAGCGGCCAAGCGGCGCAAGCCCGTGGCCGTCGAATTCGTTCCCAGCAATGGTGGCACGGTCGTTATACCCGCGGGCCACGCACCTGACCGGGGCGCCACCATTTGGCTCGCTATTTTTGACGAGGGCTATGAAACCCGCGTGAAGCGTGGCGAAAACGCCGGCCGTACGATCCGTAACGCCAATGTCGTTCGGCGCATGGAGCGTCTGGGAACCTGGATGGGCGAACGCCTGGAAATCCCGCTCAACCTGGATAGCGCCGCGGCGCGGGGCAATTTTGGGTGTGCCGTTCTCGTGCAGCAGGGTCGCAACGGCCCGATTCTTGGCGCCGGTCTCATGCGTCTGGACCGGCTAACCCAACAGTAGCCAGCCTTCGTAAGCAGGTACGGTCTCCCCCGGCGGCCCTGACTGCGGCCGCCGCGCGCGGCCGCTAGCGCCGTCTTCCGCCGCCGCCTTACATCAAAAACAAGCAGGGTGTGACACCGGTCACAGGCCCGACCGCGACGCTGTGACGCCTGTCACTTCTTCGTGAGCGGTTTGGTGGCCAAATCCTATCCATGAACACAGGGGCGATGCGCCCCGCAACGTTAAGGGGCAAAACCATGACAAAGCGCTCCAACATTCTGCGCAAGAGCTCCATCGTCACGCTCGACGTCTTGGCGGTTTTGGCTGGGACCATAATCGCCACGCCCTTCGCTCTGGTCCTTGCGGCACCTTTTTTTCCTGGCTTCTAGGTCTCCGCCCGTGCGGACCGGCGGCGCTTTGCCGCCGGTCCGTTTCCCCCGGGCAAACTTGCGTGGTCCCCTCATACGGGGCCACGCTTTTTCGTGTGTGCAGGGCTCGCGGGCCGGTTATCTTGGCTGCAATGTCCGGTTCCGCGCTTCCCAGCCTTTTCATTTCCCACGGGCCGCCGAGCATGGTGCTCGACAACCTGCCCGTCGCCGCGGTTCTGGCGAGGCTTGGCCAAGACCTGCCGCGGCCAAAGGCGGTGCTTTGCGTTTCGGCTCATTGGGTCGCGCCGGGTCCGTGCGTGAGCACGACCGAGGTCCCCGAGACGATCCACGATTTCTTCGGCTTTCCCAAACCGCTTTACGAGTTGCGTTATCCGGCGCCGGGGGCGCCCGCTGCCGCGAATCGTGCGGCGGAATTGATTCAAGCCGCAGGTATGGATTGCGCGCTGGATTCGGTGCGCGGACTCGATCATGGGGCATGGGAACCCCTGATGCTCATGTATCCAGAGGCCAACATTCCGGTTGCCCAGCTCGCGCTTCATGCCGGCGCCGACGCCGCGACGCACCTGGCGCTGGGCCGGGCGCTCGCTCCCTTGCGTGCCGAGGGCGTGCTGGTTCTGGGCAGCGGAACCGCGACTCACAACCTCGCGGAATGGCGCGCTGGAACCGACACGCCAGATTGGGCCCAGGCTTTCGAAGACTGGTTGGTCGAGACGGTCGAGGCCGGAGACAGTACGGCCATCGCCGATTGTATGCACCGCGCGCCGCAGGCCTCACGGGCCCATCCCAGCGACGATCACTACCTGCCGCTTGCGGTCGCCATGGGCGCGGGCGCGGACCCGGGCAGCCCGGATTCCATTCCCGGCCGGATTTTGCATCGCGGCTTTTCCTATGGCAGCCTTTCCATGGCCGCCTTCGCCTTCGGGGCGGCCTGACACTCGGAAGTCGATATGCCGGAACCTTTTGTGCCCAAGACCTCGGACGTTTTACTCCTGATCGATGTCCAAAACGATTTCTGCCCCGGCGGCGCTTTGGCCGTGCCGGAGGGCGACGCGGTTGTCCCGCTCATCAACCGTCTGGCCGCGCGCTTCGCGCATGTCGTGCTAACCCAGGACTGGCACCCG
The DNA here is from genome assembly GCA_021776115.1 of Kiloniellaceae bacterium. Lineage (GTDB taxonomy): Bacteria > Pseudomonadota > Alphaproteobacteria > Kiloniellales > J153 > JAJFGN01. The sequence continues at coordinate 53,743 of JAJFGN010000028.1, read as the reverse complement.
CCCGGACACCAATCATTTGCGTCCAGCCATTCAGGGCACGCTCCTTTCGAATCGATCGAGCTTGCTTATGGGGCGCAAACCTTGTGGCCGGACCATTGCGTTCAGGGCACGCCGGGCGCGGACTTCCATAAGGACCTGGAGTCGGCACGCGGTGAGTTAATCGTCCGCAAAGGCTTTCGGCCCGAAATCGATTCCTACTCGGCCTTTTTCGAAAACGACCGGACAACCCCGACCGGCCTGACCGGATACTTGCGCACGCGCGATTTCGACCGCGTGTTCCTGGCCGGGCTGGCGACCGACTTCTGCGTTCACTTCTCGGCCGTCGATGCGGCTCGCGAGGGCTTCACCTCCGTCGTCATCGAGGACGCCTGCCGCGCCATCGACCTGGACGGTTCGCTAGCGGCCGCCAAGCGCGCGATGTTAAAGGCTGGGGTCGATCTAATTAGCTCGGAGCGGGTCTTAGCCTGAGCAAACTCTAGGCTCGTATCCAAGCCCCGTTTTTCGCCGAATCCCCATAAAATATCGCATGTGTGACGCCGGTCACGCCTGGGCCGATGCCGCTGTGATCGCGGTCACATTTCCATGAAGCGATCCCTGATTAAGTGTTTCCCATGAACATCGGGACGTGAACACGAGGGGCCGCGCGCCCTATTTGCGGAGGGTCGAGATCATGCCACTGCCAATTACCCGTCAAAAAAGGGACCCGTTATTCATCTACGATTGCATGGCCTTTCTGGTTGGAGCCCTGTTCGCCATTCCCTTCATCCTTATTCTGACCTTACCTCTCATCGCCGATTTCTAGGCCTTTCCCATACCGGCCGGCGGCCAGAAATTTTGCTGGCCGGCCGCGGTGAGCGTATCCTGGGAGGTATGACAGATCCCGCCCTAACCGCTGCCGTGCGTGCCGCGCTGCTGCCACTCGCCGCGGCCGGGCGCACCATTTCCTACCGCGATCTCGCGGTTTTGGTCCCGGTTCCGCCGCCGCACGGTATTTACAAGCTGACTCTCGCGCTCGAGGCCCTGGTGCGCGAGGATCACGCGGCCGGGCACCCCTTGATCGCCGCGCTGGCGGTCAGCCGGCTTGGCGAGACCATCCCGGGGCGGGGCTTTTTTCAGCTCTTGACCGAGCTGGGCCGCTACGAGGGGCCAGACCGGGGCGCGTTGGCGGCGCAGACCCACGCCGCCGAGCTTACCGCCGCGATTGACTATTGGGGTGCGGGTTCGGGCATTTCACCCTGACCCGTCTCCGGGTTACACTCTGCCGTCACCAGCGCTGATAACGTTGAAGAATTTGGGAGAGCCGGGATGGCCCGCGTGCGCGACGTTGAGATCGAGGAGGTGCCGGAGAACGCACGGTCAATCTACCGTGACTTCGCGGCCAGCTATGGTCCGTTCCTGAACCAGGTCAAGATTTTCGCGCATCGCCCGCCGGCCCTGCGCCACCTCATGGCGATGTTGATGGAAATGGCGGAAGAGGCGGTGCTGCCTAAGCGCTACCTGGAGATCGCCGTGGTCGCGGTCTCCAAGCTCAACGAATGCGCCTACTGCGTCGCGCATCACACCCCGCGCTTGGTCGAACAGGGTTTGGCGCCCGACACGGCGGCCCGTATTCTGGAGCCCGACTGCCCCGGATTGGATGAGACCGACCGTCTGGTACGAGACTATGCCGTACAGGTGACGACACGGCCGCAAATGATGCGCGATGAGATCTTCGATCGTCTGCGCGTTCATTTCACCGAGGAGCAGATTGTCGAGCTGACCCTGCGGACCGCCCTGTGCGGCTTCTTCAACCGCTTCAACGAGGCCCTGCAAATCGGTATGGAGGACGGTGTGATCGAAGATCTTCTGTCCAAGGGCGCGAAGGTCGAAGATCTGCCTGAACCGGCGATGGCCGGAGAATAGGGCCGTGCCGGCAACGGCTGTATCGGAGACGGCCTAAGGCTGAAAGGGAGAGGGAATGGCCAAGGAGCATACCTACGCGGCGACTTTGACGTGGACCGGCGGGGCCAAGGGACCGGTCCGCGATTACGCCGGGTATTCGCGCGAATACTCGGTGGCGACCGCCGGCAAGCCGCCGCTGATCGGCAGCGCCGACCCCCTGTTCAAGGGCGACTCTGCCCTGCACAACCCTGAGGATCTTCTGCTGGCCGCGCTCTCGGCCTGTCACATGCTGACCTATCTCGCCGAATGCGCACGCGCCAAGATCGAAGTCCTATCGTATGGGGACGAGGCGAGCGGGGTCATGGTTCTTTCCGGCGGCGGCGGGCGTTTTACCGAGGTGGCGCTGCGTCCGCGCGTGGTCGTTGCGCCTGGCAGTGACCTGGCTAAGGCCCACGCCTTACACAAAAATGCGCACGCCCAGTGCTTCATCGCCAACTCAGTCAATTTTCCGGTTGAAAACGAACCGCAAGTGATCGAGGCCACGCGGACAACGTAAGACGACCGTCACCGCCTCACCCAAGGCCCCTGTCCCAGGATGTGGAGACGGGCGTTCGACCAAACCGAAGCAACGGCGTCAAGTTCTCCTTCGCCGCCGCCGCGCCACGAGGCCTAACCCGATCAAGCCCGTGGCGAAGAGGGTAAGGCTAGCCGGTTCGGGGACTGCAACAGTGCCCCAAATCTGCCAGCTCGCCCTTAATCGCCGCTCAAGCGTAGCCACGGTCGCGAACTCCGTGAGCGTGAAGGACACTTCATCCACGGCCAATCTGACAAAATCGATTGACGCGCCCTGAAGATCCGAACCCAGCCCCAGCCGCCCAAACTCAGGTCCACTTCCAACACCTCCGGTGAACGGCAAGTTTCCCGCTTGAGTATTGGCAAGCCGAACAAGGCCGCCCGTGAATAGATCCGCTTCATCGATCCCATTGGTCAAGCGGGCAACGATCTGACCGAAATCCGTGCTGTTGGCGCTATCGAAGTCGAACGCGCCCGTGCTGCCCAGCGACCACGGGACGTTGGCGCCCAACAAAAAATCGGCATCCAGGCCCAGGGGTTGGGTCCCGCCCGAGAAGGAATTGAACCCGTAACCAAAAAGGAACACCGCGTCAGTCGGGATAACCCCAAGAAACCCTGAAGATGTAGAGGAGCCACTATGGTCGCCATTGACCTCAGCCAACACCATCGTTGCGTTCGCGGCGGTATTGGCAAACGTCGCGGTCGCCAACAGCGCCATCGCAAGGATCGCGTTTCTCATGGTTCGATGCCCTCCATCGCCATCTAGGAAACGACATTCCCCCATCAAACATTCAATATCAGACGCCGCCGAGCGTCTTTGACATAGATCAAACGAAGCATGGCTGACGGCGGCGGAGGGAACGCAGCGCCGCGCCCCGGGCGATTCTTCGCCCGCCGGTGGTTTTTCGTTCCTGCCACGCCACTTAGCCTACGCATTCGCGCGGCGGTGCGGTAGTGTGCGCATGTCCGGCCACGCATGGCCGAGGAGCACGCATAAGGACCGAACGTGTCTGCAATTGAGTGTCGTCGGGCGCAGAGACCCCGGGCATGACCGCGCGAAACGATCTTGCCGCTGCGGCGCCCTGGGTCGAGGCTAAACAGCAGGCCGGCACCCTGATACTCGCGCTCGGCGGTCCCTGGATCACACAGCGTATCGGTAAGCAAGCCGTGGCGCTTGCCGCCACGCCGCCGGGCGCGGCACGCCGGGTCAACCTGGATATCGCCGCGGTCGAGGCGATGGATACCGCCGGCGCCTGGCTGGTCTACAAGACGGTCAAGCATTTCCGCGCCCAGGGCCTGGAGGTCGAGCTCATCGGCGCGGGTAAGGCGACCGCCAGCCTGATCGAGACCGTGGCGAAGAGCGATGTTCCCTGCCCGCCACCGCCAGCGGCGGAAAATGCCGTGATCGCGATGATCGCGCGCGTCGGCGCGGCCACATTCTTCGTTGGGCGCGAGGCGCGCGACCTAACCAACTTCTTGGGTCATACGGTGGTCGTCCTGCTTCGCCTGGCTGTCAGGCCGTGGCGCCTACGCTGGACCGCCTGGATCAGTCATATGGAGCAGGCGGGTCTCAACGCCCTGCCCATCATTGGTTTGATCTCGTTCCTGATCGGCGTTGTGCTGGCCTATCAGGGCGCCGATCAATTGGCCCGCTTCGGGGCCCAGATCTTCACCGTCAACCTCGTCGCCGTCGGCGTGCTGCGCGAGATGGGGATCCTGCTGACCGCGATCATGGTGGCCGGGCGCTCCGGCTCCGCCTTCACCGCCCAGATCGGCACCATGACCGTGAACGAGGAGGTCGACGCCATGCGCGCCATCGGGCTCGACCCGATGGAGGTCCTTGTGGTTCCGCGTGTCTTGGCGCTGGTCGTGGTGATGCCCTTGTTGACCTTTTATGCCGACATCATGGGGCTTCTGGGCGGCGCGGTCATGGCCACCGCGGTGCTGGACATTTCCTTCGTGCGCTTCGCCCGGCAATTGAGCGAGGCAGTCACCATGTGGTCGTTCTGGATCGGTATCCTCAAGGCGCCGATCTTCGGTTTCATTATCTCTCTGGTCGGTTGTTACGAGGGCCTGAAGGTATCGCGCAGCGCCGAATCGGTCGGACGGCAGACGACCCGCGCCGTGGTCGAGGCGGTGTTCCTGGTTATCGTTCTCGACGCCATGTTCTCGATCATGTTTTCGTTCCTGAAAATCTAGGCCTTTATGGACCCGCAAAGCGACCACGACACGCCGATCATTCGGATTCGGGATTTGTCCACCCGATTCGGTACGCAGGTTATTCACGAGAATCTCGACCTCGACGTGATGGCGCGCGAGGTCATCGGTGTGGTTGGCGGCTCCGGCACGGGCAAATCCGTCCTGTTGCGCGAGATCGTCGGGCTCATGCGTCCCGCGTCGGGCCGGATTGAGGTCTTCGGCCAGGATACCCGCGCGCTGGACGACGCTGGGTGGCGCACACTACAGCGGCGCTGGGGTCTTTTGTTTCAGGATGGCGCCCTGTTCAGCTCCCTGACCGTGGCGCAGAACATCGACGTGCCTCTGAAAGAGCACACGAAGCTGGACCGGGTCCTGCGCCGCGAGTTGGTCGACATAAAGATCGCCCTGGCCGGTCTGCCGCCGGAGGCCGCCAACAAGTATCCGTCCGAACTTTCCGGTGGCATGCGCAAGCGCGCCGGTCTGGCGCGCGCCTTGGCGCTGGACCCGGAGATCCTTTTCCTAGACGAGCCGACGGCAGGCCTCGATCCCATCGGCGCGTCGCGTTTCGATCAATTGATCGGGCAACTGCAACGCGCGCTCGGCTTGACCGTGGTCATGATCACGCACGATCTGGACAGCCTTTACGCGATCTGCGACCGGGTTGCGGTCTTGACCGGCAAACGTGTTAAGGTCGGCACAATCGAGGTTTTGTTGTGTGAGCCGGACCCCTGGATCCAAGACTATTTCAACGGGCCGCGTGGTCGCGCCGCCGCCGGCACGGCGCAACCCCCAGATGGGCATAGAGTTGGCGACCGTGAAGCCGTTGGACGTGAAGAGGATAACGTCTGAGCCATGGAAACGAGGGCGAATTATCTCTTGGTCGGCGGCTTCGTGCTCGCGCTGGCGGTCGGGCTGATCGTTTTTGTGCTATGGCTCGCGAAATTTCAGTTCGATGTCCAGTTCGCGCGCTATGACATTCATTACGAAGGCTCTGTCACCGGTCTGAAGATTGGTTCGCCCGTGCGCTACCGCGGCGTAGGTGTGGGTGAGGTGATCGATGTTGGCTTGGATGCCGCGCGGCCCGACCGGGTGACCGTCACGATCGAGGTTGAGTCGCAGACGCCGGTTCGCAGCGATACCATCGCGACCATGGAGATCGAGGGCCTGACCGGCGGGCTCTATGTCCTGCTCGGCGAAACCACCACCGATTCGCCGCCCTTAGAGGTGCTCGCGGGTCAGCGCCGCCCAATCATCGCCTCGCGCCCGTCCTCGCTTCAGCAGGTGCTGGAAGGGGCGCCCGAATTGGTTCAAAAGGTCGATCTTCTGCTGGCGCGCGCCAGCGACCTCTTGAACGACACCAACCGGGCGGAAATTGGCGCCATTCTCGCGAACGCGCGCGGCTTTACCGACACCCTGGCCGCGCACAAGGACGACATCGGCGGTCTGATCGCCGATGCCGGGGCCACCATGTCGCACCTGCGCGGCACGGCCAGCGCCTTGGAGGACATGGCCGGGACGCTGAAAGCGGACGGTACCAAGCTTGTGCAAAGACTGGACGGCACCTTGACATCGGTCGACCTCATGGCGACGGGAATCAACCAATCCGTTGCCATCACCGCCTCGGACGCGCGCGCTCTGATCGCGGATTTGCGCGCAACCGCGAACAACTTCACCATCATGAGCGGTGAATTGAAAGAACTGGTCGCCGAGAACCGCGAGGGAATCCGCGACTTCACCTCGACCGGCTTGTCCGAGCTCTCGGTTCTGCTTATCGAAATGCGCGACCTTGTCGTCGCGCTCAACCGGGTGACGACGGATATCGAGCGCGACCCGGCCCGTTTTTTCTTCGGCAATCGGCAAGAGGGTTATGAAGCAAGGTAAGGTAGCTTTTCGGGCCGTGGCCCTGCCGGCGCGCCGGCAGGCGTTAAAGCTTCTTCTGGCCGCCCCTTTGGCGGGCTTGGCGGCCTGCCAGGTGCCCGTACCCGGCCAAGGCCCGCCGCCGGAATTGTACCGGCTATCGCCCAAAAGCACGTTCCGCGATGACATGCCCACGGTCGATTGGCAACTCGTGCTCGAGGCGCCCCGGGCGAACGCCGGGATCGACACCACGCGCATCGCCTTGCAGCGCGCGCCGCTGCAGATCGAGTACTACGCCCGGGCGCAGTGGTCGGATCGCGCGCCTCAGATGATCCAGACCCTGATGATCGAATCCTTCGAGAACTCGGGGCGCATCGTCGCGGTTGGACGCGACGACGTAGGTTTGCGTGCGGACTTTGTCTTGAAAACGGAATTGCGTGAGTTTCAGACCGAATATTTCAATGGCGGCCAGCCGCGCGGGCACGTCGCCATGGCCGCCCGCCTAGTCCAGATGCCGCGCCGCGCAATCATCGGCTCGATGGCGTTTGAGGCCCGCGAGCCGGCCCGCAAGGACTCGGTCCCCGCGGTTATCGAGGCCTTCGACGAGGCACTGGGCAAGGTCCTGCGCCGCCTGGTCGAATGGACCCTGGCCACCGGCGCCGCCGCAGATCGCCGGTCCTGAGGCTTTCGGATCGGCCGTATCTAGGGTGCAGGCCAGAAACTGCCGCAACGCGGCCCACAGTGCCTTGGCCGCTGCCTGCGCCGCCGAGAATCGCGCCGCATTAATGTCACGAAATATTCATCGCGATGGGGCTATGACATAGCGCGAATGACGGCCCGCGCACGGCCGCACAAACAGACAGGCTTGGACCATGTTGGGAACCTTGACCCTCGTTGTCGGACCCTCGGGCGCCGGCAAGGATACCGTGATCCAAAGCGCCCGGGCGGCCCTGGCCGAGCAGTGGCGCTATGTCTTTCCTCAACGCGAGATTACCCGGCCTGCCGGCGATTGGACGGAACGCCACATCGCGATCACCGAGGCGGGCTTCGCCGAACGCCAAGCCCAGGGAGCTTACGCGCTTTCCTGGCGGGCGCACAATCTCGGCTACGGCGTGTCCCGCGAGATCGAGGACAGCTTAGCGGCCGGCCGAATCGTCGTGGTCAACGTTTCTCGCAGCATCGTCGCCGAGGCGCGTGAGCGCTATGCCAACTTGGCGGTCGTTTGCGTGACCGCGCCCGAATCCCTGTTGCACCGCCGCCTGGCCGCGCGCGGCCGCGAAGCGGGCGACGAGGTCGCTGGACGGCTGCGCCGGGCGGCCGCCTTCGATCTCAATGGTCACGATGTCATCACCCTCATGAACGACGGTTCGCCAGAGCGCGCGGTCGAGGGTTTCCTGCGCATCCTGCGCGGCATGCGCGCCGCCGCCTAAACGAACGCCGCGGCCGGGCCCGGCGCGGCTTTGTTCCGGGATGGACCCAGGACCGGCTGGCGTCCCCGACAGGATTCGAACCTGTGACCCCCAGATTAGGAATCTGGTGCTCTATCCTGCTGAGCTACGGGGACAGTGCGGCGCCAATTATACACCGGAACGTTGGCGCAACCAATCGGTGTGCTTCCCCGCCCGCTCAATCGGGGATCAGGCTTCCGAGCGGGACCAAGTAGACGGCGCTGAGAACGTTCACCCCGGGGTTTTTGTCACTTAGGCTGGCGTTGGAGAGATGGCTGATCGCGATTCCCAGGCGCATGCCGTTATCGAAGCGGTAGCTCGCCTCGGCCTGGGAGCGGAATTCCACGGTGTGGCCGAGATCCTTGCCGTCACCTTGGCTGTACCCGCCGACGCCGGTCGCAACGGTCAGGTAAAGGCGCTGGTAAATTGGGAGGTCGGCATAAAGGCCGCCACCGCCCCACACGGCGCCGTCGTTAGTCGCCTCGATGCCGAGCCAGGGTTTGATGAAATACAGGCCCTTGCCGTGCCGGTAATCGACGCGGAAATCGGCGGCGTCGTTCTCGCCGTTGTCAAAATCGTGATACCCTAGGCCGAAGACCAGGTGCCCGGTCTCTTCCCCCGGCTCCGCGCGCGCGGGCGTCGCCAATAGCAAGGCCGATGTCAGGGCCGCGCCTAGCACCCGGTATGCAAACTTCATTCTAGATTCCCCAGTTCCGTGATGCCCATTTCTTGGCGTGCGGCCCGAATCCGCACCGCCCAAATCGGCACTTCTTATAGGCTGTTACCCTTGAAACTCTCCGTGGCCGCGACCAGCGCCCGCCGTACTCCCGGTTCCATGGCCGAATGCCCGGCGTCGGGCACGATCGCATAGTCGGCTTCCGGCCAAGCATGATGCAGGGAGTCTGCCGTGGCAATAGGGCAGACGATATCGTAGCGGCCTTGAACGATGACGCCGGGAATCTTGCGGATCCGGTCGAGATCGCGCAACAACTGCCCGTCTTCCAGGAAGATACGATTGGCAAAGTAATGTGCCTCGATTCGCGCCAGGCCCAGGGCCATTTGGTCGCGCGAGAACGCGGCCACCGTATCGGGGCTGGGCAGGAGAGTGCAGCAAGCGCCCTCGTAAGTGCTCCAAGCCCGGGCGGCGGGCATGTGCACCTCCGGGTCGGGGTCGATCAGCCGCCGGTGATAAGAGTTCAGGAGGTCGCCGCGCTCGGCCTCCGGGATCGGTTCGGCGAAGCGCTGCCAGGCTTCGGGATGTATCCAGCGCATGCCATAGAGAAACCAGTCGATCTCGGCGGCGCTGCACAGGAAGATACCGCGCAGGATAAGCCCGGCGGCCCGTTCTGGATGGGCTTGGGCGTAGGCCAGCGCCAGGGTCGAGCCCCAGGAGCCGCCGAAAACCAGCCACCGCTCGACATCCAGGTGTTCGCGCAGGGCCTCGATATCGCCGATCAGGTCTTGGGTCGTGTTGCTCGCGATCTCGCCCAGAGGTGTCGAACGCCCGGCGCCGCGCTGATCGAAAATCACGATCCGGTAATGAGCGGGGTCGAAAAAGCGGCGATGGTCGGGCGAGGCGCCGGCGCCCGGACCACCGTGAAGGAAAACGACCGGCGCGCCCTTTGGATTGCCCGATTGCTCCCAATACAGGACGTGCGGTTTATCGCGCGCCATGAGGCCGGTCTCAAAGGGTTCGGTCGGGGCGAACAGCTCGTGGTTGGGCATTCACTGGCCTCACATGCATGTCGGCGTCTATCGGGGTATCCTATATCGCACTCCGATTCGGCCTTGCCAATGCGCGGACCGGCGCGGGGCTGCGTGAACCGAAGATGAAGGATATTTGAGTGCCGGCCCAACCCCTGCGACGCACCTTCCTGGCCTTGGCGTTGGCGGTTCCGATTGTCGGGCTTGGCGCGCCGTTCCAGAGTGGGCGCGCCGCGGGCGAGCCACCGCTTCCTGCCGGACTCAGCGATGGCGGGACGGCCAGCGCGGTTGAGATCGTCGACGGCGACACCATAGTGCTCGACGATGGCCGCCAGGTACGCTTGGTGGGCATTCAAGCGCCGAAGCTGCCCCTAGGCCGGGCCGGTTTCAAGGCGTGGCCGCTGGCCGAGAAGGCCAAACAAGCCTTGTCCGTCCTGACTTTGGGCCAAAGGCTGACCCTGGCCTATGGTGGGCGCCGCATCGACCGGCACGGCCGGGCGCTGGCGCAGCTTTTCGATGCCGAGGGCGGCTGGATCCAGGGCAAGCTGCTGAGCCTGGGCATGGCGCGGGTCTATAGCTTTGCCGACAACCGCGCCTTGGTGCCCGAGATGCTGGCGCGTGAGAGCGAGGCACGGGTGGCGCGGCGCGGCATCTGGGCCCATCCTTTCTACGCTGTGCGTACCCCTGAACAGGCGGTGCGCCACATCGGCGGGTTCGAGTTGGTCGAGGGCCGGGTGCGGGAGGTTGCGGTTGTGCGTGGGCGTGTTTATCTCAACTTCGGTGACGATTGGCGCGAAGACTTTACGGTGACCGTCTCGCCCAAGGCGCGCCGGCAATTCGAAGCCGAGAATATACAACCTGATGATTATCGAAGGCGTATCGTACGAGCTCGCGGTTGGCTAAAATCTTTCAACGGACCCATGATAGAAGCGACCCATCCGGAACAGATAGAGGTGATCGGTCCATGATCACGCGAATAGCGCGCGCGGCATTGGCTTTGGCATTGCTGACGGCTGGCGCCGTCTTGGCCGGGTGTGAAACCGCGCCGGCGACGGGGCGCGCCTTTTTCACCGGCGGCATGTCGGCGGAGGATGAAGTCGCGCTCGGAGCCCAGGAGCACGAGAAAATCGTCCCGCAATTCGGCGGCGCCTACGAAAACCCCGCGCTCAACGCTTATGTTCGCAGTGTTGGCGAGCTCATAGCCAAGACGTCCGAATCGCCCGAGCTAAAGTTCACCTTCACGGTTTTGGACACGCCGATCGTGAACGCTTTCGCGCTACCGGGCGGTTACGTTTATATCACCCGTGGCCTTCTTGCGCTCGCCAGCGACGAAGCGGAAATGGCCGGTGTTTTGGCGCACGAGATCGGTCACGTAACCGCGCGGCACAGCGCGGAACGCTATGGCCAGGCCATGGCCGCCAACATCGCGCAAATCGGTCTCGGTATCCTGTTCGGCGGCATAGCGTCGGATGCCGCCGGCGCGGTCGGCGGAATCGCACTGACCAGTTTTTCGCGCGAACAGGAACACGAAGCCGACCTGCTCGGCATTCGATACCTGGCGCGCGCCGGATACGACCCCCAGGCCATGGCGTCCTTCTTGGAACATTTGTTGGCCGATAGCCGCCTCGAGGCCGAGATGGCGGGCCAGCCGGGCAAGGCGGACGATTTCAATATCATGCAGACCCATCCGCGTACCGCCGATCGGGTCGAGGCGGCGATGCGCGAGGCGGGCGTTAAGACGGTCGCGAACCCCATGCACGCGCGCGACATCTATCTGAACAAGATCGATGGCATGCTCTACGGCGATAACCCGGACGAGGGTATCGTACGGGGCCGCACATTCCTTCATGCCAAGCTCAAGTTTGCTTTCGACGTGCCAGCGAATTTTCAGCTAGCCAATGGGCGCCAAGCCGTGGTCGCGCGCGGCCCGCAGGGCGCGGCCATTATCTTCGATCGAGGCAAGGCGGATGGCGATGTCGCTATGCCCGCGTACCTGACTCAAATCTGGGCCAAGGGGGCGGCGTTGCGCGATGTCGAAGCGACCACCGTCAACGGCATGGCGGCCGCGACCGGACAAATCAGATTGGATACGAAAGAAGGGCCGCGAGACGTACGCCTGGTTGCCATCCGCTACGATGGCCAGACAATCTATCGCATGCTGTTCGTCACTCGCCCGGAGGCGAGCGCGGCCTTGGCCGAAGACTTGCGCAAAACAACCTACAGTTTTCGCAAGCTCAACGACGGAGACATCGCAACCATCAAACCCTTGCGGGTGCGGGTTCATATGGTGCGGTCCGGCGAAACGCTGCAATCGCTCGCCGCGCGCTCGCCGTTCGAAAGCTACGCGCTGCCGCGTCTCCAGGTGCTTAACGGATTAAGACCGGACAGCAAGCTACAGCTAGGCCAAAAGATCAAGATCGTCGCCGAATAGACGCCGGTCGTTCCGGCCCACGGTGCGGCGATTCAATCTTGGGACCACCGCACGGGGTCGTGTGCTTGTAAACTAGATCTGAGCTAGGTCAGCGGCGGTGCGCCAATGCCGGCGAAAGAAGCCATCTACAGCAAGGCCGGTGTTTCAGGTAGCCGATAATAGACGTCCCCGCGCCCCGCGATCACCGGCGCAGGATCAAGACGCCATCGCGCACCTCGAAGGACCGCAGGTGCTCGAGAAAGCTCATGCCGAGCAACGAGCCGCGCATCGCCGCCTGATTGACCGAGGCTGGTAGGTCGGTCATCTGAATCGGGCCGATCTCGACGCTGTCGAGGCGCACCGGAGCCGTGCGCACGTTTCCATTGGCGGTTTCCGCGATGCCCGTGAAGCTGAGCCTTTCTGGGTCGAAGCCGATCCGGCGGGCATCGGCCGGGCTCAGAATGATGCCGCTCGCCCCGGTATCGACGAGGAAACGCACGGGCGTACCGTCGACCAAGGCCTCGATCCGGAAGTGGCCGTCGAGGCCGGCTGGGAACCGGACCTCGTCGTCACCGACCACCGTGCCGCGGTGAGGCAGGAACTCGCCCAGCACGCGCTCGCCGATGGCGCCAAGCTCCAGGCGATAGCCATAGCCGAGCGTTAGCACCACAATGATGGCCGCCCAAATCGCCGCCGCTTTGGCGACGCCCTTGAGCCTTAACCGGCGGCCAGCCAGGACCGAACTCGACACCAGGACCAGCAGCAGCACCAAATAGACGATTCGCGCCCAGTCGTTATCTGAGTAGATGGCGTCCGGGAACCGCCAGGCCAGAAAGGCGACCAGCCCCGCGACGCCGAGAACCAGCGCCAGCCATAACACCCATCCGCTGCCGGTTGACGAACGCCTTGGGCCCGGGCCCCAAGGACCGCCCATGTCGCGCCCCTTCCTGTCGATCTCTGATAAATGGCCGTTTATTTCGCGGGGCTAGGCTCTAGGCTTCGACGATATCGAGGATTTCCCCTTCGGCACTAAGACAGGCCGCCATCAGTTGCCCGTCGAAACCGCAGCCGCCATCGATCGTCAAGGCGTACTCGGAGTCCTTGTAGCCGCCGTGATTAGGGTCGTAACCGCGCACGACACGCTTGAACTGCCCGAAGGGTTCCGAAATGCCCGCGAACTCCGTACTGGACCACCAAAAGCTGTCGCTTTGGGTTTCAAGCGGACGCTTCGGGTCAAGCCCGGCGTTGACGAAAAGGAGCGTGCCTTCCTCGGTATAGGCCGCGCGGCGCAGGGCGGCCATGATCTGATGGTGGCCGGATTGCGCATGGATCGATTGACGCAGCCGGCCGGTCCAGCGGGTCAAGGATACCGTGCCGGCCGCCGCCTCGCGCATGGCGTCTTGTACCGCCACGCCATAGGATTCGAGGGTCGGGCCGACACCTTGGGCGATCATCCATTCCAGGACTCCGCGCGGGTTGGTGGCGAATTGAAGCTGCAACAGCTTTTGCCACATCTCTTCCTGGCTGCCGCGCAGATAGACGACGTCGTCGGCCTCGCTGTGTGGCCGCGCCAGGTGATGCAGGCGGAAATTCAAGAGTGTATCGAGGGTCTCGCGGGCCAGGGGCGCGTGCCCGATCATGTTTCCCGTATAGACGATCCGGTCACACAGCTCCAGCTTGGGCCACAAACGCGCGTGCAGCCGCTTGAGCCGGGCGACATCGGCGTGAATCGCCCCGACCGCCCAGATTCGACGCGCGGTGCGCAGCACCGCGAATTTCTGCCGATCCGTCATAGCGCCGGCAGGCGATCCCCCGCTTTGCTCCGGCGCCGCGATTCTACCGCGGCCGGCCGAAGGTGTTAAGTGGTCCGGTGAGCCTGAATGTTTGGGCTCGTGACTGTCAACCGGACAGGCTTAGTGCCATCCATTTACGATAGAGGGCACTAACCTACGCTGCAGTGAGAAGTTCTTCCAGCTTAAGGGCCGCCGCGTCCTCGTCGATTTTCTCGACCGCCGCCAGCTCGCGCGCCAAGCGGTCGAGTGCCGCCTGGTACATCTGCCGCTCGCTATAGGACTGGTCCGGCTGATCCGCGCCGCGGTGCAGATCCCGCACCACCTCGGCGATCGACACGGGGTCGCCCGAATTGATCTTGGCCTCGTATTCCTGCGCGCGCCGGCTCCACATAGTCCGCTTCACGCGGCTGCGCCCTTTCAGGGTCGCCAGCGCGGAATCCATCAATTTGCGGCTGGAAAGCTTACGCAGGCCCGATTCTTCCGCTTTGGAGATGGGGACGCGCAAGGTCATGCGGTCTTTTTCGAACTTAATAATTATCAGAGTCAGTGTATGGCCGGAGATTTCCTGGACCTCCACGCCCTGAACCCGGCCAACGCCGTGGGTCGGGTACACGACGTAATCGCCGGTCTCGAAGCCCGCTTCCTTGGCCGCTTTCTGTTCCTTGGTAATCCGCTTTTTGGTCATTCGCTTTTCAATCGATTCCTTAGTTAATCAACTCGCGCCAGCGCTTTCAGCGTCATTTCGGCGCGCCGTGCCCAGGGTGCCGCGCCCAGGAATTCGGCCGGTCGCGGCGCGCAATAGGCGAATCGCTGCGCGGCGATGGAAACTGGACCCTAGCCGCCAGGAAACATGAACAAAATTAAGGTGCCGCAACCCTTACGGCACCCCGCCCCGGTAACTTATTGCCATCCCTCGGCGTCGCTGCTTCCGATATCCTACCGCGACCGCGAAAGTACCCAAATTGGGCTCGATGAGGTCTGTTACTAACCGGTTATATATACATCATTTTTCTGGAATATTCAAGGGTCGCGGTGCAAACGCGAGGCAAAACGGGATGGCGAAGACCCGTTTTGGTCGGCCAAGCCCCTCAGATATCGGGTCCGGGTTTTCCTGTGAAAGTTAGGAAAAATAACCCAAATATTTATTTGCCTTGGCCCGGCTCTGCACTGAAGAACTTCTCGAACTTTCCTTCCATGTCCTTGTAGGTCTCCGAATCCTCGGGCGGCGTTCCCTTCCGGGCGATGTTGGGCCATTTTTCGCTATATTCGCGGTTGGTCTCCAGCCAGGTCTCGGCCACTGGATCGGTGTCGGGAATGATCGCTTCGGGCGGGCATTCTGGTTCGCACACCCCGCAGTCGATGCACTCGTCGGGGTGAATCACCAGCATGTTCGCGCCCTCGTAGAAACAATCGACCGGGCACACCTCGACGCAGTCCATGTACTTGCAACGGATGCATGCCTCGGTGACGACGTAGGTCATTGCTTCGCTCTCCTTCTACCGCCCAATTCGAAAGGCATTTCCGCCACTTTGATGCCCGGCCCAAATCATCTGGGCTAGACTAGTTCTTCCGGCCCAATTTTTCCAAGGCCCGCTTGCGCGCCGCACCGCTATCGCGATCGCTGACCTGCAGCAAGCCGGTCACGCGGCGGATCAGGCTCGCCTCATAATCGTGCAGTTCGCCGTCGGTATACGCGACTTCCCAGAGCATCTCCACGAGTTCGATACGCTCCTCACCTGTGAAGGCGTCCTTGACCGCCCTGGTAAATGCGTAGAGCTGACTGGAGCGAGCGACTTCCTCTTCGGCGGCTTCGAGCAATTCCTCGCTCTCTTGGATCGTGAGTCCGAAGCGGCCGGTCAAGAGATTGACGATCGTGGCCCGTTCGCGTGCGTCGAAGGTTTCATCCATCTGCGCCGCCTCAACCAAGAGGGCCGCGGCGGCCATCTGATACTCTTCAATCGGATGCGTGCGCTCACCCGGCGCGGCGCTGGATTCCCAATTGCTGACAAAGGCTTTGATGCGTTCGAACACGGCTTTGCGTATCATGCGCCTTCGCCGGGGCGCAACCCTGAGCGGATTGTGCCTATCGGAACCGGAAGATAAGGCTCTAGGCGGCGCGCCGGGGGGCAGGCAGGGTCTCAGGCTCGCTGAGCTGGCGCGACAGTGCCGGTGCCGGGTTCGGCGCCGTTTCCAGGTGCTTGGATGGGCGCTCCGCCGGCGGCGGGCCGAGGGTTTCGGCCCGCGCCTTCAAAACTTGATCGAGGGATCGGACCGGCCGGTTGAGGTAGGGACTAACCATCGGAGTTTTCATTCCATCGCTTTTTTCGTCGTCGCGATCCCACTGAGCTCGCTGACGCTTGGGCCGGGCCGTTCGATCACGCGCGGATCGTCGCACCGGCTTGGTTAACACCAAGTTAATTTCGCTGGCCTACTCAGCATAATTTGTTTCCCCTGCCTGAGACACCGCTAGATATGGTACCCATCGGGACCGGTCCAAGGGTCCACGCGAGACCGGCTCGGTTGCGGCGGATGAACGTTTTAGCCCTATCCGCTAGTCCGCTTTGCCCGCATTTTGAGAAATCCGGCAGACAGCGGTCGGAACGGCAAAGCCGCCACCCCTCATGTATGATTACGCCCGCAATCGGCAATAGGTTTCAGCGCAACGCAGTTTATTTTTGGACGCCGTCTTCTTGGCAGGGCGAAGGTCCCTATGGCAGATCAGGCGCCACCGCGGACCTTTTCCAGCGCCCGGCGGTCGCGTTTGGTTGGGCGGCCGGACCCCGGTTCACGGCGAACCCCGCCAGCGGTGTCACGCGGCAACCGGGTTTCTTTGCTGGGCGGGCTCAAATCCTCATAGAGCTCTTGGGCCTCGGGCGCCGGGCCGCGGCGGCTCGCCAAAGCGAGTATCTTCACGACCCGAATCTGCCGGCTCTGCGGGAAGGTCAGGATATCGCCGGGGCGCACCTTGTGATGGGCCTTGGAAATGATGTCGCCACCGATCCGCAAGTGCCCGGCGTTGCAAACCCCCGTTGCCAGGGAGCGCGTCTTGAAGAAACGCGCATACCAAAGCCATTTGTCGAGGCGTAGCGAAGATTCAGTCATTCGCCGGGTGTTAGCTCCCGCAGAATGTCGAAGGGCGAGGAATTTGTCTTTCGCACTTGCCTGGGTCCGGATTTCTTTGCTGGGCCGGCGTTCTTATCGCCGCGCCCGTTGGCGCCATTGCCCGCACGCCCCCGGCGCCGCGAAACTTGGAGCCCCTCCGTGTCCTGGCGCACGTCGTAGCGCAGGGCTCTAAGCGCGGTTTCCAAGCGCGCCGCGTCTCCGTCGACAAGGCGGTGCAGCCGCGCCGAGGCCCTGAAGGGGCCGTTTTGGCTCAAGCGAAATACCTCCTGAGCTAGGTGTTCCAATGCTTCGGCGCGGATGGCAAGCCTCGGTCCCTTGAACCCGGGCAGGCAACAATACCCGACCGCCAAGTAGAAACTCTCGTCTGCGTCCGGCGCCGGCAGGCAAGTGCGCGATTCGTGCGCCGGGAACGCCGGGATCGCGGTCCGGCGATGAGCGGACCACAGAAGGCCAAGAATCTCCGGGCGGCCGGAGCGGCGCAGGGCCGGCATGTAAACGCTGACCCGGCCCAAGCGTACGCCCAGCGCCGCTAGACGCTTGCGCTCCGCCTTGCCGATGGCGCGAAGCTGCTCCCCGACCCGGTCGCGCGGGATAACGCCGAGAGCTTCGCCCAGTTGGTATAAGAGGCCCCGCGCAGGACCTGAGAATTCGCCTTGGGTAGCTGCTTCACAGACACGGTACAGGGGCATCAAACGCGCCCGCAGGTGACGCTGCAGCCAGGCCGCCAGGCAGAGGCGTAAACGTTCGCGCGCGCGGCTGTCCAAAAACTCGCTGCTCAGAGGCTCGACTATCGGTGTCAGGGCGGTGTCGCCCGCGCCTAGGCCGCCGACCGCTTCGCCTCGCCAGGTTAAGCCGCCGCCGGGCAGAAGCGCGAATTCCTGCGCTGGCGCCCGCTCCAGGGCGCGCAGACGCCTCGGAATCTCGCTTAGGAGTGCCCGCCGCGCGGCCGTCAGCAGGGCCTGCGCGTCCCCGCCCGTCACCGCCTCATCGACCTGGAACCGAAATCCGTGCAGCCGGCCAACGAATTCGCCTTCGACCAAGACGATGCCATCGGCCTTGATCGCGGCCAGCATTTCGTCACCGGTCCGCAGGCGCCGGACCAGCACGGCCGCGCGCCGGTCCACGAAGCGCGCGGTCAAGCGCTCGTGCAAAGCGTCCGACAGCTTGTCTTCAATGGCACGGGTGCGCTCCTGCCAATGCTGGGGATCGGCCAACCAGTCGGCGCGGTGCGAAACGTAGGTCCAGGTGCGTACCTGAGCGATCCGGGCGACCAGTGTGTCGATATCGCCATCGCAGCGGTCGATGCGGGCGATTTGTTGTGCCACCCAGTCGGTGGGCAGGTAGCTCCCAGCGTCAAGGCCTCCGGCCATCAAGTTGCGATAAATTCGGCTCAGCAGGCGTGTATGCCGGTCGGAGAGAATTTTCTGGAAGTCCGGGATTTGGCACACCTCCCACAGCAGACCGACAGCGCCAGGATTGCGCGCCAAATCGAGAATATCCGGCTCGCGGGCCAAGGCGCTCAAGGCCCGAAGGTCGTCGCACCGAGACGCGCGTCTGAGGATCGGTGAGGGCGGGTGGCGCTCGAGGCTTGTCAACAGGGCGCCGGGCGAGCGCAGGTTCAAGTCGCGCGCCCGCCAGAATACGGTGTCATGGGGGTCGAATCGATGCTCCTCGACCGCCTCGATCGTTTTGGGGTCGATCGGTCCGATGTCGTTGGTGGTCCCAAAGCTGCCGTCGGTCATGTGGCGCCCGGCGCGCCCCGCGATCTGGGCTATTTCCGACGCCCCGAGGGGGCGCATTGTCTGGCCGTCGAACTTCGACAACTTGGCGAAGGCCACGTGCTCCAGGTCCAAATTCAGGCCCATGCCGATGGCGTCGGTGGCGACCAGGTAATCGACCTCGCCAGCCTCGAACATGCCGACCTGCGCCCGGCGCGTGCGCGGGCTGAGCGCGCCCATCACGACCGCCGTGCCGCCGCGCTGGCGGCGCATCAACTCCGCCGTTTCGTAAACCTCGGCGGCCGAGAAGGCGACAACGGTCGACCGCGGTGGCAGGCGCGACAGCTTGCACTCTCCGGTGTAGGCGAGGGTCGAAAACCGGGGCCGCGAGATCGTCTCCGCTTCGGGGACGAGTTTGCGCAGGATGGTGCGCAGGGTGTCCGCGCCCATGAACATGGTCTCCTGCGTCCCGCGTGCGTGCAGCAGACGGTCTGTGAAGACGTGGCCGCGCTCCGGGTCCGCGCAGAGCTGGATTTCGTCGACGCCTAAGAAGTCGGTCGCGCGATCGACCGGCATGGATTCGACGGTGCAGAGGAAATAGCGCGCGCCCGGTGGCACAATTTTCTCTTCGCCTGTGACCAGCGCGACCTGGCCCGCGCCTTTGATCTTGACCACCCGGTCGTAGTTTTCGCGCGCCAGCAGCCGCAGGGGAAACCCGATCATGCCGCTGGCGTGCCCCAGCATGCGCTCGATCGCCAGGTACGTCTTTCCGGTGTTTGTGGGACCGAGGACCGCGGTGACGCGGCGGCGCGCGAAAGGGGTCATTATCATCGAGATTTGGTATCAGCGATCCGCGGCTCGGTAGCAAGCCCCGGGCATGCTCGGGTTAGGCTGCCGGGTCGGCGCTTCTCTCGACCAGCGGAACGAAGGCAACCGGAAGCACGTTGCGTTCGGCAATTCGGCCCTCCTTGTCTTTGGTGACGACCATGAGTTCCTGGTCCTGATCGAGATAGGGAAACCGCGCCGCCGATGCGCTGCGATCCACCGGGATGATCAAACGCCCGCCTGGAGCCAGTTGTGCGATCAGGGCCGGCGGAATGCGCTGCCAGGCCGCGGCGGTCACAACGATGGCGTCGAAGGGCGCGCGGTCGCTCCAGCCTAGGGCGCCGTCGCCGCACATGACCTCGACGTTTGTGCAGCCCAAGTCGCGCAGGCGCGCGGCGGCCGGGCCCGCCAGCTCCGGCACGATCTCGACCGAAAAGACCTGGGCCGCGAGCTCGGCCAGGATGGCGGTCTGATAGCCGCAGCCAGTACCGATTTCCAGCACCCGGTCATCCGGCTGGATGTCGGCGAGGTCGGTCATGATGGCGACCATGTAGGGCTGTGAGATCGTTTGCCCGTGGCCGATCGGTTGCGGCCGGTTCTCGTAGGCATGTCTCTGGTTGACGGTGGGGACGAAACGATGCCGGGGCACCTTGGCCATGGCCGCGACGACCCTTGGATCGAGCCTGCGCTTGCCCAGCCATTTTCGCGTGTCGGCCACCTCCGCCTCGACTTCGGCGACCATGGCCTGTCGTCGTGCCTGCATCTCGTTGCCCTCGGTCATCGCCGTTCCCTCAAAAAGGGTCGGTCCGGTCCGGGCCTTGCAGTTTCGCCAGTATTACCACATATCAGGCGCAGTTTACGAAATCCTAAGCAGCGGTACGATTCAGCCGGAGAAGGTGCGATTTATGGTTGAGGAAGGCGATATGGACAGCATTTCCGAAGAGAAATTAAGTTTTCAGGCGGAAGTCAGCCGGCTTCTCGATATTGTCGCCAATTCGCTCTACTCGAATAAGGAGATCTTCCTTCGCGAACTGATATCCAACGCCTCCGACGCCTGCGACCGGTTGCGTTACGCGGCCTTGACCGAGCCCAACCTTCTAAGTGGTGATCCCGGCTTCAAAATCCACCTGAAACCCGATGCTAAGTCCCGAACCCTCACGATCTCGGATAATGGCATCGGTATGAACCGTGACGACTTGATCGAGAACCTGGGCACCATCGCGCGCTCCGGTACCGCCGCCTTTATGCGCCAGATCGAGGACAAGGGAGAGGGCGCCAATCTCATCGGCCAGTTCGGGGTCGGGTTTTATTCGGTCTTCATGGTCGCCGACCGGGTTGAGGTGACCTGCCGCAAGGCGGGCGAAGATCATGCTTGGACCTGGATTTCCGACGGCAAGGGCGAATTCACCGTGGCGCCGGCAAGCCCGGACTCACTGGACCTGGCGCGCGGCAGCCGGATTGTGCTCTCGCTCAAGAAAGATGCGGCCGAGTATCTGGACCCGGCGCGCCTGCGCAACATCGTCAAGACCTACTCGGATCATGTCGCGATCCCTGTCGTGATGACGGAAGGCGACAAGGAAGACACGCTGAACAGCGCGTCCGCGATCTGGATGCGGTCCAAGTCGGACATCACCGACGTACAGTACACGGAATTCTATCACCACGTCGCGCATGCCATGGACGACCCCTGGCTGCGTCTCCATTTCAAGGCGGAGGGCGTGATCGAATACAGCGGCCTGCTCTATGTGCCGGCCGTCCAACCCTTCGATTTGTTCAATCCGGAACGCCGTCACGGGGTAAAATTATACGTAAAGCGAATCTTCATCACCGACGACTGCGCGGAACTGGTCCCACCCTACTTACGCTTCCTGCGCGGTGTGATCGATACCGAGGATTTGGCGCTCAACATCAGCCGCGAGATGCTGCAAAGCCATCCTGTCTTGGCCAAGATTCGCGGCGCCGTGACCAAGCGCGTGCTGAACGAGCTAAAGAAAAAGGCGGAGAAAAAGCCGGAGGAGTACGCCGCGTTCTGGGACAACTTTGGCGCGGTCTTGAAGGAAGGTTTGTACGAGGATGCCAGTCAGCGCGAGACGCTGACCGGGCTTGTCCGCTTCGCCTCCACCAAGATTGAAGGGCTGACCAGTCTCAGCGAATACGTGGAACGTATGCCGGAAGGCCAGAGCGAAATCTATTACATTACCGGCGACGACGCGGACGCGGTGCGCCGCAGCCCGCACCTCGAAGGCTTCGAGGCCAAGGGCATCGAAGTTCTGTTGCTGAGCGACCCGGTGGATGAGTTTTGGATTCCCGCGGTCGCCACTTTCAAGGACAAGTCCTTCAAGTCGGTCACGCGCGGCGGCGTCGACTTGAGCGGCTTTGCCGCCAAGGACGCGGGCGAGGACGGGGACGCGAAACAGGAACCGGAAGCCGCCGCGCCCGGCACCGATGCCCTGGTCGCCTTCCTCAAATTGGCGCTGAAGGACGCGGTCAAGGACGTGCGGCGGAGTGAGCGCCTAACCGGCAGCCCGGTCTGCTTGATCGCGGACGAGGGCGACATGGACATGCACCTGGAGCGCCTGCTCAAGCAGCACCGCCAGATCGACATGGCCTCGAAACGGGTGCTGGAAATCAACCCCAAGCATAACTTGATCCGCAGTCTGTCCCAACGCTTGGAAACCAAGGGCACAGCGGGCGAGGGCGACAACGCGGCGCTCGAGGACGCGGCTTGGTTGCTGCTGGATCAGGCGCGGATTCTGGAGGGTGAGGCGGTGCCCGATCCGGCCGCCTTCGCCCGCCGCCTCACCACCATCGTTGAGCGGGGCTTCGGGGCTTAGAGTTTGGCTCGAGCCCTTCTTTGAAATGTCATTGCCGGGCTTGACCTACGGGTCCATCGGAGAGCGAGACTCGGACCTCGATGGATTGCCGGGTCAAGCCCGAGGGTGACAAATGAAGCCCGGGTGGCCTCTCCCAAATGCTCAATCGCCCTACTCGCTTCGCATGGTAGCCAGCAGCTCTTCGAACTTGGTGCGGTCCATGATGTAGAGGCTGCGCCCTTTGCGCCGGATGATGCCGCTTGGATATAGATGGCTCATGGCGCGGGCCACGGTCTCGCGCGTTGTGCTGACCCGGCTGGCGACTTCGCGCAGTGGCGGCAAGGGGTGAATGACGTACAATCCGGTGCCCGCCGCGTCGGGCTTGGCCATGCGCAAAAGCTCGGCGTAAACGCGCTGGGTCGCGGCCAAGGTGCTTAACTCCATGATGCGCACATCGCCGCTGCGTACCATGGTGGCCAGGCGGGTCAACATGCGGAAGGTAACCTCCGCGCGCTCCTTCAGCAGCTCCAGAAAGCGTTCCGCCGCCAGGACCGCGACCAAAGTCGGCTCGGTCGCGACCACGCTGGCCGAGCGCGGCTGCCCGTCAATCGCGGCCAACTCGCCGAAGCATTCGCCGGTGCCCAAGTTCGCGTACGCGATCTCGCGCCCCGACTGTGAGTAATTGACGATATTGACCGTGCCCTGGACGATGAACAGGACCTCCCGGCTGTCGCTGCCGCGTTCCAGGATGGTTTGGCCGGCGGCGAAACGGCGCCACTGACAGCGTTCCTCCAGGCGTTTCCGTTCCACCTCATCGAGGCCATCGAACATGGCGATGCCGGCCAGCGACCTGGCGTCCCAAGTTTCCACAATCCGCTCCCCACCCCCTCAAGGAAGCTTAGTCTACTCACGAAGGACCCGTCAGGCCAGGGGCGGGGCGGGCAGAGAGGCTCTGGTCTGGGCGTCCGAAGCCCGCAATGAAACTTGGCGAAACACACGGATAATGTTACAGAAATATGACGAAACCATTCCGGCGCAGCCGGAAACGAGAGTTTTGGCCACCGGGTTGGTCGCACACAGGCGCAAACGCCAGGACCAGCACCGAATAACCAGGGAGGATATCGATGTCGGTCAATTTACCCTTGTGCCGTAACGTACTGTTGGGCTTGGCGCTCACCGGGCTCATGTTCGCGCCAACGCCAAGCATGAGCGCCACGGATTGCCCGCGCGGCGCCCTTGACGAGCGTTTCTGCGATGCCGACGGCGATCTTGTCGCCGACGCGCCGAGCGATTCCAGCAAGTGGATCGACCCCAGCACCTTGATCTTCGCCTACACGCCGGTCGAAGACCCCGCCGTGTACCGCGAAGCCTGGGCCGATTTCCTGGAGCATATGGAAAAGCTCACCGGCAAAAAGGTCCAGTTCTTCCCGGTGCAGTCCAACGCCGCCCAGATCGAGGCCATGCGTTCCGGCCGTCTGCACGTCGCCGGCTTCAACACCGGCTCCAATCCGCTGGCGGTCAACTGCGCCGGGTTCGCGCCCTTCACCATCATGGCCGGCCTGGACGGCAGCTTCGGCTACGAGATGGAGATTATATCCTATCCGGGCAGCGGCATCGAGAAGGTCGAGGACATCAAGGGCCGGACCCTCGCCTTCACCTCGCCGACCTCCAATTCCGGCTTTAAGGCGCCCTCGGCCCTGCTCAAGGCCAAATTCGACATGATTCCGGATCGCGACTTCAAGACCACCTTTTCCGGTAAGCACGACAACTCGATCCTGGGCGTCGCCAACAAGGATTACGACGCCGCTTCGATCGCTAACAGCGTCAAGGCGCGCATGATCAAGCGCGACGTTGTCAAGGACGACCAGCTCAAAGTGATCTACAAGTCGCAGACCTTCCCGACCACCGGCTACGGCCACGTCTACAACCTGAAGCCGGACCTGGCGCAAAAGGTGCGCGAAGCCTTCTCCAGTTTCCAGTGGGTCAAGCCGGACGGCACGCCGACCAGCCTGAAGACCGAGTTCGAAAAGAACGGCGAGGGCCAGTTCATCCCGATCACCTACAAGGAGCACTGGGACGTCATCCGCACAATCGACGCGGCTAACAACGTGTCCTATTCCTGCAAGTAAGGTGATCGCCTAGCGATCCATATGGCGGGTCTTCGGGTGCCGCGTCTGACTGCGCGATTGTACGAAGGAACGGTGGTTACGTATCATTCTGCCCGACCTCTCCCCTTTATGGGGCGAGGTCGGGCGGAGTTGATCTTCGAGAATTTTCCGCGCGGGTATCGAGGCTGATCGCATGTTGCGTCTTGAGAATCTGGTCAAGCAATACAAGACCGGGGATAAAGCCCTTAAGGGCGTCGATCTGGAAGTCCCCCGTGGCCAGGTTCTGGCTCTGATCGGCCCGTCAGGGGCCGGCAAGTCCACGCTGATCCGTTGCATCAACCGCTTGGTTGAGCCCAGTTCGGGGCGTATCGAACTCAATAGCGAGGATGTCACGCGCCTCGGCGCCGGGGGCTTGCGCCGAGCCCGGCGGCGCATGGGCATGATCTTTCAGGAATACGCGCTGGTCGAGCGCTTGACCGTGATGGAGAACGTGCTGTCGGGTCAACTCGGTTACGTCGGCTTTTGGCGCAGCTATTTCCGGCGCTTTCCCCAAGCGGCGGTAGAGGAGGCCTTCCGCCTGTTGCAAAGGGTCGGGCTGGAGGAATTCGCCGACCAGCGGGCCGATGAATTGTCGGGCGGGCAGCGCCAGCGCGTCGGCATCGCCCGCGCGTTGATCCAGGGGCCGGACCTGCTTCTGGTCGACGAACCGACTGCGAGCCTCGACCCCAAGACCTCGCGCCAGATCATGCGCCTCATCTGCGAGCTTTGCGCCGAGCGGCAGTTGGCCGCGATCATCAATATCCACGACGTCGCCCTGGCCCAGATGTTCGTGCAGCGCATCGTGGGCTTGCGCTTGGGCGAGGTTGTCTACGATGGCGCGCCCGACGACATGACGCCCGAGGTTTTAACCGAAATCTACGGCGAAGAAGACTGGGCCGCGACCCGCGACAGGGGTGCCGATAAGGCCCGCGAGGCAAATGTCTTGACCGAAGAAGAACGCATGGCGGCGATGTGATGGACCGGACCGCGCACCGCAAGCCCCCCCACCCTAACCCTCCCCCTCAAGGGGGGAGGGGACAAGACAGCGTAGCGCCGGACAAACTAACCCTCCCCCTTCGACGGGGGAGGGTGCGCGAAGCGCGGGTGGGGGTGACAGCCTCGCCAAGCACGCGCGGCGCCGGCGGACGCGCGGCCGCCATGCCCCCGGCCCGACGGTGCCCTTCGCGGGGCGCGAATAGGGTTCGATCCTACGGCGCGCCATGAGCGACACCAGCTTCGATGCGCGCGAGTTGGCGCGGCGTTGGCGTCCGCCGCCGCTGATCGAAAGCCCCCGCCTGCGGTGGGTGCTTGGGCTCGGCGCCGCGCTTTATTTCGCGGTCGCCATTGGTACGCTGGAAGTCAACTGGCTGCGCATTTACGAAGGTCTCGACCGGGGCTGGGCCTTCGTCATCGCCTTCACTGAGCCCGACTTCTCGGAGCGTTGGAACGACATCCGCGACGGCGTGATCGAAAGCTTGGTCATGACCGTGACCTCCACGGTCATCGGGATCGCGATCTCCATACCCATCGGCCTGGGCGCGGCGCGCAATATCGCGCCGCTGCCGGTGTATCTTCTGTGCCGGGGCATCATTGCGATCTCGCGCAGTTTGCAGGAAATCATCATCGCGATCTTTTTCGTGGCCATCTTCGGCTTCGGGCCCTTGGCCGGCGTGCTGACGCTGTCCTTCGCGACCATCGGGTTCCTGTCCAAGCTCTTGGCCGAGGACATCGAGGATATCGATAAAGGCCAGGCCGAGGCGGTGCGGGCGACCGGGGCGCGCTGGTGGCAGTTCATGAACTACGGGATTCAACCTCAGGTCATGCCGCGCCTGATCGGCCTCTCGCTCTACCGTCTGGATATCAATTTCCGCGAATCCGCGGTTGTGGGTCTGGTCGGCGCGGGCGGCATCGGCGCGACCTTGAACACCGCCTTCGACCGCTATGAGTTCGACACCGCGGCCGCGATTATCATCACCATCATCGGCATTGTCATGATCGCGGAGTATAGCTCGGGCCTCATTCGCGCGCGGGTGCAGTGATGCCGAGTCTTGAGCGCGCGGGCACCAAGGTTTGGCAGCGGCGCACAAGCAAGCAGCAGTTCGCGATTTGGTTCGGCTGGCTGATCGGCGCCGCCTTGTTCCTCTATTGCTGGAAGTTCGTCTCCGACGCGACGACCTGGTTCTTCGTTTGGGACGCGCCCAGGATCGCCGGCGACATCGGCGGCCGCATGATCCCACCGCGCTGGGCCTATATCGATAAGCTCTGGGTGCCGCTTTGGGATACGCTCAACATCGCGACCCTGGGCACCGCGCTGGCGATTGTCATGGCGGTGCCGGTCGCCTTCCTGGCGGCGCGCAACACCACCCCCAGCACGACCCTGATCCGGCCGGTCGCGCTTCTGATCATCGTGTCCTCGCGCTCGATCAACTCGCTTATCTGGGCCCTGTTGCTGGTCTCCATCATCGGGCCCGGCGTTCTGGCCGGCACCATCGCCATCGGCCTGCGCTCCATCGGCTTCATGGCCAAGCTACTCTATGAGGCGATCGAGGAGATCGACACCACCCAGGTCGAGGCGATCAGCGCCACCGGCGCCTCGCGCTGGCAGGTCATGGCCTACGGCATCGCGCCGCAGATCGCGCCCGCCTTCGCCGGCATCACGGTGTTCCGTTGGGACATCAACATCCGCGAATCCACCGTCCTCGGTCTGGTTGGCGCGGGCGGCATCGGCCTGCAACTGCAAGCCTCGCTCAACGTCCTGGCCTGGCCGCAAGTGACCCTCATCTTGATCACCATCCTGATCGCGGTCCTGTTCAGCGAATGGGTCTCCGCCAAGGTCCGCCACGCGATCATTTGAGCGGGGGTGAGCGGTATCTGAGTACCGTTTTCCGGGATTCCGAATTCCCTGTTATTCCCTGAGAACAGGGAACTTTTTTTTCGGCCGCCGCCCGGCTCTCCAATTCAACTTCGCGCCGCTGGGGCACCGCCTCATGGGGCCACGTCATTGGCGGCCGCCGCGTCATTCCAGCCAGCCATGCCAGCGTCCCTCTCCCGGCGGGAGAGGGCAATGGGCACGGCCCCAAGCAACCCTCGAATAAGCGCGCCCAAGCCTAGCATCTAGCCCGGCCCCCGCAACACCAAGACTGGGGAAAACAGGGGCGGTGAAACGGGTGCTCACGCCGGTGGCTGCGCCCGGCGAAGATTCTTTTCGTGCGTGCCGCGCCTGTTTGCGTCCCCGGAACTTTGCCCCCGAAACTTTCCGTAACGCCACTCAAGCGGTTCCGATGCGCACTTAAGGCGCTCTAGGGCCGGAGAAAAGGCGGCAAGGCGTGGGACACAGCCCTACTCCGCGACATAGCTTCGGCCCTCCTGCAGCCGGACGGCCGAGCCGCCCGAAACACGGAACACAATCGGAAACGTCTTAAAGGCGTCTCTTTCACCGGGTGTCGGCGTCGAGACGTGGAAATGTAAATGCGGTTCGGTCGAAAATCCGGTATTTCCGGAGATACCGATCGCGTCCCCCGCGCGGATTTCTTGGCCCTCGCTCACAAGCACGCCGCCCTGTTTGAGATGGAGGTAATGGCCAACGGTCCCATCGCTATGTTGTATCCAGATAAAATTCTCCTCGCCGCCTTTCCCAAATTTCGAATCGTCGCGGGTGCCGACAACGACACCGCCACGCGCCGCAAGGATTCTTGTGCCGACCCGCATGCGCCAATCAATCGCGTAACGATACCGGCCCGTATGTGTATAGGTCCCATTAAATCCTTGAATCACCGTGAAGCTCTGGCCGGAGGCATAGGGAAGTCTATACACGACCTCGTTGTCGTGCATGACCGTTTCCGAACCGATGTGCGTATTGTAGCGCCACCTATAGCCCCACGATCCGCGCGCAGGCGTCACCAGGTTCAGAACTTTTTCGTGCGTGGGTGCGAAAATTGCTTTTGAAAAAGAATTCGTTTCGCCGCTAACGTCGCTGACTTTAGAGGTAAAGGCGACCGTCACCGGTTTATCTTTGTAGGTCTCCATCCAGACTTCGATATTTCCATCTCTCCTAATTTCCGAAAAACAGACCAATTTGGCGCGGCATGCGATACTTGGCTCAACACCGCTAACCGCATGTGTCTGCTCGATTTGGCCGGCGGCGCATGTCGTAAGCCCAAACGCCAAGGTAACGAGAGCCCTGAGTTGCTTCATTCCACTGCACCTCGCGCGTACCTTGGCCCGGCCGTGTAGACTGTCTCAGCCCCGTCAAGTTAGGGGATAACGTTATTTATTTCGACGGTTATGAAGTCCTGTCTCCGGACCTCCGCGACGCCTATGACAACCGCATAGTATCCCCGAAATTCTCGAAATTACACCCTGTCCCGGAACGCCACGGCCCACGCCCAAACGAAGCCTTGCCTAGCGCCCAGCCCGGCCCGCGCAACGCAAAGGCGGGGGAAATAGGGGGGTGAATTAAGGGCGCTCGCGCAGATATTACCCCGGAATTTCATTAACCAAATTGTTAGCGAAAGCCCAAAACGCTACTCTTCGTCGCACAACAGGGAAAGGATGCCGAAATGAGCGTACCGAGAACGATGGGTATGGCAGGGGGTATGGCAGGGGTCGTGGCGGGCCTGCTGCTTCTGATGAGCGCGCCGATCGCGCTCGCGCAAGATCCTCCGATGGGATTTTTCATCACCAGTACCGGTCCGGGACAGGGCGGAAATTTGGGCGGCCTCGAAGGCGCCGACGCCTATTGCACCAAGCTGGCGACGGCGGCCGGGTCCAGCGGACGCACCTGGCGCGCCTATCTCAGCACCCAGGAAAAAGGCAAGCGCGGCATTTCCGCGCGTAACCGGATCGGCTCCGGCCCCTGGTACAACGCGAAGGGAGAGCTGATCGCCAGCGATCTCGATCAACTCCACTTGAGCCCGAACATTATCTTAAGAACCGCGTTGGACGAAAACGGCAACCGCGTGAAAGGGCGCTACGACAAACCCAACGAGCACGACATTCTGACCGGTTCGATGGCTGACGGGACCGCCTATTTCCCTAGAGAGACAGCCGACCATACCTGCAGCAACTGGACCAGCTCCGGCGATGGCAGCGCCCAGGTCGGACATCACGACCGCCACGGCGGCGGCAACACCTCCTGGAACTCCGCCCATGGGTCAAGGGGATGCAGCCAGGCGGGCCTTGCGAGCACCGGCGGCGCCGGACTCCTGTACTGCTTCGCGGCGGATTAGGCTCGCGGGTATCGGGGGCCATTCGCCGCCCCCGATATCGCACCATGGGGCGCCGCCACGCCTGCGCGTTTAATTACGGGGACATAACACGTGTTCCGACGGTAATTAAGCATTGTGTCTCTTAATCGGGCCATGTCCCCGTATTCGGTTCCCGTAACCGCATTTACTTCACTAGACGAAGCTGCGGGCGCCCCACGTATTTGCGCTGAAATTCGTTTGGCTCCATACGCAACAATTGAGCTATCTCGATAAGCGAGTATCCAAGTTCCTGCATGTGGTGGTCTACCATCTCCGAAAGAAGCCGAGGCTCTTCGACAGCGATAGGGAACGGCTCGCCCTTTGAATACCCGGCTTTGCTGTAATTAACATTCAAGCCACGGTATTGAGAGGGCGTAATCAAATTCAATTTAAAGGCATTATAGATCAGCGCCTTTATTGATACTTTCCAATATGACTTGACGCGACCCAGCTTGCCCAAAGATGGATACTTCAAGTAAGGTCGGATTTCGCTCGCGGGCATCAAGAACCCGCCGGCAAATTCATCCGCCTGCGCTTCCATGTCATCATCATCCATTGGGGCATTGTGAAGAACAAGGTGCGCCAATTCGTGGGCAAGCGTAAACCGATACCGATCTCCGGGCACAGCACAATTCATAAAAATCAAGGGCGGCAATCCGGGGATTCTGAAACTCATGGCGTCAAGCAAATGAGTTTCGAAATCAAGCTGAACGATGACAACGCCCGCGTTCTCGACGATCTCGGTAAGATTAGCTATTGGACCACTGGGTATCATCCAAAACCCGCGCAAATGCTGCGCAGCCTTCTGCGGGGTCCAGCCTTTTTCGTCCAGATCGATACTTGGTAAGTGGTTCTGCTTTATGCCCTCATACGATTGCACAAGCCGTTCAATGTGCATTCTCTGAATGTTTATGCCCGCCTCAATCTTCTGAACGGCACGCATCCCCAGTCTGGCTCGTTTCCGATAATGGAACTGAGGTAGCCCATAGATTTTGTCTTTACAAAAAAAGAACTCAATTGGGAAATTAAGCGCCCTCGCAAGGGCCGCAACAACTTCTGTCGACGGCTCCCCCAAACCGTTCTCGATCTTGGAAATGAGCGCTTGTGTTACACCCGAAGCGCGGGCGATATCCGCTTGAGTGAATCCTCGGGCGGCTCGTGCCAATTGAAGCATGTCACGATTAATCATCTCGTACCTCTGTATCCGGTATTCGTTCTCGACCTCCTTTTGCTTGAATACCGATTAGCTTGCGACGAGTTTGGGTTGGGTGAGATCGACCCAGCCATATTCGCCGTCATCCTCTACGATCTGCCCCGCCCACTTTATAGACTTGCCACTCGGGCATGCCACAATCACGCGCTCACACTTAGAAAAGGCGGGGTCTGGCTCGTACCCGAATGTCACCCGCAGGGCTTCTTCAGGCAAGCCTGGTATTGGCATTTGACGATCAAATAGACGCTGTTGCTCAGTATCGGCATTTTGGTGTCGTCCCTCAGCATCAACCTTCTTGAATCGAGCGACGATTCGATCATGAACGTTGAGAACGTGCAGCCCCTTTGGCTTTAAAAAATGGAATCTGCGGTCATTGTCAAATTCACGCTGGAAGCCAGTTACCACATGCCGGTGGACGCAATGAGCCGCAAGGCTATCATCGTGTTCAGCCCGAACGCGACTGGGGTAATTATCGTTGTACAGACTCACCGCCATTGGGAACTGAGCGTAGATACGCTCAAACCACGGCGTCAGAAAACTCATGCACTCGTCTTGGTTCATGTCAGCAGACCTTCACAATCAGTGTGCCGACAGAATATGGAGTTTTGCTAATTTTTCAAGAGAAAATATAACTTAAAATATTACCGACCTTCGGCCTTCCTCCGCGCCACCGCCGTCTTCTTGGCGACTTCCGCCCCGATTCTAGCTCTTTCCGCGCCCTACCAGGCTAGTCTATTCTCCGGGCAATCGCCGGTCCCAGGGCGTCCATTGGGCCGGGTTCGGACAATGAGCGCAAGAAAGCTTGAGGGAGTCCCCATGACCGACGTCATTCAACACTACGTCAACGGCCGCGTGGCCGAGGGCGCGAGCGGCCGTTTCGGCGATGTCTATAACCCGGCGATCGGCGAGGTGGTGCGCAAGGTCTCCTTCGCCAGCGCCGCCGAGGTGCGTGGCGCGGTGGCGGCGGCCAAGGCCGCCTTTCCCGCTTGGGCCGCGACGCCGCCCCTGCGCCGGGCGCGGGTGATGTTCCGCCTCAAGCAGCTGCTCGAGGACAATCTCGATGAGTTGGCCCGCCTGGTGACCGAGGAGCACGGCAAGACCGTCGACGACGCCAAGGGCTCGACCACGCGCGGTATCGAGGTGGTGGAATTCGCCTGCGGTATCCCGCACCTCCTCAAAGGCGAGTTCACCGGCGATGTCGGCACCGCCATCGACAGCTATTCCATGCGCCAGCCCCTGGGCGTGGTCGCGGGCATCACGCCGTTCAACTTTCCGGCCATGATCCCCTTGTGGATGTCGCCGATCGCGATCGCCTGCGGCAATACCTTCATCTTGAAGCCTTCGGAAAAAGACCCCTCCTTCTCGATGCGCCTGGCCGAGCTTTACAAGGAGGCCGGCTTGCCCGACGGCGTCTTCAACGTGGTCCAGGGCGATAAGGAGGCGGTCAACGCCATCTTGACCGACCCCGACATCGCGGCGGTCAGCTTCGTCGGCGCGACCGCGACGGCGGAATACATCTACCACACCGGCTGCGCCCACAATAAGCGGGTCCAGGCCTTGGGCGGGGCCAAGAACCACATGGTCATCATGCCCGACGCCGACATGGAGCAGGTCAGCGACGCCATCATGGGCGCGGCCTACGGCTCGGCGGGGGAGCGCTGCATGGCGATCTCGGTCGCGGTCGCGGTCGGCGATAAGGTAGCGGACCAGTTGATCGACCGCCTGACGCCGCGGGTTCAGGCGCTCAAGGTCGGTCCCGGCGTCGATCCCGAGGTAGAGATGGGCCCGCTGGTGACCAAGGAGCATTACGACAAGGTCATGGGTTACATCGACCGGGGCGTGAAGGAAGGCGCCTCCCTGGTGCTCGACGGCCGCAAGATCAGCTTGCAGGGCTACGAGAAGGGCTACTTCATGGGCGGCTCGATCTTCGACAAGGTGACGACCGATATGTCGATCTACACCGACGAGATCTTCGGCCCGGTGCTGTCGGTCGTGCGCGCCAAGGACTATGGCGAGGCTGTCGATATGGTCAACAGTCACGAGTACGGCAACGGCACCGCGATCTTCACCCGCGACGGCGACGCGGCGCGCAGCTTCGCCGACGGCATCAAGGTCGGCATGGTCGGTGTCAACGTGCCGATCCCGGTGCCGGTCGCCTACCACAGCTTCGGCGGCTGGAAGCGCTCGCTGTTCGGCGACCATCACATGCATGGCATGGAAGGCGTGCGCTTCTACACCAAGCTGAAGACGGTCACCGCGCGCTGGCCCACCGGCATCCGCGCCGGCGCCGATTACTCGATTCCGGTGTTGGGCTAAAAAAATTCCGGCGGCCGGTATTTTCCGCAGCCGCCGGGAATAAAGCCGCGGCAAGGGTGTCTACACCAGGGACGGGCCCGCTTCGGGCTTGTCCCGCGCGAGGAGTCGCGCCTCGTACCCAAGGAGACAAGAGATGTTCCGACTTCCCTTAGCTGCCGCGGCCCTGGCCGTGAGCCTGCTCACCGCCGGCGGCGCCATGGCCGCGCAATGCCCCGTCAACGTCAAGGCGATCGACGCCGCGATGGCAACCAACATGCAGCTTTCGAGCGCGCAGAAGGACGAAGCCAAGGCCCTACGCGACCAGGGCGAAGCGCTGCACAAGGCCGGCAAGCACACCGAGTCGATGGCGGCGCTGACCAAGGCCAAGGAAATCATCGGCATCAAATAAGGCCTTTGGGAATTCGTCTAGATTTGGGCGGCGGAGAGGTTTGGGATTGGGGCGGTCGGGATGTCGGATTTCGCGCGCCGGCTTGAGCAAGAGATCCCGGCCCTCCGCCGCTACGCCCGCTATTTGCTGCGCGACGCGGAGCGGGCCGACGATCTGGTTCAAGATTGCCTCGAGCGCGCCATAACCAAACGGCGTCTGTGGCACAACCCGGATCGCTTCCGGCCCTGGCTCTTCGCCCTCATGCGTAACCTGCACCTCAATCAGGTCCGCTGGCGCGGGCGGCGTCCGTCCGAGGTGCCGATCGACACGGCAAGTCCCTTGACCCCGCATCCCGAGTCTCAGGTCGATCGCGTTCAGGCCGTGGAGGCGCTCGCGGCGCTCGAGGACCTGGAGGCCGACCAGCGCGAGGTCCTGATTTTGGTCGCGGTCGAGGGTCTGCAATACAAGGAAGTCGCGGAAACGCTGGGTGTGCCCCTGGGCACGGTCATGTCGCGCCTGTCGCGCGGGCGCGAGCGCATGCGCGCCGCCATGACCGGCGGGGCGCCGGGCGCCGCGACGCTTAGGAGAATCAAATGAACGCCGCCGCGCGTCCGGTCAACGAGGAGGAACTTCAGGCCTGGGTCGACGGCTGGCTCGATCCCGCGCGCCGCGGCGCGGTCGAGCGCTTTCTGGCCGAAAACCCGGACCAGGCGGCGCGCCTCGGCGACTTTCGACGTCACGGCGACATCCTGCGCGGGTCCTTGCGCGGGCCGGACCGCGAGCCGGTTCCCGAGCGCTTGTTGCGCGCGGCCCGTGGCGGTGCGGCGCGCCGGCCCGCGCGCTGGCTGCCCACGGCCATGGCGGCCATGCTGGTGTTGACGCTGGGTCTGGGCGGCGGCTGGACTTTACGCGGGGCTTTGGAAAAGCCGGATGAAGTGGCGCCGGGCGCCGGCGCCGCCGGTGGCGATCTGCTTGTCCGGGCCGCCGCCGCGCACCGGGTTTACAGCGTCGAGGTCCGCCACCCGGTCGAGGTCCGGGCCGAGGAGGCGCACCTGATCGCCTGGCTGTCGAAGCGCGTTGGCACGCCGCTCAGCGCGCCCGATTTGCGGGAATTCGGTTTCCGGCTCATGGGCGGCCGCCTGCTCCCCGCGCGCGACGGCGCGGCCGCGCAGTTCATGTACGAGGATGCGGCCGGCCGGCGGATCACCTGCTACATCCAGGCCGACACCAAGGGCGTCGAGACCGCTTTCCGCTTCGCCGAGGAGGACGGTTTGGCCGCGTTCTACTGGCTCGACGGCGCCCTCGGATATGCCCTGGTCGGGCCCTTGCCGCGCGAGGAGATGCTCGGTATCGCCCGCGCCGTGTACCGGCAAACCGAACCCTAAGCCTTACGCCGCCGGCGGCGCGATTTTTGCGGCGGGGCCACGAAAAGCGCCTTGCCGTGCCTCGGCACGTCCCTATTCTCACCTCCTGCCGACACATCGAGGGACTGAAAAGGGGACGCTGGGTGAGACTTGTGACATTGGTGGCAGAGGGCCGGGCGCGCCCGGGCGTTCGGCGCGGCGATCGCATCGTCGATCTATCCAAGGCGGCGCCCGCGCTGCCGGACTCTTGGCCCGCCATTTTCGCGGCCGGCGCCATGGCCGACGTGGCCCGCGCGGCGGAAACCGCCGGCGAAGACGCGACGGTTCCCGCCAAGGCGGCCCGCCTCGAGGTGCCGATCCCGCATCCGCCCAAGATCCTGGCGATCGGCTTGAATTATCGCAGCCACGCCGAGGAATCGGGCATGGCGATCCCGGATTATCCCATCGTCTTTCCACGCTGGCCAACGTCGCTGGTCGCCGACGGGGAGGCCCTGGTTTGCCCGGCTGCCAGCCATAATTTCGATTTCGAGGCCGAGTTGCTGGTCGTGATCGGCACTGGCGGACGGCACATCGCCAAGGACAAGGCCCTCGACCATGTCGCCGGCTATTCGGTCTTCAACGACGGCAGCCTGCGCGACTATCAGTTCAAATCCACGCAATGGGCCATGGGCAAGAACTTCGACGCCTCGGGCGCCTGGGGGCCCGATATCGTGACCGCCGACGAGCTGCCGCCTGGCGCCGCCGGGTTGCGTATCCAGACGCGGCTCAATGGCGAAACCCTGCAAGACAGCGACACCGGCGATATGATCTTCGACGTGGCGAGCTTGATCGCGACCCTTTCCGAGGTCATGACGCTGGAACCCGGCGACATCATTCCCACCGGCACCCCGCCCGGCGTCGGCTTCGCGCGCAAGCCGCCGGTCTGGATGAAGCCCGGCGACGTGTGCGAGGTCGAGATCGAGAAAATCGGTGTTCTTCGCAATCCAGTGGTGGCGGAGAGGGTGGCTTAAGCGTGGCCCGCTTTAAAACCCTCGACGATTTAAACCCTTCGGGCCGGCGTGTGCTGTTGCGCGTCGACTTCAACGTGCCCATGAAGGACGGACAGGTCGGCGACACGACGCGCATCGAACGCTGCCTGCCCAGCATTCGCGAGCTGACGGAACGCGGCGCCCGGGTCGTGATCCTGTCCCACTTCGGTCGGCCCAAGGGCCAGCGCTCGGCTGAGTTGTCGCTCGCGCCCATCGCGGCGGCGCTGTCTCGGTTGTTGGGCGGACGCGACGTTGCCTTCGGTGAAGACTGCATAGGTCCGGCGGCGGAGAGGCTTGTAAGCGGCCTACAAGACGGCGACATCGCGGTGCTGGAGAATCTGCGTTTTCATGCCGGGGAGGAGGCCAACGATACCGGCTTCGCGGCGGCGCTGGCTGGCCTGGGCGATCTTTATGTGAACGACGCTTTCGCGGTGTCGCACCGCGCCCATGCCTCGGTCGAGGCGATCGCGCGCCTGCTGCCCGCCGCCGCCGGGCGTCTCATGCAGGACGAGTTGGAGAACCTGAGCGCCGCCCTGGAAACGCCGGAGCGGCCGGTCGCGGTCGTTGTCGGCGGCGCCAAGGTCTCGACCAAGCTCGATCTGCTGGGCAACCTGCTGGCGAAGGCCGATGCCGTGATGATCGGCGGTGGCATGGCGAATACTTTTTTGCATGCTCTGGGAATCGATGTCGGCAAATCGTTGTGCGAGCACGACATGGCCGATACGGCGCGTGAGATTCTGGAGCGGGCGCGCGCCGAGCAGTGCGACATCCTGCTGCCCAGCGACGCGGTCGTGGCTGAAACACTCAAAGCCGGGGTGGCGAGCGAGACGGTCAACGTGAAGCAGGTGCCAGCGGACAAGATGATCCTCGACCTCGGACCCGCGACGGTCGATACACTGGGGACCCACCTCGAATCTTGCGCGACTCTGGTTTGGAACGGGCCGCTCGGATGTTTCGAGACGCCGCCTTTCGATGCGGGCACGAACAGGCTTGCGCAAAAGGCGGCCAAGCTGACCCAGGCGGGACGTCTGCGCAGCGTGGCGGGGGGCGGCGATACCGTCGCGGCGCTCGCTCACGCCGGGGTGCTGGAGGATTTCTCCTACGTCTCGACCGCCGGCGGTGCGTTCCTGGAATGGCTCGAAGGCAAGACCCTGCCCGGCGTCAAGGCGCTCGAGGACGCGGCGGGCTAAGCCCGCTTCATAGCACGCCGGCGCCGCGCGCCCAGGATAGCGCCATCAGTGCCGCCACGGCGCTTACGACCCCGAGCGGCATGTTGCGCCGGGCCAAAAAGAACACCGCCAAGCCCAGGATTGCGGCGCCCAGCCGATCGGCCAAGGGGACCTCGGCCAGGGGCCCAGCCGGCAACAGGATCATGCGGGCGATCAAACCCGACAGCAGCGCATAGGCGATGCAGGCAATCCATTCGAACAGCTTGCCTTGCGGGGCGATCCGGCCCGACAGGACGACGCCCAAGGCGCGCCAGGCGTAAGTCACCGCAGCGCCGGCAAGCATGACCGCGAACGGCCACCAGAGGGAAACCTCTGTCATCGCGGCTTCAAGTCCTTCCCGCCCGGGCCTGCCCAACCAGATACGCCAGGCTGCCCACGCCCACACCGGTTAGCAGCAAGCTCCAATCGGGTGTTGCTAGGTATAGCAGGGGACCGGCGAGCGCCCCGAGGACGGCGGCCAGAATACGCGAGACACCGCGCACGTCGCCCGCGACCACAAGCATGAAATAGATGGGATTTAGGAATACGAGGCCCAGCGTAATGTAGCTCGGCACGCTCCCGGCCAGAGCGAATCCCAGCGCCGTGCCCAGCAAGCTGACTGTCCAGAGCACCAGGCTGATGCCCATGAAGAACGGCCGGCGCTGCTCGGGCGGCATGGCCGGGCAGTCGCGCATTGCCAGGGCCCAGCCGGTGACCGCGACCCAATGGGCGGCGAGGTAATACTGCCAACGCGGGGTCCCGGG
Source organism: Kiloniellaceae bacterium (assembly GCA_021776115.1). Taxonomy (GTDB): domain Bacteria; phylum Pseudomonadota; class Alphaproteobacteria; order Kiloniellales; family J153; genus JAJFGN01. The sequence goes on along the minus strand of JAJFGN010000028.1, from coordinate 15,746 downwards.
CGCGCGCACCAGCGTCATCAAGGTGATGGCCATGGGCAGCAGGCGGGCGTTGGTCAGGGCCACCGCCACGGCAATGGCCAGGATCGAGGCGCCATCGGCATAAAGCTCGACCAAGGCAACCTGGCCCGGCAAGGCCCACGCGGTCACAACCGAGAACAGCGCGTGCCAAATCTCAAGATCGACCTGCTGAGCCAGCGCGCCGAAGCCCAGGTAGCTGGCGGACAGAACGACGGCCGGCACACCGAAGGCGAGGCGTACGCCGGCCCAAAGTGCTTGCCGCGTGCCGCCGAAATCGCGGCTTCGTTGGGGAGGAGAGGGACCTTGTGCCACGTCCCGAAGGCTAACGGCTGCACCCGCCTCGCGGAAGGTAAAAGCGGCCGATTATCGGAACATCAGGTTCTATGCGCGCAGGACGCGGCTTTCCGGCAGGCGCAGCGTGACCGTGGTTCCCACGTCCAATTGACTGACCAACTCGAAGGTGCCGCCGTGCATCTCGGTCATCGACTTGGCCAGGGGCAGGCCGAGGCCGGTGCCCTCGTAGGAGCGGTTCAAGTGCGACTCAACCTGCCCGAATGGCGTCAGGGCGCGGGAAATATCGTCCGATGCGATACCGATGCCGGTATCGCAGACCATGATCACGAGCTCGCCCGACTCGCTCGTGCTTGCCCGCAGGTCAACCCGGCCGCCGGGGCGGGTAAACTTGACCGAGTTCGCGGTGAGGTTGATCAGAATTTGCTTCAGCTTGGTTTCATCGGCCAAGACGTTGGGAAGGCCAGGTGCGATATGGGCTTTCAGAGTCAAACCCGCCCGTTGAGCGCGTGGGGTCATCAGGCGAATCGCCGATCCGATCAAGGCGCTGGGGTCGACCTCGGTTTCGCTCAGCGACATGTGTCCCGACTCGATCTTCGCGGCGTCCAGGATATCGCTGATTAGGGCCAGCAGATGACGGGCGCTGTCGGCGATGTCGTGGACGTAGCCCTTGTACTGTTCGCTGCCGAGTGGGCCCAGCATCTCGCCGCCCATAATTTCCGAGAAACCGATGATTGCGTTCAAGGGCGTGCGGAGTTCATGGCTCATGTTGGCTAGGAACTCGCTCTTCGCACGGCTGGCCAGCTCCGCATCGTCCCTGGCCTTGCGAATCGCCGTTTCGCGCCAGCGTATCTCGGTGATGTCGTGGGCGGTGCCGCGATACCCCAGGAAATCGCCACTCTTGTGGCAAAAGATCGGCAGGCCGCTGAGTTGAACGTCCCGTATTCGACCGTCGCGCCCCGCGATCTGGACTTCGATGTCGCGAAACGGCTTTCTGTTTTCCGGCTCTAGCAAGGCCAGCAAGGTCTGGTTCGGCTCCGTGGGCAAGTCCGTCAGCGCGCGTCCAGTTAACTCGATCTGATGATATCCCGTCGTATCGTTGACCCGGGGCGACACGTACGTCAGCACCAGGTTCCGGTTCGTCTCCCAGATCCAATCGGTAACCAGGCGGGTTATGTCTTCCAAGCGTTCGAGCGCGCTGTCCAAGGCGGTGCCGGTCCACTCATGGTCGTGCTGCGGCTCGAGGATCGTCGCGATCAAGGCCGGCAGGCCATCGGACCCTTCGATACTTTGGCTTCGCAAGGTAAAGCGTTCGATACGCTCGCCGATCACGAGCGCGATTTCTTCGCCGTCCCGACGCGCACGGTCGGCAGACGTTATATAGTCCGCGATGAGCTGGTAGGCCGCGTTGCTATAAACGAGATTCCCCTGGCGGTCGGCCACGCAAGTGGGCGGCGCATAATCTAGCAACTGGCGCTGAAAGACGTCGAGGAGGGCCGGTGGATTATCGGTTTCGGGCGACCACTCGGCGGTCCTATCGATTCTTGCGTTCATATCTTGCCCTTAGGCACCAGGCCCCGTCGGCGAAGTATTTGCGACTTGCTCGATCGCGTCCTGGTAATCCTCGTCCCGGCGCCAGCTTTTCAAGACATCTTGCGCACTTTTAGGGTTGATCTTGTCGAACAAGCCAAGCACGTGCGCGAGGGCGCGGGGATCGGCGACTCGCCGCCCGGACTCGCTGCGCCGGCTCAGCAGATAGGTTGTCGCGAAAGTAGTTTTCGGCATGTCCAGGGCCCGGCACGCGATCGCCAGGCTTTCCCCGCCGGACTCGTAAAGCACCTTGACGACGCGCTCCGGGGTAAGGCCGCTCAGTTTGCCGAACAAGGCTTCGAACAAAGGAATCTCACCCTGGCGCAGTACTTGTATCAAGAGGTGCCAGCTGATCCCGTCGGCGTCGCCCAGGTGTTGCGCTAGAATTGCGGCCGGCCGCTTGGCTTCCCGGTCAGTTTCATGCTGGGCCGGGTCCCCAGCCATGGTGCTGGCCAGTTTTTCCAGACTGTCGTCAAGCTCGGTCGGGTCGACCTCGAAATTTTGTGTGATGTGTTGGCGCAAGGCGGCGGACACCCACAGGTACATGCGCCTGGCTAGCTCGGGATTCAGGTCATGACGCTTGATCAGGGGTTCCTGATAAGTGTCGACACGCTGTGACTCTTCGGCCAGGTAGGTCATGGTCGCTTCCGAGATGCGGGCATCTTGGTTCTCTAACAGGGCCTTGATCACATTGACGTCGCCGGTCTCGACGAGAGCGTCGGAGACCGGCTCGCTCAGCGCCCGGCGCATGGTAATCGCGAGCTGATGCTCGTGGGTGCGCCGGCGGACAATCTGGACCAGTTCCATGTCGCGCAGGACGTCGCTATTCATCAAGATCGGTTGCGCGACCTCGATTTGATCGTTGGCAAGCGCGACGATCAGATCGTGCGGCGGGTTTTCGGCCTTGGACAAACGTTCCGCCAGGTCGCGCCGCACCGCCATTTCGCAATCGCGGATAAGCTTGTGCAGAATGTCGCTCATCAGCGCGCGTTCGCGCTCGCTCAGCACGCTGGTGCGGTCCGAGAACAGGTCCCCTAAGGTGGCGGTCAGGTTGCGGCGGCCCTCGACCGATTTATCGAGGGCTAACTTCAACAAGCCGGTCAAATCATCGTTCTGGCCGGTCATGGTGGGCTTTCTTGTGCCGCTCGGTCATGGCGCTCAAGGATTTCCGCAAGACGGAATACTGGATTCATCGGACGTTCATGTTAGTTGGGATTGGTTAACAAAGTTTGCCCGCCGAGGGCATCTAAAGCAGCCTTGTTTCAAGGCGTTAACCGGCAATTAGGGTCATACCACGATCGGAAACCATTTGTCTTAACTTGCTCTTAGTCCGCGCCATGCCAAATTGCCGGCTATGCAAATCCCAGGAAATTCCTTCCTTGCCGGGCTTGGTTTCCTAAATCAGCCCCAGGCCGGCAGCAACCAGCAGATCAATCCCGAGCTTCAGGCCAAGGCAAACGCCAAGGCCCCGGTTCTGGGCCGTGACCCGACGCATAAGGCCCCCACGGCTGCGCCTCAGGTCTCCCGGGCGGCACCTCAGGCTCTAGCTGCCAGCTTATCCCGGGCGGAAAATTTGGCGCAAGCGGTCCAGGTTCTGTCGGATCAAGGGCGCTTACCGCCGCGCGGCAGCCTTATCGACCTGAGCGCCTGATTCGGCGGGTGCCCCGGCCGTGCCTTGCCGGGTGCGCGTCCTTGCGCCAAATTACCTTCATGTCTGTGCCCGGCCCCGAGGAGGAAACGCGCCCCGAGGCGAAAACACGTTTCCTTCGCGAAATTCCCGAAGGCGACGACCGGCCCCGGCTCGTGTGCGGCGATTGCGGTTTCGTCCAGTACGAAAATCCCAAGGTCGTGGTCGGGTCTGTTGCAGCCTGGGAGGATCGGATTCTTCTGTGCCGGCGCTCCATCGATCCGCGGAAGGGTTTTTGGACCTTACCGGCGGGATATCTGGAACTGGGGGAAAGTGCCGCGGAAGGGGCCCTTCGCGAAGCTTGGGAGGAAGCCCGCGCCCGCCTCACCCTGGATCAGCTCTTGGCCGTCTACTCCATTCCCAGGCTCAGCCAGGTCCAATTGATCTATCGGGCCCGCTTGGACACGCCCGAGGTCGCGCCGGGGCCGGAGACGCAGGAGACAGGTCTGTTCCTCTGGGACGAGATTCCCTGGGACGATATTGCTTTTCCGTCCGTCCACTGGGCCCTGCGCGATTTCCGCGACCTTCGCGATGAAGCGATCTTCGCGCCGCGCGGTAACCCGGAGGGTGAAACCGGCGACGTCCAGGGGCTGTAGCGCCGCGATCAAGAACCCAGGTTCAGCAGAACCGCCCCGCCGGCCACGACCGCGGCGGCCACGATGCGCTGCTTGCCAAAGGATTCCTTGAGCACCAGCGCGCCCAAGGCGGCGCCGAACAAGACACTGGTCTCACGCAAGGCGACGATATGAGCCATGGGGCCCTGGCTCATGGCCCAGAGCGCGATGCCGTAGGAAACCGCCGCGATCGTGCCGCCCAGAACGCCGGGCTTCCAGTTCGGGGAAAATGACTCCATAACCCGCCCGCGCCGCAACCATAGCGTGAGGGCGAAAAGCGGCAGGGCTTCGAGCACGAACAGCCAACTAATATATGTGAAAGCGTTGCCGGCCTGGCGCACGCCCATGCCGTCGGCGATGAGATAAGCGGAAATGGCGACACCGTTGGTCAGGGCCAGAGCGACAGCCTTGCTTTCCGCGGGCAGTCTGGTCCCGTTACGGCGCCACGCGAGACTCATGATTCCGGCGGAGACGATGAGCACACCGAGCATTTCGCGCGCGCTCAAGGCCTCGCCGGCGAAGACCCAGGCGGCGACCGCGACCAGGGCCGGTGCGGCGCCGCGGGAAATCGGATAAACCTGACTGAGGTCGCCGTGCTTATAGGCGCCGATGAGAAGCGCATAGTACAGGTAGTGGATGAGCGCGGAGGCAATCAGAAAGGGCCAAGCCCCGGGTTGGAGCGCGGGCAGGAAGAACAGCGCGACCAGGCACACCGGCGCCGGCCCGATCATGACCAGGGTGGTCATGACCAGGCGGTCGCCGCCTGCTTTGACGATTGCGTTCCAGCTCGCGTGCAAGGCGGCCGCGAGCAGAACAAGCAAAAGGACACCCAGGTCCAAGGCCATGGCCGGACTCCATGACGCGGTGAGTTATGGGGCCGCCAGGGCGCTGCCCGCACGGGCGTCACAAAAATTTCATACGGGACCGCGATTAGACCGATTTTCCCGCGAGTCGTCCAGCACAGCGGTCGAGTCTCGCGAGTCGCGTCTATCCGAAATCGAAACGTGTCACCAGGTCGCCCAACTCGTCGGTGACCGTCCGGTTCAAATGGATGATCGCGACATCGTCCGGCAGGCGTTTCATGTCCGGATGATCGGCTTCCAGGCTGGTCAAGAGGGCCAGCGGCAGGTCCTTGGTTGGGGCGATGGCACGCATTGCCCGCACGAGGTCTATGCCGGTCAGTTGGTCCATGACCGCTGAGGTAATAACTAAATCGGGTTGGGTCCGCGCCGCCATTTCCAAGGCTTGCCATGGCGACAGCGTCGTACTGACGCGAAATCCGAGGGCGCGTAACTCGCCGGTGATCATGCGGCGGACGGCGCGCCCCGGTGCAACCAGCAGAACCTCGACTCGCCGCGCCTCCTTGACCTCGAAGTCGCCACCCGTCATCGAACCGCCGGTGTGCGCGGGCAGGGTGCGCAAGATCTCGGCCGTCTTGCTGTCGCCAGGGTCATTCCCGTCCTCGACAATACCCCGTATGCAGTCGATATAGACCAGAACGTCGGAAACATGTGAGTCCGTCAGGTCTGTCAGCTCCGCGACAAAGTCTTCCAGCCGGTGGGCAATGATGGTGATCGAGGAGAATCCAAGCGATGCGGCCAGGCCCTTAATGTTATGCCCCTCGCGCCGAATGGTCAGTAGGGCGTTACCGCCCGTAGATTTGTCGTCGCTGGCGGCGGACTCCATTTCGTCCAAGCGCTCGCGCGTATCGGTCAGGAAATCCTGTCTTAACTGCGCGAAGATCCCATCGTCCAGGTAGGCGGCGGCGTCTTGCATGTCGGTCGATCCGGCCGGAAATGAAGAAATTCACGCTATGGTAGTATTTTCTCCATTAACAGCAGCTTTAGATGGTTCGTGAATCAAAATATTTGACCCCTGAATATTGCCGGAAAGTTCGTGTACGCTGTATCTGGCATCTGGCCGAGACCGATAACGAGAAATGCCGCTCGCCATGTCAAGCGCACTTGATCTCGACGCCCCCTTTGCCTATCCGGGCGAAACCCGGGGACTGAACTTCTTCGAGTCGGACCGGAATTCGGTTCGTTTGCTGCGCCGGCGCGCGCCGGGACTCTTGAAGCGTCACGCTAAGCGGCTGTCCGACTTCGGGGCCTGGGCCGGCGGTCCGCTCGACGAGCAGGCGGCCTATAGCGACCGATACGCGACGCCGCGCCTGGAAACCTTCGGGCCGCGCGATGGGCGTTTGGGCAATGTCATCCTGAATCCCGCCTATCAAGCGTGCCATCAGGAAGCCTACCGGCGCGGCGTTATCGGCCTGGCCTTCGCCGAGAAGGCCCCCGCGCCGCACACCCTCTCCTTCGTTATGGGCGGTCTTCTGTCGCACAGCGATATATCGATCCATTGCCCGGTGACCATGACCGGGGCCTTGGCCTATGTCCTCTCGCGCCTGGCGCCGGCGAAGCTGCGCCGCGGCTATTTGCCGGAACTCGTGCGCATGGATGGCTTGACCAAGACCGGCGGCACCTGGGCGACTGAGTTGCATGGCGGGTCCGATGTCGGCGCCACGACCACGCGCGCCCGGCCCGATGGCGCTGTTTGGCGGCTGACGGGTCTCAAGTGGTTTACCAGCAACGCCGGGGCCGGTCTGGCGCTCGCGACCGCGCGGCCGCGCGGCGCGCCACCGAGCGGCAAGGGGCTGGGGTGTTATCTGGTGCCCGACACCCTGGCGGACGGCACGGCGAACAATCTTTGGGTGCGCCGCCTGAAGGACAAGCTGGGCACCCGCGCGCTGGCGACCGGCGAGGTCGAGTTGGACGGCGCCTGGGCGCTTGAGGTCGCCGGGCCGCCGCAGGGCCTGAAGGTCATGATGGAAGCGCTCGCCTATAGCCGTATCCACAACGCCATGGCGGCCTGCGGCGCGCATCGCCGCGCGTTTCTGGAAGCGGTTTGCTGGGCCACACACCGGCGGGCCTTCGGATCCTCGATAGCGCGCTATCCCATGGTGCGCGATACCTTGCTCGATCTTGCGATGGAGCAGGAAGCCGGCGCCGCGCTTGCCTTCGAAGCCGCGTTCGCTTTCGATGCGGCCTCGGCCGACGCGCGTCAACAACCGTGGTTGCGCACGGTCACGGCCTTGGCGAAATGCCGTACCGCCGAGGCCGCTATCCAGGCCGCGCGCCAGGCACTCGAACTGGTCGGCGGCAACGGTTACACCGAGGATTGGCCGACCGCGCGCCTGTACCGCGACGTCATGGTCTTGAGCGTTTGGGAGGGGCCGTCGAACATTCAGGCCCTGGAACTCTTGCGCGCCGCCCTCGGTTCAGGTGGGGGCACGGGCGGCGCTGCGTTCCTGGCGCACCTGCAAGGTGTCGAGGAGTCCTTGCCCAGCACCTTGGCGGACGAGGCCGCCACCTTGCGCGCGGCCCGAGGTGCTTGCGCCGAGGCGCTCACCTATCTGAACGGGCACGAACACGAAGGACCGCGCCACGCCCGGCGTCTCATGGACCTCATGGCCGACGCCCTTTGCGCGGCGCTGCTGCTGGAAGAAGCCGCCGCCGATCTTGCCGAGGGCGATGCGCGCAAAACCGTAATCGCGCGGCGCTACCTGGCCTCCCGCTTCGCGGGGCGCGCGCCCATAGGCCCGAAGCGCGACCCGGCGCAAAAGGCCTTCGCGCGGATAATCGGCTACGCCTCGCTCGAGGGCTAAACGCCGCGTCCTGGCCAGGCCGCGAGCGAACGCGCTATCCTTCCCGCCAACTCATTTAGCAGGAAGGTCGCGCATGGTGCAGCATAACTCGACGGCGGAAGACGAGTACCCGGCGGCGCCCCTCGACATGAGCGCGGGCGAGTTTCGGGCGCTGGGTCATGACTTGGTCGAGCGGATCGCGGACTTCATTCAACAGATCCCCAATCGCCCGGCCGCGCGCGATATTTCGCCGGCCGAGGCGCGGGCGCGTCTGGGCCAAGGCGGCTTGCCGGAACATGGAACCGACGCTGGAACTCTGCTGGCGCGCGCGGCGGAGCTTGTCTTCGACGGCTGCCGGATCAACGGCCATCCCAAATCTTGGGGCTATGTCATCGGCTCGCCCGCGCCGATCGGGTTTCTGGGCGACTTTCTCGCCGCCGCCGTGAATCCCAACCTGGCAGCCTGGAGCTCGGCCCCTTTGCCCAGCGAGATCGAGGCGCAATCGGTGCGTTGGATCGCCGATCTGCTGGGCTACCCGACCGACTGCGGCGGCCTGCTGACCAGCGGCGGCAACATGGCCAACTTCATCGGCATCCTGGCGGCGCGCCGCGCGCGCGCCGATTGGGACACGCGCCGCGAGGGATTGGCGCCGGCGGCGGGGGCTTTGCGCATCTATGCCTCGCGCGAGACCCACACTTGGCTGGAGAAGGGCGCCGACATTTTCGGGCTCGGCACCGACGCGATCCGCTGGATCGGGACCGGCACGGACTTGCGTATGGACACCGCGGAATTGCGGACCCGGATCGCCGCCGATCGGGCGGCGGGGGAGCAGCCCTTCTTGCTGGTCGGCGCCGCCGGCACGGTCAGTACCGGCGCGGTCGATCCCTTGCCCGAATTGGCCGCGATCGCCCGCGAAAACGGCCTCTGGTTTCACGTCGACGGGTGCTATGGCGCGCCGGCCATCGTGGCGCCGGGCTCACCAGCCGACTTGAAGGGCCTGCGCGAGGCCGACTCCCTGGCGGTGGATGCGCACAAGTGGCTGTTCGTGCCGCTCGAAGCCGGCTGCGCCTTGGTGCGCGACCGCCAGTCCCTGCGCGATACTTTCAGTTTCCGGCCGCCCTATTACCACTACAACGTCGATGATGGCGAGGTGATGCACTATCACGAATACGGGCCGCAGAACTCACGCGGCTTTCGCGCGCTCAAGGTTTGGCTGGCGCTGCAAGGCGCGGGGCGCGCGGGCTATCGCGCCATGATCGCCGGCAACCTGCGTCTGGCGCGCGAGATGCACGCGGCGCTCGCCGCCGACCCTCAGATCGAAACCGCGACCCAAAGCCTGAGCATCACGACCTTCCGCTATGTGCCCGAAGGCCTGGACCCGGCCCAAGACGGCGAGCGCTTGGACGCCCTGAACACGGCGCTCTTGTCGCGCATTCAAGGCGGTGGCGAAGCGTTTCTCTCGAACGCGGTGATCGACGGGCGGTTTTACCTGCGTGCCTGCATCACCAACTTCCGCACCACCGCCGCCGACGTGCGCGCCCTGCCGGAGATCGTCACCCGCCTGGGCCGCGAGGTGGAAAAGGAGACGCAGCGCTAGTGCGCGCATAAACGGATGATCAGGTGAGCACAACCGTCAATAAGCGTCGGCCACCGCCTCCTTTACCAGGTTGCTCAAATGATCATAGCTAAAACTGGTCATGGGCCGTCCATTGACGAAGAATTCAGGGGTGGCCCGGACATTGAGGGCCTGCCCATCCTGCACGTCTCTTTGAATCGCTTGGGCTAACTCTGGACGATTCATATCGGCCGAAAACCGATTCAGGTCCAAGTCCAAGGAGCGCAAGACAGCCAGAGCGCGCGTAGGCTGGGAATTGTGATTGACCACCCAACGATTTTGGTCGCGGAACAACAATTCCAGGGCTTGCCAAAACTTACCCTGATAGCGGGCCGCCTCTAGCATTTTGACCACTTGGTCCGAGCCGGGGTGAAGCGGGGCGTAGCGGACCATTACTCTTACCTTGCCCGGGTACTTGTCGATCAACCGCTTCACAAGGGGATAGAAGTCCCGGCAGGTCCCGCAAGCCGGGTCAAGAAATTCTACAATGGTGACCTTGGCGTCGTGGGGCCCCTTGATGGGAGCTCCTTCCCGCTCCAGCGCGCTTTGGTTGCGGCTCTCGGACGCACTTTGTTGAAACAGCACCGCGGCAACGGCAAAGACCAGCAGAAGCAGCCCGGCAACGGAGATGAATAGGGTTTTCCGATTCATGATGATTCCATCTTATGTGCGTAAAACAACAAGACGCCAATGAGGGTAAAGGTAAAAAGAGACATGACGGGAATGCTCAAAAACCCGAGCAGAGAGATGTAGGTTTCCGAACACGGGATGCCCTGCACACAGGGTTGGACCCTTTCCGGAACGATCCCGGCAACCAGGAGTACGTGGAACATGGCGGTAAGCCATCCCACGCCCGCCAGTGCGCCGGCATATCGCACAACCTTGGGGTCATAGGGGAACAGGCCAATGGCGAGAATCAGGGTCAAGGGGTACATGGCAACTCGTTGATACCAGCACAGCACACAGACCGGAACCCGCATGACTTCGCTGAAGAAGAGGCTGCCGAGGGTGGCGCTGGCGACCACGATCCAGGCGGCGAAGAGCAGGGTCCAGCCGGGCTGAATGCCCAGGGAAGAAACTTTACTTTTCATACATTCCCCAAAAAAAGGCGGTTAGAATCCGACGCCGAAAATCCTTTGAAAGATCCGAACTTGCATTTCCCGGATAACCTCCAGGTTCGTGGAAATCATACGCCGCGTACCAACATTGAAGCGAAAGAATTTCTCCGCAGTCATCCGATGACCTGAGTTTTCGGTTTTCCGGTGTCCGAAATTCCATTCACCCAAATTTTCCGTCATTCAGACGTACCGCTCCCGTCATCTTCACCTTGGCGCCGATTCCCTCAATCCACGCCGGGGCGGGTTTTGGTCGCAGGTCATCGATCCGCGGCAGAGTTTTCCGAAGCACGCCTCTCGGCACCTCCACCTGGGCCAACGCGACTACGACGATCCCTCTTCGGAAGGCTGAGGCGCCAGCTCGGCGGTGTAAGGCACCTGGGCGCTGATGGGCTGGTAAGGTTCTTGGTCTGCCTCCGGCGCCGGTTCGCGGCGGGTCAAGCGATACACAACGAACGCGGCATAGAGAGTCGCGGTGGCTATGGCCACGAACATGAAGGCTTTGGGTCCAACGACCTGAGTCAAGGCGGTCGCCAGTCCCGGCAACACGATGCCCGAGACCGACCAGGCCACCAGCAGGGTGCTGGATAAGGACACGTAATACTGCGGGTCGGCGCGATCGTTGGCATGGGCATTGGCGACGGCATAAATAGACTCCGTGGCGCCACTCCAGACCGCGAACACCAGGATCAGCCAAAGCAAGCTCGTCCCGGACATTTGAGTCGCGATCCCCGCGCTTACGATCACGAGTGCCGATGCCGCGATGAGAACGTAACGCCGGTCGGTGCGGTCGGAGATCGCCCCAAGCGGATATTGAATGGCGATCATACCGAATTGCATGAGGAACATAAGAAGGGCGATATCGTCCTTCGCGTAGCCGCCGGTCGCCGCGTATATGGGCGCGAAGCCTTGGACCAGCATGGTCAAGCCGCCGACCGTAAGCAGCCCCACCAACCCGACCGGAGAAATTCGCCAGACCGCCCGGACGGCAACGGATACGCTCGCCGGCGGCGGGGGCGTTCTGAGCCGGGTCAATCCGACCGGCAGAATCGCCAGCGTCGCGAAGAAGATGCCCAGCAGCGGGCCCTGCATCGTCTCAAGCGAGATGTATTTCAGAAGAAACGAACCCGCGCCGATGGCGATGACATAGGTCATGTAGAAAACGGCGATGACCTTACCCCGCCATTCGTTTCCGCAGGCATCGTTCAACCAGCTTTGGCTGACGATAAAGAGCCCGGACATGGCGAACCCGTACAGGCCCCGGGAGAGCATCCAGAGAAACGGTTCGGTCCCGAGCGCGATGATCAGGACCGACAAGTTGACGACCGCCGCGAGCGACGCGAACACCCGGGCGTGCCCGACCCGCCGCACCAAGGGGCCGGTCAAAAGACAACCGCCCAATCCGCCGGCGGCCAAGGCCGTGAGGACCGCACCCGCGACCCAGGGATCGAAGCCCTCGAACGCAAGCTTCACGGGAATGTAAGCGAACATAACGCCGTTACCGACAGCCATCAGCCCCATGGACAGAACGATGCTGGTAACCGCAAAGGGGGGAGATGAAGCCTTCACGCCGCTCAAACCAATGCTCCTGTTCAGCTAACGTGCAGCGGGTATCGCTGCCGTCTGATGGACGGCCGCTTGCCTGCGAATGTAAAGAAAATTGTGAACCGGCCGACGCCTTGAGGATTGGAGGTTGTTTCCTCCGGCCCCCATTCATTGACTCGGTAGTAGGAGTCCTTGCCTTAACCGCCGAGGCCCATCAGCGACTCCGCGAAGTCTTGGGCCTTGAAGGGGCGCAGGTCTTCGGCGCTTTCGCCGACGCCGATGGCGTGGACCGGCAGGCCGAAGCGTTCGGCCAGGGCGACCAGGACGCCGCCGCGCGCGCTGCCGTCGAGCTTGGTGACCACCAGGCCGGTGACGTCCACCAACTCCTTGAAGGTCTCGACCTGGGCGTGCGCGTTCTGCCCGGTGGTGGCGTCGAGGACCAGGATCACATCGTGTGGCGCGCTCTCATCCAGTTTCTTCAGGACCCGGCCGATCTTCTGCAAACCCGCCATAAGGTCGGCTTTGTTGTGCAAGCGCCCGGCGGTGTCGATCAGCAGCAAATCGTCGCCCTCGCGCCGCGCGGTTTCCAACGCGCCGAAGGCCAGACCCGCGGCATCGGCGCCGGGGGCGCCCGCGACCACCGGGCATCCGGTGCGTTCGCCCCAAAGCTGCAACTGCTCGATCGCGGCGGCGCGGAAGGTGTCGCCGGCGGCCAGGCGCACCTTCAGGCCCTGCTCGCGGTAGTGCTTGGCCATTTTGCCGATGGTCGTAGTCTTGCCGCTGCCGTTGACACCGACGACCAGGACCACATGGGGCTTGCGCGCCGGGTCGGGCGTCAATGGCCGAGCCACCGGCTCCAGGATCGCGGCGATGTCGTCGGCCAGGGCGCGGCGCACCTCTTGCGGCGAGATGTCCTTGTCGAAGCGGGTCTTGGCCAGATCGGCGGTCAGGCGAGCCGCGGCCTGGACGCCGAGGTCGGCGGTGATGAGCAGCTCTTCCAATTCCTCCAGCGCTGCGTCGTCCAGCTTGCGCTTGGTGAAGATGCCGGAGATGCCGTCGCCCAACTTGGTGGAGGAGCGCGACAGACCCGCCTTGAGGCGGCCGAACCAACCGCCTTTGGCCTCGGTCTCGCTCATGCCGCGCGGACGCCGCGAAGCTGACCCGGCTCCACCTCGGTGATGCGCGCCGCCACGATTTCCCCCGGCGCGCCATGATCGAGCACGACCGGCGCGAAGTGCTCGCAACGTCCTTGGCCCGGCTTCTCGATCAGGACCCGCGCATGCGCGCCAACTTGGGTCTCGAAGAAACGCCCGAGCGCGGCCGCGCCCAGGTCGCGCAAGCCCTTGGCCCGCGCCTTACGCTCGCTCCCCGGCACCTGGGGCATGCGCGCCGCCGGGGTGCCGGGCCGGGCCGAGTAGGGGAAGACGTGCAGATAGGTCAGGCCGCAGTCCTCGATCAACTTGGCGGTGTTGGCGAACATCGCGCGTGTCTCGGTCGGGAAGCCGGCAATCAGATCGGCGCCGAAGACGATGTCGGGGCGAAGCCTGCGCACCTCCTCGCACAGCGCGACCGCCTCGGTGCGGCTGTGACGCCGCTTCATGCGCTTCAGGATCATGTCGTCGCCCGATTGCAGCGAAAGATGCAGGTGCGGCATGAGGCGCGGTTCTTCGGCGAGCAGGCGAAAGAGGTCCCGGTCCAGTTCAATCGCGTCGATGGAAGAGAGACGCAGGCGCTTCAATTCGGGCGCCAGGGCCAGCAGGCGGCGGACCATCTGGCCCAGGCTCGGCGCGCCCGGCAGGTCGCGGCCGTAGGAGGTGATGTCGACACCGCTCAAGACCACCTCGGCGGTGCCACCCTCGACCAGCGCGCGCACCTGGGCGACGACCTCGCCGATGGGCACCGAGCGGCTGTTGCCGCGCCCGAAAGGGATGATGCAGAAGGTGCAGCGGTGATCGCAGCCCTGCTGGACCTGCACGAAGGCGCGGGTGCGCTCGGCGAAACCCTCGATCAAGTGCCCCGCGATTTCGCGCACCGCCATGATGTCGTCGACAACAATGCGTTCTGTGGCTTCGGGGGCATAGCTTTCGGGCCGCAGCTTCTCGGCGTTGCCAAGCACCCGGTCGACCTCCGGCATGGCGGCGTAGGTGGCGGGGTCGATCTGCGCCGCGCAGCCGGTGACGATGACGCGCGCCTTGGGATGGTCGCGCCGGGCCCGGCGGATCGCCTGACGGGCCTGACGCTCGGCCTCGGCGGTGACGGCGCAGGTGTTGACGATCACAGTTTGGCCAGCATCGGCACTGGCGTTCGCGGCGCGCGCGTGATCGCGCATGACCTCCGACTCCCAGGCGTTCAGGCGGCAGCCGAAGGTGATGATATTTGGCTCGTTCGTGCGCGCGCTCATGCGTCGTCCAGCAGATCGGCGCTCAATTCGCCGGTGAAGGCGGTCGCGACCGGCCCGGTCATGACCACGTGGCCATCCTCGCGCCATTCGACTTTGAGGGTCCCGCCGTCCAGATCGAGTGTGACCTTGCGCCCGGTCAGACCGCGCCGCGCGGCCGCCACGGTGGCGGCACAGGCGCCGCTGCCGCAGGCCATCGTCAGGCCCGCGCCGCGCTCCCACACCCGCAGGCGTAAGGAGTCCGGCCCGGTGACTTGCGCGACGCCGATGTTGGCGCGCGCCGGGAACAGCGGATCGTGCTCCAGCTTGGGGCCCAGCGTCGCGATATCGATGGCGCCGATATCTTCCACGAAAAAGGTCGCATGCGGATTGCCCATGCCGGTCGCGACGGGATCGCGCAGGGGCCCCGCCGCCAGATCCAGATGCAATGTGTTCATCTCGCGTGCCAGCGGAATCTCGCGCCAGCCGGTCTTGGCCTCGCCCATATCGACGCTGACCCGGCCTGGCCCCGCGGCCTCGGCACGCAGCAGGCCGCCGAGCGTGCGGATGTTCAGGCTCGCCGCCCCGGTCTCGGCCATGATCAGCGCGGCGGCGCAGCGCGTGCCGTTGCCGCAAGCCTCGGCCTCGCCGCCATCCGGGTTGTAAAAGCGCAAAGCCAGGTCGGCGCCCTGCCCGTTCTCCCTTGGGGCCGGTTCCAGAATCACAAGCTGGTCGCAGCCCACGCCAAAGCGCCGGTCGGCAATCCGCCGCCGCGCCGCCACCCCGGGTGCAAAGGGCTCGTCCCGCGCATCGACGACCACGAAGTCGTTGCCCAGGCCGTGCATCTTAAGGAAAGGCCGCGTGCTCATGGTCCAGGTTATATGGCCCCGGCGCGGGTGGTGTCCATGGGCGTGGGCGGGGGACAGCGCGCCGCGCCAACTAAACCCTCGCCCCTTGAGGGAGAGGGTGGCGGGCGTCAGTCCGCCGGGTGAGAGGGCATTGGGTCGACTGGGTTGGATGGGTGGAGCTGGGGCGCTAAGCAAGTGCCCCTTGCATGTTCTGTCAGGCGCGAATCGGCGAAGAGTTGCGCCGGTCCAGGGCGAGCGATCGCTCGCCCTGGACCGGACCGGCGGGGCCGTAGTCCCCTTGGCTTCGACCCGCGGGTGAGCGTGGTCCGCCGGTCCTTCGCGCTTGTCCTGAACAGATGATTGGGAGCCAGACCCGAATGCAAGGCCAGATCCAGCCCGAAGC
>JAJFGN010000027.1 GCA_021776115.1 Kiloniellaceae bacterium | reverse complement strand
GGTTCGAAAGTTGACGCCGTCAATTTCAAATAGCTCAAAATCTATCGTAGTTTCAACACCGTATTTGCGCAGAAATGGGCCTTCCATCGTCGTTACCCCTCAATCCGTCTGCGGAATATTTCAACGCCGCCAGCGGGTGGTGCGACTATCACCGCGTAGGACCGTGGCATGAGATCGCGAAGTAGCCCCCAACGGGTGCCGGGTTCATAGAAAACCTTGGCGTCTCGGGCGTCCCACTCGCGGCCATATAGGCGCCAGTCCACCAGTTTTCCGTCGAAATCGCTGTCGGTCCGGTTGGTAAGCGAGCCGATGACGTTTACATTGTCGGGTGCGCCGAGACCACCACTGGAGCTTAGGGTCTGTTCTATACCATTAATCCAGATAGTGAAATTAGACTGCGTACCAGCCCCAGCCCCGTTGTAGGTCATGACGCCAAAGTGCCAGACACCCGCTACGGCAACACCTGTGAGGCCATTCACACGAGAATTATTCCAATTGGCAGACCCACCAAAAGTCAGGTCGGAATAGGTTCCGTTGCTGGAGTAGATGAGTTCGAACCGGGCGCCAGATGCGGTTCGCAGCGAGCAGATGCAGGGGAAAGTGTCGGTCACTGCGTCCTGCATTGAGACCCACGTAATCGTAAAGGGCGTCGTCAGGCCCAGCAGATCTTCGCCTTCTGCAAACCGGATATCATTGCCGCTCGATGTCGGATCGAAGTCGAGCGCCGGGCCGAGCTGGCTGGACGATCTACGCGGCCAACCCGACGACGTCGTTGTAGCGTGCCTGCGGTTTCCCGACAGATCGGGCATGAAGGTGGAGGCGCCAGGTTTTGCAGCCGAAAACCACACCCGCAGGCCTTGGCTCTCACGATGCGCCGTATTGCGCGCGAACTCACTTGGCGGGGCTGCTCCCATTACTGGATTTCGTCAGGCACCGGCGACAGGCTGAAGCCGTGTTCAAGCGCGGTCGCGGTGAGGCTGTCCACCGTTGCGTTGTAGAAAATTGGCGCAATCTCCTGAGCCGAGATCAGGACCAACCCCCCTGTTGACATCTCGATATCCTGCGCCGCCTCATCAACCACGATAGCCCCGAGCCATTGGCAATTCAGCAGCTTATCCGACGCCGATAGCGCGATATCGCCCTCCCCATCGTCATTGTCCCACTGCGTGCCGTTGGAGCGTTTGAGGTAGATATCGACCGTTTCGCCGACAACCGGCGCCGTAGCGAACTGCACCCACGCGCGCCACTCATACAAACGCGAGCGGGCCGTGGTGGGGCCAAAATCGTGCGTTGCCCCCTGCCGGCCCGTGACTGTCGCAAGGCTCGTCAAGGTGATGACGTTCGTGCCCGTCGACGACAGCCAGGTAATCAGTGTTTCGGGTTGGTTATAGACCAGATTTGCCATCAGTCTGTCGACCCGTCAGCGAAGAGGTCCACCGCGGCGTTGGCGTTTGTCTGCCAGGCTGTATCGGCGGCAACGAGGATATTCGCCCGCGACACGGCTTCATTGACCGCCAAAACGTTGCGTAGCATGCGCTGCGCCCAAAGATCCGGCTTCTTGTAGACCTCGGTTGCCCAAATCAGCCGATTGGTGTGGTTCGGCACGCTGACGAGTTCGTCTTTGATGGCGTCCGCGGCGATCCAACAGGCCGCTTTCATTTTATCGAGCAGCGTCTGGTCCCGTTCGAGGTCCGCAAGTTCCTGATAAGTCGCCATATTTCACATCCTAGAGGTTGCATGTTTGGCAAGGGCCCTGTGGGCAGAGATAACCGCTTTAGTCTCGGAACACCCTAGTTGTTCGGCGACCTCGGACCAAGAAAGTCCGGAATCGCGTAAAACCTTGGCCTTTGATGGTTCGACAGGCGGCATCTTAAGTCCGCGACGTTTTTTGCGAACCTTTGGTTTCGTGGATATGCCGCGGCGCATAGGCCTCTTTCCGCCGTGTACCATGAAATGGTCCCGGCCTTCCATTAACACCAGATTGTTGGCCGTATCGTTCCCGTGGTCATGATCAAGGTGGTGGATGTGGAATCCATCGGCTAAGCGTGCCAGAAACCACGCGATTGACCTATCCGGATGCGCTTCCAGCCAAACGAAATGGTGGAATTTCAGCATCTTTCGCCATGTTTCACGTCACGCTCCGTCCATGATGGCTGCGACGGCGATGCCAGCGACGACGAGCAGGGCGATGGCTGTCCAGAGGTAGGCGCTTGGGCCGGCCTTGGGACGTTGAGGTGTCGAATGCGGGACAGTTTGGGGTCGGTTTGGGAGAAACCGTCCTTTTGCGTCACGTTGCCGCGTCATTTCAGGCGTTTTCCTTCCAATCGTTGTGCACGGCGTGCATGTCGGCCAGGGTAACCTCGCACCCGTCGCATTCAATCTCACCTTCGATCAGGATGTTGAACGAAAAACTCCCGCAATTCGCGCATTTCCAGGCCATCCGCTCGGCAAGCTGTGGCGTCTCAGGCTTTGCAGGAAACCGCACGACGTTGCTCACAATATCCCCGTCGGCGACAGCAAACCCAGCACATAAAGCGCCCCAATCAACGCCAGCACCACAATCCCACCACGCAGAAAAAGACAGATCACAGCGCCATCACCAATAATATTCATGCGGCTTACTGTTGCCCAGATCCCAGACAATCCCGTCCGCATCAGCGCCCGCGCGAACGGCGGCCAACTTGGCCGCATCACGACGTCGCTTGGGGCGCGTGTGAAATGTGACGTTCCAGTGCCGTGGAGCCTTCCCCGTTGACATGTCTGGAACGCCGTGGTGCGTGATGCAGGTTCTGGGTCTGCCGCGCTTGTAATTCATACCAATCCTCCGTTCCCACCACGCAGTATTTATGCGTGAGACTGCACGTAATATTATTTCACCCCCACCGCAACCCTCTGAAATCCCCACCACATTTGACGTAACATTTTTAGGGGGTGACAGGTTACGACTACACCTGATCCGCTACGCGCGGGAGACACTCCCACTCAAGCCCAGCACCCACCAAGCCCCAAATCCTCACCACAGCCCTGAACTAGCCAGCGCACATGACGCCAGGCCAGACAGACCGCGTTTGAAACTCGGCTTTTCCCATGTGAGACACGTTTGGATCCGGCTGGATGTAGGAGGTGTAAGAGCACGCGCATCCGACAGCGCAGGGGGTGGGGTAGGCCTCACCAAGTGCTACATTAGCGGTTGGACGCGCATAACCTGGATTATGGAAAGCGCGAGTGCCAGCGATATCAGTGAGTTAGACCGATGTGGCAGGGGAGAGCGGGGAAATGTCGGATACGGGACAGCCGGAGAGAGGTTGCGAGGCAGGGGCGTTTGAAAAGGGCAACAACGAAAGGCGATTGCCAGTCCCCCCTCACGAGCCTACTTTCCTTCATCCAGCGTTGTCGCCTCTGTGTCTTCACCGTATCCATCGGCTGGCCAGTAGTGCGTATCCACGGCGGTGTTGGTATGAGTATCTTCCCCGGTGTTTCTGCCTCTCATCGCTGACGTAGTGGTTCTTGCTGTGGAGTGTGTCACAGCCAGCTTCCTCCGAGCGAGTTGATGAACCTGTCCAGCGGGCTTTGCGGGGCTTGATAGTCCTGTGTTTCTGCGAGGTGTTGTTGGATATCGAGAGTTGCTGTGTGTGTATCTCTGAGCTGATAGATGAGTGCGGAGACTGTGAGGAAGGCGATGACGAAGACCGCGGCGCCGATGGTTTCCTTGGCAATGTCGAGTCTGTGTCTGTCTTTAGACTGCTCTGCATAGATCATTGGATGGTGTGACCTTCGCTATCTTCCTGCTTTACGCCGAGGGCTTGGGCCATTGAGGCTCCGAGCGCGGGGTTTTCGGCGGTGAGCTTGGCGATGAGAGTTTCGAGGGCTGCTGCGTTGTCGGTGACGGTGGTTTCGGATCGTTCGACAAAGAGCCTGTGGGCTTTACCGAGCAGTTCCCATGCCCTGACCCTGGCGCCTTCCTGCTCTCCGCTGAGGGCGATCTTGCTGATGCCCCCGAGGACCATTTCCGGTGTGAGCTCTGTCAGAGAGACCGCGTCCCTGGCCAATTCCACCAGTCGGGCCTGAACTTCATCGCTCTTCATCAGCCTATGTCCCTGTTTTGAGGCGTAGTCGTGCCCGTTGTCTGGGTATCCAGCGTTGCGCGCGGCCTGAGCCAAGCTATTGGTCTTAATGTACTCCTGGCAGAACCGCTCGCGCCGGCGAGACAGCTTCACGGGCATGGATCACCTTGGGATGTGAGGGTTTTGGTGGGCGAAAGCGCGAACGCAGGAACGCCCACTAACGCAAAACTGCCATAGAGGAATTGGTCTGTCAATGTTTGGCGTTCTCGTGGACGTCGGGGGACCACTTTGAACAGCCCTGATCCGCTGCCTCCACATGCGCCCACGGCGGGCGGTAATGGCATTCGGATAGGTCGAAGGGACCGGCGGTGATGTTTTTGTCGTCGGCTCCCTGCCCTGGATCGTGGTCAAAGACCCCATACCCCCAGGCACCGCCCTTACGCCACTCCTGTTTGGGGACGAAATGCTTGCAACGGCCGCAGGTGTTGTCAGTCATGGACAGCCTCCAAGGGCTGCGGCTCGCTGACATAGCTGGGCTTGTAGGTGATTTCCCATTCCACGGCATTGTCGTTCAGCCTGCGCACGCGGATGCACTTAAACGTCGTCTGTTCCTCCATGACGATGCGTAGCATGTGTTTCACGTTCCACGACTTGCACGCACATTGCGTGAACCAACGTTCTCCGCTCGACTCGCGCGTTTCAATGACATAGCCAAAGAACATCGCCTTCAGCCTGGCATCGCAAGCGGCTTGGTAATCCTCGGGTGTGTCAGTCATCGGGCGGGTCCAACCCCAGCAAGCGCCTTTCATGGCTAGTCAGCTTGGCAATCGCGGCCTTGCGAGCGTCTTTGTCTTCAGTTTCCGCCAATTCCCTCGCCAGCCGCTCTCTGTCGGCAATCTTGTGGTCGCGCCACCACATTTGCATTTCCAAGCTGTAATCAGAGATTTCGACCTTCTGAAGCCTCTCACAGAGGCTCTTGGTCATCAGATCCGCGTCGTAGGGCTGACAGTAGACCTGTGGATGGTAGCCATGCCAATGCGACGGGTTGAACGTCTGGCCG
>JAJFGN010000026.1 GCA_021776115.1 Kiloniellaceae bacterium | reverse complement strand
CGCCCCGCCAGGCTCTCCAGTTCCCGTCGTTCCCCAGCCGACAATTCGATTGCCACCGCTGGCTTGCCCATCGATCATGTCCTCCAAAGCCTGCCAAACATGATCTACATGATCTAACAAATTTCGCGATCAGGACACTAGCGCCTTACTCGTCGCGGTGGGTCCGCTCCAGCCGCTCGTGGCGTTCCTGCGCCTCGATGGACAGGGTCGCGATCGGCCGGGCCTCTAGACGGCGCAAACTAATCGGCTCCATCGTGTCTTCGCAATACCCGTAGGAGCCGTCCTCGATCCGCTGCAGTGCAGCATCGATCTTGGATATCAGCTTCCGTTCACGATCGCGTGTCCGCAGTTCCAGGGACCGGTCGGTCTCCAGCGACGCACGATCGGCCAGATCGGCTTCCGGTTGTGGCTCCTGTTTCAGGTTCTGGATGGTTTCATTGGAGTCCGCCAGCAGGTCTTCCTTCCAGCGCAAGAGCTTGCGCTTGAAGTACTCCCGCATAACGGGCCCCATGAATTTTTCTTTTTCCTTGGGGCGATACCCCTTCGGTACGGATACCGGCTTCTTCATGCTCGTCCCGTGCCAATGGTTCGGCGATGTCGGCGCGGAGTATATGGAATTTGGCGCGCCGGACAAGCGCCTGAATGCCCAGGAACTCCGCTCACACATATTTGAATCTAAAGGTAAAAAAGGACCCGGAACCGGGCCGGTTAATGGCCCAATTTGGCCAACTCAACCGCGGCGCGCAACTCGATGTCGTTCAGGATTTCCGCCAACCTGGGGTCGCGGACCTGGGCCCGCCCGGCGGCCGCCTGGGCGGCCAGCCGCTCGATCGCCCCGACCGATAGGCGCCCCTCCAGCAGGGCCAGGCGCAGTTCATCCAGCCGGTCCAGCAACTCTCCGCCGCGCCGGCGGCCCTGGATATCCGAATCGGGCTCGCTTGCCACTTCCTGCAGCGCCAGAAGGGCATCGATCTCGGGCAGCGGCGTGGCGCCGCTGGGCGGCCTGGCAGGGTGCGCATCCGCCCCGGAGAGCGCCTTGAAAAAGCTGTCGGAATTCCCGGCTCGCCCCCGCGCGCCAGGGCGTGTGCCCCGTGTCGCCGCGTTTGTGATCCGATCGATCTTCATCCCGGTCCCTGGCAAAATGTGCTGCGGTTACAATGCGGTCCGGCATCTTTAGGATAGGTTAAGACTGCCGGCGGGCCGAGGCGGCTGGCTATGACTGGGCCCTGGCCATGGCCCAGGAGGCAATAATTGCCGCGCCGGATCTCGCGGCGCGGCGATATCTGCCAGGTCCCGGACCCCGCGATGGCCGGTTTCCCGGGAAACGGCCTGGGAAACCGCCCCGGGGTGGCCGCCGTGGCCATGGCATGGATTTCGCATATCCCGGCCAATAGCGTTTCGAACGAACGGCAGGCCCATGATCGCTAAACGCACTATGTACGGATTTATGACGAGGGCCATCCTGGCCGCCGCCTTCCTGATTTCTGCCGCCAGCGGCGCGCAGGCGCAGTCGCGGATTAAGGACATCGTCGAGTTCGAGGGTGTGCGCGACAACATGTTGGTCGGGTACGGCCTGGTGGTCGGACTGAACGGCACCGGCGACGACCTGGATAGCGCCCCCTTCACCCGGGAAAGCCTGATCGGCATGTTGCAGCGCCTGGGCATCAGCGCGCGCGACGACGATCTAGACACGAACAACGTCGCCGCGGTGATGGTCACCGCCAACCTGCCGCCGTTCTCGCGCCAGGGCACCCGGATCGACGTCACGGTTTCCGCCTTGGGCGACGCCGACAGCCTGCTCGGCGGCATGCTTCTGGTCACCCCCCTGCTCGCCGCCGACGGCGAGGTTTACGCGGTCAGCCAGGGGCCGATCGCCATCGCGGGCTTTAGCGCCAAGGGCGAGGGCGAGAGCGTCACCAAGGGCACCCCCACCAACGGCCGAATCCCGAACGGCGCGATCGTCGAGCGCGAGATCGATTTCGACATGCGCGACCTGGCGTCGGTAAAGCTGAGCCTGCGCAATCCCGACCTGACCACCGCGCGGCGCGTCGCCCAGGCGGTCAACGCCTTCACCGGTCAGCGGACCGCCCATCCGACCGACCCAGCCACGGTGCAGCTGTCCGTGCCGCCGCGTTACCGGGGTGACGTGGTCGCCTTCTTAACCGATGTGGAGCAGCTTCCGGTCCAAGCCGATCAGATCGCGCGCGTTTTAGTCGACGAACGCTCGGGCGTCATCGTCATGGGCGAGAACGTGCGCATCAGCACGGTCGCCATCGCGCAGGGTAACTTGACCATCCGGATCACCGAATCCCCGCAAGTCAGCCAGCCGGCGCCTTTTTCCAACACCGGTCAAACCGAAGTCGTGCCGCGTACCGACATTCAGGTCGGGGAGGACGATCAGCGTAAGCTGGCGGTTCTACGAACCGGCGTCAGCCTGCAGGAATTGGTCAATGGACTCAATTCCCTCGGCGTCGGGCCGCGCGACCTGATCACGATCCTGCAGGCGATCAAGGCCTCCGGCGCCCTGCAAGCAGACATAGAGCTCATGTGATGGACCTGAACAGCTTCCCGGTCGACCTCGGCACGATCGCGCGGGCCGCGCGCGACGGCGACGCACTGCGCGCGGCGGAGAACCTGCGCGGCAAGGGGGACAGCGACGCAATACGCCAGGCGGCAGAGGACTTCGAGGCGGTCTTCGTCTCACAGATGCTGGCGCCCATGTTCGAGACGCTCGAATCGGACACCATGTTTGGCGGCGGCCCGGGCGAGGGTATCTATCGTTCGATGATGGTTGAAGAGTATGGCCGGGCGATCGCGCGCACCGGCGGGGTCGGCATTGCGGACCAGGTGGAACGCGAGCTGCTCAGAATTCAGGAGGCGACCGTAAATGAGTGAAAACAGCCTAATATCGGATTTGCTCCGGATCACGTCGCAGCTGACCGGCCTTATGGACCGGGAGGCCGAGATGCTTCGGGCCATGAAGCCGTCCGAGATCCAATCCCTGCACCAGGATAAGCTGGCGCTTAGCGCCGCCTATCAGTCCCAGATCAAGGTCCTGAAGTCCAACCCGACGGCTCTGCGGTCGATCTCGGCCGAGTTACGGGCCGATCTCAAGGCTAAGATAGAGAAATTCCAGACGGCCTTGTTAGCCAACCAGCACGGCCTGCGTGCGGCCCGGGAAACCACGGAGCGTACCCTTCGGGCAATCGCCGACGAAGTTCAGGCCAAAATCGAAAAGCACGCGGGATACTCGGCGAAAGGCACAGCCAGCTCGCCGCGCGAATCCGGCCGGACATCGGCCCTCGCGTTTGCATTCGACCAGCGTCTATAAAATTTCCCGCGCAGCCGGCCCGGCACACCCGGCCAGCTGAGCATCTGCGCTGGCCAAGGCGGTGGCCGGAAGGGCAGTTCAGCCACCGAATCCGGTCGGGCGGCGGTAACGATTCGTTAAGACAGCTGGATCACAATGTAAGGTGTTGATAAATAGAAATTTTATCGAGTATTTTATATATCTGAAACGGGGCGATCGGGAGCTATCATCTGATGCTCATAACCGCCGTAACTTCAACACCGCCCGAGCGGGCCGCGACACCGGAAGTCGTGGAGCGCGAGGCGAAACCCGCGCCCGAAAGCAAACGGGAAGCAGAGCCGCGCGCGCGCGTCAAATCGACGCCGGCTCCAGAAAGGACACCGGTTCCAGAAAGACCGTCGCAGTACAATCTGGTCTACGACAAGGAGCTGCGCCGAACCTTTGTCCAGGTCGTTAACCGGGAAAGTGGCGAGGAAATCCTCCGATTCCCGTCCGAAGAGTTGGTCCGGTTTATCGACGATACTGTCGACCGCGACCCGGCCGAAGTTTCCCCCGGTCTGCTGGTCGATCGTTCCGTCTAAAGCCCGGCTCGTCCTGACACGGCCGTTCCCGACAAATTGACTGCCGATCCAAGCATACCGGCTAGGTAATTCTTGCCGACCTGGCACGGGCGCCTTGGCGGTAACTACCCCCCTCCGCCGGACCACGGCAGATTCACGCAGGGCATCCCCTTATATCCAGCGGTTAAATGGCGTCCATGGTTGGCACGGCATTCGCATAGGTTTGGCGTGGGCAGATAAAGCGGATGGCGCTGCGCCCAGCCCCGGTGCGTGGGGCCATCCCGCCGCCGTTCAGCCGATCTGGAAACCTTTGGGAACCCATCGATGTCACTGCTAGGCGCCCTTCAATCGACACTGTCCGGGCTTCAGGTCTCTCAAGCCCAGATGCAGATCACGTCCAACAACGTGGCCAACGTGAATACGGAGGGCTATTCGCGCAAGACCGCGGCGCTCGTCACAAGGACTCTGGCCGGCCAAGCAACCGGCGTCCAGTTGTCCGACGTTCAGCGAACCGTGGACGATCGCTTGCTGCGTCAGCTTCAGGACCACATCGCGACCCTGAGCGGCCAGAAAATTCAAAACGGATATCTGCAGGAAACCCAAATCCTGTTCGGGTCGCTCGCCGATAACTCCTCGCTCAGCCACAACCTCACCGAGTTCGGATCGGCCTTGGAGGGACTGAGCACCAATCCAAGCAGCCTGACCAACCGCGGCAGCACGGTCGAATCCGGGCGCCTGCTGGCGAGCCAGCTCAATTCCATGAGCGATAACCTGCAGCAGATGCGATCGGACGCGGACCGCCTAATCGAAGATGCGGTCGGGACCGTCAACACCCTGCTAAGCGACATACATACGCTCAATCAACAGATCGCCGGGGCTCTCGCGGCCTCGGATACGGCGCCGGACCTGGAAGACGCGCGAGACCGCTTGATCAACCAACTGGCCGAAGAGATCGATATCCAGCACTTCACCCGAAACACCGGGGAGGTCGTCATCCTGTCCGGTTCGGGGCGGACCTTGCTGGACTCCGTGCCGGTCACCCTCGTCCACAGCGCCGCGGCCCAACTGAGCCCGTCGGTAACCCTGGGGACCGGCATCAGCGGGATACTGCTCGGCTCAGCCGGGCCCGACATCACCGCGGAGATCACCGGCGGCCGCGTGGGCGGCCTGATCGCGACCAGAGACCAGAACATAGTCGATCTGCAGGCCCAAATCGACCGGCTTGCCGAGGTGCTGCGCGATACCGTGAACAAGTTGCACAACGACGGCACGGCCTTTCCGCCGCCACAAACCCTGACCGGTACGCGCAGTGTGGCGGCAACCGATTCGCCTTCCATGACCGGCCTGTTCCGCGTAACCGTGGTCGATGCGGACGGGCTCACGGTCGAAACCAACGATATCAACCTCGCCACCTTGGCTCCTAACAATATCGGCGAATTGGTCGCCCAGATCAACGGCATGGCCAACGCAACCGCGTCCATCAATGCCAGCGGCAAGGTCACCATGTCCGCCACGGGCACCAATCTCATTACGATCAACGAGCTCACTAGTGCGGTCACGACCGGCAACGTCACCTATGGCATGGGTCAATTCCTAGGGCTCAACGACTTCTTCGACAGTGGCCCGGATTTCGCGAACTATATGAGCGACAGGGTCGCCAGCAATACCGCCGCCATCGGGTTGGCCGGGACCCTGTCGTTCGATATCGCCGGGGCGACCACGAACGTCGGTTACGTGGTCGGCGACAGCCTGACCGATATCGCCACCGCGATCACCGCCGCGCTCGGCGGCCCCAACATTACCGCCAGCGTCGTGCGCGAGGCCGACGGTTACCGCCTCCAGATCACCGACGCGGACAACGACAACTTCACGATCACGGATTCTGGGACCCTGACCAGCCAGATAAACCTGAGGGCCGGCACGGCCGGAACCGCGCAACGAATCGCGGTTCGTCAGGCAATCTTGCAGAACCCCGGTCTGGTTGCCCATGCCGAATCGAGCGCCGCCGCGCCTTTGGCTGTCGGGGCCATCGCCGTTTCCTCCGGAGACGGCACGATCGCCCGGGCGCTCGCCGATGCCTTCACTAGCAACCAGAGCTTTACCGCGGCCGGCGGCATGCCGCAGCGAAGCATCACGCTTGCGTCCTACGCCGCGGAGATCCTCTCGGTCAACGCCGCGCAAGCGAACAGGCTCGACACCCAGATTTCCACCGGCGACAGTTTTCGCGTGGCCCTGGAGAACCAGATCGCGACCCTGAGTGCGGTCAACCTGGACGAAGAACTCGCCAACATCATCGTGCTCCAGAACGCCTACTCGGCCTCCGCCCGCTTGACGTCGGTGATTTCGGAAATGTTGGACATCCTGATTGAATTAGGCTGACGAGAGATAGCGCCATGACCCGCGTTCCGACCTTCGCCCTGCAGCAAATGACGCTGTATCACACGCTCAATACCCAGGCGCGCGCCGCCGACCTCAGCGTGCAACTCGCATCCGACAAGAAGTCACAGACGTACTCCGGCATTTCCCAGGACGTGCTGCGGCTGGTATCCCTGGAAACGCGGCGCGCCGAAATCTCGCAATTCACCATGAACATCGGCACCGCGGAGCAGCGCCTAAGCCTGATGGATACCACCATGGCCGCGGTCGAGGACTTGGCGCTCGAACTGCGCGACACGCTGGAACGCACCTTGCAAGAACCGAACGCGACCGGCGGCAATCTGAAACAGGTCGCGGCTAATATTCGCGATGCGATCGCGGGGCTGCTGAATACCCGCAGCGGCGATTCCTATCTGTTCAGCGGCACGCGCGGCGACCGCCAGCCGATCGACCTCAACGCCGCAGGCTACACCAGTGTCTCGCTGATTCAGAGCAACGGAACCACGGTCGATAGGACTTACTACGAGGCATACTACGTACAAACCTTGGGCAATACTCTACCCTTCGCCCAAGGCTCGTTCTACAACCAGATATACTTCGACAAGAACGGTGTGGCACCGACGGTCCCAGCGCCGGTCGATCCGAACAACCCGACCCTGACCGAAATCAACGCCCAAGATCCCGGCCTTTGGCAATATTACGTCGACAGATTGAACTCGGCGCAGACGCTAACGACCCCAAAGATCGACTATTACCAGGGCAATGCCCAGGCCAATACGGTGCGCGCGGACGCGCAGGTCAATGTGACCTACGACGTACGCGCCGACAATCTGGCTTTCCAGCAGATCCTTTCCGCCGCCGACGCGATCGCCAACCTGCCGAACGGCGATGCGACCGACGTCAACGAGCTGGCGATTATCACCAAGGCCCGGGACATGGTCAAAGCGGCGCTGCAGACGCCGTCCACCGCCGGCTTCAGCTCGGTCACCCAGATCCGCGTGGGCGTCACCTTGGCACGCCAAACCTTGGAGAACACACTGGAGCGTCACGAGAACTTCAACGCCTATGCCGAGGGCATAATCAAGGACATCGAAAGCATAGATCCGGCCGAAGTCATTGTCAGGCTGCAGAGCGACCAACAAGCGCTGGAGGCCTCCTTCAGCACGCTGGCACGCTTGCAATCGTTTAGCCTGCTCGACTTTATCTAGGTCTTTAACGCTAGGACCTAAGTCCCATAACCCACGCTCTTGAGCCTGGGGACGCGCTTGGTCGTTGACCGGGCCGTTAAGCGCCCGTTAACAGGCGGGGTGCATCATGCCGTGGTAACTTGAGGTCAGGTAGACCATGGCAATCGAATCCGTCGGCAATACGATTCCCAACGTTGCGGGACGGTCGCTAGCCGTTCTTGCGCAGACCACCGCGAGGCCCAACTTCGAGGTGATCTTCGCCGCGGCGCAAGAGACCGCCATCAAGCGCTTCAACGTGGAACTGGAAAAATTCCAGGACGCCGAGTACGGCCGCTCCAGGACGGTCCTGCTGCGCGCCAAGGCGATCCGGCTCGAGGGCAGCCTGGAGCTGGCCGAGACCTTCAAGGCCCATACCTCGACCAACCGCCAGACGGTCAAGGATATTCTCGATCAACTGGGCGAGCTTCGCGCCCTCGCCGATCCCAGCACCACCGCCGCATTCGACACAAAGCGCGTGGAGGTCCTGGACAGCGTCGAAAAGCTGCTGGCCGCGAACATCACTGGCTTGGGCGCCCCGGACGGCTTGAGGGACCTGAAAGTCCAGGCCGATACCGCGATTCAAGCGCTGTCCACCGCCGACGCGGCTTCCTCGGCAGCTGCCCAGGCAACGATCGACGGCCTCGTGCTGGATTTCTCCACGAAGCTGGAGATACTCGAGCTCAATCAGGACTCGGCAACCACCGCAGTAACTAGCCAGGACCGCGTCTTGGGTGAACTTGGCCTGAAGATCGAAGATGTCGAGCTCGACGAGCGCAGTGCGGGGATCGATCGCATCAAGGCGTTGGAGGCCGAACTGGCCCGCGTCTTTAGCTTCCTCTCCCTCAGCTTCGAGGGCTCCCAGAACCTGGGAGGCTATGTCGCGGAAGGTACGGTCCTCAAGCCGGAACTGGATCCGGGATCCGTCCTTAATCTATTTGCTTGACCGGCCGCCGGCCACTGGCCGCCGACGCGAATCACGCCAATCGCCATTTTTCCTGCAACATCGGGTATAGCCCGATCTCGTAGGGTATTTATAGTTAAATTACAAATACCCGACCTTTATTTCCAATTCATAGTTAATATTTATTATTTTTCTTTTGGTTAAAACTCCATAAACCAACTATTAAATTATCTATACACATAAATAAACGCTTCATTATTTGAATCTATGATCACCACTACTTAACACGGGTCAGAATGGCCCGGGGGCTAGAACGGTCCCGTTGACAACTTCAGAATGGAGAATCCCAAAATGGCAACCGAAATTACCCTTTCCGCGGCCGCCAGGTCGTCGCTACTGTCGCTTGGCAATACCGCTAACCTGATCGATCGAAGCAACAACCGACTGGCCAGTGGCCTGAAGGTCGCTAGCCCGATCGACGACGCCAAGATCTTCTTCGAGGCCAAGGCCCTAAGTGACCGGGCCAGCACGCTAAACGAAAAGAAAGACGGCATCGACCAGGGCATTAGCTCGCTCAGCGCGGCACTCGAAGCCGTGGAGTCGGTCGACACCCTGGTTCGCCAGGCCAAGGGTATCGCGCTGTCCGCCAAGACGGCGACCGGCACGGAACTCGTCTCGCTGGTGACCCAGTACAATGGTCTCCGCACCCAGATCGATAATCTGGCGACGGACGCCACCTATCAGGGCTTGAACCTGGTCAACAACACGACCTCGACCCTGACCGTGTCCTTCAGTGAGCTGACCACCAGCGTGCTCACGGTCGGCGCGCTTGACATCCGAACCAACACCGTCGGTGGCCTGGGTATTACCTCGGCGGGCAACGACTCGTTAATTGGCTTCAGTATAGTTGCCAACATCGATACCTCGATCGCCCAGCTCGATGCGGCGATCACCTCCCTGCGCGGTACCGGTCAGTCGTTGGGTTCCAACGTCGGTTTGCTGCAGGCCCGCCTGGACTTCACCGAGAGCTACGTAAACGTCCTGGATGACGGCGCCGGCAAGCTAACCCTGGCCGATATCACCGAAGAGGGCGCGAACCTGGTGGCCCTGCAGACCCGGCAGCAGCTCGGTATCAACGGGCTGTCCTTCGCCGCTCAGTCTGAACAGAATATCCTGTCTCTGTTCCGTTAATCCACACGGAACACAGTCTGGATTTTTCCTTCGGGGGCGCTTCGGCGCCCCCGTTTCTTTTTTGGCCCCCCGATCGGCAAAATTTGCCATGCTCCCGGGCAAAGCCTTCCCCAAGGCCGCGTAGGTGGCTTGCTCAAATACGTAACTATCTGTTTTTGTTGACATTCCGATATGGCACGGCCTTTGCGTTAATGTGTGCAGCTACCACAGGCACGCCTAGCCAAGCCATGACGGGAGTTCAAAGATGGCGCAAGATCTCAATCTATCCGCAGCGGTCCGAGAGAACCTGCTAGCGTTGAAGAGTACCGAAATCCTGATCGCCCGGACCCAGAACCGGCTGTCCACGGGGCTCAAGGTCGCCAGTCCGATCGACGACCCGCGTGTCTTCTTCGAAGCCAAGGCGCTCAGCGACAACGCGCGCGATGTGGGTGAAAAGAAGGAAGGCGTCGACCAGGGCATCAGCTCGGTCACGACCGCCCTGGAAGGCATCGAGGGCATCGATGCCTTGGTCCAGCAGATGAAGGGCTTGATCATCAGCGCCAGAACGGCCACTGGCAATCAATTGGCGTCGCTGGTGACGCAGTACAACGAACTCAGGACTCAGGTCGACAACCTGGCCAGGGATGCCAACTATCAGGGTCTCAATCTGGTCAATGGAACCGGTCAGACACTCTCGGTCCAATTCAGCACCGACACCACCAGCTTCCTGAATATCGCCTCGGTCGACCTGCGCGTAAACACCACCGGTGGCATGAGTCTTACCTCTGCGGTGAACTTCAGCCTGGCCTCCATACTCGACGCGGCGGCGACGGCAATTCAGGCCGCCATCGGCACCCTGCGCGGCCAGGCTCAGTCGCTCGCCTCCAATATCGCGATTCTGCAGACCCGGCTCGACTTCAATACGGCCTACGTGAACCTCCACGAAGAGGGCGCGGGCAAGCTCAACCTCGCCGATCTAACCGAAGAGGGCGCAAGCTTGGTCGCTCTGCAAACCCGGCAGCAGCTTGGTATCAATTCCCTCGCCTTCGCCGGACAAGCAGAGCAGTCGATCCTACAGCTCTTCAGGTAAGGTCTCTTTAACCACGACGGGGCGATAAAGGGGAACCAGCACATCCCACCATCATTCGACAAGCCGGGGCGTGCCAAAGGCATCTAGCTTCGCGGAATGATCCTGTGCTGAAAACCTCGCCCCAAGATGCAGCCCCTAGCCTCGTCCTCGTGCCGAGCGAGGCCGACGTGGCGATCAGGGAGGCCGTGGAGGCGCTGGAAGCCGAGTGGCACGACGAAACCATCCTTGCGTGTGAGCGGGCGCTGAAGGCGGAGGCCGGATGCGCCGAAGCCGTTTTGTTGCTTGGCCTCGTGCATGTCGATTTGGACGTGCCGACCAAGGCGATCGAAATCCTCGAACACGCACACGAACTCAACCCGCTAATGCAGGAATGTGCCGACGCCCTGGCGGCGATCCTGGTTCGCATTGGTAAGGTCGGTGAGGCCTTGTTCTACGCCAAGCTGGCAACCACCCTGGCGCCGCACCCGACAATCAAGAACCTTCTTCCCCAGCGCTACGGCACGTTCTTCCAAAACTTCCAAACCGGCGATCCGCGGACCTATTTTCACCGCGCAGGGTACAGCTTCGAGGCCGGCGCCTTTGCCGAGGCGGTCGCGCACTGTAGGCGCCAGCTCGAACTGACGCCGGGCGATCCCGAAACCCTCAGTCTCATGGGCCGGGCCAGCCTGAAAACGGGCCGATTCGAAACGTCGATTTCGGCCCTCCATACCGCCCTACACGTCAGCCCGCCGGAAGCCGGCAATCTCTTGAGCCTGGGGTCCGCGCTTCACGCCACCGGGCATGGCGAGGAAGCCGTGGCGTGCCATGCCGCAGCCTTGTCGCTGTCCCCCGATGATCCGGTTCTTCATTCCGCCGTGATCGCGGACCTGGTGCGCCGGCCGGGCACGGACGCCGGTCGAATCGAGGCGGCGCATGCCGAATGGCGGGCACAGCACGCGGCGGCGATTACGCCGCGCGCGCTGGCACCGACCAACCCGCAAGACCTTGAGCGTCCGCTACGCGTCGCCTACCTGTCCGGCGCCTTTCACCAGAATGATTTCACAGAGCTGTTCGAGCCGGTCTTGCGTCTGCATCGTCCCGAGCGAATCGCCGCCTTTTGCTACAGCAACACGACCTACGTGGATGCGACCACCGAGGGCTTGATGGGCGCGGCGGTCAAGTGGACCGATATCGCCGGGATCGACGACGAAACCGTCTGGGAGATCCTGCGCGGCGACGAGATCGACATTGCCGTCGATCTCAGCGGCCATTTCGAAGGGGGACGGCCGTTGGTCTTCGCCTGGCGCCCGGCGCCGGTGACCCTCTCCTGGCTTGGTTACCCCCACCCGCACGGTCTGCCGGGGCTGGACTATATTCTGACCGATGCGGCCGCCTGGCCGCCGGCAACCGGGGCGCCGGCGTCCGGTCAGGAAATTTGGCCCCTGCCCCGCGCGCCCCTGGCCTATATCGCCCCCATCAGCATACCCGACGTCGGCCCGCTGCCCGCGGCCCAAAGCGGCACGGTCACCTTTGGCGTGAAATGCGATCTGACCCTGATCACGCCGGCGCTGGCCCGCGACTGGGCCGAGATGCTGTGGTCCCAGGACAAGGCCACGCTGCTGATCTGCAACCGCTTCGACCAAGACGAGGCGAGCGTTCAGCGTCTGACCGACCTCTTTTCCCACTTCGGTCTGCGCGCCCGGATGGACGTCGTGAACATGTCCGACAACTTCGCATCGGACTTCGCTTTTTACGATCATGTGGACATCGCTCTCGATACCGGCTCGTGCGGATCGCTGGTGGAGAATTGCCGGGCCCTCTGGATGGGCGTCCCGGTTATCGGACTGGCTGGTGACCATTACGGAGCGCGGCTGGGGGCGAGCCTCCTGGCCGGCGCAGACCGCACGGCTTGGAGCGTTGGCTCGACGCACGATTTCGTGGCCTTGGCCGGGCGCCTGTGTGAAGACCCCGGCAAGCTTGCAGACCTGCGAGCGACCCTGCGCGATCAAGTTCGCCGGTCGTCGCTCGGCGACCCGGTCGGCCTGTACATAGCCTTGGAGAACGCCTACCGGGAGATGTGGCGGCACCGCACGGCGGGCGCATAGTCAGACAGGAACGATCGGATCGACATGGCTAATCAAGGTACGGGGCAACCCAGCACATTCGATATCGGCGACGTGCGTATCGGCGAAGGACACTGCTTCGTGATTGCAGAGGCTGGCGTCAACCATAATGGCGACGCCGATTTGGCCGCGCGCTTGATCGAGGCAGCGGTCGCGGCCGGCGCGGACGCGGTCAAGTTCCAAACCTTCAAGGCAGATCAAGTCGTCTCGACGACGGCGCCCAAGGCCTCCTATCAGCAAGCCACTACGGCGCCCGGCGAAAGTCAGCTGGAGATGGTGCGCGCCCTGGAACTGAGCGACACGCAGTTCGCCGAACTCAAGGCCCTTTGCGACCAACACGGCATCGTCTTTCTATCCACACCGTTCGATCATCCGAGCGTCGAGCTGTTGCACAGCCTCGGCATGCCGGCCTTCAAGATTCCCTCAGGCGAGATCACCAACCTGCCCTTGATCCGCCATATCGGGAGCCTGGGCTTGCCGGCGATCCTGTCGACCGGCATGGCTTACATGGAAGAAGTTGAAGGGGCGGTGGCGGTCTTGACCCAGGCCCGCTGCCCCGCGCTTGCGATCCTGCACTGCGTCTCGAACTATCCAGCGGCGCCGGAGGACACCAACCTGCGCGCCATGGATACCCTGCGCGATGCTTTCGGCGTGCCGATCGGCCTTTCCGACCACTCGGCCGGAATAGAGATCGCGCTGGGCGCCGTGGCACGGGGCGCCGCGGTGATCGAGAAACATTTCACCTTGGACAAGACGCTGCCGGGCCCGGATCATAAGGCCTCGCTCGATCCACTCGAGCTTCGCGCCCTTGTCGTCGGCATCCGCAAGGTCGAGGCCGCCCTGGGAGACGGCGTCAAGGCCCCGCGACCCTCCGAAAACAATACGCGCGAGGTCGCCCGGCGCAGCCTGTTCCTGCGCACGGCCCTGCGCGGCGGCCAGAATATTGCCCTGGACGATCTGATTGCGCTGAGGCCCGCGGGCGGCATCCCGCCCAACGAGATCGAGACCGTGGTCGGGCGCCGCGCCGCGCGCGATCTTGCGGCCGGGGCCATGTTGCGGCCGGTGGACTTCGCATAGGGCCCCCATCCCTCCAGAGGCCAGGAGTTTTCAACGTGCCTTATGACCAAATCGAGAGCCACCTAAAGGGCTGGGACGAGGTCTTCGTCCAGAGGGCCTGGGGCCGCTATCCACCGGAGGAGTTGGTCCGCTTCATGGGTCGGCGCTACGCGGCGGTGGCCGACAAGAACACCATCCGGGTGCTCGATATCGGTTGCGGACCGGGCGCGAACCTTTGGTATTTGGCGCGTGAAGGTTATGACATCGCCGGTATCGACGGCTCACCCACGGCGATCCACCAGGCGCGAGAGCGGCTGAATGCGGAAGGCTTGATCGGCCCGGAACGCAAAGCGGATCTGCAGGCCGGCAATTTCGCCCACTTACCCTGGTCTGGTGGATTCTTCGATGCCGTGATCGACATCGAATCCATCTCGATGAACTGCTGCGACGTCATCGCGGACGCGCTGAGCGAAGCGCACCGCGTACTGAAGCCGGGCGGCGTGTTCTTCGCGAAGATGTTCGGTAGGGAAACCACGGGATACGCCGCCAAGACCGAGATCGAACCCGGAACCATGCGCGACCCCGAGGACGGCCCCTGCGCCGGCTTCGGTCACGTGCACTTCTTCAGCGAAACCGAACTTCGCGAGCGGTTCTCCACCTTTGCCGAATTGAGCCTAGATTGGGTCAAGCGCAGCGATTTGAACGAGCACTGGACGGTTCAGGAGTGGCTTGTCACAGCGACGAAATAACACCCCGGCCACGCCGTCACTGATACTGCATTATTCTGTCTTCAACAATCTCGGCAGCTTGTCCCCGTGCCGCAGGGTCGAAATCCGGCATGAAGTCGGGGTACTTCTGATACATTTCACGGGCGCGTTCGTCGGTTTCAACCAGATGTGCTATATGCTGGCGGCGCGCCGATGCTTCGGCGTGGCGACCCAAAGCCTCCAAGCACATCAAGACGCAACTGTGACCGACGACATGGAAGGGAAACTTCAAGACCACGTCTTCGAACAGCTCGATCGCCCGTTCATAGCGGCCGTCGCTTAGATTCGGATTGTTGACGAAGTTGATATCGAGATTTGCGCGGTAGATGAGCTCGTTCAGCTCGTCGGCCGAGATTTCCGGTGTGTCGAAGATACGCTGGGTGTACAGAGTCGACCATGCCGATTCCTCATCCTCGATCACGCCCATCTCTCTGAACTGATGGAACATCTCGGTACCCGGCAAGGGCACAGCCGCGAATATGGCGATCCAATCGGCGCCAAGAGCCCGGCCGAAGTCGATGGTCTCCTGCATCTGGTCCTTGGTTTCGCCGGGAAAACCGAGGATGAAATAGCAGCGCACGAAGATGTCCTTGCTCTTCAGGTATTGTACCAACATTTTGGCTCTATCGAGGTTAGCGCGCTTCTTGATGACATTGACCTGAACATACTGAGAGCCCGATTCGACGGCCAAGGTACAGATCCGCATGCCGGCGTCGATCAGCGCATCGAGCACCTCCTCGTCGAGAGTGTTGACCGACAGCGCGTTGGGGAACTGCATTTCCATCCCCGGTATATTCAACCCCGTGATCGCATTGAGCAAAGGCACGATGCGCGCCTTATTGACCGTAAATAGGTCGTCCTCCGGGATGTAAAGGTTGATGCCGTAGCGTTCGTGCAGAATGCGCATCTCCTCGAGCACATACTCCGTCGAGTGATAGCGCATCTTGCGGCCGTGAACGGTGTGGGAGGCGCAGAAGGTGCAGCGGAAAGGGCAACCGCGGCTAGTAAAAATGCTGGCCGTGCGCTTCTCTGTTGAATCGCCCATACGGCGCTTGCGCGACCGTATGCCACTCACATAGGTCTCCATGTCGATGAGGTCCCAGTCCTGGAAACCGAGCGCATCGAGATCTTGAGGCATCTCACATAGTTCCACAGCCTTCCCATTGGCCGCTTTGAACTTTTCTCGCGAGAAGATGCCGGTGACGTCAGGCAGCTGTCCAGCAGCGACCTGGCTTACGAATTCAGCAAAGGCGAACTCCGCCTCACCGCGGGCGACATAATCCAGCGGCGTGTCTTCCAGCAGCACCGGAACGTTGTTGGTGGCATGGTTGCCGCCGGCAATGGTGATCGCCTCGGGCCACAACTCGTGCAGAAGTTCAAGCGCCCGCTTTTGAAAGCGGTGGGAGGAAGAAAACATCATGGAGAAGGCGAGGATGTCGGGCTTCACCGATACGGCGCGCTTGGCCACATCTAGGATATAGCCGTCAAGACCGCCGCAGCGTTGGTAATCCAGCAAATGCAGCGAGTAGTCGATGATCCCAACAGTGCCAACCGGCGCATGTTTCTTTATGTACGACGACAGGTAGAGAACGCCGATCGGAGGGCTGAGATTATCGTCGGCCGCCTTCCCGGATTCGAGACATTCGAGCGGCAGGGTCGGCGGGTTAACAAAGAAAATATTCGGACTGTGGGGCATCAAGGTCTCCGCGGGTGTTATCGCGCGGGAGGCTCGCGCGCCACGAGTCCTCACCCCGCCAATTGACCCGATAGGTTGGCAGAGACTTGTTAACCGCCAATTAACTGCGTTTCTGTGCCGGCGTTCGCAGGGCGAGTATCGATAAACCGCTTGGTGATTAGGGTCTTATCGAGCGGCGTCGATTTCAGGACGGAAAGGATACTTTCCACCGCTTTTCCGTTGCTGAACGGGTTCTCAAGGTTGGCAAGGCTTTGGCGGAAATCGCCGCTGAGGGCACTCATCCAAGCCTTTGCGATGGCGTCCGCATTCAAGGGAACGGAAATAACGTTATTGGAGCTCAAACGTCCTTTCTGGCGATCACCGATGTTGACCACGGGAAGATTGAAAGACGCCGCTTCGACAATGCCGCTGGATGAATTTCCCACCATGCAATCGGCGTACTTCAAAAGGTTGTAATAACGAACCCGCCCCAGGGACGCATGAAACCGGCAATCCTCGCGGTCGGCACAAAATTTCCTTATGGCGTCGATAATCGGTTGCGAGCCGGCGTCGGCATTGGGATAGGTGAAAATAATCTGACTGTCGACTTTGATGGCGGCATCCAGAATTGTCGCGATTGCGTCAGCGCTACCGGCCGGGTTCAGTGTTTCGGGATGAAAGGTGAAAGCTGTAAGAGGGCGGTCTTCCGCAAATCCCAGTTCGTCATATATATCGGCGCGTGTCTTGAAGGGCAGGCGATCGATATCGTCCAGGCCGGGTTCGCCGCAAACCGTAATCCGCCAGGGCTCCTCCCCCAATTGAAGGAGGCGTTGCTTGTATTCTTCATGGTTGGGGAAATGAAGGTGGCTCATTTTGGTTATGGCGTGACGAACGGTGTCATCTATGACTCCTTCCGTTATTTCACCGCCCGAAATATGCGCAATCGGTATATTGAAGTTCAAAGCGGCAACTGCCGCCGGCAGGATGTCATATCGATCCCCCAAAATGACTAGAATGTCGGGCTTTTCAGTCGCAAAAGCCCGACCAAAACCGGAAAGCTCCGCGGCCATACTTTCCGCAAGGGCCTCCGGTGTGTCTTGCTCGGGGAAACACGGGATTTCCACCAGGCGATCGGCAAGACCCTTATCGCGAATTTCATCGATGGTGTTGCCGTGTTGTTTGGAAAAGTGCATCCCGGTGGCGAAGACTTTTACCGCGAAGTCCGAATCCGCTAGCAGTGCCTCTATGAGCGGCGTCAGCAAACCGAAATCCGACCTTGCCGAAGTGGCGACGCCGATGAAGCGCTTGGCGTTACTCATCGACGTGCCCGTAAACGTTCAATCATAAAGTCGATATCTCTGGGCGAGCTGGTTGCGAGGGTGGGAATGCCAACTTCCTCTTCGTACCAGCGCCGCGTCTCGGTCCTGTCGGGGATTTCGTTTTCCTTGGGCCAATGAACCGGCAAAAAAAGCCCCTGGGATCGGGCCTCCTTTGTA
Organism: Kiloniellaceae bacterium; assembly: GCA_021776115.1. Taxonomy (GTDB): domain Bacteria; phylum Pseudomonadota; class Alphaproteobacteria; order Kiloniellales; family J153; genus JAJFGN01. The sequence goes on along the minus strand of JAJFGN010000026.1, from coordinate 80,707 downwards.
AATTTGTCGCGGTCGTGAAGCAATACGGGCACGGCGATGCCCGTACAATCCTTCAGGGGGGCTTTCACTGAAGGGTCGCCGCGAAGGCCCTCGACAATAGACTGGGCGCGGGCGTGAACAGTCCGCCGGTCTGTCGCCTTGTCCCTGCTCATGAAGTAAGCCGCCGAGGCCGCCGAGCCACCAAGAGAGTCGGTACTGTTGTCTGCGTTCAAATCGTCGATGAAAGCTTCGCTGGCGATGCTTTCCCGTAACCCGTTGGCGGCGGGGTCGTCCACGAGACGCCCCGAATTCAACCAGTCATGGCGCCTCACCTTGGCTAGTACCTTTTCGCGAACGCATCGAGCGGAGTCGCCGTCTTTCGTTTCGAGCGCCGTCGTCCGCCACCGCGACATGGCTTCCAACGCGCGATCCGAGCAGGCGACCAAGGCCGCGCCGTCGGGGACAGGATAACTTTTACGTAGACTGAAAATCATGAAGTCGCATCGCTTGGCGCTGTTCGATATCTTGACCTGTTCCGGGAGCGCCATTGCCCGGTCTTCGATGATCCAGGGATTGTTGGGGAGCTTTCGAAGGCGGGGCCCGATATCCGCAAGATGCTCATCCAAGGACTTGGAGCCGAAATACGCGCATGTCAGGACGGCGCTGGCTTGACGCGCAATATCCATGAGATCGTTGGCGTTGGGAGCCAGATTTTCGCACAAATCATAAAACATCAGTGATGGGCTGTGCGACTGGGCTTTGAAAATAACCTCCTTGCATATATAGGGTGGCAGCGCGATGGGTGCATCGCGAAAGCCTCCCCGGAAGCCCTCTGACAAATCGAGCGCCACTCCAAAGGCCGAGCGTCCGTAACGAAGCCAGAGTGTCCGGTCTGCTTCGCCGCCGAACCACCGGCAAACATCTTCGATGGCTTTTTTTTGTTTTTTTTCGCCGTCTGAACCGTCGAGCCATGCCCGCGCCTCCTTGGGCGAAAGCGGTAACTCGCCACCAACCACAGTAGAAAATATCCGGCGATTCATATCTTCCATCATGGGCATGCTTGCATTCGGCCGAATGGATCAAGGCGAGATGACGAACGCTAAGCTTTCCCGCGATTTCAATTTCCCTCACTTCGTCGCCCGTTTATCTTTTGTTCAGATTAATAAACCTATAAGGATCGCCGGGGCCCTAAGCGAACTTGGATATGTGGACGGTCATCTCAGCCACGCAACACGACCAATGGATGACCTGCCTCGAAAAGCTCGGGCGGTACGACATCTATCACCTGCCCGCTTACCACCGAGCCTACGAGGCGGACACCAAGGCGTGCGCCCATGCCTATATAGCGGAGATCGGCGGCGAGGTGCTGTTCCATCCCACTCTGCTACGTCCGATCGATCGGGTCGGCGGCGCGCCGGCGCCGGAAGGCCTGTGCGACGCGGAAACGATCTATGGCTATAGCGGCCCCTTGGCTAGCACTGCCGATCCGGATTTTCTAGCCGAGGCCTGGTGCGGCTATGGCGAATGGTGCGCCGAACGCCATGTGGTCTGCGAATTCACGCGCTTCAATCCCCTGCTCAAAAATCATGACGTCGCCGCACCGGGATGCGAAACCTGGCGGGACCGGCAGACCGTCGCGATCGACCTGGCCGCGGGCGAAGATGCCTTGTGGCAAGGATACGCCGGTGTGCACCGCAACAGCATCCGCAAGGCCATGAAGAACGGCCTTATATGCGAACAACGCCCGGTCCGGGAGGCGATCCCGGCGTTCCGCGCCATCTACGAGGAAACCATGCGCGGGCTGGAAGCCGATCCCTCGTATTATTTCTCCGAGGATCATTATTTGAAGCTGAGCGAAGGCCTCGGCTCCCGTCTTCGTCTGTTCATGGTCTCGGCGAGCAACACCGACGTTGCCGGGGCCCTGTTTCTGGTCCAAGGCGATACGCTGCATTACCATCTCGCCGGCAGCATGCCGTCCCACCGGCACCTGGCGCCGAACAACCTTCTAATCCACGAGGCCGCGCGCTGGGCGATTGGACAGGGTCTCAAGACATTTCACCTGGGCGGCGGGCGTGGCCCGGAGCCCGAAGACACCCTATTCCGTTTCAAGGCGCGCTTCTCCCAGCGCCGGGAAGACATGTGGTTCGGCAAGCAGGTATTCGATCTCGCCGCCTATGAGGACTTGGTCTCTCTCTGGCTCGACCAGTTCCGAGGAGAAAAACGGCCCGCCTATCTCCAGTTCTACCGGATCGGCCAAAAAATTGGCGCGGCGGCCTAACCGGATGCGGTCATGAAGCGTATCGCCGTTGTCACCGTGACCCGCTCCGACTATGGCATAGTCCGGCCTCTGCTAAAGGCCCTCGACGCCGAACCGAAGTATCCCCGGCTTATCCGGAAGGCCTTCCACGACCTGCCACTTTCCGCGCCCTAGGGTGCGCCGCGACCGCGTCACGGTCTTCGGAGGCCCGTTCGAGCCATGAGGCAACCGCCTCGGCCAGAACCAGGTCGAACTCGCAGTCGATGTCGAGAGATCGCTCCGTGGGCATGACGTAGGCGACCGTCTCGGGCGACATAAAGCTGGGCTGGTTTACGATCCATTCGCAACGGGCGGCATAAACCGCGCCGTTGGGCGCAAAGACCTGCGGCAAGTCCTGCCGGCGGGGAATAAGATAGTGTGCCGGCAGGATGGGCTTCATCCGCCCATTGCCGCCCAGCTCGAAGTTCCAGTGCGGCGGCTTGGCAGGTGGGCAAACCGATACGCAGGACGGCGCGCCGGATTCGACGCACAACCGCACCGCGCCATCGATGTCCTCGCCGGTGCAAAACGGCGAGGTCGGCTGCAAGAGCACGACAAAATCATAGCGCTCCGGGAGGGTTTCCAGGGCATGGCGCACCACGTCCATTGAGCCCGCATCGGCGGTCGCCAGCTCGGCCGGACGCACAAAGGGCACGTCGCAGCCGCGCAAGATGGCGGCCTGAATAATCTCCGGATCGTCGGATGACAGCACGACGCGGTCCAAGCAGGCCGCCGCGCGCGCCGCCTCCACGGCCCGGGCGATAAGGGACTTCCCGCCGACCTCGCGCAGGTTCTTGCGGTGCACGCCTTTCGAACCGCCGCGCGCGGTAATCAGGCCAAGGACCGAAAGATTGCCGATCATGAGTCGAAACCGTCCCGCACGGCCGCGATCACGCGCGCCTGCGCGGCCTCGCTCAGGCCGGTCGAACAAGGCAGCGACAGGACCTCGCCATGAAGCCGCTCGGCGACCGCCCCGCCCAAGATCTCGGCGCCGGCGTGGGCCGGGCTGAGATGCAGCGGTTGCCAGAAAAACCGGGTGTCGATACCGGCGGCGCGCAGACGTCGGCGCAGCTCCCGGCTGTCGCAGGGCGCACGTGCCGGGTCGAGACGGATGCTGTAAAGCCAGAACGCGCTCTTGGCCCAGGGCTCTTCCGGCATGAGCGAGAGGCCCGGCAACCCGGCCAGGTCCTCGGCGTAGCGTGCCGCGATCCGGCGCTTGGCGGCCAAAAAGTCTTCGAGTTGTTCGATCTGTGCGCAGCCCATGGCGGCCTGAATGTTGGTCAGGCGGTAGTTGAAACCGACTTGCCCATGGATGCCTTCGTCCGCATCGTCCTTGGCGGTCGTGGTCAGATAGCGGACCCGCTTGGCCAAGGCCGCATCGTCGGTCACCACCATGCCGCCGCCGCCGGTGGTCATGACCTTGTTGCCGTTGAAGCTGAAGCAGGCTAGGCGTCCGAAGCGGCCGACATACCGGTCGCGGTAGGTCGCGCCCAAGGATTCCGCCGCGTCCTCGATCACCGGAAGATCGTGCTTCGCCGCAACCGCCAGAAGCGGGTCCAGATCGACCGGATGACCGAGCACGTGGACCGCCAGGATCGCACCGATGCGCCGGCCGTTGCGCGGATTGCGCAGCGCGCCGTCGGACCAGTGGCATTGGCGCTCCAAAAAATCGATCGCCCGCTCGACATCCATTTGCCAGGCGCCCGGCTCGGCATCCACGAAGACCGGCCATGCCCCGGCATAGCGCACGGCGTTGGCCGGCGCGATGAAGGTGAAGCTGGGCATCAGAACCTCGTCGTCCGGCAACACCCCGGCGGCGAGCAAGGCGACATGCAGCGCCGCCGTGCCGTTCACCGTCGCGGCCGCGTGACCGACACCCAGATATCCGGCGAAGTCTGCCTCGAAACGCTCCACGAAGGCCCCGGCCGAGGATACCCAACCGCTATCCAGGCATTCCTTGACATAGGCCCATTCGTTGCCACCGATCGCCGGCTCCGCCAGGGCGATCCGCGACCCGGATGATGGTTCTGTTAGTGCGTTAGCCGCCTGCGGACACTTCAGCGGTTGGCTCATGTTCATGATGCCCCCAGCACGCTTAGGGCGTCGCGTCCAAGGCGGGTCGAGGCATCATACATTGTAAATGTCGGCCTTATATTTCTCGAGATTCTTGGGGTCGGCGAACCATTCGACAGTTCGCGTCAGGCCGTCGCGTAGCGACACCTGCGGTTCAAAGTCGGTCAGTTCGCGGATTAGGCTATTGTCGCACCAAAGCCGGAACACTTCGGAGTTCTCTGGACGGAGTCGTTCGGATTGCTCCAGTATTTCAATATCGCTGCCCATGATCTCCTTGATCATCGCGACGGTTTCGCCGATCGAAATCTCCCGGTTGGAGCCGATATTCACTGTCTTACCCAAGGCGGCGTCGCAGGCGGCCAGGGCTACAAGCCCAGCGCAAGTATCCTCGACATAGTTGAAGTCCCGGGTGGGCCGAGTATCGCCCAGCTTCAGCTGCCGCGCGCCGGTGGCGATCTGCGTGACGATTGTGGGAATCACCGCGCGCGCCGATTGTCGGGGCCCGTAGGTGTTGAACGGACGGGCGATGGTCAAGGGAAGAGCGAACGCGTGGTAATAGCTCATCGCCATGGCGTCCGCGCCGATCTTGCTCGCGCTGTAGGGTGACTGCGGTTGAAGCGGGTGCTCCTCACCGATCGGCACCTTGCGCGCGGTACCGTAAACCTCGCTGGTCGAGGTATGAACGACTCTCGCGACCCCGGCATCCATGGCCGCCTGACAGATGTTGAGCGTCCCGGTGATATTGGTCTCAACGTACGTTTGCGGCGCAACATAGGAATAAGGAATCGCGATTAGCGATGCCAAGTGGAAGACAACGTCGATGTCCTTGACCAGGGCTTGGCAGAAAAAGGGGTCCCGTACATCGCCGGTCCGCACTTCGATGGCCGCGCGGCGATCTATGTCCTCAAGCCAACCCCAGTTGTTGAAGGAGTTGTACTGCGCCAAGGCGCGAACGTGACAACCGCGCGTCATCAAGGTTTCGCAAAGATGCGACCCGATGAAGCCGTCGGCGCCGGTCACCAGGATGTTCTTGCCGGATAGCCGGCCCAAGGTATCGCTCACGCCCGCACCCCGCTGTGAGCAGCCGGGTACGATAGCCGGGCCAAGACGCGCATTCCTCTAGGCGGCCTCATGCGCTGAGCTTTCCCGACGCGACGTCGAGCTGCGCCCGCTTGTAGTCGTCGTGCTGTCCGATATCGAGCCAATACTCATGGATTGGAAAGCTTACGACCCGACGGCCTTCGGCGAGGAGAACGCCGATCAGATCGGTCATGTCAAAGCGTTTGCCTTCCGGTATGTACTGGCAAACCCCGTTCTCCATGAGATAGATACCGGCATTGACGAAAAGACCGACGCTCGGCTTTTCCCGGATCTCGCGGACCAACGGCCCCTCGCAATCGACGACCCCATAAGGCACGGTCATGGTGTAGTGACGCACGCCGACCGTCAGATCGGCTTTGTGTTCGCGGTGATACTCCAGCATGGCCGCATAGTTTACGGTGGTCAGGATATCCCCGTTGATTACCAAAGACGGTTCGTCGTCGTCGACCTGCATTTGGCGCAACGCACCCGCCGTGCCCAGGGGCTCATCTTCATGACTGTAGTGGACGACCGCGTCGAAGGGGCTGCCGTCGCCGATAAATTCCTCGATCTTTTCGGCCTGAAAGTGGGTCGTGATGTTGATGTTGCGGATCCCGGCGCCGCACAGATTTTCGACGGTGCGCTGAAGCAAGGGCCGGTCACCAACCTGCAGCATGGGTTTCGGCATATCCTGCGTGAGCGGCCTGAGCCGCATGCCGAGGCCGCCTGCCATGATCACGGCGCGCATGGGTAGCCCCCGGCCGCGGACAAACCGGCTGAGCAAAGAAAGCGCGACCAAGCGGCCGGTCTCGTCCGTCATCGGCACATGACGAACGGCGGTTTCACCCATCAAGCGGAGCAACTGCACGTCGGGCGTATCGTGAGGCGCGGTGATCGGCTTTTCATGAACGCGCGGAATTCCGTCGTCGAGCAAAACCTGTATGCGATCGTTCAAGTCGACGCCGCGCAGGATCGCACGCCTAATATCGCCATCGGTGACGGTGCCGAGGAGTCTCCGCTTCGAATCGACAACCAGGACAAGCCCTTCGGCGTTGCGGTCGATCCGCGCGATAGCATGCTTGATGGTGATGTCAGGGCTGGTACAGAAAGGTTCGATGTCCCGGATCACGACGTCGGGATTCATTGGAGGACCGACTGCGGGCATTTGGGATTCGAGAAGGTCAAAGACGTCCACGCGTTCGGCGTTTGTGTCCGTGTCCGCTTGAGCGGACTTGTCACCCGGATCCTGCGCCTCGGTCTTAGCCATGTGTCCGGCTCGTAGCCACTTTCCCTACCGCTCGTCGGCCTAGCGTCCAGGCCCCGGCGAAGCGGTATCCGGCTTGCCGGCTCGCAAGGCGGATGCGCCGCGAACCGGGTCCACCGCCCCGGACAATATCGCGTCAAACATTAAGAAAGTTCTTAATATATTGAGAAAATTGGCTTTTTATGACTCAGTTCCGCGACCATGGCGGAGGTCACGCACCGGCCACATGGCCATGCGCGCCAGGCAGGTCCAAGGTCGTCTCCATCTCGTCCAGAAGGGCCTCCAGGCCCTCCCGAAGACGTCCGACCAAGGCGCTCAACTCCTCCGCGGCCAGGCGGCGATAGGGGTCGATCTGGCCGGGATCGCAAATACGGCGGTCGTACCAGGATGCACAGCCGACGGCTAGTTGTAGGGTGCCGCCCAGAAGCGCGGCGTTGGCCGGGCTCTGATGTTCTATCGCCTGAATCGCGTCGCAAAAACTTTGGAGCCAATCGACGCTCGACCCCGGGTCCGCCGCCAAGGCCACGAGTATCCCCTCCAGGTGATCGAGGATCACCGTGCTCTGCGCGCGGATATCGGACTCGCGCCACTGCATGGACCACCGTTCGCGCTTGCAGCGGGCTAGGCCTTGAGAAATTTCACGTCCCACCGCGGCCCGGTCGATCACGGTCTCCGGTAACTCGATGGCCCGCGCGACCTTCGGTATGGCCCCGTCGATGCGGACACCGTTACTGCAGTTGTAGACCTGGACTGAACGATAGTGTTGCAGTGTATTTTCGAGAACCTTGCGCGACCAGTCGTAAACGTGAGATCCGACGGCGGTGCCGCCCAGATTTCCGGGAAAGGCTTGAGAGGCTTCCACAACCTCGTCGAGCAGACCGGTGCCATAGACCGACTCCTTGGCGTGGAACTTGCTGCCCGACTTGGTGCCCATGTCGACGCCGAAAAGGTAGACTTTGCGAAAGCCAAGGCGGATAGACGAAACCAGCGCCGAATTCGCGACCGTCGGCCCGGCGGGCTGCAGGATCGGAAACGACCCGCCGAAGATCTGTGTCGGAGTCACGCGCTCGCGAAAGTAAAAGACCGCGCGGTCGAATATGCGAGCCAGGTCCGGATGAACTGTCGTCGAAGCGATGAGGGTCACACCGCCGATGTCGAACTCCTCGGCAGTCGCTGCGATGATCTCAAGGTTATCGACACCATTCTCCAACTCGATGTGGAAGTCGGGTCGGATGCCATGGACCAGAAGAGATCGTAGACCAGTACCGATCGACATCAGCATCGCCTGCCCGGCATGGGCGACGATGAAGTCCAAATCCGCTTCGACGGAGGGACCACTGCCGATCACGAACAACGGTTCGTCTCGCGTGGATAGATACTCCCCCAAGATCTCGGCCGTGCCCGCGGCGAGATTGCCGGCCGCGTTGCGGCACATGATGCACTCGTCGTCGAAGAAGCCAAGACCCGAGATCGATAGGAAAAGGTCTCGCCGGATCAGATCCTTCGCCCGATCGAGAATGACCGAGCGGTAGTTCATGAACAGACTGACCCCGTCGAGCAGGGAGGGATTGTTGCCGCGCAGCACCTGGCCAGCCTTGGCCGCGATCTCCGCCGGTTTCTGGTCGACGATCAAGCTGAAGCGCACGCCCTGCCGGTCGCCGATTTCGAACAACGTGGCCCAGTCCGTCACGTAAAGCGAATGGTACAGGTACTCGATGTTCGGTTCGATCAGGATCGCGACCTTGGCTTCGGTTCGCTCGATTAAGGTTTGCAAATGAAAGCCCAGGCCGATTCCGAAGACCACCAGGAAATGACTGTTTGGAAAGGTTTTGGCGGGATCGTAAGCGATTCCGGCACCGCCCATACGGTCACGCACGGCCACACAAAAATCGCCGGTCATACCTTTCATTTTTTCCGGGTCAGGTTCGTTGATGAATTCGCGGGTCGGCGCCTCTGCGAACTTCTCGATCTGGGCGCTGGCGTGCGCGACCGCATCCTGGCCATAGAGTCGCTGGCCTCGAAAACCGATGTCGATTCCGCCGTCCGGATCGACGATCAAATCGGTGTTCGGCACGTCGATGGCGCCCAGCCGGCTATAGAGATAGGGAGCCCACTGCCTGATGGCGGCGAGGTTCTTCTGAAAAAATTCGTTGGCCGCTGGGGCCGCTGGGGCGGCCGGGGTTTCGGGGTTTTCCGAGACTTCCGGGGTCTTGGCGGTTGCTGCCGATTCCGTCACGCCGGTCTTCCTCTCTCAACCCCTGGGTTGCCCCAGACGAGTTTTACCCGGGTGGAGCCCAAGGAGCAGGCACGACACCTGGCCGATCGGCCTTACTCCCGTTCTAAGACTTCACACCCAAAAAAGCGAAAGTCGATACCAGTTTTATACGGTTTCTTTAGCATCCCCGTGTTTAACCGTTCCTTAAGCGCGTTTCATTACCGTTGCCAAACTATTTTAACCGATCGGAACTTAGGCATGCCTTTAAAGCTGTCGGTCAGCAAGGGAGAGCGGTTCATCGTCAACGGCGTGGCGATCCGCAACGCCGGCGATTCCGCAGAACTCGTTTTCGAGAACCAGGCGCAGATCCTTCGCCAGAAGGACGTTCTGACCACGGAAACTGCGACAACCCCGGCGGCGCGGGCCTATCTCGCCCTTCAGTGCGCCTATCTGTTTCCGGATAAGTCGGAGCACTATCTCAGCCATTTCCAAGGATTCCTCGACGATTTTCTTGAGGCCGCGCCGAGTGCGCAGACCATCGCCGACGAGATCTTGGAGAATGTGCGCGCGGATAAACTCTATCAAGGTTTGAAGGCATGTAGCCGCCTGATCAGTCATGAGCACGAGGCTCTATCGCATGTCCTATGAGACGGCGGCACGGACCTACGAACACAGACGCGCTAAAGGAGGCAACCCCCGCGAAACCGAGGGACGGGCCTTGCTCGAGTCGGCACGTCGCATGTCCGAGGCACAGGAAAAGCCCGAGGACAAGCTAGGCCTAAGCACGGTCGCGCGGCTGAACTGGCGGCTCTGGACCATATTGCAGGCCGAGATCTGCGCGCCGGAGTGCGCCCTGCCGCCGGAAATCCGCACGAACATGCTCAACCTCAGTAATTTCATCGACAAAAAAATGGTCGGCATTCTGGCCAACCCACAGCCGGAAAAACTCGATATCCTGATCACCATCAACCGTCAGATCGCCGCGGGGTTGTTGGCCGCGGTCGGCCAGCCGGATGATAGCCCCGCCGGCGATCAGGATGGCGGCCCCGGCCCCTTCATGGGCGGCTCCGGCCAGTCCGTTTAGCCACGATATGGGAGCCCGCTAGGCTCCGTATTTGAGGGTTTTGGGGCCAAGGGCCCCTTCCCGTCTTTCCCTGGACAACTAGAGGAAAAGGTGCGGCTACCTGCCGCATTGTTGACGGCTGCCTGCCGCCAATCGCCGGTCGGGAGTCCCGAACCGGCGATAGTACTAAAGCAAGCGATGTGCCAGACCGGACGAAGCAGGCGCAACCTGGAAAACGAACCGCAAGTCGCCCATGTGCCGCTCACGACCCGTGGCGCGGCAGGCAAGATCGGCGCCCAACCGGCACGATTTACCCGGCCACACAGCAAGATCTGCCGCCATCTCCCTGCCGTCCCTAGGCCGGAAAGCGGCAGGGACCCAGCAAGGTGGCGCAGTCCTAGGCCCCTCCCCCGGATGGCCCGCGGTTGGCACGGCGGTTGCTTTAAACGATTGGCCGGGGTGTCCCGGCTTGGCCTTGTTCGCGTCGGAATAGACCGCGCCGCAGGCCGGAACCGGATCGGAGGATCGCTGGCCGCCATGGCTTTGGCAGACGCGCACACAAAGGGATACCCGAGCGGCCTGGAAATGGAGCCAGGCGATCGGACGCTGTGCGCGCCGCCTTGTCACTGCGCCATCGCGACCGGCGCCCTGGAAGCGGCATTGAACGCAATCGCATGTGCCGATATCGAGGCGCGCTTCAAGGCGGTCGCCGCGGCAACCGAGGCCGTGACGTCCCTCTTTCTGCAGTATGACGGCGTCAACCAGGGCTTCTCGGCCCAAGGCGCGGGGCAGCTGTACGAATCGATCCTGGGGCGGCTGCTGGGCGTCAACCGGCACAACAGCCCCGAGATGGCACGTGAGGCGATCGCCATGATCGAGCGGCTGCGCGATGCCTGCGCGCGCTGGAGCGGCGCCGGCTCGCCGTCAGCCGAGACGGCCGTGCACCGAACCGAACCGTAGTATTTTCAAGAGGACGGCAACCAGGATGGAAGCCCAAGCGATTTTGCCAGTTAGGACCAGCGGCGTGCTCAAGCAAGAGAACGCCTCACGAGACATGAACGACATATTCCGGGCCATTTTGCGCGAAAACGAAACGCGCGAATTGGCCACGCGCGGCGAGACCGCGCGGACAGACGCCTCACGCGATCCGGTAGAGTATGACGCGGAGCGTCCGACCATGGCGCGGCGCCGATCCGACGCGGCGCACGAGGCACGCGACGACGACCGATATAGCGACACGCGCGAGGAACGGCCGGTGGCCGAGGACATCCGGGTGACGGACGAGAGCGTCCGGCGCGACCATACGGACAAATCGCAGCCCCGCGCCAACCGTCCCGACCAGAGCGCGGAATCGGACACGGCCAAAACCGACACCCAAGAACACGATGACGCGCCGCTCACCAGCGACACGCTGGTCGAAACCGGACTGGGCGACGAGGGAGCGCCGATGCTGGCGGCCTCGGCCATCGCGGCCAATCCGGCCTTGGCAGGAAACCCGGCCATTGCCGCCACACCGTTCACCCAAGTTACGGACGGCGTCGCGGCCCAAGCCCCGGCCACCAGCGCCGCGCTGAAACCGGCCAATCCCAAGGACGCCTTGAGCAGCGCGCCACGCCCGGCCGTTATTCCCACCGCCGTAGCGGGCCCACAAGCGGCGCTCGACGGCGCCGTGGCAACGCCGGTGCTAGGCGAAGCCGAGACCGCGCCCGCGCCGGCCACCGTCAAGACAATTCAAAGCACTTTGCCTGTGGTGCCGGCCGAAGCGGCTATCCCGCTCAATGCAGCGCAAGTCAAACGGACCCAATCGTCCGGGCAGAAGGTTGACGCGCCGGCGGTCTCGACCGAAGCGCCTGAGATTGTTGGCCCCCCAGACAAAGACAAGCAAGCCTCGACCGCCGCAAGAATTCAGTTAGATCTTACCGGGCACAAGGCCACCGCCAGCGCCGCCTCGGTGCTGAAAGACCCGGCGGCCTCAGCCGAGGCCAACCAGGCCGCGCGCGCCAACCCGGCGTTGGTACCGCCGTCCCTGGAGACCCCGGGTCAGCGAACCCCGGTGGCAAGCGATACGGCGACCGCCGTCCTCAAGACCGCCGCCTCGGCCGGCAATACCGGCCAGGCGCCGGCCGGCCTGACCGGCATCGATCCGATGCAAGCCGCGACCCGCACGGCGGACGTACGGCCAGGCTCGGCACCAACCACGGATCGGCCCGTGCCGCCCAACGAAGTGACCGTGACCATTCAGCGCGCCGCAGCCCGGGGAGATGACCGAATTCGGATCCGGCTGCACCCGGCCGAGCTTGGACAGGTCGATGTTCGCTTGAAAGTCGGCGCTGATGGAATCGTCCGGGCCATGGTTCAGGTCGACCGTCCGGAAACTCTCGACCTCATGCAACGCGACGCCCGGGGTCTGGAACGCGCCTTACAGGATGCCGGGCTCAAGACAGATTCCGGAAGCCTTAGTTTTAATCTGCGGGATAACGGCGAGGACGGCCTGCGAGACCGGGACGGCGACGGCGACACGTCGATGGCCGGGCGCGAACAGGCCGATGCCGATTTGTCGGCCGCCATCGAGGCGGCGGAGATACCGGTTCACACCGGCCGGTCCAGCCGCGCATTGGACATTCGTGTCTAGGCCAAATCCGAGGAGTTCAGAATCGTGGAAATCAATGGCGTGGGCTTCAAGACGACGGACAGTGGTTCGGGGGCATCCCAGTCCCTGGCCGAGACCTTCGATACATTTCTGGCCCTGCTGACCACCCAGCTCCAGAACCAGGATCCGCTCGATCCGATGGAGAGCGAGCAATTCACGGAGCAACTGGTTCAGTTCACCGGTGTCGAGCAAGCCATCGCGACCAACGATAAGCTGGATCAGCTACTCGGCCTTCAGGCCGACAATCAGTTGAACAGTGCCGTCTCCTATATCGGAAAGACCGCCGAGTTCGTCTCCGACAAACTACTCCTGTCGAACGGCACCGCGAAAATCAGCTATGGCTTGGAAAGCTCGGCCGCACAGACGACCATCAACATCGTCGATGCCTCGGGACGCGTGGTGCGCACCGTCAATGGCGAGACCGGCGCCGACCGTCACGAATTCATCTGGGACGGTTTGGACGGTAACGGGTCCGAGCTGCCGGACGGCGTCTATAACTTTTCCGTGACCGCGGTCACCGCCGACGACGAGACCATAGACACGGTAACCGCGGCTACCGGCAAGGTCACGGGCGTCGAGATCGTCGATGGCGTCGCCACCCTGATCATGGGTGAGCTGGGCGGTGTCACGTTCGACCAACTCTTCGCCATACGCGAGAGTCAATCGGAGGCCTAGAGGGGAAATTCAGCCCAACACCCTTTGGGCTTTAGAGGTCGGGGCAGGATGGCTCGGCCAACTTAGTAGGAGAGAATAAGATGAGTATCTTTGGCGCAATGTTTTCCGGTGTGTCAGGCTTGAATTCCAACAGCCAGGCGCTCGGCATGATCGCCGATAACATCTCCAACGTGAACACGGTAGGATATAAGGGCACTTCGGCGCAATTCAGTACACTGATCACCGAGGCGCCCTCGCGCACAACCTTCACCCCGGGCGGTGTGACCTCTGTGCCGATTTCCAGCATCGACAAACAGGGACTTTTGCAATCCACGTCGTCCAAGACAGACATAGCGGTCGCGGGATCCGGTTTCTTCGTCGTAAACGAAGCCGCCGCAGCCGGCCTCGGTAACGAGTTTTTCTATACCCGAGCGGGGTCCTTCGCCGCCGACGAGAACGGCGATCTCATCAACACGGCCGGCTATTTCCTGCAAGGTTGGCCGCTGGCGAACGGCACGACATTGCCCACAAATACAACCGTCCTGACGGGCGTGCAGACGGTGAATGTCTCTACCTTGAGCGGTACGGCCCAGGCCTCGACGAATATCACCCTTGGGATCAACCTCCCCTCGACAGCCGCGGTGGCCGCTACCAACTCCGCCACGGTTCAGGTCTTCGACTCCTTGGGTAACGCGCATGACCTGCAGATAGACTTCGTTAAGGCTGCGGCGAATTCATGGACGATCAACGTACAAGACCCGGTTCTGGCGGGAACGGCCACGGTAAGCGGAACGGTCACGGCGGCCGTGCGCGGCATGACCTTCAATGGCGACGGCACCCCGGCAACGATCACCTTTCCAGCCATCGCCATCACCGGCTGGACCACCGGCGCGACCAACAGCACAATCACCGTCAACCCGGGCACGGTCAATCTGGCCGACGGCATCACCCAATTCGCCGGTCAATTCTCGGTCAGCGAACTCAATCAGGACGGTTTGCCCTTCGGTCAATTCGCCGGGGTTACTATCGGCACGGACGGCACGGTCACCGCCTTGTTCGACAATGGGAGGCAGCTCAACATCTACCAGCTTCCAATTGCCTCGTTTCCCAACCCAAACGGTCTGGAATCAGTCAATGGCAACGCCTATCGCCAGACAACCGTCTCCGGCAATCTCCTTCTGCAGCAGGCTAATACCGGTGGCGCCGGCGCTGTGGCGCCGTCGGCGCTGGAGGCCTCGAACGTCGATTTGGCGGAGGAATTCACCAAGATGATCACCACTCAGAGGGCCTATTCGGCTAGCGCGAAGATTATCACCACGGCCGATGAGATGCTGGAAGAGTTGATCCGGATCCGCAGGTAAACCTGAGGTCTAGCTTCCCAGGTGGCGGTCTATACTAGGATAATGATCCCAATATAGACCGCCACCCGGCCTCTTAAGGGGCCAACAGGCCCTAAGTTCCAGTTCACGAACATTTAGCTTAAGTCTTGGAATTAATCGTTTTTCAAGGCCGCGACGCTAATCTGAGCGGAGTTGCTGCACAAGTTGAGCAAGACAGTGACGAACGGAGATATGTCGATGGCGTTAGAGAGTCCAAGTAAGGGCCAAACGGTAATCGGACCGGCAGGACAGCCGTTGACTATCGACGACCTGCCCCCACCCGAAACCAAGCGTTGGGTTATCCGGCGTAAGGCGGAAGTTGTGGCTGGCGTGCGCAATGGGCTGATCAGCCTGGAGGATGCCTGTAATCGCTACAAGCTGTCCGTGGACGAGTTTTTGTCCTGGCAGAAGCTGATCGAGGAACATGGCGTACGTGGACTACGCACAACGCGCTTGCAACAGTACCGCCGCCCCACCGATGAAGAAAACACGGGCCAAGGTATGGACCCCAAGGCCACGTCTTAGTCCGGCACTGCGCGGGGCCCTAAATTTGGCCTCAGAGGCCAAGCCTCGCACCTCCAACTTCACGATCGAGCTTAGGACGAACCGGAATATCGTTTGCATGCATTCCATCAACTAATTAGCAGGAAAATTTCAGATTCCACGCTAGGCAAAAATTGCCCGCAATTAACGCCGCTTTTACCGGACCGCTTTACCTTGTTTTCCTGAGCAACACCTAAGGGGCACACATCGCCTCCTGGCGCGCTCATGGAACTGTTTCACGCAACCGCGTGGGTCAGGATGGCAACCAGCCAGGACGGTCCAGCTTGAATAGCTTCTTCGATACTCTGCGGGGCCTCGGCCCAGCGCGACTTGGGCTGATGGCCGCGGTCGCGGCGAGTGTGATCGCCTTCATGATCTACACGACAAGCCGTATCGCGACGCCCGACCTGTCCTTGCTCTATTCGGACTTGGATCCGCAAGACAGCGGCCAGATCGTGACCCGCCTGGAGAAGCTTGAGGTCAGGTACCGCCTAAGTGGCGACGGCGGTCAGATCTATGTGCCTCAAGATCAGGTCGCCCGCCTGCGCTTGACCATGGCGGAAGAAGGCCTGCCAAGCGGCGGCTCTATCGGCTACGAGATATTCGATCGCTCGGAGGGTTTGGGAACAACGAGCTTCGTTCAAGGCATCAACCTTATCCGGGCTCTTGAGGGTGAATTGGCGCGGACCATCCGCTCGATCGGGTCGGTCAGACAGGCGCGCGTACATTTGGTCTTACCCAAGCGCGAGTTATTTAGTCGCGACCGGCAAGAGCCGACCGCCTCCATCGTGATCGCCATGCAAGGCAACAAGCGGCTGGATAACCAGCAAGTTCAGGCAATACAGCATCTGGTCGCGGCCGCGGTGCCCGGCCTCAAGCCAAACATGATTTCGATAGTGGACAACAAGGGATCCCTGCTTGCCCGGGGAACCGTCGAGGGCGACCTGCAGCAAACGGCCACAACCGCCGACGAGATGCGTATCGGCTACGAAACACGTTTGGCACGCACGGTGGAGGAGTTGCTGGAACGCTCCGTAGGAATCGGGAATGTCCGTGTGCAAGTTTCCGCGGCCATGGATTTCGACCGGATAACCGAAAACGCGGAGATATTCGATCCGGATGGCCAGGTCGCCCGCTCCACGCAAACGATCGAAGAGGAAACCGGATCGACGGACGGTGAAGGCCTGGCGCCGGTCACTGTTGGCGGCAATTTGCCTGACGCGGGTTTGCCGCCTGTCGGCGCCAATGGCACTCAAAGCAGCGCGACGCGTGTCGAGGAAACCACCAATTTCGAGATTTCGCGCACCATGAAGACCCATGTGCGCGAAAGCGGCACGGTACGCCGCCTGTCGGTCGCCGTATTAATAAATGGAATAACCAGCCAACCCAGCGAGGGAGAGAGCACCTATCAGCCTCGCAAACCGGCGGAAATGGATCAGCTCTCAGCCCTGGTTCGCTCCGCGGTCGGTTTCGACGAATCGCGCGGCGACACGCTGGAGATCGTAAATATGCCCTTCGTCGATGCGCTCGATGGCCTCGGCGACGAAAGTGCGGGCTCGCTCTTCGGTTTGGAACAGGCGGATCTTATGCGCATCGCCGAGATCTTCGTGCTCGGTGTGGTCGCGATCTTGGTGCTGCTTCTCGTCGTTCGCCCGCTGGTGGGCCGGGTCATCGAAGGGCCGCTTGAAGGAAATACGGAGAACCAATTGACCGATCAACGTGGCCCAAGACCAGCCCTGGCCGGCCCCAGCACCCTAGCCCTCAACGAGGGTGACGACGACAACTCGGAAACCGTTGCGGCGGAGATCGAACAAATGATCGATCTGAATAAGGTCGAGGGGCGCGTCCGCGCATCCTCGGTACGCAAGATCGGCGAGATTGTCGACAAGCACCCCGATGAGGCGGTCGCGATCATTCGCGGCTGGCTCTACCAAGAAACCTAGGCTTGAGCAGCTCGAGTTTAGGGAAGCAAGGGACCGCTAAGAATGCGTCTGCGCGAAGACTATAGAACCATGACGGGGCCGGAGAAGGCCGCGCTGCTCATGATGTCCGTGGGAGAAGAGAACGCCACGCGTCTGTTCTCGATCATGGACGACGACGAAATCAAGGAACTATCGCAGGCCATGGCGAACCTTGGGAACGTGAGTTCCCAGATGGTCGAGCGCCTGCTGGTCGAATTCGCGGATCAAATTTCCTCAACCGGTTCCCTGGTCGGTAACTTCGACAATACTGAGCGCCTCTTGGCCAAGGTCCTCGACCAAGACCGCGTCTCCGGAATCATGGACGAGATCCGTGGTCCCGCCGGCCGAACCATGTGGGAAAAGCTGACCAACGTAAACGAAACGGTTTTGGCCAACTATCTCAAGAACGAATACCCGCAAACGGTCGCGGTGGTTCTTTCCAAGATCAAGTCCGAACACGCCGCCAAAGTGCTTGGACTTCTTCCGGAGCCCTTCGCCATGGAAGTCATCATGCGCATGTTGCGCATGGAATCGGTTCAAAAAGAAGTTCTAGACGACGTCGAACGCACCTTGCGCAACGAATTCATGTCGAACCTGGCGCGAACCAACAGGCGCGACTCGCACGAACTGATGGCCGACATCTTCAACTACCTCGAACGCTCTGTGGAGTCCCGGTTCTTAACCTCTCTAGAGGAACGCAACAAGGACTCGGCGGAACGAATCAAAGCTCTGATGTTCACTTTCGAAGATCTTGGGAACCTGGACCCGGGCGGAGTTCAGACGCTATTGCGCAACGCGGGAAAAGACAAAATTTCGATCGCGCTCAAGGGATCGTCGGAGGATCTGCGCAACCTGTTCTTCTCGAATATGTCCGAACGGGCGGCGAAGATCATGCGCGAGGATATGGGCGCGATGGGCCCAGTTCGCTTGCGCGATGTAGACGAGGCACAGATGTACATCGTTCAGATTGCCAAGGATTTGGCCGCAAGCGGCGAAATTATCATCTCCGAAGGCAAGGGCGACGACGAGTTGGTGTACTGATCCATGGCTATCAACGCCTCCAATGCGCCGGAAAAGTTCCTGTTCGACACATCGTTCGAGCAGAACCAGGACGACAAGCGCAAGAAACCAGTCGAAGCTCCGCCCGAACCGAAGTACTTCGACGAGGATTTGGCGCAGGCCCGCACTGAAGGCATGGCGGCCGGCAAGGAGACAGGACGCCAAGAAGCCCTGCAATCCTTGGAGCAAGTCACGGCCGAGGCGCTGACGACGGTCGGGCAGCATATGACGGGTCTGCAAGAAGCAGTGGCCGCGATGCGAGAACAACAGATCCGTACTGCCGTGGATGTCGCGGCGGCGATGGTACGCAAGTTTTTCCCGAAGATGGCCCAAGATCGAGGGTTGCAGGAAATTGAGGCGGTCGTCCGCGATGCCATGACGCGTCTATGCGATGAACCTAGAATCGTCATCCGGGTTTGTGACGCCCTGTTGGACAGGGTCAAGGACCGTGTCGGCCCTTTGGCCAGTAACGCCGGGTTCGAAGGCAAGATCGTCTTTCTCGCTGACGACGGCATGGCCTCCAGCGACGTCCGGATCGAATGGGCGGATGGCGGCGCCGAGCGCGATATTGGGCGCATATGGCAGGACATTGACGAAGCGATTCGCCGCATGGCAAGCGCCCCCTTGGGGACCGATGAAAACGCGCCCGCCGTGCCCCAGAAAAACGAAAATCGAAACACGACCGCCTAAGACAGAATCACCCCACAGGAGATCAACATGGCAGAAGATCAAGACTTGGAGTTGGCAGACCTAGAGCCAGACGACGAAGCCGTCGAGCAAGAAGACGACGCATCGGGCGCCCAGGGAACCACCGACTCAGCCAAGGGCCCCGCAAACGTCAAGGAGCTGGAGGCGGTCTACGACATTCCGGTTCAAGTCTCCGCGGTTCTGGGCAAGGCCAGTATGCAGGTCAGCCAGCTGCTTAAGCTAGGACGTGGCGCGGTCGTCGAATTGGACCGAAAAGTCGGCGAGGCCATCGATATCTACGTAAACAACCGCCTCGTAGCGCGTGGAGAGGTTGTTGTCGTCGAAGATCGCCTTGGCGTCACCATGACCGAGATTATCAAGATGGACCGGTCCTAGACCACGGATCGAAGAAAGAGTCTCGCCCATGGCCAATATCAGCGCCACGGCAAAAACCGGGGCCCGCCGAGGCGGTGGATCCCGCGTTTCGTCGCCTAGCATCGATACCGCGACTCTTGCCGGGGTTATTGGCGCCTTTGCCGTGATTGCGGTTGCGATGGTGCTAGGCGGGTCGCCTGAGTCCTTCGTCGATGTCCCCGCCATGCTGATTGTTTTTGGCGGCACTTTCCTGGTGACCATGGCTTCGTTTTCCCTGGAAGAGTTATTGGATTCACGATCGCTTGCCTTCCGCGCCGTGATTTACAATGCGGAAGATCCCAGCAGCGCCGCCCATCGAATCCTCCATCTGGCGGATCGCGCACGGCGCACGGGCGTCCTGTCCTTAGTTGAGATCAGCAGGAATATGGGCCAAAGCCGTTTCCTCGGCCAAGCCGTTCAACTGGTCGCCGACGGCCTGCCCGTGGAAGAGATCGAGCAAGTTCTGATGCAGGAGCGCGACGCAACCCATCATCGTCATGTCCGCTCCGCCAGTATCTTGCGCCGTGCCGGGGAAGTCGCGCCGGCCATGGGACTGATCGGCACACTGGTCGGTCTTGTGCAAATGCTGGGGAACCTAGACGACCCATCGACGATCGGGCCCAGCATGGCGGTCGCGCTTTTGACCACGTTTTACGGCGCCGTCCTAGCCAACATGCTGTTTCATCCCTTGGCCAGCAAGCTGGAACGAATTTCCGAGAATGAAGCCACGATCCACCGCATCTACACGATGGGCGCGATGTCGATCAACCGCCAGGAAAACCCGCGCCGGCTGGAAGTCCTGATCAACTCCATCTTGTCGCCCGCTCAGCGGGTAAAGCACTTCGACTGACTGCGGAAAACCGGAGAAAAGGTATGCGTCTCCTAATCATTGGCAACCTCGACGGGCACATCGCGACCGCCGGCAAGATCGCGCTGGAAAAAGGCGCGAAGGTTGCCCACGAAGAATCGGTCGAGCGGGCCATGACCGCGCTGCGATCGGGACAGGGCGCGGACATTGTCATGATCGATGTTCGTCTGGACATCCGACAGCTGTGCACCAGCCTGAAGTCTGAACGCATATCCGTCCCGGTTGTCGCATTTGGGATCGGCGCCGAAACTAAACTTGCAGTCGAGGCAATTAAGGCCGGCGCCAAAGAGTACATCCCCCTGCCGCCTGACGCCGAACTTATTGCCGCGGTTCTGAACGCGGTCGCGGAGGAAACGAGCTCGGTCATTCATCGCGACCCCTCGATGAAAAAGGTGCTGAGCCTGGCGGACCAAATCGCTCCGTCCGATGCGACCGTTCTGATTACCGGCGAGTCGGGCACGGGCAAGGAAGTTCTGGCGCGCTACATGCACTTAAAATCCAAGCGCGCGCAAAAGGCGTTCATTTCCCTGAATTGCGCGGCGATTCCCGAAAACCTCTTGGAATCGGAGCTCTTCGGGCATGAAAGAGGAGCATTTACGGGGGCGATTGGGCGCCGGGTCGGAAAATTCGAGGAAGCCAACGGCGGTACGTTGTTGCTTGACGAAATCTCGGAGATGCATCCGCGCTTGCAAGCCAAGCTCCTGCGCGCCGTCCAAGAACGCGAAGTCGACAGGGTCGGCGGAACCCAACCGATCAAGGTCGATATCCGCCTGCTGGCGACATCTAACCGCGATATCGAAGAGGAGGTTCGCCTGGGTAATTTCCGCGAGGACCTCTATTTCAGACTCAATGTGGTCAACATAGAACTGCCGCCACTGCGGGATCGGCAAGCTGACATCGAGATCCTGGCCGAACACTTCATCGCAAAATACGCCGAGGCCAACGCAGTACCCGCACCGGCTCCCAACGAGGAAGTTCGCCGGATGATGCTGACGCACCCGTGGCGCGGCAATGTGCGCGAGCTGGAAAATACCATGCACCGCGCGGTGTTGCTGTCGCACGACGGCGTAATCACCCCCGAGTCGATCCAGTTGCGGGGCGCGGCAACAGAGGCGGCCGGAAACGGCGCCAGTCCAGACAACGTTACCGGCAACGGTGTAGCCCCCGGCGCCCCGCAGGCTGAAGCCTCACCGCAGGACGCCGCACCGCCTCTCGTCGGCCGCACGGTCGCGGCGGTCGAGCGCGATTTGATTATCGACACCCTCAATCACACCCTGGGCAATCGCACGCACGCAGCGAACATCCTGGGCATATCGATCCGTACTTTGCGCAACAAGTTGAAGCTATACAGCCAGGACGGCGCCTCCATACCGATGCCAGGTGAGGCCGAGAGATCTTCGGCATAAGACTTAGGATAATAGCCGGCTCATGGCTGGACAGGCAGTAACAGATCCTGCGGCGCCGAAAGGCGTTGGCGAGGGCGCGACAGGTTCCGATTTTCTGAATCGGTCTACCACCGCGCTTATGCGGGGCGATATCGCGCTCGCCCTGGGCGTGTCGTGCATTCTCGTCATCCTGATCCTGCCGATGCCAAGTTGGTTGCTTGACGTCTTTCTGGCGGTATCCATCACGCTTTCAGTCCTCGTTCTGATGACAGTCCTGTTTATCAGTCGGCCCTTGGATTTCAGTTCCTTTCCCACGGTCTTGTTGATCGCGACCATGTTGCGCCTATCGCTAAATCTCGCGTCAACGCGCCTGATCCTGGCCGACGGCCATGAAGGCACCGACGCCGCCGGTAACGTTATTCAGGCCTTCGGCGGCTTCGTGATGAGCGGCAACTTCGTGATCGGAATCATCGTCTTCGCCATCCTGGTGATCGTCAATTTCGTGGTCATCACCAAGGGGTCCGGACGCATCGCGGAAGTCTCCGCCCGCTTTAGCCTCGATGCCATGCCGGGTAAGCAAATGGCGATCGACGCCGATCTCTCCGCCGGCCTGATCGACGAGGCCGAGGCGCGAAGCCGCCGAAAATCTCTGGAAGACGAAAGCAATTTCTTCGGGTCGATGGATGGCGCGGCCAAGTTCGTTCGCGGCGACGCCATTGCGGGACTGCTGATCACTTTTATCAACGTGATCGGCGGTATGATCATTGGCGTCGCGCAAAAAGACTTAACCTTCGCGGAGGCCGGTCAGGTTTATACCCTCCTGACCGTCGGCGATGGCCTGGTCACGCAGATTCCCGCGATCATTGTTTCCACCGCCGCCGGTCTTTTAGTCTCCAAATCGAACACTGTGGGGTCCGCCGACAAGGCCCTATTTGGGCAATTGGGCGGGTATCCACGCGCCCTGGGTTTGTCGTCCTTTATCATGCTGTCGCTGGCCTTGCTCCCCGGCATACCGGCCCTGCCTTTCCTCTTGCTGTCGGGCGTCGCCGGCGGACTGGCGTGGACCAGTACCCGCAAACTTACCGCCGCCGAGACCGCCGAGGCGGAGGAAGCCAAGGCCCTCGCCGCGACGCCGGTTGCAGAAGAACCGATTAGCAATGCCCTGCAAATTGACAATCTACGCCTTGAACTCGGCTACGGTCTGCTGCCCATGATCAATAGCGAAGGCGGGCAACGTCTAACCGATCAAGTCAAGTCGCTGCGCCGGCAACTGGCGCAGGAAATCGGGTTTGTACTGCCCGCCGTGCGTATTCAGGACAACCTGCAACTGCCAGCCAACACCTATGTTATTCGGGTCAAGGAGATCGAGGCCGGGCGCGGCGAACTGCGGCCCAACATGCTACTGGTCATGGACCCCAAAGGCGAGGCCATCCGCTTGAGCGGTGAGCAGACTACCGAACCGACCTTCGGATTGCCCGCCGTGTGGGTTGACGGCAGCGCACGTGAAGAAGCCTTGTTCCGCGGTTACACGGTGGTCGATCCGCCAACGGTCATCACGACACACCTGACCGAGCTCGTGAAGGACAACATGTCGGAGATGTTGTCCTATGCCGAAACACAAAAGCTGCTCGACGAACTCGACAAGGATCAACAAAAGCTGATCGCGGATCTGATTCCAAATCTGATCTCTGCCGGCGGCGTGCAGCGGGTCTTGCAGAACCTGCTAGCCGAGCGGGTTTCGATTCGCGACCTGCCGACGATCCTGGAAGGCGTCGCAGAAGCCTGCGGCTATACCCGCAACGTGGCCGCCATTACCGAACATGTGCGCGCACGCTTGTCGCGACAGATATCGACCTCGCAGACCAACGAGCAGGGCATTTTGCCGATGATCACAATGTCGGTGGAGTGGGAGCAAGCCTTTGGTGAGGCAATCGTGGGGGAAGGCGAGGAACGCCGCCTATCCATGGCGCCAACCAAGTTACAGGAATTCATTCGCACGGTGCGAACGACCTTCGAGCGGCACGCAATGATGGGCGAAGTTCCAGTTCTGTTGACCAGCCCCGCGATCCGCCCCTTCGTTCGCTCGATTGTGGAGCGGTTCCGTCCCGCGACCATCGTGATGTCCCAGAACGAAGTCTACGCCAAGACCCAGATAAAAACTCTGGGCCAGATTTGACGCCACCGGCCGCAAGGTCGGCATAAGGAGATCCGCCGTCCATGCGGTTGAAAAGTTTCACCGCCAATACCCTTCCCGAAGCCATGCGCCTGGTCCGCGATGCTTTGGGCGCGGATGCCGTTATCCTT
The DNA here is from genome assembly GCA_021776115.1 of Kiloniellaceae bacterium. Lineage (GTDB taxonomy): Bacteria > Pseudomonadota > Alphaproteobacteria > Kiloniellales > J153 > JAJFGN01. The sequence goes on along the minus strand of JAJFGN010000026.1, from coordinate 56,833 downwards.
TCGACCCAGCCAGCCGAAAGTGGATTGGGGGTGCGGATAACGGCGGCGCTTGAGGAGTCTCCACTCGACGATCTGTACTTTGGCTCCGAACCGGCGAGCTACTTCGACCTCGATACCATTGCCGAGGCGCTTTCGTTTCACCGAATTCCAGCTGGCCTTTTCGACCGTTTGGTAGGCGCCGCGGCGTCGCTGAGCGCGGAAGATAGCGTTATGGCCTTGTCCGGCGCGCTCGATTCCGAATTAACTTTCGCCGCCCTGCCAGCACCGCTTACCCCGCACCCCACCATGCTGATCGGGCCGCCTGGCGCCGGCAAATCCGCGACCGCGGCAAAGTTGTGCGCGCGGGCGCGTCTGGCCGGGCGCAAGACCGCGATCGTCACCATGGATACAGCCAAATCCGGCGGCCTGGCGCAGGCCGAAACCTTTGCCCATGCACTTGAGGCAACGCTGTTGCAGGCGGACCAGCCGGAGGCCCTGCCGGACGCGGTCTTAGCGTGCGGGGATGACCATTTCATCGTGATCGACACACCGGGCGCGAATCCTTTTCTCGACGAAGACTTGGAGCGCTTGACGAAGGCGGCGTCGGCCTCCAGCGCGGAAATTGTGCTTGTGCTTCCCGCCGGCGGCGACGCCGCGGAATCGGCTGAAGCCGCGACGGCATTCAAAGGCGTTGGCGCCAGCGCCATGATTGCGACCCGCCTCGATACCGCCCGGCGTTTCGGAGGTCTACTTAGCGCCGCCGTTTCCGGGCGCCTGGACCTGCTCGCCGTAAGCGCGTCACCCCACATTGGCGATCCGCTGCACCCCGTGAACCCGGTAGCGCTCGCCCGCATGTTTTTACCCGATGAGATGGCGGGCAGTCTCAATGGCCAAACCAAGGACCTGAAACGATGGTCGAAGCAGTAAAAACGGATACAAAGCGACCTCAGTTGCGTTTGGCAAACGGCATTGCCGTGGCCTCGGGCAAGGGTGGCGTTGGTAAGACGTGGCTATCGGCGACGTTGTGCCACGTCCTGGCGCGGCAAGGGCACAAAGTTCTGCTTTTCGACGGCGACTTGGGCCTGGCCAACGTCGACATTCAACTGGGCCTGGCGCCGGAGAAGGACTTGGGCGGCGTTCTTGCAGGCCATTACCCTCTGCGTGAGGCGACAAGCCGCTGCCGCGAAGGCGGATTCGACGTCATCGCGGGCCGGTCAGGGTCGGGCAGTTTAGCCGGCGTGCCGCAGGAACGGCTGGCGCAAATTTGCGCGAGCCTGGTGGAGGTCGGCGCCACCTATGATCTGGTCATACTCGACCTCGGGGCGGGGGTGGAGCGCACCGTGCGCCAGCTCGCCGCCATGGCCCGAACGTGCCTCGTCGTCGCCACCGACGAACCGACCGCGATGACGGATGCCTATGCCATGATTAAGCTGACGCGCGTGCATAACCCGGAGGCCGATCTGCGCCTGGTAATCAATATGGCTCACAGCCGGGGAGAGGGCGAACGCACCTATGCCACCCTTCGCAAGGCATGCGAATCCTTCCTAAAGGTTGCCCCGCCGTTGGCAGGCATTATCAAGCGCGACCCCAAGGTTCGCGAAGCCATCCGCCACCAGGTACCGCTTTTGGTACGCCATCCCAACACGGTGGCCGCCGAAGACGTCGAGGCGGTGGCGCGCCGCATACTTCAAGCGCGATGAACGATCTGGTCCGACCCTCGTCCTTTTTCACGGGCGGGATCGCGGCGAGCGCCCCTTCCGGCGTGCTGGCCACGATTCCGAACCCGCCACCCGAAGTCACGCGCCTGCCATCCGGAACAACCCTGCGCGGCATTGTGATCGGAACCGACGGCAAGGGCCATGTCCTGGTCAAAACCAACCAGGGAACACTGGCGGTGGCAACAAAAGCCCACCTCGCCACGAACAGTGAGGTCGTGCTGCAAATTCGAAGCAGCGGGGTTCAGCTTCACGTCATGATCATGCAGACCCGCGGCCAAGGCGCGGCGTTTGGCCCCGCCCCCCAATCCGCGGCGCAAAATACCGGCGCGCCATCAAGCTCGGGGGGTGTCGGAACCTCACAAACCGCCGGGTTCCAGCCAGGCACCACTGGAAACCCATCAGCCACGCCCCTGCCGCCCATCCCCGGCCGTGCCGATCCGTTGAATCTGGGTCAGACGGTTCGCGCCGTGGTCCAGGGAACCGCTGGGCCCGCCCAGTCCGCAGCAGCCTTACAACCCGGCACCCAAGGCGCGGCGGCCGCTGGTAACAGGGCGTTCGCCGACGCCCAAACAGGCCAACTGCCACGGCCCGCCCCCGGCACAATTCTTCCACTTCGAGTTCTCTCGGTCAGCGCCCCAGGGCCAACGCCGAACGTCACCGCTTCAGCGGGCCCTGGACCGGCGGTCTCCGGCACGCTAGGACCGCTGGGCTTCACCCCTCCCGGCCCGCAAGGGCCAACCGGCGCCCTGCCACCGGCGAGCGGACCTGTCACCGTCGGCGTACCCGTCAACGTCGCCCTTAGCAGCACGGCAAACGCGGCAGGGACGCCGGCCGCGCCATCGCTCGCGGCACAGAACCCGGTGGTCGCCCCTGCGGCCGCGCAATCCAATCCGACTGGCTTCGCCGGCGTGGCTGGCGATGCTTTGACGACGCCTCTGAGGTTCACCGGCCTGGTTACCAGCGTAACGCATGCGGGGCATCCCGTCCTGAGTACACCGCTGGGCACCCTGAGCCTGGAGGTGGAGGCCCGGCTCCCCGGTGGCAGCCGGGTGGCCTTGGAACTCGCTCCAGGTGGCTTGCCGAAAGCGGTCGAGAGTCAGGCCCGAATGGCGACAGCGGCGTCCTTGGGCCATGCTTGGCCTGCCTTGGAGGAGGCGCTTACCGTCTTGAGCGATTTAGGCGCTGGCGCCATGCAGCGAACGCTGCAAGGGGTGCCGCAACCGGGTGCGCGCTTGGCTTCCGGCATGCTTTTTTTCTTGGCGGCGCTCAGTGGAGGAAACCTAGGGCGTTGGTTGGGCGCCGATGCGCTTCAGACCTTGCGAGCCTCGGGACGCGACGCCCTGGTCGGGCGCTTGTCCCGCGACTTGGCGCAGATGGGCCGCATGGCCGACGGCGCGGGAGGGCCCAGTACCGCCGGTGACTGGCGATTGCTGCCAATTCCGCTTTGGGACGGAGATCACGTACATCAGCTTCGCCTGTTCCTTCGCCAACACGAAAATCGTCGTGACGGCGGCAAGAAACGCGACCGGCGGGACCCGACCCGATTCATCCTCGAGCTTGAAATGTCGCGCCTGGGAGAGATGCAGCTTGACGGTCTGATCCGCGACAAACGCTTCGATTTGATGATGCGCACGCGCGGCGCCATGCCCGATAACATGCGGGTCGAAATCCGGCGGATATTCGACGATGCTAATCAAGCCGCCGGCTATGCCGGCAACCTCGGCTTCCAGGCTTCGGCCGATTGGCACTTCCTGCCGATAAGCCAAGACACCTCGACGGGGGCGCAGCCCGGACTCGTGGTCTAGATGTGAGCCTATTCATCGCCGGAGGCTTGACCGCGCCGATAGATGGTGGTGCCCAGGTCGTCCAAGCTTACTCGCTCCCGCCGAGCGTGTTCATCCTGTTTTTGCCGTTCCTCTAGATCGCCGGCGTGCTCGTACTTCTTCATCTCTTCAAAGGCCGCATGAACTTCTTCCCGCGCGACCTGAACCGACTCCTCGAGTTCGTTAATCGTGTGGCGCAAGCGCCGCCGACGCTCCAGCGCTGCCGCGACGAACGCGGGAAATGCGACCGTCCCCTCGATGGAGGTGTTGGCGGCCTGATTTTCTGTCTCTAACTCTTTTTCAAGACCTTGAAGGTCTTTCTTCATTTTATTGACGAGATCTTCAATGCCCGCCAGCTTTTGGCGTTTCTCGTTCAAGGCCCAAGAATGTACCCGGGTCAGGCTCTTGAAAGCCGTCATGCCAAATTATTCCGCCGCAACCTGAGCATCGGCGGGCGGCCAGGTCAGTCCAAGGATGTTGGCGATGGTGGCATAACCGGACTCGAGGTCCGAGCGCTCGCCTTTGCCTTGGCTTAGAAAAGCCTCCAAATCCGGTTGATAGCGTATGGCCTCGTCGATCATCGGATCGCTGCCCTTCTTATAGGCGCCGATCCGGATGAGATCGCCCATGTCCTCGAAAGTGGATAGCAGAGCCCGCGCCCGATCTACCAACTCGTTCTCGGCGGTACTGTTACAGTTTGGCATGGTTCGAGAAACACTGCGCAGCACATCGATGGCCGGATATCGGTTGCGCTGTGCGATCTTGCGGTCCAGCACGATCTGGCCGTCGAGGATGCCGCGCACGGCGTCTGCGATCGGCTCGTTGTGGTCGTCACCCTCCACCAGCACCGTAAACAAGCCTGTGATCGAGCCACCGGTAACGCCCGGACCTGCTCTCTCAAGAAGTGCCGGTAACTGGGCAAAAACGCTGGGTGTATACCCCTTGCTGGTTGGCGGCTCACCCGCCGAAAGGCCGATCTCGCGCATGGCCATGGCAAAGCGGGTGATGGAATCGATCAGGCATAGGACGTCGCAGTTCTGATCGCGGAAGTACTCCGCTACGCTGAGGGTCAAGTAAGCCGCCTGGCGCCGGATCAGGGGCGCTTCGTCGGAGGTGGCAACGATCACGACGGAGCGCGCCAGGCCTTCGGCCCCCAGATCGTCCTCCAGCCATTCCTGGACTTCACGCCCGCGTTCGCCAATGAGCCCGATCACATTGACGTCCGAGGCCGTATACCGTGCGAGCATGGAGAGAAGAACCGATTTTCCGACTCCAGAACCGGAAAATATTCCCATGCGCTGCCCCCGGCAACAGGTCGTGAAGGCGTTGATGGTCCTGACACCCAGGTCGATCTTGGCACCAACCCTCTGTCGGCTGTGTGCCGGCGGCGGCGCACGGCGCAAATGGCAGGGCATGTTGCCTGATGGCAAAGGACCCTTGCCGTCTATGGGCTCGCCCAGGGCGTTGAGGACCCGTCCAAGCCAGGCCTCGCATGGCCAGACAACCGGGTCCGATTTCAGGAGTTCCGCCTTGCAGCCAAGGCCAATGCCCTCCACCGAGCCGAAAGGCAGGAGTAAGGCCCGCCCCTGGCGGAACCCGACGACTTCGCAGGGAATTGCGGCGCGCCCACGGGCCATAACGTTGCAACGCTGCCCAATCGTCAACTCACGGTTGAGGCCGGCAAGCTCGATCATCATGCCCATGACCCCGGCCACACGGCCATATAGCCGGAAATCTGGAATCTGATCGATCCCCTCGACCAACGACTCAACTGCTATCGCCACCCAGACCCTCCCAAGAGCTGGCCGGAAGCCCGGCCGCCGCAAATTCGGTTAAGTATGCGCGGCCCGCTTTAAAGATGCGTAAAACAATATGAAATCATGCTTGCGGCGCTAAGGGTTTCTTAATAAAAGGTCCGCAAAATGGTTAACGTCAATACTACCCCTTCACGAAGACATCAGGATTAGATTCATGAGAGTGCTGCTAGTCGAGGACGATCCCGCAACGGCCCAAAGCATTGAAATGATGCTGCGGTCCGAGAGTTATGTCTGTGACACCACGGACATGGGCGAGGACGGTCTCGAAATCGGAAAGCTATACGATTACGACATCATCGTGCTCGACCTGATGCTTCCCGACATGGACGGCTACGAGGTGCTACGCCGCCTCCGCGCCGCGCGGGTCAAAACACCCATCTTAATTCTTTCCGGACTGAACGGTCTGGACGACAAGATAAAGGGCCTGGGCGTTGGCGCCGACGACTATCTCACGAAACCCTTCGACAAGCGCGAATTGATCGCCCGTATCCAGGCAATCGTCCGGCGCTCCAAGGGTCATTCGGATTCGATCATCAAGACCGCGAAGCTGACGGTAAACCTGGACACCAGGACGGTCGAGGTGGGCGGCCATCCGCTGCATCTGACTGGCAAGGAATACGGGATCCTGGAGTTGTTGTCGCTGCGCAAGGGCACGACGCTGACCAAGGAAATGTTTCTCAACCACCTCTACGGAGGCATGGACGAGCCTGAGCTTAAGATCATCGATGTCTTCGTCTGCAAGCTGCGCAAGAAACTGACGGCGGCCACTGGCGGCGACAATTATATCGAGACAGTCTGGGGCCGCGGTTATGTGCTACGTGACCCTGTGCCGGCTCAGGACAGCGGTAAAGCTCAGGCCCCTCAGCAGGCAGCCGCAGGTTAACCTGTTCGTGGCTACGCCAGGCATCTGAGCGGGCGCCGGCCCGTACATTAGATTGACGCAAATGTAGTCGAATAAGGCGCGCCTTTAACGGGCGTGCCTTTTGCTTGTGTTGTTGCGTTGTCCGCTAGTTGGGCGCGCGCCGAACCACGGTGCGCGCACCACGAGCGGACAGACTCTAGGCGGTAAAACGGATAGGTACCGGGGAGATTTGGTGCTGGGCACGAAAGTGTGGCTGATCTTACCCCGCTGCTTTGGCTGCGGCTGCAGCCACCGGGGGCACCAGGTTATAGACACCGCGCTGACCCGGCATGAGCTGAAAGCGGTCCGACGTTCCCAGAACCGTCTCGGCCCCACCAAGATAGAGGAAGCCATCTTGCGGCATCAGGTCAGCCATACCGGCAAGCACTTTCGCCTTGGTCGGCGGATCGAAGTAGATCAGCACATTGCGGCAGAATACGACATCGAATTTCCCGAGCGCAGCGGGGCTGCCCAAGAGATTGAATTGCTTGAAACTGACCATCTTACGAATATCGTCGCTGATCTGCCAACGTTCGCCGACTTGCTTGAAATACTTCACTAAGAGGGTAATGGGCAGGCCGCGCTGCACCTCAAACTGAGAGTACAGTCCCGCTTCGGCCTTATCGAGTATCTCCTTCGACAGGTCGGTCGCGATAATCTCGACACGCCATCCAGCCAACTTGGCCGCGTTTTCTTGCAGGAGCATGGCCAAGGTGTAGGGCTCCTGTCCGGACGAACAGGCCGCGCTCCAAATCCGGAAGGTCTTGGCGCCCGCGCGATGCTGCAACATGTGCGGCAGAACGAGATCCCTGAACTGATCGAAGGGTTTTTGGTCCCGGAAGAAGAACGACTCGTTGGTCGTCATGGCTTCCGTAACGTCGACCAGTAGGTCCTCTTTATTGCCGGCGCGGACAGCCTGAACCAACTCGTCGAAGCCAGCAAAATTCCACTTGCGGGCGACCGGATTCAGGCGGCTCTCCATCAAGTACGCCTTCTCTTTCGTCAGCGCTAAACCGCTGCGATTCTTGAGAAGATCGGCGATAAATTCGAAATCACTTACATTCATGCCGCGGTCCTCAGTGCAAACTTGCGCACATACGGCGCGATATCCACGAGCGGCAGCACGGCCGAGCATAAACCAGCCGTTGCGACGGCACCCGGCATGCCCCAGACCACACTGGTGGCTTCGTCCTGTGCAACAACGGAGCCGCCTGCCGCCGTCACCGCCTTCGATCCATCGCGCCCGTCATGGCCCATGCCGGTCAGCATGATCACCAGTAGGCGCGAGCCGTAAATCGGAGCCATGCTGCGCAACATTGGGTCGACCGCCGGCCGGCAATAATTTTCTGGCGCGCTGTCGATAATTCGGATCACGTTGTGTTTTTCGCCACGCACCACGGTCATGTGAAAGTCGCCCGGCGCGACATAAATCCGACCCGTCATGACTTGATCGCCATCCTTGGCCTCGACCGCGGGCTTGCCGCAGGAGCGCGTGATGTGCTCAGCCAAAAGGGCAGTGAAGGTCGCCGGCATATGCTGCGTGATGAGAATCGGAAGCGAGACATCGCTGCACAGGTCTTTCAGCAGCGCGAACAACGCGGGCGGACCGCCGGTTGAGCTACCGATCGCGATCACCTCGGGCCGCACCTGGGGCGCGGGACGCAACACGACCGGGCCTGGCGACACCGTGGATTTGTTTTCGATGGCGCCGGAGCGCATGACCGGCCGGGCCCCTGCGGCGGGAGCGCTCCGTGTCCGGGCGCCGGAACGCCCGGCCTGAGCCACCGCCTTGATCTTCCCGATCAACTCGCGCCTGAAGGTATCGGTGGAATGAATTTCGCTGGTCGAGCTGGGCTTGGTTACATAATCGGCCGCGCCGTTGGCCATGGCCTGCAAGCTGATATCGGCATTGTGAAGCGTCAAGGTGGACGCCATGATGACTTGAACGCCCGGCTTCGCCTTTAGGAGCAGCGGCAGGGCGGTCATACCATCCATGACCGGCATCTCGATATCCAAGACCACAATTTCGATCTCGTGCGTCGCCAACGACTTCAACGCGATTTGACCGTTGGACGCGGACGCCACGACCTTAATTGCCGGATCGGACTCGAGGTTGCGAGCCAAGAGACCCCGAATGACGGCGGAATCGTCTACAACCATGACTCTATAAGGATCGCCTGACGGCATTATTTCAGACCCTACCTGTTTAGTACGGCTTTCTTGGCGCCTTAGAGCAAACCAACCTGTGAAAACTTCGACTCGATAATCTCGCTGTCAAAAGGCTTCATGATGTATTCGTTGGCGCCGGCCTGCATGGCTTCCTGGATATGCGTCATATCGTTTTCGGTCGTACAGAAGACGACGATCGGCTGGGTCACACCTTCCATGGCCCTCAGGTCTTGTAGAAACTCGAGGCCACTCTTTATCGGCATGTTCCAGTCGAGCAGAACCGCGTTTGGCATCTGGCGCTGGCAGGCTTCCAGAGCCTTCTGTCCGTCTTCGGCCTCGTCGATCTCAAAATCCAAGCTCTCGAGGATCTTTCGGGCGACCATGCGGACAACTTTAGAGTCATCAACAACCAGGCAAGTCTTCATATTCGCGCACTCCGTTACGCTAGTTCGCGGCCGCCACTGCGTGCCCATAGTCGAGTAACCGGTTTACATCGAGAACAACCAAGAGCTGCTCGTCCAAACGATAGATACCGTCGGATACAGCTCGAAACTTCGGCTCCAACGTCGGCGGGTTTCTATCGAAGGTATCTGTAGAGAGCGCCAGAACCTCACCCACGGTATCGACGACAAGACTGTAAAGCTCACCCTCATGTTCGGCCACAATGCTCATACTGTCGCCATCGTCGGAACGCACCGGCAGCCCTAAGCGTGCCCGCATATCGATCGCCGTCACAACCCGGCCGCGAAGGTTCAAGGAGCCCATTATCTCGGGCGGAGCCAACGGGATCCGCGTGATCCGATACGAGCTGAGCACATCTTGTACTTTCAACACGGGAATCCCGAAGAACTGACCCGCGATCTTGAAGGTCACGAACTCCTGGGTCGTGTCGGAAATCAAAGGGTGTGCCGGCGCTGCCGTATCTTGTGTGGTACCCGTCATGCCGCACCTCTAATGTCGGCCAATGCCTCATGCAAAGCGCCAAGCAAGGCTTCGCGGTCGCTCTTGGCCACGTAGTCGATGAATCCGACCGCTCTGCCCCGGTCCAGATCCTTTTGCGTGGCAAAGGATGATAGTGCCACCATTGGAACACTCGACCACCTGGGGTCGTTTTTGACCGCTTCGGCAAACTCAAACCCACTCATGCCGGGCATTTCGATATCCGATATGATGACGTCGAATTTTTCCCCATTCTCACACCGCTGCAAGGCTTCGCTCGCGCTCGCCGAACAAGTGACCTCATAACCGGCAACGGAAAGAAGCGGCTGCAGCAAGTTCCGGAAGAAGGGGCTGTCATCGACCAGAAGAAGCCGTGAGGACTCTTCCTCGCCAAAAGTATCGTTGGCGTCGGCGCCGAACCAGTCGTTGAACGCCAAGGTCAGATAATGCGCGACATCGACGACGTCCGTAGCATGACCGTTGATCACCGCGCTGCCGACATAGCCGACTTCCTTGGATGTCAGCTCGACATTGAGGCGATCCTCGACAATGTCGACAATTTCGTCGACCACCAGACCCATCGTGCGCTCCCGGTCCGTGAACACAAGGACCGGCTGGCGGCCCTCGGTTTTGAGTTCACTGGCCCCTTCCATTAGAACCAACGGCATGAGCTGGCCACGATATTGGACGACGTGCTGACCATTGGAAATTTCGACCTTTTCCAACTCGATCTCTTCCAAGCGAGCGACCAAGGCCAGGGGAACCGCCTTCGGGCTATTGTCAGCGATGCGGAACACCAACATGGCCACAGTTTCTTCGCCTCGTGCCGCGTGGCGATCGTTCACGGCATCGCTGTTCTCCTCAGCCAACTCGACCTCGCCGGTCGCGGACGCGATGCCGTTCGGATCCAGGATCATGACCACGCTGCCGTCACCCAGGATCGTGTTGCCCGAGAACATCTGATTGTCGCGCAGGATGCGCGCCACAGGCTTGACCACAATCTCTTCCGTGTCGAAGACCCGGTCGACGATGATCCCAAAGGTGTAGCTGCCGACCTGAGAAACGACAATGAAACCATCGGTAGAGTCACGCCGCTCTTCGCTCACAGTCGCAACATCCGTGGTGGCTTCGGCATCGGACACAGCCTCAGGTACTTCGAGCGCACTGGGTGTGCTCAACTTCATGAGGTCTTGCAAGTTGACCAAGGGCAGCAAGCGGTTGCGTAAGCGCAGCACTGGTGTTCCGTTGATGCGTTCGATAGTGTTTTCCGAATGAGCGGAAGCACGCACCAACTCGAGCACACTCAATTGCGGGATGGCGAAACGATCTCCCGCGCATTCGACGATCAGCGCCGAGACGATCGCCAGCGTCAGCGGTATCTTGATGATGAATGTGGTGCCTTTGCCTTCGACGGACGTAAGCTCAATCGTGCCGCCGATTTTCTCGATATTTGTGCGCACGACATCCATGCCGACACCGCGCCCGGACACCGACGTGACAGCCGCCGCAGTGGAGAAACCGGCTTTGAAAATAAACCTCTGGATTTGCTGCTCCGTCATCGTCTCAAGCTCGGCTTCGGTCGCCAAGCCGTTCGCGATGACCTTATTCTTGATCACATCGATCGGCAGGCCGCGCCCGTCGTCGGCGATCCGGATGATGATGTGGCCGCCTTCATGATAGGCGTCCAGGATTACCTTGCCGATTTCCGGCTTGCCGGCCTCGATCCGTCCGGCGGTCGTCTCCAGACCATGGTCGGCGGAGTTCCGAACCATATGGGTTAGCGGATCCTTGATCAGTTCTAGGACTTGCCGGTCGAGCTCGGTTTCGGCGCCCTTCATCACTAGGTCGATCTTCTTGTCCAATTCGATCGACAGGTCGCGAATAATACGCGGCAGCTTGGCCCAGGCATTGCCGATCGGCTGCATTCGGGTCTTCATCACGCCTTCCTGAAGCTCAGAGACGACATGATTGAGCCGCTGCAACGGCACCGCGAATTCGCTGTCCTTTTGGCCGCGCAAGATCTGCAGCAGCTGATTCCGGGTCAGGACCAACTCCGAGACCATCGTCATCAGATTTTCGAGTAGCTCGACGTTGACGCGAATCGATTGATTGGCGACCGCGGAGTCTCCGCCTTCCTTGGCCTCACCCTTTGGCGCTGGTTTTGCGGCCGGGGTTGGCTTCTTCTCAGGTGTCGGCGCGGGTGCGGGTGCCGCTTCGGCAGCAGGAGGCTCGGCTTGAGGAGGCTCAGCTTGAGGGGACTCGGGGGCGGCACCCTCTTCCGCCACTGCTTCCGCTGGCGGAGCGATTTCCGCGTCGGGCTCTGCGACTTCGGAGGCTACAGCCTCGGTGTCGAGAGTTTCGAATGGATCTGCAACTTCGCCTGAGCCGCTGTCGGCACCCTCGCCGTCCGCAAAGACATTGAGACGGCTGATCAAGTCGGAGTCTTCGCCTTCCGGTTCCGCCTCGGTTGCTTCCAGGACTTGGAGTATGGAGCGGATCTGATCGAGGCATTCCAAGATCAGGGAAACTGCCTGAGGCGATACTTCCAGGCCGCCCTCGCGAATCTTGCCGAGGACATTTTCACCCGCGTGGGCAACCGATTCCAAACGCGGCAAGCCAAGGAAACCGCAAGTCCCCTTGATCGTATGCATCAAGCGGAAGATGTTGCTGAGCAATTCCTGATCGTTCGGATTTTGCTCAAGCTGCACCAGCTCGACGTCGAGAACCGCAAGGCCCTCGCTCGTTTCTGTCAAGAATTCGCTTAAAAGATCATCCATTGCGGCCATCCCGCTCGTTATGCATCGTCTTGTGCCGGCATGGCGGGCCTGGCGTGCCCCCCCGAATAATTCACCCTGAACGGTGACAAAAAGAGATTAAAATCCCCTTACTATAACGTGTGCGCACTCTTGTGGATCAATCGTCCCCCCTAGGAACACCCTGACCAAATTGCGTGAATTTCTCGTAAAGGTAGAGACGATTTGGGCGCGGTAACGCGGTGGCGTTGCCGATCCGCCACCCGGCTGATATGCCTTCCGCCTAAGACTGTAAGACACGGGAGAGGATCGAAGCTCGAATGAGCAGTTCCATTCAGATGCCTATCCCTGGAATCGCGGAACAGCGCGCGTCGAGACCTCCGGGCAAGTCACCTTTAGGGCAGCCAGGTGCAGGATCGGGCCGTTCGCGTACGGGGTGGTTGGTCCGGACTAATAGTCCGTTGACCTGGGCGTCCCTGTTTATCGCCGCCCTTTTCTCGATCCCGGTCGTCAGCGTCTTGGCTAACGTCTTTGTACCGAGTGACGGCGCTTGGCGGCATTTGGCAGAAACTGTTTTGCCAGGGTATATCGCCAATACCTTCATGTTGGTGTTGGGCGTCGGGTGCGGTGTTCTGATACTTGGATTGAGCGCCGCCTGGCTGGTCACGATGTGTCGTTTTCCGGGTCAACGAGTCTTCGAATGGGCCCTCATATTGCCGCTCGCCGTTCCGGCTTATGTCATGGCCTACACCTATACCGACTTCCTGCAGTTTACCGGGCCGCTGCAGACGATGCTGCGAGAGCTGACGGCTTGGGGACCGCAAGACTATTGGTTCCCACAAATCCGCTCGCTGGGTGGAGCGATCACGCTGCTCAGCCTTGTGCTCTATCCTTACGTCTATCTCCTGGCCAGGGCCGCTTTCCTGGAGCAATCGGTCTGCGCTTTGGAAGTCAGCCGCACCCTGGGTTGCGGCCCTTGGTCGAGCTTTTATCGGGTCGCACTGCCGCTGGCCCGCCCGGCCGTTGTCGGCGGAGTCGCCTTAGCCCTGATGGAAACCATTGCCGACTTTGGTACCGTCTCCTTCTTTGGCGTGCCGACCTTCACCACCGGCATCGTGCGCGCCTGGTTCTCGATGGGCGACCGGGTGGCGGCGGCGCAATTGTCGTCCGCCTTGCTCTGTTTTGTGCTGGTCGTGATTCTGCTGGAACGCGGGAGCCGCGGCCGGGCGCGCTATTATCACACCTCGGGTCGATACCAGCATTTGCCCAGCTATAAGCTCAGGGGCTGGCGCGCCTGGACCGCCAGCCTGGTTTGTGCCCTGCCCCTGTTTCTCGGCTTCATATTACCCGCCGCGATTCTGCTCGGTATGGCGATCGAAGCTGGCGACGCCCAGTTCGGCCCGCGCTTTCTGCGCCTGGCCGGAAACAGCTTCACACTTTCAGGAGTCACCGCTTTGGCCGCTGTCTTCCTGGCCGCGGTCATGGCCTACAGCGTCCGCTTGGCCCCCGGTCCCCTGACTCTGGGGGCCGGCCGATTAGCGGCCATGGGATACGCCGTGCCAGGAACGGTGATCGCGGTCGGCACCCTTATCCCCTTCGCGCTGTTCGACAATGCCCTGGACGCTTGGATGCGAGAAACTTTTGGATTTTCCACCGGTCTGCTCTTAACGGGCTCGATTGCCGCGCTGGTCTTTGCCTACCTCGTGCGGTTTCTGGCCGTTTCGTTAAACACAGTGGAATCCAGTTTAGGCAAGATCAAACCCTCCATGGACGATGCCGCACGGAGTCTGGGCCGGGGGCCGGGCGGCACCTTGGTACGCATTCACGCGCCGCTCATGTGGGGCAGTCTGCTGACCGCGGGGCTCATGGTTTTTGTCGATGTGATGAAGGAGCTTCCGGCCACCTTGATCATGCGCCCCTTCAATTTCGATACCCTCGCGGTACAAGCCTATAACCTGGCATCCGACGAGCGCCTGACCGAAGCCTCGACCGCTTCGCTCGCCATCGTCGCAGTCGGTATCCTGCCACTGATCCTGTTAAGCCGGGCGATTGCCCGGGCGCGGCCGGGCGGTGCCGCGCCGCGCCCTTAGAGCCTCGCAGCCAAAGTTCTGCGTAGGGAAAAACCGCCGTCTATTTCCAGCCCGCTCGATCGAAGACTCTCTGCGCCAGAGGTTGATTCTCGCCTAGCGAGGCGATGCTGACCGTGTCTTGTTTGAACAGGCCTAGTGCGGTGAGCTCCGGCTTGGCCGCGACACCCTCGAGAATCGGGTATTCATTGTTGCCATTGGCAAAAGCAAGCTGCGCTACCTCACTGGTCAGGTATTCGATGAAGCGGATGGCCGCGTCGGTATGCTTGGCGCTGGCTAACACCCCGGCGCCTGAGACGTTGACGTGCGTGCCTCGGTCGTCCTGGTTCGGGAACACGACACCGACCGATGCGGCGACTTTTCTATCGGACTCTTTGGCGCTCGAAAGCAAGCGCACATAATAGTAGGAGTTCGCGACCGAGATGGCGCATTGGCCCGCGGCCGTAGCCCGAATTTGGTCGGTGTCGCCGCCTTGAGGATCGCGTGCGAAATTGGCGACGACCCCCGTGGCCCATTCCTCCGCTGCCGCCTCCCCCCTCGCGGCGATGATCGAGCCCAGCAACGACAGATTGTAAACATTACCGCTTGAGCGGATGCAGACTTTACCGCGCCATTTTGGATCGGCCAGATCCTCGTAGGTGGAGATATCGCCGGGCTTGACCATGTCCTTGTTATAAAAAATGAGCCGCGCGCGTTTGGATAGACCGAACCAGCGCCCCTTCGGGTGGCGCATATTCTCGGGAACCCGTTTCTCCAGAATACTTGAACGAGTCTCCTGAAACAGCTTGGCCTGGTCGGCACGCCATAGCATGGCGACGTCGACGGTAATCAAGACGTCGGCGGGACTGTTAGCGCCTTCGCTCTTGAGCCGCTCGATCAAAGCGTTGCCCTTGCCTTCGATCCGATTGATCTCGATGCCAGTTTGCTCCGTGAAACCCTGATAGAGTGCTTCATCGGTCTGATAGTGACGTGAGGTGTAGACGTTCAGCACCTCGGCCGCACTCGCGGGTGTGCCAAAGGCTAAGGCCATCCCTGTCAAACTCAAGGTCATGCCCAAGGCGCGTAAAGTTGGTTTCATCGATCGTTCCTTCCTGACAAATCGGAACTCAAGCCACTGCGGGGCCGAGACTTGGCCACGTGGCTCACAATTCCAATATGCGATTGCAACTCATTCGCAACAAAACTACCCTGAGAGACCCTAGGGCGTCAAGGGTTTAAGTTTGCGGTGGCGGGTTTCCCCACACATTTTAGGAAGCCGCGGATTGGACCGGTAATGTGGCCGAAAAGTTCACGGTCCCGGCCGTGCCTTCATCGACGGCGATGGCACCGCCCATGCGTTCGGCGATCCGGCACGTGAAGTAGCCCTGTACGTTGCGCGGCGTCAGGTCATCGGGTTTAGCGCCCACGGCTAGAGCCGGTCGGGCCTCATCCCGCAGCGCGGCCCGGTCTCCCGACGCCACCACGCCGACGCGCAGATCGCCTTCACCGGCGGCGATCTGGACGGCCAAATTTCCGCCCATGGGCAGCGCCTCCGCCCCTAGTAAGAGCATGTTGAGGAGCAGCTTACCCAGATCCTCGGGTATCTCATTAGGAACCCCCTCGCTTGGCCACGCTAGGGTGAGCTTCTCACTACTGAAGAAATTGCCGGATAGGTCGCGCAATTCGTCGAGATTGCCACCAACCCTGGAGCCGGCCATGCCGTAGGCGAAGCGAAAATACTGCAGGGCCCGCGCCGCCCGCGCGCCGCTGTCCGCCGCCAGTTTCAGGGCGTCCGGCCCCATGTCATCCATGCCGTCCTCCAGGAGCTCCAGCCCGTTATTGACGGCGCCGACCGGCCCCACAAGATCGTGGCACAGCCGCGATGACAGAAGCTCTATCACCCTCAAATCGATAAGCACGTCCATGTCGTCCTCGTTTCCTCCCGCGATCTTCCATATCGGTCTCGGCTACGCCGCCTTGAGGCATAAGCCACTTGTCGTTGCGGTACTGTTAAGTGTCGATGATGGGACGCCTCCCCCGCCGGAGGCAGGTTATACAGCATCTTGCTCGGCGGGAAAGCCAGGCCGTACTTGGCCGCGCCCTTGGCGCTAAATTTTGTCGGACCCCGGCCGGGCCGACAGGGGCACAGTTCTGAAGGTTAGAGAGGCATTGTCGTTGTTCCCTCCCCATACCGTGGTATACGATATGCCAGAAAGCGGCTGGCACCGTATCCCGCCGCTTTGCCAAGATGCTGTCAGCTGCTAAAGGCGAAGGATCTGGCGTGATGGGAGACTTATTTCCCGGCCAGAGGGTCCGTCATCCCGCGCGGCCCGAGTGGGGAATCGGCCAGGTTCAATCGGCTATTGGTGCGCGGGTGACAGTGAACTTCGAGCATGCCGGAAAGGTACTGATCAACATTGAGCACGTGGCCTTGGAGGCGATCGAAGATCCGGCCGGTTAGGAACGGCGAAAAACCATACCCGACAATGGGTTGAGCCCGGTTCTGCGGGCCGTTTAGAGTGGCTCGTCTGAGGCGAAGGCAAGGGCTCTAGGCGAAATCATACAAAAAAGGACGAAGCGGCAGGTATGGCTGAGGGTGTTGGACAAGGCGAGCAGCCTTTGGAACGAAAGATCCATCCCGGCTCCGGCCGGCGGAAGGCGCCCGCGTTTCCCAAGGGCCGGCAACTCGATCCCGATGCGCGCCCGCGGGTTCGCGCGCTCCTCACCGGGCGGCCGCGCGAGCGTGATCTGCTGATCGAATTCCTACACTTAATTCAGGATCGCTACGGCCACCTGTCCGCAGATCATTTGCAGGCGCTGGCCCTGGAAATGAAACTGCCGATGGCCGAGGTGTTCGAAGTGGCGTCGTTTTATGCCCATTTCGATATCGTGCTGGACGGCGAGTCCGCCCCACCGGCAGTCACGATCCGGGTTTGCGACAGCCTGACGTGCGAATTAATGGGTGCGCGGAAACTGTTGAAGGACCTGCCGGCCCGCCTGGGTGCCGAGGTGCGTGTCCTGCCCGCGCCCTGCATGGGCCGCTGCGTCTGCGCCCCCGTGGCTGAAGTCGGCCATAACCATGTCGATCGCGCTAGCCTGGAAAACCTGACCGAGGCGGTCCAGGGCGGGCACACACATCCGCATATCCCCGAGTATCAAGACCTGGAAGCCTACCGGGCCGCGGATGGCTATGCCTGCCTGAAAGACTGCCTGAGCGGCGCCCGGCCGGTCGAAAAGGTCATCGAAGCTTTATCGGATTCCGGCTTGCGCGGCCTGGGTGGCGCTGGCTTCCCGACCGGGCGCAAGTGGGGCCTGGTGCGGGCCGAAGCGGGCCCGCGCCTGATGGCGGTTAACGCCGACGAGGGCGAGCCGGGCACCTTCAAGGACCGCTATTACCTCGAGTCCAAACCGCATCAGTTTCTGGAAGGTACCCTGATCGGCGCCTGGGCGGTCGAGGCCAAAGACGTCTATATCTATCTGCGCGACGAATACCCGGCGGCCCGCGAAATCTTGCGGCAGGAGATCGAGGCCCTGGAGGACGCGGGCCTATCGCCACACACCAAGCTGCATTTGCGCCGTGGCGCCGGCGCCTACATCTGTGGCGAAGAATCGGCGATGATCGAATCGATCGAAGGCAAGCGGGGCCTCCCGCGCCACCGACCGCCCTACGTCGCCCAGGTCGGACTCTTCGGCCGCCCGACCTTGGTCAATAACGTCGAGACCCTGTTCTGGGTCCCATCGATCCTCACCCAAGGCACCGCATGGTTCGCGGACCAGGGCGCGGGCGACAGCAAGGGCTTACGCAGCTACTCGGTCTCCGGCCGGGTCGAGAACCCGGGCATGAAGCTCACGCCGGCCGGCATCACGGTGCGGCAATTGATCGACGATTACTGCGGCGGTATGGCCGAAGGGCATACCTTCAAGGGCTATCTGCCGGGCGGCGCCTCGGGCGGTATCCTGCCCGCGAGCATGGCCGATATCCCACTCGATTTCGGCAAGCTGGAACATCTCGGCTGCTTAGTCGGCTCGCACGCCGTGGTTATCCTGTCCGACAAGGACGACGTGAAGGCGGTAGCGCTCAACCTCATGCGCTTTTTCGAGGACGAGAGTTGCGGCCAGTGCACGCCCTGCCGCAACGGCACCGAGAAGGCGGTCAAGCTGATGTCCGAAAGCGCCTGGGACAGACCCTTACTCGAGGAGCTTGCCGGTGTCATGGCCGACGCCTCGATTTGCGGCCTCGGCCAAGCGGCGCCCAATCCTTTGCTAAGTGTGCTGAAGCATTTCCCGGAGGATCTGGCATGAGTGGCGCGATTACTTTTACTCTGAACGGCCAAGAGGTCGAGGCGGCGCCGGGTGAGACGATCTGGCAGGTCGCGCAACGCCAAGGCGTCGAGATTCCGCACCTGTGCTATTCGCCGGAGCCCGGCTATCGCCCTGACGGCAACTGCCGGAGTTGTATGGTCGAAGTCGAGGGTGAGCGCGTATTGGCC
Source organism: Kiloniellaceae bacterium (assembly GCA_021776115.1). GTDB lineage: Bacteria > Pseudomonadota > Alphaproteobacteria > Kiloniellales > J153 > JAJFGN01. The sequence goes on along the minus strand of JAJFGN010000026.1, from coordinate 38,178 downwards.
GCGTCTTGTATTCGGACGCCAAGCGCGGGCATGAAAGTGCTCACGGCCAGTGAGCGGGCCAAGAAGTCCCGTGCGATGGTTTTCGAACTTCTCGTCGCGGACCAGCCGGAACGCGCCACCGCGCACGATCCGGAGTCGAAATTTTGGACCTGGGCCGACAAGGTCGATGTCAGCGAAAGCCGCTTTCCGGCGGCCGAGAAACACGCGCCCGATTCCAGCCACAGCGCCATGCGTGTCAATCTGGATGCCTGCATCAATTGCACCTTGTGTGTGCGCGCTTGCCGGGAGGTCCAGGCCAACGACGTCATCGGCATGGCGTTTCGCGGCCACGGCTCCAAAGTCGTCTTCGACTTCGACAACCCCATGGGCGAGAGCACCTGCGTCGCCTGCGGCGAATGCGTGCAAGCCTGCCCGACCGGCGCGTTGATGGAAGCCAGCTTGCTGGACGATGCCGGCACTCGCACCGAATATGAGGACCGCTCGGTCGATACCGTCTGCCCCTATTGCGGCGTCGGTTGTCAGGTCAAGCTGAACATCAAGGACGACAAGATCCTCTATGTCGATGGCCGCGCCGGGCCAGCGAACCAGAACCGCCTTTGCGTGAAGGGGCGTTTCGGTTTCGACTACATCTCGCACCCGCACCGTCTGACCAAGCCCCTGATCCGGCGCGACGATGCGCCGAAGTCGGGCGATATTCAGATCGATCCGGCGAACCCCTGGACTCACTTCCGCGAGGCAAGTTGGGACGAAGCGCTGGATAAGGCGGCGGCGGGCTTGACGAAAGTTATCGAACGCAACGGCGGACCGGGATTGGCCGGTTTCGGCTCCGCCAAAGGCACCAATGAAGAGGCGTACCTGTTTCAGAAGCTGGTGCGTACCGGGTTTCATACCAACAACGTCGATCATTGCACGCGGCTGTGCCACGCCTCCTCCGTCGCGGCCTTGATGGAGGGGATCGGTTCGGGCGCCGTGACCGCCCCCTTCATGGCGGCCAAGGACGCGGAATGCATCGTCGTCATCGGCGCGCGGCCGGCGCAAAACCACCCAGTCGCCGCGACCTTCCTTAAGAACGCGGCGCAACGTGGCGCCAAGCTGATCGTGATCGACCCGCGCCGCCAGAACCTGGCGCGTTATGCGACCCACATGCTGCAGTTCAAGCCAGGCCAGGACGTGGCGCTCCTAAACGCCATGATCCACACCATTATCGAGGAAGGCCTGACGGACGAGCAGTACATACAGGCCAATACCGAAGGCTTCGAGGCGTTGAAGGAACGGATTAAAGCCTTCAGCCCGGAGAAGATGGCGGAGGTTTGCGGTATCGACGCCGCGACCATTCGCGAGGTTGCGCGCATCTACGCCACGGCGCGAACCTCGATCATTTTTTGGGGTATGGGGATCTCGCAGCACGTGCACGGCACGGACAACGCGCGCTGCCTGATCTCGCTCTCCCTCATCACCGGTCAGGTCGGCCGGCCGGGTACCGGCCTGCATCCCCTGCGCGGCCAGAACAATGTGCAGGGCGCCTCCGACGCCGGCTTGATTCCGATCGTCTATCCCGATTACCGCTCAGTCGAGTCCGCAGAAGTGCGCCTGGAGTACGAGGACTTCTGGGGCACGGAACTCGACCCTAAACGTGGGCTCACAGTCGTGGAGATCGTCAACGCGATCCTCGACGATCAGATCAAGGCCATGTACATCATGGGCGAAAATCCAGCGATGTCCGATCCGGATCAGCAACATGCGCGCACCGCGCTGGCCAAGCTCGAGCATCTGGTGGTGCAGGACATATTCCTGACCGAGACCGCCTGGCATGCCGATGTGGTTCTGCCGGCCTCGGCGGCGGCCGAGAAATGGGGCACCTTCACAAATACCAATCGCCAGGTTCAGATCGTCCGGGCGGCCTTCGATCCGCCGGGCGAGGCGCGCCAGGACTGGGCATTGATTCAAGATATCGCCAAACGGATCGGCCTGGATTGGCGCTATACGCATCCCAAGGATGTCTTCGCCGAGATGACGCGGATCATGCCCTCGCTCGACAACATCACCTGGGAGCGCCTGGAGCGCGAGGACGCTGTCACCTATCCCTGCGACGCACCGGATCGGCCGGGCAACGAAATACTTTTCGGCGATGGCTTCCCGACCGAGAACGGTCGTGGCCGCATTGTGCCGACCGACCTAGTGCCGCCGGACGAGCTGCCGGACCAAGAGTACCCAATGGTGCTCACGACCGGACGCATGCTCGAACACTGGCACACCGGCGCCATGACCCGCCGGGCCACGACACTCGACTCCTTGGAGCCGGAAGCCGTCGCCCTGCTCAACCGGCGCGATGTGGATAACCTGGGTGTCGCGCCCGGCGACATGATTTCCGTCACCACACGACGCGGCCAGATCGCGATCAAAGTACGTCAGGACAACGAGGTCCCGCAGGGCATGGTTTTCATTCCCTTCTGTTTCGCCGAGGCGGCCGCGAACGTGCTAACCAATCCGCAACTCGATCCTTATGGCAAGATTCCGGAATTCAAGTTCTGTGCCGCGCGCATCGAGGCGCTTCATGCCGCGGCAGCGGAATAACGCCCACCCAAAAACCGACAAGACGGGGCGTGCGCGATGCACAGGGGCTCTTGGCAGCGGAAGCGATTGGCGACGACTAAGCATTAGCGATCCTGCGCGCGGCCGACGCTACAGAATAAGGGCGTGAGCCCTACTGCCGAACGTTCGCCGTCGAATACATGCTTTGCGAAGTTAGGCCGAGTGCGTCCAAGGTGACCGCGGCAACGACGGCGATTAAAACGGCAGCAAGCGTCCCTGCGATGAATGCCTTCATGTAATTTCTCCCGTTTGGCCTTTGCTTTCGCGATCTCTCTTATAACAGAAAATCAGGGACGCCAACTGCGGTGACGCGTGCTACGGGTCCGGCGCCGTGACACGCTTCAAGTACGCGATCAGGTCTCCCCTTTCCTCGTCCCGCGGCATGCGCTGTAGCGGCATTTTGCTGCCGGGTGTGTAGACGTGGGGCCCTTCCGCGAACAAAGCATCGATGGTGGCTTCGCTCCAAACGACATCGCTGTTCTTCAGGGCGTCGGAATATTTATAGCCCGCGACCGTACCGGCACGGCGCCCGAAGACCCCATAAAGCGTGGGACCGGCGCGCTTAGCGCCATCCGCCGTCAAGGAATGGCAGACCGCGCAGCGGCGGAACAGGGCGGCGCCGCGCTCCGCGCCCTCGACCACCGGTACCGCCGGGCCGGCGGCCACACGGCGCGACCCGTCGGTGCCGATCTCCTCGCCCGTCGCCAAGTCCCAGATGCGCACGACTTCGTCGGACCCCGCGGACAAGAGACGCCGCCCATCGGGCGTGAAGGCCAGCGACCACACGGGCTGCTCGTGTCCGTACAAGGCCCGGACGAAGGTCTGCGTCTCCAGGTTCCACACCATGACCGTGTCGTCGGCGCCGCCCGAGGCCGCGAAGCGGCCATCGGTGGAAACAGTGACCCCAAAAACCGGCCCTTCGTGACCGGCCAGCGAGACGATTTCGACTCCCGCTTCCAGATCCCAAAGACGCAGCGTCTTGTCGACCGAAACCGACACGGCCCGCTTGCCATCGGGCAGGAAAGCAAGCGACGTGACGCCAAAGTCGTGGCCGCCAACTTCCAGTAGCAGCGTAGCATCCGAGACCCGCCAGAGGCGTAAACGTGAGTCGTAATTTCCGGTCAGGAGACGCTGGCCATCCGGTGAGAACGCAACCGCATTCACGTTACCGCCCTTAGCTTCGATCACAGTGCCCGGCGAGTAGTCGCTCAAATTCCAGAGGCGCACGCTGCGATCCCACCCGGCCGTGGCAGCCAGGCCGCCGTCAGGCGACACCGCAACCGCCGCGACCTTGCCCCGGTGTCCTGCAAAGCTGTGCAGCAACGCGCCGGTGTCGACATTCCACAGGCGCATGGTGCCATCGTCGCTGGCGGACACGAGGCGCTTCCCGTCCGGCAGGAAGGCCACGCTATTGACGCCGGCCTCATGTCCGTCCAGACGGCGCAGCGGCCGCTGATCGGCGATGTCCCAAAGCATGACGCTGTAATCGAAACTGGCGGTCGCGGCCGTGCGGCCATCCGGCGAGACGGCCAAGCCTTTGACGAAACCGCCATGGCCCGCCAGTTCAGCCCAGGACGCGCCAGCGCCCCCAAACACTGAGACCGCGAGCGCCATGCAAATCGGTCCGGCGCTTCTTGCGCATAAGCGCTTTAGCCTCTGCCCAGCCAGGGCGCATACGAATTGAGATGCCCTTCTTCCTGTCTTTCCATCCAGAGTGCGGCGATGGGCGGGTCGCATCATGGATTTTGGTTAGATCGCTAGGGCTTCGGCGAGGTCGGCGCCTCAGCGCCAGGTTCCCGAGCGCGCGGCATCGGGGCGCAAATCGCTACGCGTATCGACATCCGTGCCGGTGCCGATCGCGCCGCTCTCACCGTGGCGATAAACCGGCACCAACGCGCCGCTCATTCGGTCGACGGCCAGAGTGGTAACTTGAAAAGCGCTGTTAAAGTCGCCGCCCTGCCTCATGACGGTGATCAGCCAGACGGGCTTACCGTCGAGTTCGCCGGCGCGCGTGCGTAATACCTCGACCCCATACTCTTCGGCGATACGTGACGCCGCAGCGTCGACTCCCACTTGTGCGTGCGCCCGCTGGGTCGGGATACCGCCGAGCACCGCAAGTGCGAAGACAAGAATGCCGCCGACGTACCAAGAGCGTCGGGATGGGTGCGGGTGCACGGGCAAGCCCTCTATTCCGCGGGTTGCCTGCGGCCCGCGCTGGCGTCGTTCATCTCGCCGTACATCTTCTCGTGCCAGAGATTATGATGCTCGCGTAACCAATTCTCGTCGACCTGGCCACTACCCATGGCGGCAAAGGCGCCTTCCATGCCGAGTGAGCCAATGTAGATGTGCGCCAATATGATCGCGATCATAACGGCCGACGTAAGGCTGTGCCAGAGTTGGGTGTACTGCATTTCTTGCAAAGGCGTGAGAACGGTCGGCAAATCAGCCCCGAAGACGTTCAGAATTGCGAAGCTGCCCGCGAACAACGAAATTTTGAACGGAAACAACAAGGAAATACCGGACAACGCGAGCGATCCGCCGCCCAGCATGACCAACCAGAAAATGATCTTTTGCCCGGCATTGAATTTCTCCGAGGGCGGGTGAACGCCTTTGACGAAAAGACCGCCGCCTTTGGACATCCAGATCAAATCGTTCTTATTGGGGATGTTGTCCCTCACCCAAAGCACGAACATCAGGGCGATTCCCGCCATAAAGGCGAAGGAGATGAAGTTATGCACGTACTTTCCGGCCATTGTTATGTCCGCGAAAGTCTCCGGGCCCAGGACCGGCAAAAGAACATGGCGGCCGTAGTGTAAATTTAGGCCCGTCAAGGCCAGCGAAATGAAAGAGACGGCGGTCAGCCAATGCGCGAACCGTTCCACGCCGTTGAAGCGCTCAACGGTGTGGCCGCTAGGGCCCGCATCGATCTTAATCCGGCCGCGAACCGCGAAGAACAGGGCTAGAAAGCCGATCATGCCGAAGCCGGCCCAAACTCCGAAAACCGTCATGGGCCCGTTGCGCCACGCGCGCCAGTTATCGCCTTCCGACTGGATCATAACCCCAGCCTGTTTATCAGGAATCGACACATTGCCCTGCAAGCCGCGTCGCACCGCGCGCCAGATTTCGGCGTCGCTGGTCGCGCCCAAGGCCTCGCCAGGCACTTGGCCGCCGAGGGGTTGGGCCGACTGAGTGGCGCGCCCCTGGGTTTGCGCCTCGGCCGGCGCGGCCACGGCCATGACGATAAAGGCCATGGCCAGCGCCACACAGAGGGCCACAGGGTTTGTCGCAAGAATTCTATGGTCGGCGCTCATGGTTCCGCTCATCCCTTCAAGTAAACCTTACCGTATCCATGGCTCGTGCCGCCTAGCCGCCCTGCTGCATACGCGTGCGCTGCCGCAAGTCTTCCTGCTGCTCTTCGCTCAGCGTCTGATCTTTCTTGCCCAGGTATGTTCCTTTTTCATATCGCAAAATGCGGCCCTGCTCAGCCTGGTCACAACCGGAAAGGAAAAACGCCGGGGCTAGAGCCGCCAAGAGCACGACCAGCAATTTTCTTCGAAGCATATGGATTCACCTCCGGGTCGGCGGGTCACCGGTAACTCGTCCCGCCATGCAATTCGAGTCCACCCGTCTCCCGGTCAAGCTACCGCAACGGGTCAGCCATAGCCCATTCGCCAGACTTTCCCCCACTCTGCCAATTGCATAAGCATGGTGAAGATTCGGTTAACAAACCCTGGGCCGCAGGGACGGCGGAGACCCGCCGTCCCCGGCCCAGCCCCCCAAGGGACGACTCTCTTGCGCCTAAGAGCCTGACTTCTGCTGATAGGCAGTACCCCAACCCCAGGCGCCGGAGCCGAAGCCCCGAGCAACCACGCGTTCGCGATAGATATCCGAAACGATATCGCCATCGCCGGCCAGTAGGGCCTTGGTCGCACACATTTCCGCGCACAACGGCAACTTGCCCTCGGCTAGACGGTTACGCCCGTACTTCTGGAACTCGGCCGCGGAGTTGTCCTCCTCCGGCCCGCCCGCGCAGAACGTGCATTTATCCATCTTGCCGCGGCTGCCGAAGTTGCCCGCCTGCGGATACTGTGGCGCCCCAAAGGGGCAGGCGTAGAAGCAATATCCGCAACCGATGCACAGGTCTTTCGAGTGCAGCACCACGCCCTCGTCGGTCTCGTAGAAGACGTCGACCGGGCACACCGCCATGCACGGCGCGTCCGAGCAATGCATGCAAGCAACGGAAATCGACCGTTCGCCCGGCTTACCGTCGTTGATCGTTACGACGCGGCGGCGATTCACGCCCCACGGCACTTCGTGCTCGTTCTTGCACGCCGTGACACAGGCGTTGCACTCAATGCAGCGCTCTGCGTCGCAGAGGAATTTCATTCTTGCCATGGTTCAGTTCCTCCTTACGCCGGTTCAATACGGCACAGGGTCGTCTTGGTTTCCTGCATGTTGGTCACCGAGTCGTACCCATAGGTTTGCGCCGTGTTACTTGCTTCACCCAAGACATAGGGATCGGCCCCGGCAGGATATTTGCTTCTCTGATCTTCGCCCATCCAATGACCGCCGAAGTGGAAGGGCATGAAGGCCACGCCGCGCCCAACGCGCTCCGTCACCATTGCCTTGACCTTCACCTTGGCCTCATTCTCCGGACCGTAAAGCCAGACCATCTGACCGTCCCTGATCCGCATATTATTGGCGTCGACCGTATTGATCTCGACGAACATGTCTTGCTGCAGCTCGGCGAGCCAGGGATTGGACCGGGTTTCCTCGCCACCGCCCTCGTACTCGACCAAACGGCCGGACGTGAGGATCATCGGGAAGTCTTGCGAGAAATCCTTGTCCTGGATCGACTTGTACATGATCGGCAGACGGTACATCCGCCGGTCCGCGTAAGTCGGATAGTCGGCCACCAAATCGCGCCGCGGCGTATAGAGCGCCTCCCGGTGAATCGGAACCGGATCCGGGAAATTCCAGACCACAGTACGGGCCTTGGCGTTGCCGAACGGCGCGCAGCCATGTTTAATCGCGACACGCTGGATGCCGCCCGACAGGTCGGTCTTCCAGTTGGTCTTATCGCCCGCGACTTTTTCGATGGCCGCCACCTCGTCAGCGGTCAGGTCCTTATCCCAACCAAGCTTCTTGAGCATGGCCATGGTGAACTCGGGATAACCGTCCTTGATTTCCGAACCAACCGGATAGCTGCCCTCAGCCAGCAGATTCTGACCGTCGCGTTCGACCCCGAAACGGGCCCGGAAGCAAAGGCCGCCTTCGGCCACCGGCTTGGAGGGATCGTACAGCACCGGCGTGCCCGGATGTTTCATCTCCGGAGTGCCCCAGGACGGCCACGGCATGCCGTAATAATCGCCGTCGGCCGGCCCGCCCCGCGCCTGCAACGTCGTTCTGTCGAAGGTGTGCTGGTTGGCCATGTGCAACTTCAGGCGTTCCGGCGACTGCCCGGTATAGCCAATGGTCCACATGCCGCGGTTGATCTCGCGGGTAATGTCCTCGACAAGTGGCTCCGTGCCGTTCACCTCGATGTTCTTGAAGAACTCGTCGGCAAAGCCGAGCTTCTTGGCGAAGAGATACATGATCTCGTGATCCGGCTTCGACTCGAACAGCGGCTCGACGACTTTGTCGCGCCATTGAATCGAGCGGTTCGACGCCGTGACCGAGCCATAGGTTTCGAACTGCGTCGCCGCCGGAAGCAGATACACGCCGTCCGTCCGGTCATGCATGACCGCCGTCATGGTCGGATAAGGATCGACCACGACCAGAAGGTCGAGCTTGCTCATCGCCTTCTTCATGTCGGGCAAGCGCGTTTGCGAGTTTGGCGCGTGACCCCAGAACACCATGGCGCGCAAGTTGTCCGGCTGGTCGATGTTCTCCTTGGCTTCAAGCGCCAAGTCGAACCAGCGCGACACCGGCACGCCCGCCGACTCCATCAACTTCTTGGAGGCGAAGCGGCCAAGCAGGTACTCGTAGTCGACCTCCCAAACCCGCGCCCAGTGCTTCCAGGAACCGGTCTTGATACCATAGTAACCCGGCAGGGTGTGACAAAGCACGCCCAGGTCGGTCGCGCCCTGCACATTGTCGTGGCCGCGGAAGATGTTGGCCCCGCCACCGGAGGTGCCGATGGTGCCCAGCGCCAGACCGAGGACGCAATACGCCCGGGTGTTGTTGTTGGCGCTGTGATGCTGCGTTCCGCCCATGCACCAGATGATTGTGAAGGGCCGGTTGTTGGCCAGGGTCCTGGCGACCCGGCGGAGCTGCGAGCCCGGCACGCCGGTCACCCGTTCGGTCTCCTCCGGGTTCCACTTTCTGACCTCATCCTTGATCTGGTCCATGCCCCAGACGCGCTGGCGAATGAACTCCTTGTCTTCCCAGCCGTTTTCGAAGACGTGCCAGAGAATGCCCCAGATCAGCCCCACGTCCGTGCCCGGGCGGAAGCGAACGTACTCGTCGGCATGCGCAGCGGTTCGGGTAAAGCGCGGGTCGCACACAATGAAGGGGGCGTTATTTTGTTCCTTGGCCTTCAGCATATGCTGCATGGCCACGGGATGCGCCTCCGCCGGGTTGCCGCCGATCTGGAAGATGGCCCGGGAGTTATGGATGTCGTTGTAGGAATTCGTCATCGCGCCATAGCCCCAGGTGTTGGCAACACCCGCGACCGTGGTCGAATGACAAATGCGCGCCTGATGGTCGCCGTTGTTCGACCCCCAGAAGGCATAGAATTTGCGGAACAGATAAGCCTGCTCGTTGCTGTGCTTGGCCGACCCTAGCCAATAGACTGAGTCGGGCCCCGATTTCTCGCGAATCTCGAGCATCTTGTCGCCGATCTCGGTGATCGCTTGATCCCAGGAGACCTTGGTCCACTTCCCGTTGACCAGCTTGACCGGATTTTTCAACCGGCGCTCGCCGTGCGCGTGTTCGCGAACCGACGCACCCTTGGCGCAGTGCGCACCCAGGTTGAATGGGCTGTCCCATCCCGGCTCCTGCCCAATCCAGACGCCATCGCGCACTTCGGCGATCACGGTGCAGCCGACGGAACAGTGTGTGCAGACCGATTTGATCTGCTTGACCTTGCTGGCGTCGGCGCTTTGCGCTGCGGCCTTTTCGACTCTCCCGAAGGAAAGCGCGGTCCCAGCCGCGACACCGCCGGCGGTTAGGCCAGAGCGCTTGAGGAAAGTACGACGGTCAATAGCGCTACCGGACACACCGGCAAGCGCCTTTGACAAACGGGGGCCATTCGCAACCCCATTCGTCTTTTTCGTGAGCATTGACCTCTCCTGTGGTTCGCTGTCCCGACCGCCACGGCGAGCCGGACATCCAATTGGAAAACTGCGCGCTTAGAAGCGCGCCAACTTATAGAACGTCTTCACGTGCTCGGTCTCCCGATACCCGGAGCCCTGTGCCGGCTTTCGATCCGGTGCCGCTGCTTGGGCCGCGGAAGCACCGAGCCCCGCGGTCGCCGCGGCGCCGACCCCAAGGCCGACCTTGCGGAAGAAGTCCCGACGGTCCAAGGACGCCGATTCCTTCTTACTCATTTCATTCACCCCTTTTATTCTGGCTGTAGATCACTCTGATTATCGCTTCGCCTGTCGCTAACGTTGGTGCACCATCGTGGACGAAACGTTTTCTCGATCCTCCCGGGTCGCCCAGCCCCGGCGGATCGCCGCGATTTCGTTCAAGCTGCCATTTCGAAGGCCTGACTCTCGATCGCCATGAACACCCTGCCGATCGTTCCAACCGGCATGAAAAGCGCTGCGGAGCGCCCGGCTTCGAGATCCTCGAAAAACCGAGGCGCCCAACTGCCGATGTGGCGCGCGAAAAACTCCTGCTGCCGGACCAAATTCACAGGTTCGCCAAAGGCGCCCGTGATCATGCCCGCCATGATCTCGCACAAGCTGGCAATGTGATCTTCCGGCTCTTTCACCTGACTGATCCGCGTGATGCCGAGCGCGGCCATATCGGCGCGCAGGGTCGCGAGCGGTTTCTCATTGAGGAACCCGGTCAGATAGTACGACCCATAGGGCAGCAGTTCGCCTTGCCCGACCCCAACGAAAAGATCGAAATATTCTTGCTCCGCTTGCGCCGGCGTCGCGCCGCGCGCGGCCGCGGCCAAGGCCTTCACACCCCGTCCAAGCGCGGTATCGTCGCCCTGGAGACCGCGCATGAATTTGAGAGTGGATAGATCAGGAGATGTCGTCAGGAATCGCGCGAGCAGCGCATACCAATGGGCCCGCAACCGGTCTTCATCGGCGATCTCGTTAATGGCGTCGTCTTCCGCCAAACGGTCCTCCCTAAGGCCCTTTGAGTGGGCGACCGCAGACCGATTAATTCGGTCTTTTTTGCCCCTTACTTGACCGGGCTTCGAAAAGCCGAGTCCGAAGCGCGCAAAAACCATTATTCTTCAAAGGTTTTTCTCGCGCTCAGAAAGAAATTAGAAAAGTTTTTGGTTAACCTGTCAAGAAAATGCGTTGCTGCACCCGCGAAGACGCAAATTACCGCTAAGCGTCAAAAGTATGCACAAAGAGGTTTGGACATGAAGGCAGCGGCCAAATGCCCCGCTTTGACTCTGATTACAACCGGCATTTCGAATCAAGTGGTATGATTATTAGCCCAAAAGAAAATTAGTCGCTGACGTTACCCCAGCGCCGTGCTAATGCGCTGCGCCGATGATTTCCGGGTTCGGGCGCGAGATTCTGACTTACTTTTTCGGCGACTGGCGCCAGCGCGGTATGCGAGTCGAGCCCTAGGGGTTCCGTCCCAGCTTCATCGTCAAGCAAACTGGTATCTTCGGTAAGTGGCTCATCGACTCCTTCAGCGGCTGTCTCAGCCTCGCTCTCGGATTGCACGGCCTCCTCCGCCTTTTCGTCCTCATCCACAACGAAGCCCTTGCCGACCTGATAAAGAGTCTTTAGTCCCTCAACGACGGTCGCAGCATCGGTGAAGTCGTCGTCGTAGTCATTCAATCCGTCCAAATTCGCGAATACGGGATTGAGACGCCACAACCGCCGCAGGGCGCGGCGGCGAATGGCCTCGGGCACGCCGTCCTTGAGAAAGACGGTGAAGTCGGCATCGGCATCCAGGGTATCGGGATCCGGCACCTCCACCGTCTCGGATTCAGGGAGATTTCCGTTCGACTCCAACCCCGCCGCCGGGGCCTCGCTTTCCGCAAGCGCACCTTGAGATCCGGCTGGAGCCAGAGGTTCCGCCGGCTCCTTGACTTCCGCGTCGCGCTTACGGCGTGACCAGCGCGAGGCGAATCTCTCGTCCGACTCAGCCATTGAGTTCATCCATCGCGCGCGCTCACAGGTGGTTTGCGGGCGAAGCCGCTGTCGTTCGGGTCGTGCGGTTTGCGTTTGCGTTTGTAGAATGGCTCGTCGACATGGTGCTCTTCGACATAGCTCTCAACGAAGGCGATAACATCCGGCGGCATGGGCACGGCCTCGACAATCTCCTCCCCGCTATCGAGATAATCCTGCGCCTCAAATGGGCTGGCGGTCACCAGGAAGGGCACGACATCGTGCGCCGCGTCGGCTTCCTCCTCGCCGCGCAGGACCACGAATATGCGCGGCGTTTGCTGGGACAGATTGACCTTGTAGGCCTCCGTCTCCTTGCGGAACAGCAACAGCGGCAAGGTCCCGCAGTGGTAATGTTCCCAGCCGTCCCCGTTACGCAACCGTTTCCAAGGCCCCCTCGGATCGCAAGCGGGCGCGCCCGGTATGACCCCGACCGGACGCCAAGAAACGTCCTGCCACGGGTGGTCGATCTTACGCCGCTCCAGCACCACGCCGAGTGGCAAGGTTTCCTCAATCGCCATTGACATAACTATCGGCCCCAACGGCCCATTTGTCACCCAGTAAGGCGTGTCGCGCCTGCATGGCGCTACCTGCCCAAAAAACGCAGGGTCAATTCTCGCCAATAAACGTATTGCTCAGGCGGCAGTTTGAAGGGCGCGCACTCTAGAATCGCCCCTTGGGCGGCGTCCGCAGTCTGACGATAGCTCTGGTCCTTTAGACGACGCTCAACTTCCGTGACATAGGCCTTACGGACCGACCCGCTCCGGTTCAGCGAAACGTCGATGACTACGGGATCTCCCGCCGCCAGAGTCGCGGACTTTGAGCCGGGCCAGCAGCGCGCGATTTGCGCCCGTATCGCCGCCGCCAGTTCCTGCAGGATTGCCAGATCTTGCGCCGCCGCGTCGTCCAACGCCTCGCCAACCATTGTCACCCCTGGGGCCGTTTCCTCAGGCTCGGGCTCCGATTTCCCAGGTGGAGTCTCGGGCTCCACTATCCTAGGCAGGGCAATCTGCGGCGGATCGGGAATTGGTTCCTTGGGCAACACTGGCTTGGCCCTTGGGATCGGTGGCAGAACGGGTTCGGGCTCTGGCTCTGGCTCTGGCTCTGGCTCGGGTTCGGGCTCTGGCTCGGGTTCGGGCTCTGGCTCGGGTTCGGGCTCTGGCTCGGGTTCGGGCTCTGGCTCGACGAAAACCATCTGCACTGGGATCAGGGAAAGCTGATCGTGCCGCCGTCCGAGTTCAAGAAAATTCAGTGCGGCGACAACGGCGACGACATGCAGGCCGCCGGCGAGAATGGTTGCCAAGCCGGCAAGCCTGGGATCCTTGGACAAGATGGGTGGCGATGCGCTCGGGACAATTTGGCCCGACCTTGGCGGCCCATTCTTTGCGCGGCTAAAAAAGGTACGCTTACTAGCCACCGCGACCTGAACCTCATCCCTCTAGAGACAATTCATGCGGTAGGCGGAGAATCGGGCCGAGACGCTCGGCCCGGATATCGATGATCAGGCGTGGGACTTTGCGTTCTTTCTTTCGGTCCGGTCCCAGGTATTGGTCCAGGAGCATATCGACCGCAATACCTTTGGCGGAAGCGTAGAGCCTGTCGCCACGCTCCAAGTCGCCGTTCGCGTAGGCCTGCAAAAGCTTACCGGCAGTCCGGTTCGCTTCCAGGCCGTACTTCTTGGCAAAATTACGCAAGACACGGGTCGCGCCGTTGCAGGGATTGAAGCCGAAGGGGTCGATGTCGCAGGCATCGCGCTCCGAGGTCGAGACTCCCATGTTCAAGGCCATGACTTCGTTGCCGATGCCTGAGTGGACAATTTCGAATTGAGTGCGCCGCCCGGTAAGTGAGGCATAGAGGCGATCTCCCCTGACGAAATCGCCATTTATGTAAGCCTGAAATACGGCACCACCCTCGCGGTTCTGCGGTAGCCCGTGCTTTTTGGAGAAAGTTTCCCAGGCCTGGGCCGACTGCTTGCAAGGAAAATCCGAGAAGAGATTATTTTCGCACCCGTGCTCCTGATTGGAGTCCGGGTCCAGATCGAATGCCAGGACCTCCAAGCCCGGCCCTTCATAGCCCCCGTGCGGCGGCAGCTCGTAACCCTTCATTCTGGCATAAAGCCGGTCGCCCAAGCGGTAGTCGCGCCGGATATAGGCTTGAAAGATCTTTGCGCTGACCCGATCCCGCTTGAGCTGGTGCCGATCGGCAAAATCCCGCCAAAGACTGATCGAACTTAAACAAGGATTTTGCCCGTAATAATTGTGCGCGCAACTTAGGGTTCGGCCGTCGTCGGGCGACAGACCCAAAGCAAGGACGTCCTCCGCCACTTCCCTGTAGACCGAATAGGGATATCCTGGATCGGCCGATTTGTAAGGCTGTTCTTGCGCCGCCGAGCCTCGAGCCACGCTCGCGAGTACGCAAATTCCGATCGCGAACAGAAGCGCGCGCGGCCAATGATAACTGACCAACAACCTAAACAGGCATGTCAATCGCGAGCACATGCCATAACTATCGCCCCCGGCGACCCATTTGTCACCAAGTGCGGCACCGGCAGGAAACTAGAGGCGATTCAACCCGGTTGAGTAAGGTCCGAGATTCCCGACCGTCCGGGGAATCCGGGGAAACTGTCGTCAATCACACACACACGACTTCAGCGTCCAGACCGAGGTCTCGGACCGAAGTCCCGATCTCGTCCTGATAGATGGGGTTCATGATGACGACCATGTCAGGGGATTCGTCGCGCAGGGCCTCCGGCGCGACGACCTTGTGTCCAGTTCCAGCGACATACAGGCCGTGCTTACGCGGCGAAATATCGGCGACACAGGCAACGCTATCGCCGGCTTTGACCGCGTTGAGGAACGAGACGCCCTTGGATCCGGCGCCCCAGATCACGGCCCGACGGCCATCGCGGGCCATCGCGGCCAGGCGGTCCCGCCAGCCCAGCATCAGGCGGTCGTATTCGCCGGCGAACCTGGCCACCAGCGCAGCGACCCCATCCGGATCGGAGGCGGCCGCAGGCCGCGCCGCGGACTCTGGCGATACAACGGCCTCCAAACACAGATACTGGCCATCGTAAGCCTCGCGCAGATCGCGGACATCGAAACCGGAAAGCTCGAAAGCACGTGCCAGGGAAGCGGGCGTGAAATACGAGATGTGCTCGTAGATCAGGTCCCAGATACCCATATCGCGCAGAGTGAATAGAGCGTTCGGCACCTCGTAGAATATACCCGTCCCCGGCCGGCCGGACACCGCCCGGCGGACCGTCGCCAGCATCTCGCGCGGCGCGCCCAGATGTTCGAGCACCTGCCGGCAGCACACCAAGTCGGCGCCCAGATCGGCATAACGCTCCGAATAGGAGTCACTGATAAAGGTGATCGGCCCATCGGTCCGGCGCGCGCCCGGCTCCCCCTCCAGCGTCGGATCCAGGCCGATGCCCCTAACGTCACCCATCTCGCACAAGAGACGCAGGAAATCTCCCTGCCCACAGCCGAGATCGATCGCGATCTTGCCGCGCAAGTTGTGGCTTTCGATAAGGTGCTTGGCCAGGGATTCGGCATAGGCGCGGAAGCGTGGCGAAAAATGCAGGGAGTTCTCGTAGTCCTCGCTGTAGGTGATCAGCGCCGGATCGAAGACCGTGTTGAAAATATGCGTGCAGTCCCGGCAAAACCCCAAACGCATGTCACCGCGCGATGCCTGTATCGCCTCTTCCCGGGTTGGCCAAAGGACATTGCAATAAACGGGAATGTCCAGAAGGCTTACGAAGACCTCTACGTCGCCCGAAGCGCAGACCGGACAAGCCGCTATCTTCGCATGCCCGTCATTCTTCGTCATGACACGAGTCCCAGCCATTGCAAGTCGATCGGAGTGATGGCGCCGCCGCTCACGCTGTCAATAGCTCCGCCTTAACGTCCAAGCTTTCGAGTTGATCACCTATTTCGCGGCAATAGATTGGATTCATCACGATGACCGCGTCGGGCTTGTAATCGCGCAAGAACTCCGGCGAGACAACCTCCTGGCCCGTACCGGCCATGAAGGTGCCGTGCTTAAGTGGATTGATGTCCACCGCGTAGGCTACCTCGTCCTTGATGCCGAGCGTGGTTAGAAATGCCACCCCCTTCGATCCACCGCCCCAGATAACGGCGCGCTGCCCCCTGGCCTTCATGTCGCGCAGTTTTTGACGCCAGCCATCCACCTTGGCGCGCCAATTCGCGGAAAAGTAAGCAACGTCACTGGCGATGCCCTCTAAGTCCTGAGCCTCAATGGGCAGCGGGGCGACGGCGCCCTTCGCCGGGCGCGCCTCGATCATCAGGTACTGGTCACCGTACTCTGTCTTCAAATCGAGTACGTCGAAGCCGCAGGCCTGGAACAGCCGCGCGAGCGATGGCGGGCTGAAGTATGAGCAATGCTCGTAATAGATATCCCAGAAACCGAGTTCGCGCAGGATAAGCCTGACGTCGGGCACCTGGAAAAAGACGATCGCGTCGGGCTGATCGCCAATCGCCCGGCGCACGGTCTCGATGAATTTCCGCGTGTCGCTGATATGCTCCAGCGTCATCTTGCAGCAATAAAAATCGCCCTGGGTGCCGGTGTATTTCTCGGAATAATAATCCTTCACGACCTTGACGTTTTCCCCGTCCACCGCGGGGTTGCGCCCCGCCACGAACGCGGGATCGAAGCCAATTCCCTTGTTGTCCCCGGCCTCGCACAGCAATGCCAGAAACTCACCCTGCCCACACCCAATTTCCACCAGCTCCTTGCCGTGCAGGTCGTAGCGGTCGACGAGACTTTGCGCGAGTTGGCTATGGAAGGCGTTGAACGTCGGCGAGTACTGCTGAGTGGACTCGTACTCGTGCGAGTAATCGTGCAGCTTGGGATCGAAGGCGATATTGGAAACGAAGCCGCAAGAGCGGCACGACGCCATCTCTATATTCCCCTTGGGATAGTCGAGCGCCTCCTGCCGCGTTTTCAGTAGCTGGACACTGTGCACCGGCACGCCGTCCACCTTGAAAAACGACTCCATCCCGGCCGTGCCGCAGTTCGGGCAAACTTGCTTCGCTGACATTTGTAATGCCTCCATGCTCTCACGAGAGCGATTCGTATCGGCGGGTATACGGTGCGTCCCGACCGGGAACGGCTCACACCACCTTGGGCTCAGGTATGGGAACAATGAATTTCCCACCCTGTTCGCGAAATGAAACCTGCTGCTTCATGATCTCATCCGCGAAGTTCCAGGCCAGGATCAGGGCGTAATCCGGCTTGTCGTCGAGTAATTTCGACGGCGGACATATCTCCAGATGGTTGCCGGCCATGAAGCGGCCTTGTTTGAACTTACTCAGATCGATGACGTAATCGACATGGGATTTATCGATACCGCAATAGCTCATCATCGTCGTACCCTTGGCCGCGGCACCGTAAGCGGCGATGCGCTTGCCCTGCGCCTTAAGGTCGCCCAGGAGCTTCATAAGCGATGTCCTGACACCTTCGACCCGGCGCGCGAAATCGCGAAAATAGTCGATGCGGTCGACACCACGGCGCTTCTCCTCAGCCAGCAGATCGCGGACCGAGTCGCCCACTCTCTCCCGAGGCTCTACAAAGAGCCGGAGCGAGCCGCCATGGATCTTGAGATGCCGGACCTCGTTGAGGTAAAGCCCGTGACGCCGGAACAGATTGTCGAGCGCGGTCGCCGAGAAATAGCAAAGATGCTGGTGATAAATGGTATCGAACTCGCAATGGTCGACCAAATCGACCACGTGCGGACACTCGATCACCGCGACCCCGGTGTCTTTCAGAAGGGTCTTGATTCCATCGACGAAACCGTTGAGGTCCGGCACGTGGGCAAGCACGTTATTGGCCAGGAATAGGTCCGCGCCGCCCTCCTCCGTCTTGATCTTCTTAGCGAGATCCGTGGTGAAGAAGGTATTCAGCGTTTTTACCCCGACTTCCTCGGCCGCCTTGGCCGGCCCATCCGCCGGATCGATGCCCAGGACCGGGATACCGCGCTCGACGAAATTGCGCAGCATGTAGCCGTCGTTGCTCGCGGCCTCGACCACAAGGCTGTCCGGCCCCAGGTCGCGCGAGTCCATGATCTCACGCGCGCTCGATCCAAAGTGCTCCATGAGTGCGGGATTGACCGAGGAAAAATACGGATAGTTGTTACAGAACAGGATCTCCGGCGGAACCGATACGGTGATCTGTACCAGGGCGCAATCGGAACAGAACACCAGATCGAGAAGCGCCATGTATTCCGGCTTATCGAGCTGATCGGCGTTCAAGAGCTGGTCCGCCAAGGGTGTCTCGCCTAAGTCCAAGACCGGCAGAAGGTCAGCGGACCCGCAGGAGCGGCAAACGGGCGATGTGTCGGTCATGATTCAGGGATCCGTTCAGCTCACGGCCGCGCGGAGAACTTCGTCCGTCCGCCAGCGCAGGTTGCCTTCGAGGAGACCGCTATCCAACAAGCTCTTGAGGTGCGCGATCCGGCTGAAGCGCGTGCCCTCGAACTCTTCCAGCGTGAGGCCGACCTTCTGGTAGACGTCGTAGAGTTCTTGCGCGCCCTTGCGGACGTCCCACTGTGGCTTGAACTCCGGCAACGTCGAAATCGCCTTGGTGCAATCGACGCGATAGCAACGTTTGTCGGGCCCTGCGCCCGGTGCGTACTCGAGCTTACAACCCGGCACGGTCTGAGCGACAATCTCCGCGATCTCCCGGATGCGGTAATTTTCCTCATTGCGGCCGATGTTGAAGGCCTCGTTGTAGATGACGTCGCGCGGCGCGTGCAGCACGGCCAAGAAGGCCCGTGAAATATCTTCGATATGGACCACCGGGCGCCAGGGGGTGCCGTCGCTTTTCAAATACACAAGTTTGGTGCAGAAGGCCCAGGCGACCAGATTGTTGAGCACCAGGTCGAAGCGCAGCCGCGGCGATACCCCGTAAGCCGTGGCGTTGCGCAGATACGTGGGCGCGAAGGAGGAATCTGCCATCTTGGCCAAGTCCTGCTCGACCCGCACTTTCGAAGTCCCATAAGGCGTGACCGGATTGAAGGCTGACTCCTCGTTGAGGAGGTCGTCTCCAGCCGCACCGTAGTTGCTGCACGAGGAGGAGAAGATGAAGCGCGAAACGCCCGCCTCCTTCGACAGTTGCGCCAGACGAACCGAAGCCCTGTGATTGATCTCGAAGGTGATCTCGGGATTGAAATCGCCTAGAGGATCGTTGGACAAGCCGGCCAGGTGCATAACGGCGTCGAAGCCCTTAACGTCGCTTGCCTCGACATCGCGGACATCCTTGAGGATTTCCGGCACCTCGACAATTCCGTCCTTGAAAGTGCAGCGCCGATAAAGGTCGTTGTCTAGGCCAACGACCTCGTGCCCGGCGTCGATGAGCATCGGCACTAGAATCGTGCCGATGTAGCCCTTGTGACCGGTGACTAGAACGCGCATATCGTTATCCCCAATTCGCCGTTAATCCCATGACTTCCAAGGCGGGTTGCCGGAGTCCCACAGCCGCTCCAGCACGGTCTTGTCACGCAGTGTATCCATGCACTGCCAAAAAGCCTCGTGCTTAAAGGCCATGAGTTGGCCGTCGCGCGCCAGACCTTCCAAGGGCGCGTGCTCCCACATCGTCTGGTCGCCTTCGATATAGTCGAACACCTGGGGTTCGAGCACGAAGAAGGCGCCGTTGATCCAGCCTTCCGCCGTCTGCGGCTTCTCGGTGAACTCCAGCACCTTGTTCCCGTCGAACTCAATGTGGCCATAGCGGGCCGGCGGACGCACGGCGGTCATGGTCGCCAACTTGCCATGAGCGCGGTGGAAAGCCAGCAGATCTTTAATATTCACGTCCGAAACGCCGTCGCCCCAGGTCAGCATGAAGGTCTCGCTGCCAATATAGGGCGCCAAACGCTTGATGCGCCCACCTGTCAGCGTCGCCGCGCCGGTATCGACCAAATCGACCTTCCAGTCGGGCCGTTCGCCACCGCGCGCATCGACCTGTCCGGTCTTCAAATCAACCGTCAGATCGCCGTCCAAGGAGCAATAATCGACGAAGTATTTCTTAATGTACTCGCCCTTGTAACCCAGGGCGATCGCGAATTCCGCAAGCCCGTAATGCGCGTAGTGCTTCATGATGTGCAAGAGAATCGGCATCCCGCCAATCTCGACCATCGGCTTCGGCTTGACCTCTGTTTCCTCGGCAAGGCGCGTCCCCGCGCCACCCGCCAAAATCGCGACCTTCATTACACCCTCGACGTTGGATCAGTGGGACCGCGGACCCGCGAAGCGGCGCGGTTGCCCAAAAGACGGGCATGAAACAACCCTCCCGCAAGTGAGAGAGCTATACCTAAAGATGAAACCAAACGTAAAAGTAAACATAAACGAAACTTAACCTTAACAATTTCCAGTTTCTTATTTAGTATTATCAGAATTCACTGAGAAATGCAAATATTTAGAAACAATCTCTTTACCATTGATAGCCAAAGCCAGGGCCACGCACCGCGCCGATAGCAGCATCTCCGACCCGAATCCATGGTCGCTCATAACCCAAGGGCAGCCTTGATTCAAACATCAAAACCGGAACAACCAATCGACTATCTTCCTGGCCAGCGCTCTATCGAGAGACAACAACAACTTGGAATAAGCTGACGGTTAAAGATTTCAGTGTTCATCACTCAACTGCAAAATATTTAACGCCGCGCTTCGTCCAAAATCTCCATTACCGCCTGATCCCAGGTTAGAGATTCCGCAAATTCCAATATTTGCCCTTCGCGAAACTTACGCTTCCGGATTTCCCCCATTGCCTTAAGTAATCCGTTTCGCTCTTCAGCGGCATACAAAACCCCGGTCCGGTCATCGATAATATCGCAGAGATTTCCCAATGCCGGCGCAACGACCGGCCGCCCAAAGCCGAGGGCGAGAACCGCAGCACCCGATGTCAAGGATTCCGCATACGGAAGCACCACTGCATCGCAGGCCATTAAGAAATGTTGCAGTTCCTCGTCGGGTATGAAACGGGCGTCGACGCGCAAACAATTGCCCGAAATTGTACCGGCCAACTCCATAACTCTTCGATAGTAATCGCAATTATCAAATCTACCCGCAACAATCAAAAGGGAATTCTCTTGTAAATACTTGACATTATCAATGAGCGCATGAATGTTTTTATATTCTTTACACAATCCTATAAATAAATACACGAAAGTATTTTCAGGTATATTTAAGCTCCTCCTGGCACATTCACGCGTGCACGATTTCGGATAATATTCTATCCAGTTTCCATGCGCTATGATTGACATCTTAGATTTGGCCCAGGGAAACTCCTTCGCTATGAGCTTTTCGGCGGTACTGCCATGGACAAATATTTTCGTCGCCAGCTTAGTAACTGCGAAACGCCCAACCTTGTGAAGCCCTGGCATCGCACAAGGGTCGTGCGGATATAGATTGTGGGCGGTCCAACACAGACGCTTGCCGGACAAGCGAACGAAACCTAGAAAAAGGAGGAACTTCGCGAACTGAATTAGCTCGCCTAACTTGCTTTGATTTCCAGTATAAAAGAAGGCTGGCCAATGAATGTGCACGGTGTCGAACCGCCACAAATTCTGCAGTAACCAGCGGCCCGCGAAGACACCTTCCGAAACAGTCGCACCGAGGCCTTCAAGCTTCTGGTAAAATTGCTCCGTATAAGCTGTTCCAGCCTTAGGAAAAGCAAGTATCTTTACTGCAATATAATCGGACCGTTTTTTTGAGTGGCGCATGTATAGGCCTGAACTAGTCGATTCAAATCCCGGCTAGCGTTCCAACGGAAAAAATGAAACCTTGGGGCTGGTTCGCGGCTAAGGATTTCGGTATTCACCTTTAGATAGTGTCTTTTCATTTTTACCAAAGAATTTGGGTGTAGACCAACACCGTGATAAGCGGCGCTGATATTTCTGCACCAATTACCGCATATAGCGCCCAGGAGCCTTGATGACCATTTTAGTCACCGGCGGAGCCGGCTTTATCGGTGCCAATTTCGTTCTGGATTGGGTCCAGGCGGAGGGCACGCCTGTGGTCAACCTCGACCTGCTGACCTACGCGGGCAACTTGCGTAATCTAGCCTCGCTCGACGGAGATCCGCGGCATATTTTCGTGCGCGGGGACATCGGAGACTTCGATCGGGTCCTCGGCTTGCTCCAAGAGCACCGGCCCCAGGCTATCGTGCATTTCGCCGCTGAGAGCCACGTGGACCGTTCAATTCACGGGCCTGAAGATTTCATCAAGACCAACATTGTCGGCTCCTTCCGCCTTCTGGAGGCCGCACGGGCCTATTGGGGAGACCTGCCGCAGGGCGAACGTGATAACTTCCGCTTCCTGCATGTATCGACCGACGAAGTTTATGGGTCGCTCGGCCCCTACGAACCGGCTTTCCACGAGTCCTCACCCTACGCACCGAACAGCCCGTACTCCGCCTCAAAGGCAGCATCCGATCATTTGGTACGCGCCTACTTCCACACCTACGGGTTGCCGGTTGTAACGACCAACTGTTCAAACAACTATGGCCCCTATCAGTTCCCCGAGAAACTGATCCCGCTCATGATTCTGAATGCCATTTCAGGTAAGCCGTTACCGGTTTATGGGGATGGCCTCAACGTGCGCGACTGGCTGTATGTGGGCGACCATTGCAGCGCCATCCGCCGCGTATTGGCAGCCGGTCGGCCGGGTGAGACCTACAATATCGGAGGCTATAGCGAGAAGATCAACTTGGACGTGGTCAAGACACTGTGCGCCCTCCTCGACGAATTGCACCCGCAGTCGCCGCGGACGCCGCACGCCGAACTTATTAGCTTTGTGGACGACCGGCCCGGCCACGATCGACGCTATGCCATCGATGCGCGCAAGGTTGAGGATGAATTGAGCTGGCGTCCGGCCGAGACTTTCGAAAGCGGTATGCGCCAGACCGTGCAGTGGTATCTCGACAACCGCCCCTGGATCGAAGATGTCACCAGCGGAGAGTACCGCAAATGGATCGACGAAAATTACAGTCAGAGAATGGCGGCATCATGAAGGCGATCCTTCTAGCTGGCGGGTCGGGCACGCGGCTTTATCCGATGACGCAGGTGGTCTCGAAGCAGCTTCTGCCGGTCTACGACAAGCCCATGATCTATTACCCGCTGTCCATGCTAATGCTAGCCGGCATTCGCGATATTCTGATCATATCGACACCCCAGGATACGCCCCGCTTCGAGCAGTTGCTAGGTAACGGGCAGGATCTTGGGTTGCAAATTTCCTATGCCGTTCAACCTTCCCCGGACGGCTTGGCCCAAGCCTTCATCATAGGCGAGCAATTCATCGACGGAGACCGTTGCGCCATGGTCCTGGGCGATAACATATTTTATGGCACCGGTCTGAAGCCCAAGCTTCAACGCGCGGCGGAGCGGAGCGAGGGCGCCACGGTCTTCGCGTACGCAGTGCGCGATCCAGAGCGCTATGGAGTTGTCGAGCTCGACGCCGAAGAACGCGCGATCAGCTTGGAGGAAAAACCGGCCAAACCGAAGTCGCGCTACGCCGTAACCGGCCTCTATTTCTACGACGCCGAGGTCGTGGCCCTGGCCCACTCGTTAAAGCCGTCGCCGCGCGGCGAGTTGGAGATCACGGATCTCAACCGAATTTATATGGAGCGCCGGCAACTCCATGTAGAAGTACTGGGGCGCGGAACCGCGTGGCTGGATACCGGAACCCAGGGATCGCTGCTCGCAGCATCCAACTTCGTTGAGACAATAGAAGAGCGCCAGGGATTTAAAATCTCCTGCCCCGAGGAAATCGCCTACCGCATGGGCTTTATCACGGCGGAACAGTTGGCAAAAATCGCGGCGCCGCTTACCAAAAGCAGTTATGGCGCTTACTTGCTCGAGCTTCTGCGCGAGTAACCGTCCTGATCGTAAGAATACGCCGCCCGACATGACGGAGCAGCGGCGACCGGGTACGAAGGAAGAAATGACGTGACAAAAACCTCAATGCCCGTGCGTTCCAAGGAGCGGTTCCTCGTCTTCGGCTCGCCAGCCATCGAAGACCAGGAAATCCAAGAGGTTATAGCCACCATGAAAAGCGGCTGGCTCGGCACCGGACCGAAGGTGGCCCAGTTCGAGCGCGACATGGCCGCATACAAAGGGTCCAAACATGCCGCGGCGGTCAACTCCTGCACGGCCGCATTGCATCTAAGCATCGTGGCGGCGGGGTTAAAACCTGGTGACGAAGTCATCACAACTCCGCTGACATTCTGTGCGAGCGTCAATGCCATTATTCACGCTGGCGCTACGCCAGTTCTGGCCGATGTCGATCCGGTTACAATGAATATCGATCCCGAACAGGTTCGCGCCAAGATCACGCCACGCACGCGCGCGCTGATGCCGGTTCACTTCGCTGGGCGCGCGTGCGATATGGACGCGCTCTGCGCGATTGCGCGAAAGCATGACTTGGTTTTGATCGAAGACTGCGCCCACGCAATTGAGACCGAATACAAGGGCCGCAAGGCTGGGACTTTTGGCGATTTCGGCTGCCTCAGTTTCTACGTAACCAAGAACGTGGTCACCGGCGAAGGCGGCATGGTGCTGACCAATAGCGATGCACATGCGGCGCGTATCAAGACCCTGGCGCTGCACGGAATGAGCAAGGATGCCTGGAAGCGTTTCGGAGATGAAGGCTTCAAGCATTACCAGGTCGTTGAAGCAGGCTTCAAATACAACATGATGGACTTGCAAGCCGCTATCGGTATCCATCAGCTCGCCCGCGTCGAACCTTATTGGAAGAAGCGGGAGCAAGTGTGGCAGCGCTACAACGCAGCCCTAGGGAATTTACCCCTGGAACTGCCGGCCTCGATCGAGCCCGAAAACCGACATTCCTATCACCTCTATACGGTGCTGGTGGACGAGACGCGGACCGGCGTCACACGCGACACCTTCCTTGACGGCATGACCGGCCAAGGAATCGGTGTCGGGGTGCATTACTTGAGTATCCCCGAACATCCATTTTACCAGGAAACCTTCGACTGGCGGCCTGAGGACTATCCGCACGCCACACGTATCGGCCGGCAAACGGTAAGCCTTCCACTCTCGGCGAAACTAACGGATCAAGATGTCCAGGACGTCGTCACCGCAGTTGAAAGAGTCCTGGCATGATAGAGCCCGTGCGGCACTCATTATCTGGACGCGCCCTTTTTTTAAACTCGGGCTCTCCGCCTCCTTGCGAGTCCCACAAGCTCCTCTGAGCTTGCCCCAATCATCGGATAGCACTCTGGCAAATCTAGAAAATAGAGAGCGGCATTTCGCTGTAATTCACTCGATGCACCTCTGGCTATCGCAGACGATGACCTGG
This sequence comes from Kiloniellaceae bacterium, assembly GCA_021776115.1. Classification (GTDB taxonomy): domain Bacteria; phylum Pseudomonadota; class Alphaproteobacteria; order Kiloniellales; family J153; genus JAJFGN01. The sequence continues at coordinate 12,947 of JAJFGN010000026.1, read as the reverse complement.
CTGCACACCCAAGTGAAACACCTGCCGCCGCGCATCCAAAACCATGTCGTTTGTGATCAGACGATGAACCTGGATCAATTTCCGGTCGAAAATCTCCTGAGCGCCGATCAAGATTCTTCCTGCTGGAGGTTTCTCGGTTCGAGGTCGTGGCAAGTGGCCAGGAGGCGGCAGTCCTATCTTTTGCGTGACAGGGCGAGGCGGTGCGGCGCGGAGGTGCTGCACTCCCATTTCGGCGATCGCGCCTGGTCTAACATCGACAACGCGCGCCGCTTGGGGCTGAAACACGCCGTGACCTTTTACGGCTACGACGTGAGCCGTCTGCCCAAAACCAACCCGGTATGGCGAGACCGTTACCAGGACTTATTCGCGACGGCAGATATTTTCTTATGCGAAGGCCCCCACTTGGGGCGCGCCTTGGCCACGCTGGGGTGTCCTCAAGATAAGATCAGAGTGCAGCACCTTGGGATCGATCTGGATAATGTCACATTCCAGGCAAGGCGATGGCGTCCGGGAGAGCCGTTGAAAGTCTTGCTAGCCGGGTCGTTTGTGGAAAAAAAGGGCTTTCCTTTCGCATTGGAGGCCTTGGGCCGCATTAAAGAGCGCGCAGAGTTGGAAATTACGGTAATTGGAGACGCCAACCAGCAAGAGCGCAGCAAAATGGAGAAATCGAGGATCTTCGACGCTATTTCGCGCGGTGGCCTTGAGAACCGCGTTCGCATGCTTGGGTATCAACCTTACGCCACGCTACTGGCCGAAGCCTGCCGGAACCACCTGTTCGTCTCCCCCAGCGTGACAGCGAGCGATGGGGACACCGAGGGTGGAGCTCCTGTCACAGTGATCGAAATGGCGGCATCTGGAATGCCTGTGGTAAGCAGCCTCCACTGCGACATCCCCGACGTGCTGCAGGACGGCGTAACCGGCCTGCTCGCAGCAGAGCGCGACTTGGACGGCCTGGAAAGCAAGCTCCTTTGGCTGGTCGGCCACCCGGAACGCTGGAAGGGCATGGCGACCGCCGCCCGCCGGCACATCGAAGCGGAGTTCAGCGCACCGATCCAGGGAGAACGCCTCGCCGCGCACTACGACGCGCTGTTGCTCGGCGCCTAATCTCATGCCAAATATTCGAACGTTGGAAGAACACAATTATTGGCTTAATAGCTTCTTAGAGCATTGAAAGTAGACAGTATTTATATTCGTTGAACCAGGCGGCGCCTCCGCCTGCGTCCAAAGCATCGGTGGGAATAGTGGCGATAATGACTTCAGACAAAAAAGCCGAACACTCACCCCTGGTCAGCATTGGATTGCCGGTCTTCAATGGCGAGAATTTCCTTGCTCAAGCCTTGGACGCGATACTTGCTCAAACCTTCACGGATTTCGAGCTTATTATTTCCGACAATGCGTCGACGGATACGACGGCCGACATCTGCCAGGCCTACGCTGCCAAGGACTCGCGAATTCGGTATTCCCGGAGTGACGTAAACCGTGGCGCCTCCTGGAATTTCAACAATGTCTTTCGTTTGTCTCGGGGTAAGTATTTCGCGTGGGCCGCGCACGACGATTTGCATCATCCGAGCTATTTCGAAAAATGCGTCGCGGTCCTAGAACGCTCGCCGTCGGTCGTTTTGTGTTTCGCGAGAACAACCTTTGTAGACGAGAACAACAAAGAACTCCGCGAATACAAATATCCAATAGATGTGCAGAACGTGTCGAAGCGGCGGCTGTTTCTCCACTTCGCAAGCTCGGGTCACATCGTTCACGAAATCTTCGGCGTCATCCGGTCGGATGTTCTCCGAAAGACGCCGCTCATCGGCGGTTATGTCGGTTCGGATCTGATTTTGCTCGGAAGGCTCGCGCTTCTCGGTCAATTCCATCAGGTCTCGGAATGTTTATTTCAGCACCGGGAACACACCGGAAGATCGACACTCTCGACCGGCGGCGTAGAGGGCTTCACTCAATGGTACGATTCTTCGAGGTCGGGAAAGTTTGTGATGCCGCACTGGCGGCGCTTATTTGAAAACGCGAAATCCGTCCTGACTCACCCGATGAAGATTTCGGAGAAGATGGCTTGCCTCTTGGATCTTTGCCGGGGTGTCAATTGGAACCGCGAGGCTTTCGCGGAGGATTTATTTCGGGTCATGAAAGCGGCTATCAAAGGGTCCTGAGTCAACCTTTGACACCAAGTTCTTTGGAGAGCAATTTCACCGCAAAGCTCCATCCCCTAGAAAAGGGAAGGCAGCCAGACTAGTGAGACGGCTCCAGGGTAGATCACCGTCGTCGAACAATTCGGACCAGCACTTTTTTTTGCGCCCCCTAGGTTCACGGTTTTTTTGGCGCCTGCCGAGGCTAAGTAAGCTCGGCCCAATACAGGGTTCTATTAGATTGGACGACGAATCACCGCAGGTCGGACGAAGCATGGCCAAGGGCGCGGCCTGGATGGTCGGAATGCGCCTGGTCATTCGCGGCATCGGCATGGGGAGCATAATCGTTCTGGCGCGCTTGCTCGTGCCCGAAGATTTCGGATTGGTCGCCTTGGCGACCATGCTGGCGGGACTACTCGAAACGATGAGCGATTTCAGTTTCGATACCGCCCTGATTCGCGACCAGTCTGCAGGCCGGAAACATTACGATACCGCCTGGACGTTGTCGCTGCTGCGCGGCGTGGTTCTGGCGGTTCTCCTGGTCGCCTTCGCGGTACCGGCGGCGCAGTTCTTCGAAGATGCGCGGATCGAGACGATAATTTACTGGCTGGCCCTAGCTACTTTCATTGAGAGTTTCCAAAACGTCGGCGTGGTCGATTTCCGCAAGCATATGGAGTTCCACAAAGACTTTTGGTTTATGACGGCTCAGAAGCTGGCTTCGGTTACGGTGGGAATTGTCCTGGCGTATTTTTGGCGGGACTATTGGGCCTTGGTCGTCGCGATAATTGTGGGCAAATTCGCCCGCGTCTTACTCAGTTTTTTGATGCACCCCTACCGTCCACGCCTTTGCCTCTCTGAATGGCATGGGATTTTCCACTTTACCAAGTGGCTTCTGGCCAACAACGTCTTGTTCTATCTCTATTTGCGTGCAGATACCTTGATCATCGGAAAGCTCTTGGGAGCTCAAACGCTCGGTATCTATTCCCTCGCCTACGAGGTTTCCAACCTCGCGACCACCGAACTCATCAGCCCAATCCGGCGCGCCCTCTTTCCCGGCTTCGCGAAACTGGCCACCGACCGCGAGAAGCTGAACGCCAGCGTGGTCGACACCTTGGCACTGATCGCCCTGATCGGTGCGCCGATAGCCGTGGGGATTGGACTGACGGCGGATTTGCTGGTTCCGGTACTTCTGGGAGACAAGTGGCTCGACGCAATTCCTTTGATCGAAATTCTCGCAATATACGGCCTCCTCCAGAGCACAAACTCCGCTACCGGCCCGGCATATCTTGCTCTGGGACGCCCGCAATACCTGACGGCACTGACTGTTGTCTCGGCGGGGATCACGATTCCCTTACTCATCTTTGGAATCAATAAGGCGGGTGCCCCCGGGGCGGCTATCGCCATCACGGTGGCCGCGGCTATCACCTTGGTCCTCGATCTCGCGGTCGCCATGCGTCTTATGGGATTGGGGATCGCCCGCGTTGTATCGGCGCTTTGGCGAACTGCGGCGGCAGTGGCGGTGATGGTCCTTGCAGTCCTTGCGCTCAAGTCGATTTGGCCGGCCGATCAAGGTATTTTAGGTATGTCGATTGAGTTGGGCGCGGCGGCGATTTTCGGCGCCCTTGTGTACTTCGTGACGCAGTTTGGTTTATGGCGCCTTTCCGGCAAGCCTGCCGGCGCGGAACGTCTTGTCTTGACAGAACTCCGACGGGTCTTGCCTTAGGGGCCTGACCAATCTTTCTTGGCGCCCTTATTTGTGTGCTTGAAGCCACAATTCTAGCATCACGATATCCCAGACGATGCCATCGTAAGGCGAGCGGTCCTGGTGTGCGTGCGCGTCGACGATATCCTGAATAAATGAGTCTCTAAAGTATCCGCGCGTCTTAAAAGCCATGAGAGCGTCGCGCGCCAAGGCGCGCAGGCCTGCATCCTGTTTGACCCACTCTTCGAAAGGCATACCAAAACCGTGTTTCGCCTTCGAAAGGGTTTCGGGCGGAAGGAAGCCACGCATCGCTTCCTTGTAGAAGTATCGAAGCTGTCGGCCCTTGATTAGCAACGCGGGCGGGATCCGCGCCGAAAACTCGGCAAGGTCCTCATCGAGGTAAGGATAGCGAACGCGAACGCCCGCTAGTTCGCACATGCGGCTGACCTTGCGCAGATCGTTGTCCGCAAGGGCGACGGTCAGGTCGTAATGCATCATCCGTTGGACCAGGTCGCCCGATCCGGCCTGTTGGTAAATTTGGCGCCGGTGTTCAAGCGGCCCGCCGGGGTCGATTTCGGTTAAACATTCCGGGGTGAACACCTGCTGGAGTTCGACCGAATCCCAAAAATTGTAAGCCTCTAACCGTTTGGGCAAACCAGCCTGGGCTAACCTGATAAAGTTGCGCGCCTTGCGAAACGGTCCGCCCAGAGGCGCCAGCCGGGAAGCGATCGACTCGATCGCCAACGCACGAATCGCCGCCGGTATTTTGTCGTAAGACTCAAAGACCTTCTGGGACACATAGCGCTCGTTGCCCCCGAACAACTCGTCCCCACCGTCGCCAGCCAGCAGAACCTCAATGCCATTTTCCCGCGCGGCCTTAGCACAGTAGTAGGCGGGGATCGCCGAGGAGTTGCCAAAGGGCTCATCGAAAACTCTGGCGACCTCCGGTATCAGGTCGAGAACATCGCGTGGTGTGAGCTGATAGTCGTAACGCTTCGCATCGAAGTGGCGCGCCGCGATATCGGCATAGTAGGATTCGTCGTACGGTCCTTTTTCGAAGACCACCGTGAACGTCTTTGGGGAGCGCTCGGTAACGCGCCGCATCATGCCGGCGACCGTAGAGCTGTCTAAACCGCCGCTTAAGAAAGCGCCGGCACGCTCAAGGTTTTCACCTTCGACCATGCGGCGGGTGGCCTGCTCTAGACGGTCATGGAGTTCACGCGTGAGATCGTCAAGGCGGCCAGGACCGTCTTCGACATAAGGCATGCGCCAATACGACTCGGTCCGAGCCTGGCCGTTCTCGTAAATGAGACACTGTGCCGGCAATAATTTGCTTTGTTCCCGGTAGATCGTCGTGGGGGCCGGACAAACATAGCAATACAAAAACTCATAAATCCCCTGCGGCGTAATTGTCGAGATCGTGGAGGGGTGCGCGCGCACGGCCTGGGTCGTCGAACCGAAGGTCAAGCCACCGTCCTGGGGCTGCGCCCAACACATCGTATGCACGCCGAAGCGGTCAACGGCGAGCAAGGCGAGCTGCGATTCGGGTTCGATCACAGCGAGCGAAAAGGGCCCAGCAAGGTATTGTAGAAGTTGGGCCCCGTGACGGTGATACGCTTCCCAGAGCGCCGCCCCGTGACCCTTCTCAGCAGCCAGGCTGGCCAGTTCCGCCGTTGTCCAGCGCGGGTACCCCTCGATCGCAGCCCAGTGACCACTGGCGGCCTCCAGCCCGCTGCGCCCGGCAATCCCCCGAACATGCAACCCGACCGCGGCCGCCGCTTGGGACCCGCTCTCGCTTCCCGGGGACGCGGGCAACGCCCGCGCCATCTTTGCGAGCATTTGTTCTGGTGAGGTAGTGGCCGAGGAAGCACCGACCCAGCCGCAAAGGCCGGTCATGAAGGTCTCCCTATCCCAGGTGTCAAACCAAAATCTCGGCTGGCCGCGGGTGGCTTAGGAATTCCATTGGGCTCGCCGACAGACCGTAGGCGCCAGATTGGAACACGACGACAAGGTCGCCTATTTCCGCACGCGGAAGCTCGACCTTGTTCGCCAAGAGGTCCAAGGGCGTACACAGACACCCGACCACGTTGGCTGTTTCCTGTGGGGCTTCGTTCATACGATTGGCGATCGCGACCGGGTAGTTCCGGCGGATAACTTGGCCGAAATTGCCTGAGGCGGCGAGTTGATGATGCAAACCGCCGTCCGTAATCAGGAACACCTCGCCACGCGATTCCTTGCGATCAATGATCCGGGCCACATAAACACCGGCCTCGCCAACGATAAAGCGGCCCAGCTCAATCATCACCCGCGCCTCGGGTAAATCGGACCCGATGCGGGTCAGAACCTCAGCCAAATTCGCGCCGATCGGTTCCAAATCGAGTGGCTGGTCTTTCGGAAAATAGGGAATGCCGAGCCCGCCCCCCATGTTCAGGTGGCGCACCGGTGCCGGCGCATGCTTGGCCAGCGCAAGCGCCAAATCCGCTGTCTTTATCTGGGTCTCGCAAAGGCTCTGAACGTCCAGATTCTGCGACCCCGCGAAAATGTGGAAGCCAACAAACTCAAGATCGAGCTTGGCCAGGTGTCCCAACATTTGCGGGACCCGCTCGGCGTCGACCCCGAATTGCTTTGGACCACCGCCCATACGCATGCCCGAGGACTTGAGATCGAAATCCGGATTGACACGAATCACTACACGTGGCCGCAAACCTTGGCGATCCGCCGCCGCCGAAATTGTGCGCATTTCGGTTTCCGATTCCATGGCGATGGTAATTCCGGCCGCCACGGCCCGGTCCAGTTCCTGGGGCGTCTTCCCCGGCCCGGCAAAGCTGATCCGCTTGGCCGGCATGGGCGTATCGAGGGCCGTCTGCATTTCTTTGGCGGAGGCCACGTCAAAACCGTCAACCAACCCAGAGAGATGCTGCACGATGGCGGGCATCGGATTGGCCTTGACGGCATAGTTCAGGTTAACCCCATCGGGAAGGTAGTGCCGCAACAACTCGATACGCGCATCTAGGCGGCTGCGGTCGTGGGCGTAGAATGGGGTCGCGCCGATCTGGCTCGCAAGGCGCGTCACGGGGGTGTCGCCGATAACCAGGCAATTGTCGCGTATCGCATATCCCGTTATGGCTGGATGGCGCTGTGGGGTATCAGCGGGCATGTTTAGGCTCATTGAATATATCCATAAATTCTTTCTTGAGCGCGGCCCGGTCGATTTTGCCATTCGGGCCGCGCGGCAAACCCGCGCGCTCCGCGATGATTTCCGGAACCATAAATCTGGGAAGTTGCTGACGGCACATATCCAGAAGGGCGTCGGCGTCTAGGGCTTGGCCGTCGACCGGCGACGCGACAACAACAATGCCCTGTCCTAATCTCGGATGCGGCGGGCCGAGGGCGACCGCCTCTTTCGCCAAGCCGGATTGATAGAAGATCTCCTCGATCTCGCTTGGACTAATCCGGTAGCCGGACGACTTGATCATCTCGTCGCGCCGGCCGACGAAGTAAAGAAAGCCTTCCTCGTCGGCATGAACGATATCGCCCGACCAAACAGCAATTTCCGGCAAGGGTAGCGCCGGGTCGCGTGACGGCGCCGGCCGGAACCGCTCGGCCGTGCGCTCAGGATCGTTCCAATAGCCCATGGCGACCAGGGCGCCACGATGGACCAGTTCACCGTCTTCGCCGGGACCGCAGAGCGTGCCGTCCTCTCGTGCGACCAGAATTTCGGCATTGGGAATTGCCTTGCCGATGGAATTCGGGCGGCGGTCCACTTCCGCCGGGTCCAGATAGGTCGAGCGAAACGCCTCGGTCAATCCGTACATCAGGAACGGCTTGGCGCCGGGAAAGATACCCCTCAAGCTGTCGAGTAGAGATTTCGGCATATGCCCGCCGGTGTTGGCGAAATAACGTAGAGACTCCGACGCTTCCGGCGGCCATTTCTGCTCGGTAAGTTGTATCCAAAGCGGCGGCACACAAGTCAATCCGGTGATCTTGGCCTCGGCACAGATCCGCACCACGTCCTTGGGTAAGAGATAGTTCATCAGGACGATTTCGGCACCCACGTGAAACCCCGTGGTGAGCTGGCTTAGCCCAGCGTCGAAACTTAGGGGCAGTATCGACAAGATACGGTCTTCCGCCGTGTTCTCAAGATACTGGGAGACGCTTTTCGCGCCAGCGACGATATTGCGGTGTGACAAAACCACACCCTTGGGGCTTCCCGTACTGCCCGAGGTGTATAGAATCGCCGCCATATCGGTATCGATGATCCGGGGCGGGGCGATGCTGGTGGCCTCGGCCCCGCCAATCACCTCGTCCCAGGTCACAACACGCAGATCGCACGGGGGAAGACCGTCGGGTACGGATCCAACCACGACAAGGCAGCGCAGATCTGGACAGGCCGCCAGCTCTTCACCCAAATCGCGCGCGCGCTGCGGCGTCGTGATCAGGACACGGACGTTACAATCGCGCAGGATATACCCCACCTGATGGGGCCGCAGAATGGGGTTGACCGGGACAAACGCACCCCCCGCCCTTGTCGCCGCGAACAGGGCGGCTACGGTTTCAATCCGCTTCTCCATATAGACCGCGACACGATCCTCTCGACCCAGACCGAGATCGGCCAAGCCGCTAGCAACACCCAGCGTTTTGTCGCGGAGCTCCGCATAACTCAGGCGATCGCGCCGAAACGCCAGCGCCGGCCTGTCAGGCCAGCGGGACGCCCCGTGCTCGATCAGATGATGGACAAGCTCGCTCATGTTGCCGCGCAATATAAATCTTCGACAATTAATATTGGATTATTTTTGTTAATCTTTTGCCGATTCGCTGGTATTCCGCACCGCCATATCACATGCCGTCCTTGGGCGACCAAAGAAATATTTCGGGAACACTACGCGGACCCAAGGACAAAGATAGATACGGGCGAAAACGCGAAACTAAGAACTGCCACTGACCGGCGCACAGGAAGGTCGCGGACCCGAGCGGACGGGCGCCCAGGCGGCTGTGAGACGCCAGAGAGCGTGGCTTGAAGGCCGAAATCCGACTGAAAGACCACGTCACGCCGCGATCCCGCAGGAAAGCGTTGGCGGTATCCCAAAGCCGCGCGAATACCAAGCCTGTCCGAAAATCGGGCCGGATATAGATATCGAAATCCCAAGACACCTTGCCGGCGGGTTCTGGCCTGAAGCGGCAGCGAACCTCGTCCTCCAGGTAAGGCCCCAGGCAGAGCCAGATGCAGCCGACCATTTCATCCGCCTGAAACGCGCCGAAGCACACCGCATCCTGACCGAATCGAAAATCCAGGGCCCTAGCGTCCAGGGGCATCGCGGCCATCGCCGAATCGCCCGGGCCGACCTGCCGAACCGCAATCGACTGGCCACGGCGGGGGCCCAGTAGTGCGCCTCTTGGAACCGGTTGAGCGACAATGATGTAGCGGTAAAGCCGAACCGCCCCGCCCAAGCGATCGAAGGCCCTGGCGACGAGATAAAGCGCCCCATTTACGGCTCCGAACTCTCGTAGACTGTCCAGCAGCTTGACCAGCACCGGGAAGACTCCTCCATCTGCAGCCAGGGCTCAACCAGATGGCTTCACTCGCCTGGGTATTCTGTTATACAGGCGGGCGATCCCCTGGCGGGGATGCGGCAAACACGCTTCCGTAACGTATTGTGGTTAAGTTCTGCCCCCGATTTTCCGAGGCATAAATTGAGCAGGTCCGCGACTCATGGCAACACTTGATGAAGTTAAAACCGTCCTGAGGGACACCCTACAGTTGGGCGATCGGGCCAGCAACTTCGACGCCTCAACCCCTTTGTTCGGCAGCCTCCCCGAGCTGGATTCCATGGCGGTCGTTACCCTGATTGCGGCTTTGGAGGAACGATTCGATCTCACCGTCGAGGACGATGAGATTACGGGGGAGTTGTTCGAGACGGTTGGCAGCCTAACCGAGTTCGTGGACCTCAAGCTGGCCGCCTAGCACAGCGCGCGCTCACGCCCTTGCAACGGCCATGACGTTCCAGCCCCTATTCTTGGAAGGTCCGACCGGACGCTTATTCGCGATCTATTTTCCGCCGGTCCCGCACCAACAGAATCGTGGCGGACTGGTTTATGTGCCGCCGTTCGCGGAGGAGATGAATCAGTCGCGCCGTATGGCGACGCTGCAGGCACGACAGCTCTCCAAACAGGGGGTCGGCGTTTTATTGCTCGACCTCTACGGCACGGGCGACAGCGAGGGAAGTTTCCAGGACGCCCGCTGGGAGAACTGGATCGGCGACATCATCGCCGCCATGGATTGGCTGGTGGGTCAATGCGGTGGTCCCATTGGGCTGTGGGGGCTGCGGTTGGGCGGTTTGCTCGCCATGGAGGCAGCCCAGCGGGCGCCGGAACGGGTGGAGCGCATCGTCCTTTGGCAACCAGTCGCACGGGGCCGCCGTATGCTCGATCAATTCCTGCGTGTGCGTGTGGCCGCCGCAATGGGAAAAGGCGGTCCGAGCGAGTCGACGAACAACCTACGAAAAGCCCTGTCGGCAGATGGTACCTTGGAGGTGGCGGGCTATACCCTTCCATCGCCGCTAGCCGAGGCAATCGACGCCGCCGACCTCGCAAATCTCGCGCCAAGAACGAACTGTCGGGTCGACTGGTTCGAACTGGTCCCGCAAACAGACTCCAGCCTCCCGCCGGCGGCGACCAAGATTGCGGCAGCATGGCAGGCCGAAGGGGCCAACCTTCGACAACACACCATTGTTGGGCCACCTTTCTGGGCCCTCCAGGTCTGGACCGAGGAGGCTGTCCTGGTTCCCGAGCTCTGGGAGGCGACCGTGAAAACTTGGGTTGGCGCCCGATGAACACCGTGGAAGAGACGGCCACGACATTCCAATGCGATGGATCTCAGCTTATTGGCTTGCTGCACCTACCAGCGAAGCCGCGGAGCCGCGGTGTCGTAATTGTCCCCGGCGCGCCCCAATACCGGCTCGGCAGCCACAGGCAATTCTTGCTTCTTGCGCGCGATCTCGCGGCGGCGGGATTCCCGGTTCTGCGCTTCGACTATCGTGGCATGGGAGACAGCGATGGGTCGTTCGTCGGCTTTGAAGGCGTTTCCTTGGACCTTAAGGCCGCGATAGACCATTTCATTGGCCAAGTGCCGGACGTGAAGGAAGTTGCCATGTGGGGCCTGTGCGACGGTGCATCCGCCATCTCCTTCTACGCCGCCACCGATCCAAGAATCAGCGCTATTGCGCTCGTCAATCCCTGGGTGCGGAGCGCGGAATCAGTAGCTCAGGCCCGTATCCGCCACTATTACGGCGCCCGGCTCGTATCGCGGGAATTCTGGCAAAAATTGACGACCGGCAGGTTGGAAATCGGCAAATCCATCCGAGATTTCGGGGCCATGCTTTGGACCGTTGGAGCCAAGGCCGGTTCGGCAGATCAGAGCGAGAAGATCGCTGCCAACTCGCTACCGTCGCGGATATCCGGCGCCTTGTCTCGTTTTCAAGGACGCGTTCTGATTTTGCTCAGCGGAGCCGACCTAACGGCGCAGGAATTTGACACTGCGGTCCTGAAATCTGCCGCCATGGTACCCTGGCGCAAAGCGGCGAACCTGACCGTGAGCCGCTTGGACGCCGCGAATCATACCTACTCGACCGCTGAATGGCGGACCCAGGTCCATACCCGAACCATCGCATGGCTCGAAGAGAGCGGTTGAAAGGCCCGAATAGCTGCGTTACCCGAAATCCGACCTTTGCCGTCGATCTGTGATAGGTAAAAAATCCTATATTTAACTCAACTCGTTTTACTATAACGATTCAATATTAGCAAAGACGAAAACAGCGTTACTTCTCGGAATGCGGTTGTACCCAGGCAGCAGAATTGACACCTACGCAAAGGGGCAAACCCTGACGGTAAAATGACTCAATATTGGAATGGCTTAGTATTAACCTTATGACTTACGGATTTCTATGTTGGTCCGAGACTATGGCGTGGAAAAGCTCAAATTCAGGGCCATTTCCGTATCTAGATTCTTATCCGATTCTACTAATTCACTTGATTTGCATTTCAATAGAATTTATTATAGTTGCGTTAGGTAGGGATTTTTTAACAAACTGAAGATCGCAGGAAAGACACCAAGACCAATTTAACTGGTCCGCACAATGTGACTTTATGAACGCCGGAATTCTTGTTGGGGAACCGGCCGTTTGGGTTTGGTGCGCTGTGAAGCTTCTTTTGTGCCAGGGAGAGGGTGACCGGGATGTCTCATGTAGAGGCTGGGTCAAGCGGGGGACAGGTTGTTGTTCGCGGAACAACCGCAGCGGATCCCTGGATTGTTTCCGCCCCGCTCTTTTTGAGTTTTTCCGTGGCCATTTCTAGCCCCTTCAAAATCAACATACGGGCAGAAGCCTTTGTGGGATTAAGGTGCCGGATACAGGTGTCCACCCGCAGAGTCTTCGAATGGTATCGCGCGCATGTGTGCCGTAGCGAGGCGTTTTTAGCTATTTGAGGTTCGGATCCAGCCTTACGGAGAGAAGGCTGTAACAGCGCAAAAAAAACGCACTGGGGTTTGGGTCAGTAGAACTAATACTTGGGTCTGGGGAATTTAGTTATGTTGAGTTTCACGAGTGACGATTTCAGCGGCAGCCTTTTAGGCGGTTATTGGCTTTTCGCGGGCCCAGCAGGCAGCTACCAGCTAAGCGCGGATAGTACCGACGCCTACCTTGAGCTGGTAGTGCCGCAAGGCAGCTACGATCCCTGGCATACCAACAATGCCGTGCGGATGATGCAGACGGCGGCCAACGAGGACTTCGGCATCGAAGCGAAGTTCCTCAGCGCGCCCACGCAGCAATACCAGATGCAGGGCCTGCTGATCGAGCAGGACGCCAATAACTGGATCCGCTTCGATACCTACAGCGACGGCGCCCAACTGCACATCTTCGCGGCGGTCACCCTTAACGGCTCCTCGAGCCCCATGTTCGACCTCAATATCGCCGCCGGGTCGGCCTCCTACCTGCGCGCCGACCGTGTCGGCGATACCTGGACCTTCGAGTACTCGGCCGACGGCACGGCCTGGACCACCGCCGGCAGCTTCAGCCAGGCGCTTACCGTCACTTCGGCCGGCGTGTTCGCCGGCAGCA
>JAJFGN010000025.1 GCA_021776115.1 Kiloniellaceae bacterium | reverse complement strand
ACAAGCCCGGCGGATCGATACAGCCCAATCATTGCGCATCGCGTCGACCAGCGTTCTCTTCCGGACAGGCCTCAGAGCTTTCGCTTGACGATGTCCTGAAGCATCTCCTTGTCCAGCGACAGATCAGCCACGATCTTCTTCAAGCGACCGTTCTCGTCCTCGAGTTCGCGCAGCCGCCGCATCTCGGACGGCATCAGGCCCGCATACTTCTTCTTCCAGTTAAAGTAGGTCGCCTGGCTGATCCCGGCCTGGCGGCAGATCTCCGCAACCGGCGTCTTTTCTTCTCCCTGCTTGATGATGAACGCCTTCTGCGCATCCGAAAATCTCGATGCCTTCATCGTCCTCAGCTCCTCCCAGCCTAGGAAAATCAGAGCCGAAAACTCTAACCAAAATCGATCCAGTTTCCAGGGAGCAGATCAAGCATTGCAAGACTGCACGCAAGAACAGTATGACTCTGGGGGGCAGCCACCCAAATGGCCATGTCCGCCCCGGGTCAATATTCCCGGTACACCGGGGGAGTCAGCTTCGTCCGAACCTGAGGGCACACCGGAAGCAGTTGGCTCGAAATCGGACATCGGCGCCGGCGAGTGCGAAGCTGGGCGTGGACCCGTCGTGCAGCGGATATGGCCGGAACGGGCATTGAGTGCCAGAAACGGTCATTCCACTCCTAACTCGGGCCCTCCACAATAATCCCCGAAACTCGTTTCTACCTTGCCCAAGGTGCGATCCTCGGTTTGGATCGATCGCAACTTGCGGAGCCATCTGGGGCATGTCGGTTAACCGGAAACGGGGAACGCCTTGATGAAAGTGGATATAGCCATCATCGGCGGCGGAATTGTCGGTTCGGCGGCCGCCTATTTTCTGGCGCGTACCGGGCGGGCCGGTAAGGTCGCGGTCATCGAGCCGGACCCGAGTTATGAGTTCTCGGCAACGCCGGCGGCCAACGGCGGCATCCGCCAGCTTTTCAGCCTGACCGAGAACATTCAAATGGCCCAATACGGGCTCGATTTTTTCGCCGAGTTCCACAGGGTGATGGCGATCGACGGCATGTCCGCCGATATCGGCTTCAAACGCCGGGGGTATCTGTTTATCTCCGATGACGGCGATCACGCCCGGATGGAAGCCAACTACCATCTACAGGAATCCCTGGGGGCGCAGGTTGATTTGTTGGACAGGGACGCTCTCAAGGCCCGCTTTCCGTCACTCAACGTGACCGATGTGGCCCTCGCCGCTCACTCGCCGGACGACGCCTGGATCAACCCCCATGCCGCCCTCATGGGGTTCCGCAACAAGGCGCGCGCTCTGGGCGTCGATTACGTAAAAGACCGTGTTGTCGGATGGCGGGCCGGGGGCGGTCTCGCGCGGGACGTCATGCTGGCGTCGGGGGCGACCCTGGCCGCGGACAGCTTCGTACTTGCGGCCGGCGCCTGGTCCGGCGAGATCGGTGCCATGATCGGGCTGTCGCTTCCCGTCGAGCCCATGTGCCGCGAAAGTCATTATTTCGTCACCAGTAACGAGATTGAACCTCTTCCCTTCATCAAGACCGAAACTCATCTCGCCTTTGGCCCGGAAGGCGAGGGCTACGCCGGAGGTTTGCCCGATTGGGACCAGCCGGCGGGATTTCACCTCGACGGGCACCCGGCCCGTTTCGAGGATAGGGTCTGGCCGCTTCTTGCCCATCGCCTGCCGCCTCTGGAGACCCTCAAATTACGGCGCAGTTGGGTCGGCCATTACGCGCGCAACACGTTCGATCTGACCGCCATCATCGGTTGCTGGGAGGGCGGCCCTGAGAACGTCTATATGGCCTGCGGCTATTCGGGCCACGGCATCATGCACGCACCGGCGAGCGGCCTGGCCCTGGCGGAACTCATCTTGGATGGCGGCTACCGGACCCTCGACATATCGGCCTTCGGTTACGATCGCATAGCGGCGGGCCGGCCCTATCGCGAGCAGGGTATCGTCTAGAGGCCGACATCCCCAACGGCCCAAATGCCGAATTCGCCCCGCAACCACGTATAACCACCGCTAAGCAGATGCGCCTTTCGTGTCAGACCAAGGGACTTGGTCTTCCCCTCGCTTGGTGAATGCAAGCATATACGCCCACAGGTCCGGTGATGCCTGAAGTCAAGACTTCTGCAAGGGGTCACTATTCCCTGTTTATCGGGGAGTCAGCTACGTCAGAACCTGCGGGCACACCGGAAGCCATTGGCTAGAAATCGGACATCGGCGCCGGAGAGTCCGATGCTGGGCGTGGACCCGTTGTACAGCGGACATGGCCGGAACGGGCATTGAGTGCCAAGACCAGTCGAACGATTGATTCTAACGAAGGTCTACTGTGCGGACAAAGCAGCCCCAATACTGTCGACGATCTCCTGGTTTACGAAACGGATTTCTCTGTGATTTTCGTGCGGCAGCACCCTTCCTTGCCCGGAGACCATAGTTCGAGTTCATAATTGAAACCTGCCGTGTCCAGGGCGGCTTCGTCCCAGGCAGATGCACAATACAGCAAAGTGCAAACTTCTTCATCGCTGCACCCGGCCTCTATCCACGCATCCTTCAACGGGCAGGTCATATTTTTGAACTCGAGACAGGTGTCGTTTAGCTGTCTGATATCGGTTGAATACGTCACACCGTTGTCAGGGGTTTTTGCATAGCATTCGGCCATGCCTGCAAAATCGCACGGGCCAAGATGCGCCAATGCCTTGCCCACGGCCATGCCGCGCGCATGGCTGGCACTGCGCATCACGCTGACAGCTTCAGTCTCACCATATCGTTTTGACAGTTCTCGAAATACTTCGAGATATATTCTTCCACGTTCTTTGATGGCGTCGCTTATTAGGGAGTTAGATTGTTTCTGGTTCATTTTTGGGCCACTCCGTATTTCATCGAACCGTTATACCGGCATGACGCTATCGTTCTGGAAGATCGTTGCACAACTCAGAAACCCTCTGTTGGAGGAATAGATATACTGAGTCTCCATGGGCATCATTTCGTGTCATTCTGCGCCGAGGAGAAAAAGATGACCTACAGACTTCCTTCGCTGAACACCTTGCGTGCTTTCGAAGCGGCAGCGCGACATCTGAGTTTCAAGATGGCCGCCAGCGAGCTTGGTGTTACAGCGGGCGCCGTTAGCCAACAGGTCAAGAAGTTGGAGGGGTCTCTGGGTGTGGCTTTGTTC
>JAJFGN010000024.1 GCA_021776115.1 Kiloniellaceae bacterium | reverse complement strand
CCCCGGGGTAGATTCCCACGCGTTACTCACCCGTGCGCCAGTTTCACCAGGACCGAAGTCCTGGATCACCTTCGACTTGCATGTGTTAAGCCTGCCGCCAGCGTTCGTTCTGAGCCAGGATCAAACTCTCAAGTTGACTTGTCCTGCCGCTTTGCATGGCCCGAAGACCACGTTTCGGCGGCCGAACTCATCGAGCTCCCGACACAAACGCGTAAAAAAAGTGCATGGCACTTTCGAGATACGCGTTCGCACCAGAGTCTATATTTGGCAACCAGCCGAAACCGGCACCCAGACTCCGCCGCCCGCGCATCCCTTCCTTACAATCAACAATGTCAAACAGCTGGGCAGTAAGACGATGGGCCAAAGCCCCCCGGCTACCCCCTGGACCCGGTTTCCCGGCTCCCGTTCCCCCCAAAACTCCGACTTGTCGGAAAATGCGGGAAACGATCATACCGACCGCGCCGCGAAACTGCAACGCAACAAGCGCTGCAATCGTCGTGCGGTCATTTGGAAATGTCGCAGGCGTCGCCCGAAAGCGCCCCCGCCGTCGACAGAGGTGTATATATGCCGGTCTCGAGGGCTTGTCCATACCTGATTCTTAACTGAAGTGAAATATTCCTGCGATGGCGAGATGCCTTGGGTTTGTGGTCTCGGTAGTCCTGGTTAATAACGGCTCCCTCGATTTTTTTGACCGGCTGTTTCCCGTTATTTTACAATATGTTACGGTATTTTCTGAGAACAGGTATAATATCAACGCTCCAAGTCATATGCCCATTACGGCGTCATCCCGGACTCGACTTTCCTCCAAGCCTTTGGCTTGGCAAGGAAAGTCAGTGATCCGGGATCTTCGGTGGGGTCCGGGCTCAGACCACCCGAAGATCCCGGATCGCAAGGCTCGCGTCCCGGAAATCGGTTGATTTCCGGGCTCGCCTAACGTCCGGGATGACGATTTTCCGTTTATGAGCCGGTGACCTAGACCAATCGCGCAAATCGCGCAGGCGTCCGTCCGAGCCCAAAAAGAGCCGGAACATGAAAGTCTACCTAGAGGAGACCCAGTTCGTGCAGTTCCGCCGCCAGCTCGGGCGGCATATCCGATTCCCCGCCGGCCACAGTATCCAAATCCATGGGCGCGTCCTCGGGCGCTAGGTAGCGCCAACCTTGAAACGGCCGGTGCGCCCTGGGCACGGTTCGCACCAGTTCTTTGCCTAAGATCAAAAGGTTACAAGCCCGACCCTCTTCATCGACCGCGGCCTCGATGTCCACTAGCCGCTGGCGCGCCCGAACCTGACCTTTGATGACCCAGTAGATCGAGCCCCCATCCAGCAGTTCGTCGCGGCGTCTAGGGGTCATCCGGGTCCGGTGGAACGCCCGGCCGGTCTGCGCCCGCCGGCGGGATTGCCAGGCAGCCAGATCCTCCACATCTTCGGTTCCTACCGACAGCTTGATCAGATGAAGCACAGCGATCCTTTAGGTTTTCGAGCAGGCGGCCGCGGGCGCAATCAAGGCCAGGCCAATACGCAAAGTCGGCAAGGCGGCGCCGGTATCCCAGGATAACCCGAGCGGGGGCAGCGGCTCCAGACAAGAGAAGCGGTCGGCGAGCCCTGCCGGGGGCCGGTTCCCCTTCGCATTGGGCGCTAATTCCCAGACGATAGCGGCGCCCTCTTCACGCACCTGCGAATCGCCGACCCAGGGCGCCCGGGCCGGGTCGCCTTCTATGTAGACTTGGGGCCGCCCGGAAGCATAGGCGCCGACATTGCCCGCCAGCCACTCGGACCCGATCACGATCGGCAGAGGCCCGGTGAAGCGGGCATTCCACGCAGCCTCGGCTTCCCGCGCGAGAGCCGTTCCGGGGAAATGGACTCTCTTGCCTTTACCTGCGAGGTACGGCTGCGCCAAGGCCAGGGCCGCGTAGAGCGCCGGCGCCAGCAAGAATAGCCCCCACCAAGCGGCCGCGAATCGGCGCAGGTTCAAGCGCGACGGCAGAAAAGAAACGACCGCTAACAAACCGGAGAACAGGAACAAGGGCGTGCCCCACATGGAGCGCAAGCGCAGTCCGAATAGCGCCGAGACCAGGATCACCAAGACCAGCGGCGCAATGCTTGCGACGATCAAGAAGCGCCGCTCGCGCGCCAAGCCCGGGCCAGCTTGCGTTGGCCGGCCCAGGGCGGCAAAGAGCAGCAGCATGGGAACCGAGGCAACCAGTTGTGCGAGCAGAAACTTCCCCGGATAGCCGAGGTGGCGCACAAAAACCGACTCGCTGAGCGCGCCCGAGCGGGCCAAGGCATAAGTGACGGTCTGGAATTCATGCGTCCACATCCAAGCCAAATGCGGGCTCAGGACGGCCAGCGCGACGACCATCGCCAGATAGGGTCCCGGCGTCCGCCAGATCGCGCGGCTATCGCGGTCGAAGAGAAGATACAAACCCAAAGGCAGTATCAAGAACGCGGTGAAGTACTTGCCAAGCAAACCCAGCGCGCCGAACAGTCCGAACAGTCCCCAGAAAACTAAATTGCCGCGCGAAAGCGCACGCCAGAAACAGAGCACCGTCAAAGCCCAGAGCGGCAAGAGAACGACGTTGGCGTTGAATTCCGGGCTGGTGAAGTTGTGATAGTAGATGCCTTCAAGCAACAGCACCGCGATCAGCGCAACGCGCGGCGCCACCATGTCCAGCGCCAACCGCCATACCGCCCAAAACGCGAGCGTGACGCAGAGTGCGCTAAGCAGGTAGACCGGCCACGCCTGCCCCGGCGCCGCCATGTAGGCGAGTTCAACTAGCCAGGGCGACAACGGCGGGTGCTTGTCGTAGCCCCACTGCCAGGCATGACCCCAAGCCAAACCTTCGATCACGTCGAGCGGCAGGTTCGGATTTACCAGGCTGGGAATAAGGGTCCAAAGCGCCGCGTGAAGCGCGAGGGCCATCGACAACACCGCCCCCGGTCGCGCATTTAAGAGGTTTAGCACCTACCGCGTCCTGGCGGCCTTTCCGCTTGGCTTATCGCTGGGAGGCACACTCTCGGCCGGCAAGTGATCCTGAACCAAGTATAGTGGGCGGCGCTTGGTTTCGTCGGAAATCCGCCCAACGTATTCGCCCAAAATGCCAATGGTCGTGAGCTGAACGCCGCCGAGAAACAGGACCACGACCATGAGCGAGGGATAGCCGGGCACATCGCTGCCATAGACCAGGGTCTCGTAGATGATGCCCAAACCGAACACGAGAGCCAGCACCGCGACCAACAAGCCGACATAGGTCGCGACCTTTAGCGGCGCCGTGGTGAAGCTGGTAATTCCCTCGATGGAAAAGCTCCACAGCTTGATGTAGTTCCACTTGCTGCTGCCGGCATGGCGCGGATCCCGGTCATAAGGCACCGATATCTGCCGGTGCCCGATCCAGGCGAACAAACCCTTCATAAAGCGGTGCTGTTCACGCAGCCGGACCAGATCCGCGACCGCCGCCCGGCTCAGCAGACGGAAGTCGCCCACATTGCGCGGCATGGGCGCGCGGCCAACCCGTTCCATGAGCTTATAAAAGGTGTGCGCGGAAGCCCGCTTGAGCCAGGTCTCCCCGGCGCGCGAGCGGCGTTGCGCGTAGACGACCTCGCCCTTCCCTTCCACCCATGGGGCGACCAATTCGGGGATCACCTCAGGCGGGTCCTGCAAGTCGGCGTCGATAACGACGACGGCGTCGCCCGTCGCATGGTCCAGGCCCGCCGTCATGGCCGCTTCCTTGCCGAAGTTTCGCGACAACTGAATTAAGGCGACCCTCGGATCGCTGTCGCGTAACCCGCGAACGAATTCGGCGGAACCGTCCTCGCTGCCGTCATCGATATACACGACCTCGGCGGTATACGGCATGGAGTCCAAAACAGCCGAGAGCCGGCGATGGAACTCAGGCAAGGTTTCCGATTCGTTGAAAACGGGCACGACAATCGACAGTAGACGACACTGCCTGGCGTCTTTCGAGCCGGCGCGCTCAATTTCGCTTTGTTCAGCCACGATGCCGTTCACTGCACGCAGACCCCCCGTGCCGAGCCTTCGCCCGCATCGCGGGGACTTTCTCGGATCCCCTCAATGCTCTATAGAAACACAGATACAGGCGCAAGCGCGCGACCCGGAGCCCTTTACGCGTGCCCCTTCCCGACCTCAGTCGACACTCACCAGCAGTTGGGCAGGCCGCTCGATTCGCGATGGTCGGCGCCGTCAATACGGCCGTGGATATCAGCCTGTTCGCGGTTTTCTTCTATGTCTTGGACTGGCATCTCTTACTTGCCAATGCCGGCGGCTTTATCGTCGCGGTCACCGTTAGTTACGTCCTGAACAAGACCTGGACTTTCGCCGACCCCAGCCGGGGGCGCGAAGCGGTGCGCCGGGGACTGGCTTTCATGGCGGTTGCGGTCGGGGGCCTGGGTATCGGCTCGCTTGCCATCTGGCTGGCGGCCCTGGTCGTCCCGCCGATCCTGGCCAAGTTCGCCAGCATCGGCGCCACCTTCCTGTGGAACTTCACGGTTTCGCGGCGCTGGGTTTTTCGGGTCTAGTTTTTTGCCGCTAGTGCTTGCGCGACCTTTGAGGCGGGCGCGCGGCCCAGGTGGTCGCAGATAAACCGTCCGGCGGCACTTAACTTGCCTAGATCGACGCCGGTTTCGATACCCAGACCCTCGAGCATATAGAGGACGTCCTCGCTGGCGACATTACCGCTCGCGCCCTTGGCGTAGGGGCAGCCGCCCAGCCCGGCGACCGAACTATCGACAATCGCGACACCGAGTTCCAGGCACGCCAGGATGTTGGCCAGAGCCTGACCGTAGGTATCGTGAAAATGGACCGCGAGTCGTTCGATCGGAATCTCGGCCGCGACCGTTTGAACCATCGCTTGCGCCTTGGCCGGCGTCCCGACCCCGATGGTGTCGCCCAGGGAAATCTCCGCGCACCCCATCTCGAACAACCGGGCCGACACCTGGGCGACCGCCGCCGGTGCGATCTCGCCTTCGTAAGGGCAGCCCAGCACGCAGGAAACATAGCCTCGCATCGTCACGCCGTCGCGCGCGGCGGCCTCGGCAACCGGCGCGAAACGTGCGAGACTCTCAGCGATCGAACAGTTGATGTTGCGTTGCGTGAAGGTCTCCGAGGCCGCACCGAATACCGCGATCTCACGAGCCCCAGATGCCCGCGCCGCTTCGTAGCCCTTCATATTGGGAACCAGCACCGGATAGCGAACGCCGGTTTTTCGCGCGATCCCGGATAGCACCGCGCCGCTGTCGGCCATCTGCGGAACCCACTTGGGAGAAACGAAAGCGCCGGCTTCAATCATGCTCAACCCGGTGTCGCTCAAACGATCGATGAGATCGATCTTGACCGCGGACGGCACGATATCCTTCTCGTTCTGCAAGCCATCGCGCGCGCCGACCTCGACCAGCTTGATACGTTTTGGGAGCCTCATCTCAAGCCTCAGCGAGCCTCCCCCTCCTCCAGGGTCAGAAGCTCGACCCCCTCCTCCACCAGATCGCCGGGCGCGTAAAAGACCTCGCCCACCTTGCCGTCGACGGCGGCGGACAGCCGGT
This sequence comes from Kiloniellaceae bacterium, assembly GCA_021776115.1. Lineage (GTDB taxonomy): Bacteria > Pseudomonadota > Alphaproteobacteria > Kiloniellales > J153 > JAJFGN01. The sequence continues at coordinate 167,403 of JAJFGN010000024.1, read as the reverse complement.
GCTCCATCTTCATGGCTTCAAGCACGATTAAGGGCGCCCCGCGCTGCACCGTATCGCCCGGCCGCACATAGACCTGTACGACCTTGCCCGGCATGGGCGCAATGACCCGGCCGGTCGATTCCGCTTCGTCCTCCACCGCCTCCAAAGGATCGACGACGTGCAACCGGTGGGTCGCGCCGCGCAACAAGACAACGAGATCGCCCTCGTGACGCACCACGGTGGCGGGAAAACGCCGGCCATTGAACTCAACGAGCATCGCGCCGTCCTCGCCTAATTCACCGAAAGCGGTGACCTCCTTGCCATTAAGGACCAGATGATAACCGGCGGCGCGATAGTAGACCGCGACAGCGATTTCAGTCTCGCCATCCAAAAACGACAAGCGGCTATGGGTATCGACATTGAGGCGCCAGCCCGCCGTGTCGTGCCAAGGCGAATACGGATCGCTCGACTTGCGGGCCGCGGCGGCCGCCCCGGCCCGGCGGTGCAGTAGTTCAGCCAGGCACGCGACAGCCAGAACCTCGTTGCTGGCCGGCGCCGGCGCCGGCATGAGTTCGGCGAGATACTTGGGAATGAAACCGGTATCGACTTCCGCCGCGCCATAGGCCGGGTGCGCGGCAACGGCGGCCAGAAATGGGACGTTCGTGGTCACGCCGACGATTTCGATCTCGGAGAGCGCGGCGCGCAGGCGAGCCAGGGCCGAGGCGCGGTCGCGGTCCCAAACAACCAGCTTGGCCAGCATCGGATCGTAGTGCACCGAAACCGCGTCGCCCTGGCGCACCCCACTGTCGACCCGAAGATGCGGGCCCTGGTCCGGTAGTTTCAGCCGCGCCAGACGGCCGGTCGCGGGCATGAAGTCGCGCGCCGCGTCTTCGGCATAAATTCGCGCCTCGATGGCGTGGCCCGTGATCGTCAACTGGTCTTGCGTGCAGGGCAGGCTCTCACCCCAGGCGACCCGAAGCTGCCACTCCACCAGGTCGTGCCCGGTAATCATCTCCGTGACCGGATGTTCTACTTGAAGGCGGGTGTTCATCTCCATGAAATAGAAATGGTTTCCCTCCGCGATAAACTCGACGGTTCCGGCCCCGACGTAGCCGCAGGCGCGGGCCGCGTCGATCGCTGCCGCACCCATCTCCGCGCGCCGCGCCGGGTCCATACCGGGCGCGGGGGCTTCCTCCACAACCTTCTGATAGCGCCGTTGAATCGAACAGTCCCGCTCGAAAAGATGAACGGCGTTGCCTTGAGCGTCGGCGAATACCTGGACCTCGATGTGACGCGGGCGCTTCAGATAGGCCTCGATCAACACGCGGTTGTCGCCGAAGGCCGCGGCCGCCTCGCGCTTGGCGGAGGCCAGGGCTTCGGCAAAGTCCTTCGCCGACTCGACAATACGCATGCCCTTGCCGCCACCGCCCGCCGTGGCCTTGATGAGCACCGGAAAGCCGATCTTCTTTGCCTCGGCCGCCAAACGCTTGGGATCTTGCTTGTCGCCGTGATAGCCGGGCACCAAGGGCACGCCAGCCTTTTCCATCAGGGCCTTGGCGGCGCTTTTCGAGCCCATCGCCCGGATCGCCTCCGGCGGCGGACCGATAAAGACGATCCCCGCGTTCGAACAGGCCTCGGCGAAGGCCGCGTTCTCGGACAGGAACCCGTATCCTGGGTGAATCGCCTGAGCGCCCGCGCGCTTGGCGGCCGCCAAGACGGCGTCGATCTTGAGATAACTTTCGGCCGCCGCGGCGGGTCCGATCAAATAGGCCTCGTCCGCCAGGGCAACGTGGGCGGCCTGAGCGTCCGCCTCCGAATGAACCGCGACCGAGCGGATACCGAGACGTCGCAACGTGGCCATGACCCGGCAGGCGATTTCGCCCCGATTGGCGATTAAGACCTTTTCGAACATACCCCTGCCTGTGCCCCTATCCCGAAGCCCGCGGTATCGGAAATCCCTTCCATGGCTTACGCCAGTTCCGCGCGCAGAACCAGATCGCGCAGAGTCACGATGCCAACCGGCTCGCGCTGGTGATCGACCACCAGCGCCCGCGACACTTCGAAGCGCACCAGAAGTCGCACGGCGTATTTCACCTGCATCTCGGCCGGCAGGGTCAATACCGGCTTGGACATGATCTCGTAAACATTGACCCTCTCGATCGAGCGGTTGGTGGCAATCACTTCACGGGCAATGTCGGCGACCGCCAATAGGCCGTACTCGTCGTCGTCGTCGCGCCGATTGACGACCAGGGAGCTGACGGCGCTCTCGCGCATGGATTGGATCGCCTCCTTGACCGAAGCCATGGCATCGATGGTGCTCACCGAGCCGGTCATCGCGTCGCTGACCCTGACGCGTTTGTCTTGGTTCATAGGTCTTCCTCGATCTCGTGCTGCAGGGCGGCCAGCTGCGACTTCAGCCCGACCGCGTCCTCAATCTCGATCTGCAAGGCAATGCCCGATCCCGGATCGTCGTCGAAATTCCCGGCCGCCGCTATGGTCTCCAGTATCTCACGCGCCCGGGGCGCGGCGACGAGAAACAATAGGATGTCGCGGGCCGAGGTCAGGTCCAGGCCCAGAAAGGTCTTTTCCGGGCGCAAGCCCTCGCCGCGCACGCTGGTGATCACCGTCGCGCCGGTCGCGCCGCCGGCCCGTGCCGCCTCCAGCACCGCATCGGTGAGGCGGTCTTCGACCATGGCCATGATCAGCTTGAACTTCACTGGCGGCTCCTATGACTTTCCGCTCTTGAGGCGGGCGATCAGCATCGCATAGCCCATAACGGACATAATAGGGAACAGACTGGCAAAGGCGATCAACCCGAAACCATCGATCAAGGGGTTTCGGCCCGGGATCGTCGAGGCCAAACCCAGGCCCAAGGCCGTCACCACGGGCACCGTGACGGTCGAGGTCGTCACCCCGCCCGAATCGTAGGCCAGCGGCACGATGGTTTTGACCGTGCGCGTCGTCTGCACAATGACGATGACGTAGCCCGCGACGATGTAAAGGGGAAGCGGCGTCCCGGTAACGATCCGGAAGGTGCCGAGCGCGACCCCGAGCGCGACCCCGACAGCCACGGCGATGCGCAAGCCGAAACCGCTGAGCGACCCGCCCGAGATTTCCTCGGCCTTCAAAGACACCGCGATCAGGGCCGGCTCCGCCACCGTGGTCGCGAAGCCGATCGCGGCCGCGAAGGCATAGACCCAGCCGTAATCCCGCCAGTCGGGTGCACCCTGGCGGTCGCCGACCATGCGGCTCGAGGTCAGTTGCTCGGCCATGGTCTCGCCAATGGGAAACAAGGCCTCTTCGAGTCCGACCAGGAATAAGGTCAGGCCAATGACGACGTAAACAAAACCGCCGGACAGACGCCCCAAGTTGGAGACACGCTGGCGCAACACAAGGACCTGAAAGCCGAGCAGGATGACGGCGATCGGCGCGATATCGCGCAGCGTCCCAAGCGTCGCCCAAAACATGTGCTCAAGCAGCTCCACCACGCTAGACCACCCTAAACCACCATGCCGAAGATCAGCACGAAGATCATCGGCGTCAAGCTGGCAAAGGCGATCAGCCCGAAGCCGTCGAGTAGCGGACTGCGCCCGCGGATGGCGCTGGCCAGGCCGATGCCTAAGGCGGTGACCAGCGGAACCGTGATGGTCGAGGTCGTGACGCCGCCGGAATCGTAGGCGATACCGACGATCTCCTCCGGCGCGAAGGCGGTCAGGATCTCGACCAGCACATAGCCGCCGATGATGAGGTAATGGATCGGCCACCCTTTCAGAATACGGAACACACCCAGGACCAGGGCCGCGCCAACCGAAACCGCCACGGTCAGACGCAACTGCGTGGCATAGCTGTCGCGCGAGTCCGGATGGTCCGCGATCGCGCCAGCCGCCCCAGCGATCTCCGCCGCCTTGGCGGACACCGCGATCAGCGCCGGCTCTGCCACCGTGGTGCCGAACCCGAGACAAAACGCGAAGCCAAGCAAGGCCGCCAGGTTGCCCTTGCGCGCGAAGGCCCGCGCCATCCCCTCGCCAAGCGGAAACAATCCAATTTCAAGGCCTTGGACGAAAAGGCTAAGACCAACCACGACGAACACCAGGCCGACCAGAACACGTTCCAAATCGGGAAACGGCTCGCGCAACACCACGATCTGAAAGAAAGCGATGACGACGATAATGGGCACCAGGTCCCGAAACGAACCAGTTAATACCTTCAATAGGGAGCGAAGGCGGGCCAGCGACAGGCGAGGTTTCTTCGCCGGATCGCCGGAATTCACCATCCAGGCTAACTCATTGTCCAGGATGGGTCGCGCTTGTCCAGGAACGCCGCAACACCTTCTCTGGCTTCCTCCGAGGTGCGTTGACGCGCGATTCGCGCCGCCGTGTCTTCGACCACCGCGTCGTCGATAGGCCGCGCCGCGACGGCAAAGATCAGCTCCTTGGCCGCGACCTGAGCCTGGGGGCCTCCCTTGAAGAGGCTGCGCAGGATCTTTTTGCCGGCATCTTCGAGGGCCTCGTCCGACACCACTGAGTGAACTAAACCCAGCGCCTGCGCCTCGCGCGCGGAAAAGGTTTCGGCGGTCAGGAAATAGCGCCGCGCCGCGCGCGCGCCGATCGCGGAGATAACGTAAGGCGAGATTGCCGCCGGAATCAGGCCGAGCTTAACCTCCGACAAAGTGAAGTTGGCGGTTTCCGCCGCGACCGCGATGTCGCAACAGGCGACCAACCCGACCCCGCCGCCAAGCGCCCGGCCTTGAACCAGAGCCATGGTCGGTTTCGGCAAGTCGTTGAGGGTCCGCATGAGGCCGGCCAAGATGCGCGCATCCGCCAGGTTTTGCGCCTTTGTATTGCCGGCCATGCGTTGCATCCAGTTGAGATCGGCGCCGGCGGAAAAGTTCCGGCCCTGGGAGCAAAGGACAACGGCACGCACGCGCCGGTCTGTGCCCAGGCCGTCCAGGACCGTGGTCAACTCCGCGATCAAGGTATCGTTGAAGGCGTTGTGAACCTCCGGGCGGGTCAGCGTGACCCGCGCCACGCCGTCCTCGTCGATTTCTTCCATGAAGAGAGGCTTTTGCATAATCGCTACATCCTGAAAACGCCGAATTCGGTACTCTCGGCCGGCGCGTTAAGTGACATCGACACGCCCAAACCCAAGGCCGTGCGCGTGTCCAGCGGATCGATGATTCCATCGTCCCACAATCGTGCCGAGGCATAGGAGGGATGGCCCTGACGCTCGTACTGCTCTCGAATCGGCGCCTTGAAGGCCTCTTCGTCCTTGGCGTCCCAGCTTTCCCCACGCGCGGCCAAGGCGTCGCGCTTGATGGTGCCCAGCACTGCCGCGGCTTGCTCGCCGCCCATGACCGAGATCCGGGCGTTAGGCCACATCCACATCAGTCTGGGGTTGAACGCGCGGCCGCACATGCCGTAGTTCCCGGCGCCGAAGCTGCCGCCCAGAATCACGGTGAACTTGGGGACCTTGGCGCAGGCCACCGCCATCACCATCTTGGCGCCGTCCTTTGCTATCCCCCCCGCCTCGTACTTGCGGCCGACCATGAAGCCGGTGATGTTCTGCAGAAAGATCAGAGGTATGTTGCGCCGGCAGCATAATTCCACAAAGTGCGCGCCCTTTAAGGCCGACTCGGAAAAAAGGATCCCGTTGTTGGCCACGATACCGACGGGATATCCCAGGATGCGCGCGAAACCGCAAACCAGCGTGGTGCCATAGGGCGCCTTGAACTCATCCAACTCACTGCCGTCGAGCAGGCGCGCCAGGACCTCCCGGACATCGTAGGGTTCACGCGGATCGCTGGGCACGATGCCGCAAATCTCGTCGGGATCGTAAAGCGGATCGTGCGGCGCTATGACATCCAAGTCGTGCCGCTTGACGCGGTTCAAGTTCGAGACGATTCGCCGCGCCACCGCCAAGGCGTGGGCATCGTTGCTTGCGGTATGGTCGGTGACGCCCGAAACCCGGCCATGGACATCCGCGCCGCCTAGTTCTTCCGGGGTCACGACCTCGCCGGTCGCCGCTTTCACCAAGGGCGGGCCGCCCAGAAAAATGGTGCCTTGATCGCGCACGATAATGCTCTCGTCGGACATCGCCGGCACATAGGCGCCGCCGGCGGTGCAAGAGCCCATCACCAGAGATATCTGGGGAATCCCCTTGGCGGACATGTTGGCCTGATTGAAAAATATACGGCCAAAGTGATCGCGGTCGGGGAACACCTCGTCCTGGCTCGGCAGATAGGCGCCACCGGAATCGACGAGATAAAGACACGGAAGATGGTTTTGCTCCGCGATCTCTTGCGCGCGCAGATGCTTCTTGACCGTGATCGGAAAATAGGTCCCGCCCTTCACCGTCGCGTCGTTGGCGACGATCATGCACTCCTGTCCCCGGACGCGCCCAATTCCGGTAACGATTCCGGCGGCGGGGACCTCGTCGCCGTACAGGCCATAGGCGGCGAGCTGAGATAGTTCCAGGAACGGCGACCCCGTGTCCAGCAGGGCCCGAATTCGATCGCGCGGGAGCAGCTTTCCGCGCGCCAGGTGTTTTGCGCGGGCGGTTTCGCCCCCACCAAGTTTGACGCGGCCCACCATGTCCTTGAGTTCGGAGACCAAGCCCTTAAGGGTACGGTGATTTCGACGGAACGCCTCGGACCGGGTACTGATCGCGCTTTTCAGGACGGTCATGCGGCAGGGACTCCGTGGACAGAACCGCTCTAGGTGTGCCGGACGCTCCGCCTGCCGGCAAGTAAAATCCGGACAAAGCGGCCCGCAAGCTGAGGGGATTGTTGCTAGACAATGTAACGCTTGCAGCCGCTTCGCAGCACCTCCTAAGGTCGCGTTCGAATAACGGAGTCCCTGTGGAGCCCCCCGCGATGTCAGAGCTAGCGAAGATCGAATCGGCGGCGGAACTGGTGTACCGCCATATGCCCCCGACCCCCCAGTACTGCTGGCCGCTTCTGTGCGAGCGCGCGGGCCTGGAGGTTTGGGTCAAGCATGAGAATCACACGCCCATCGGGAACTTCAAGCTGCGCGGCGGTCTCGTATACCTGGACGACCTCAAGAAGCGGCGCCCGGAGGTGACTGGCGTGATCGCGGCGACACGCGGCAACCACGGCCAAAGCATTGCCTTGGCGGCGCGTGCGCAAGGTCTCAAGGCCGTTGTCGTTGTCCCGCACGGCAACAGCGTGGAGAAGAACCGCGCCATGCGCGCCCTTGGCGCTGAATTGATCGAGCACGGCGACGATTTCAACGCGGCGAAGGATTACGCGACCGATCGTGCGGGCCAGGAAGGCCTCTATATGGTGCCGTCCTTCGATCCCCTGCTGGCGCTCGGAGTCTCGACCTACGGTCTGGAGTTCCTGCGCGGTGTCGAGGCCTTGGACGTCGTTTACGTGCCCATCGGGCTCGGTTCCGGCATCGCCGGCACGATTCTGGCGCGCGATGCGCTGGGGTCCAAAACCAAGGTCGTCGGCGTCGTCTCGGAACTTGCGGCGGCCTACGCGCTGTCGTTCGAGGCCGGTAAAGCAATCGCCACCAACTCCGCCGATACCATGGCGGACGGCGTCGCGGTGCGGGTGCCAGATCCCGCGGCCGTGGAGATCGTGTGCCGGGGCGCGGAGCGGATCGTCACGGTGTCCGAAGACGAAATCAAATCGGCGATGCGCGCCTACTACACCGACACGCACAATCTGGCCGAAGGCGCCGGCGCCGCGCCGCTAGCGGCCTTGCTGAAAGAACGCGATCTCATGGCGGGCAAGAAGGCGGGCGTTATCCTCTCCGGCGGCAACGTCGATGCCTCGGTATTTCGGGAGGTGTTGGCGGGTGCGTGAGGCGGTGTAGGGCGCAAGTGCGTCAGCGTATTGCGCCGCATGTCGTGCCGCGACGTAGGTTCGAAGCCGCAAAGACGCCAAGCCGGGTCGATCCGAAGACCGAGGGCCGGATCGTCGCCTTCGCGGCCGCTTCGTGTCTTCGTGGTGAAACCGTTTTCCACAGCCTTTGCGTTGCGCGGGGCCGGGGGCGCGGTAAGCTCGGGGACGAACGGCCCCACGGCAAGGAACGAGGCTCATGGCGCCTGCTTTTCTGAATCCCCCAAACCGGCGCGCGCATTTTTTTATTTCCCTGTTCTGAGGGAATAACAGGGAAATCCCGGTGGCGATATATTCGTATGAATGCTAACGAATAAGCGGGCCTCACCAACCGCCGGTGTCCAGCCACATGCCGAGGTCCTCCATGCGGTCGTAGCCCCAAAAGGCCTCGCCATCGACGATGAAGAACGGCGAGCCGAAGACGCCTTTCTCGATCGCCGCGTCGACCTCCGATTTCAGGCGGGCCTTGATGCTTGGGTTTTGCAGCGCCGCCATGACTTCCTCGGGGTCGTGACCCAGTTCCTCCGCGACCTCCGCGACCTCCTTCGGCTCCGCGATGCTCTTGCCCTCGCCAAAGGCCCGCTCGTAGAGCGCCAGCGCCAGCTCCTGGGCCGCCTCGCTGTCGTCCTGCTCCAACCAGTAGAAGGCCCGGCACGCCGAAACCGACATGAAGGGAAATTTCTTCGGGATCTCGAAGGGGATATCGAAAAGCCGGGCACTGCGCGCCAGGTCATGCCGGGCGTAGTCGCCCTTCATGGGGATGTCCAGCAACGGCTGGCCCCCTGTGGTTTTGAACACCGCACCAAGAAGAAACGGCCGCCACACGATCTCGCGATCGTACTCATCCGCCAACTCGTCCACACGCTGCGCGGCCAGGTAACCGTAAGGGCTGGAAAAATCGAAATAAAATTCGACGGGGCTAGGCATGTCCGGACTTGGCTCCTCTTGCCACAAGATTCGCGCGGCAGCATAACCTCTCACCATCGGCGAGGCCATCGGGGTCATCGAAGCCGTGACGAAAGCCGCCGATTAACCAAGAGCCTTAGTTGTGGGCCCGCCGCCGCCACCTTATACTTTCGGCAAGAACGGGCCGGAACGGTCCAGATAAACTAGTCGGGCATGGGAGACGGTAACTGATGGAGTCCCGGGACGGGGACCCAGCAGCGCCGGCGCCGCCGGGGGAGGACGCCACAGATCACTTGGCTTGGCCGGGCAAATTCGATTCGCCCGCCGAGGCGCGGTGGTTTCGTGTGGCCGTCATCGGCCGATACGAGGATTTTCTGCGATGCAGCGTCGATTGGCTATGGGAAACCGACGCCGATCTGGCGCTGAGCTATGTATCCTCGCCGGTCGCTCTTAGGCTGGGGATCCCGGCCCAGGTCCTCATTGGACGCCCGCTTCTAAGCCTGGGGCATTTCCGCCGAGACGAAGCCGGCGCCAACGCGCCGCAGCCCTTTGAAACCCGGCGCCCGTTCCGCGACCAGGCCTTCGCGATGACCGGCGCGGAAGGCCACGAAGTGATCTACCGTCTGAGCGGGGTCCCGTATTACGACGAGGATCATGGCCGTTTCGCCGGCTACCGCGGCACCGCGATCGCGATGCCCCCCACACCCCCACTCAAAGCAGATACGACGGAAGAAGATCTGGCGGCCCTAAGCCAAGCGCTGGAAGAGACGTTGTTGAACAACGCGGATCTGAAATGGCAGCTATCCCGGATGGAAAACGCCGCGGTTCCGGCGCCTGAGATAACGCCGTCGCCGCCTCCCGAGCCGGTGCCGCTGGCGCGAACGGCGCACGAATTGCGCACCCCCTTGAACGCCGTCATAGGATACGCCGACCTGGGATTGAGCGAAGTATTCGGCCCGCTCGGAGAGCGATACCTGGATTGCTTTCGCACCATAAGAGAGGCGGGCCGGCACATGGACGGCTTGATTGCGCGGCTTCAAGACTCCGGGGGGCCGTCCGAAGAGGCCGGCCTCACGGCCGAGGTTGTCGATCTCGCAGGTGTTGTGGCGAAAGCGAAGGCCATGATCGCACTGGCGGCGCGCAAGGCGGAGGTCGACATATCCCAGGTCGGCCCCGTAGCGGAAGGTCAGGCTGTTGGGGATCATCGGGCCTGTGTCCAGATCCTCCTGAACCTCCTGTCGAATGCGGTGAAATTCACCCCGGCGGGAGGATCGATCGGCTTAGAAACCCTCGCCGGTCCCGGCGGTACGCTACAAGTCGTCGTGTGGGACAGCGGTATCGGTATATCGCCGGAGGAGCAGGAAAAAGTCTTCGAATCGGACTACCGCGCCGCTGAAGTGCGGGCCGCGAATACGATACCTGGATCGGGCTTGGGCCTCTCGATCTCGCGCGATCTCGCGCGCGCCATGGGTGGCGATCTGACCGTGATCAGTCAGCCTGGCCAAGGGTCGCGCTTCATCCTGTCGCTGCCCCTTGCCTCGCCAGCGCACTCGGACGGCTGAATCGCGGCAAACCGAGCTCAACTCAAGGCCCGGCCCGCGCCAAAATCCAGTCGACCGCCGCGCCGATGTCGCCCACGACCGCATCCGGTGGCGGCGAGACCGAATCTTCGTCGCCCGGCCGATACTTGCCCGTGCGCACCAGAACCCCGGTCATGCCGGCGGCCTGGGCTCCGGCCACGTCGGCCTCTACATCGTCGCCGACCATGACCGCCTCTTCTGCGGAACAACCTAGGCCGGCCAGGGCCGCCGCGAAGAAATCGGGCGACGGTTTGCCCAGCACCGTCGCCGCACGACCGGTCGCGTACTCCAGCGCGGCAACGAAGGCGCCCGCGTCGATGCTCAACTCGCCGTCGGCGTCCAGGAAACTACGGTTGCGCGCCAGGGCCAGAAACCTCGCGCCGCCCATAAGGGCCCGGAACGCGGCATTCATGGCCGCGAAGGTGAAGCCCTCCGCCGCGTCGCCGACGACCACGGCCACGCCGCCGGCTCCCCAATCGCCCGCGAAATCCTCCTTGAGTGCCGGATGCACCAGAAGATGCGGCGAAAGGCCCTTGCGCTCCAGGTATTGGCGGGCGGCCAAGGCCGGCATGAACAGCTCGTCCGGCGCGACCTCTAGGCCGATGACGCGCAGCTTGAGCAGGATCTCGCGGCGCGGCATGCGGGTCGTGTTAGTCAGATAGCGGAGGGGCACACCGGCCGCCTTCAAGCGGCGCAGGGCCTCAAGCGCGCCGGCAATTGGCTCCGCGCCCACATAGATAACGCCGCCAAGGTCCAGCAGGACACCGGTAATCGCCTTTCGCGCTCCTGCCATGCCCCGATCCTCTCAGGCCTCACCGGCGATCTGGCGGCTGATGACCAGACGCTGAATGTCGGAGGTTCCCTCGTAGATTTGGCAGACCCGCACGTCGCGATAGATACGCTCAACGGGAAAGTCGGCCAGATATCCGTAACCGCCATGAATTTGGATGGCGTCGGAGCAAACCCGCTCCGCCATTTCGGAGGCGTAAAGCTTAGCCATGGCCGCCTCCTTGAGGCAGGGCCGGCCAGCGTCGCGCAGGGCGGCGGCATGAAGTATCATCAACTCCGCCGCATGCAAGCGGGTCGCCATATCGGCCAAGCGGAAACCGACCGCCTGATGACCGATGATCGCGGTGCCGAAGGTCTCGCGCTCGCGGGCGTAGTCGAGCGCCGCCTCATAGGCCGCGCGGGCCATACCTAAAGACTGCGCCGCAATGCCGATACGGCCGCCCTCCAAGTTGGACAGCGCGATCTTGTAGCCCTGCCCTTCCTCACCGAGCAGTAAGTCGGGGGTCAGCTTGAGGTCCTCGAACACGATCTGACAGGTATCCGACGCCTTCTGGCCGAGCTTTCTCTCGACCCCCGCGACTTTGTAGCCCGGGGTGTCCGTCGGCACGATGAAGGCGCTGATGCCCTTTTTGCCGGCGCTGGGGTCGGTCACGGCGAAGACGATCGCCACCTTGGCGTTTTGCCCCGAGGTGATGAACTGTTTCACGCCATTGAGGACATAATGGTTGCCGACCTTCTCGGCCCGGGTCTCGATCGCGGCGGCGTCGGAGCCGGCCTGCGGTTCGGTCAGGCAAAAGGCGGCCAGCATGTCGCCGCCCGCCATGGGTTTTAGAAAACGTTCCTTCTGGTCGGTTGTGCCGAACTTGAGCACGGGCATGCAGCCGACTGAGTTGTGAACGCTCATGATGGTCGAGCACGACCCGTCCCCCGCCGCGATCTCGGTCAAGGCCAGGGCATAGGAAACATGATCCGTCCCGGCCCCGCCCCATTCCTCGGGCACCAACATGCCCATGAATCCGAGCTCGCCCATTTCCGCCACGGCCTCACCGGGAAATTGTGAGTCGCGGTCCCAGGCCGCCGCATTGGGCGCCAGGCGATCGCGTGCGAAGCCGCGCGCAGAATCGCGAATCATCGCCTGCTCTTCACTGAGCATCGCCCGGTTCGGCGTCTCGGTCATGGTATATTGGCCCCTGTTGCTTTTCGCGATCTTAGACTAGTCGCCAGCAGCCCTTGCGGTCCAGCGGGCGGTTGGTCGCGCGCGCCGCCTCGACTATGATCCGCGCGACGGCCACCGAGCCAAGATTAGAACCGGAAGGAGGATCAAGCGCGCATGCTGAAATTGGAAGGCGTTTTGGACGCGGCCCAGATCGCCGAAGTTCGGCGCATCGTCGAGGCGGCGAAGTTCATCGATGGCGCGGTCAGCGGCAAGGCAACCCTGAAGAAGAACCTTCAGGTCGAGCGCGGCGCGCCGCAATTCGACGCCGCCATCCGGATCGTCGTCGGCGCGCTTATGGCGCGTGAGGACTTCAAAACCTACGCCATGCCCAAGCAGCTCACGCTGGAGTTCAACCGCTATGATCCCGGCATGTTCTACAAGGCCCATATGGACGCGGCCCTGATGGGTGGGGTGCGCGGACAGCCCATGCGCACCGACCTGTCGTTCACCGTCTACCTGACGGACCCGGACAGCTATCGCGGCGGCGAGTTTATCCTGGAGACCCCCTATGGGCAGGAACGGATCAAGGAAAAGGCGGGCAGCGTCATCGTCTACCCCTCGACCATGTTGCACTGGGTCGAGCCGGTCGAGGAAGGCTCGCGTCTATCCGCGGTCGGCTGGATTCAGTCGATGCTGCGCGATGAATCCCAACGTCAGATCATGCACGAGATAGACGCGCTAAGATCTCATACCGTAAAGGCCTTTCCCGATTCCGATATGCAGGAGCGTTTCGACCACCTGCAAAGCAACCTGATGCGTTACTGGGCCGAGGTCTGAAGCCCACCCCGAATTCCGGTTTTCGCTTATTCGGGCGGGACCAGGACCAGCTTGCCCACGAACCGCTTTGCCAGAAAATCCTCCTGGGCACGGCGGATCTCTGCCAGAGGGTAAGTGCGGGCGACAACGGGCCGGATTTCGCCACCCTCGATATAAGATACAAGTGCAGGGAAGATCGCCGCTTCCTGCCAGGTACATCCCAGAAGGCTTAGGTCCTTCAGATAGAGCGTGCGCAAGTCGAGCTCGACGATCGGACCGGCGATGGCCCCTGCGGTTACATAGCGCCCGCCCCGCGTGAGGAGATCGAGCAGCCCAGGCCATTGCGGCCCGCCGACCAGATCGACGACGGCATCCAGGACATCGCGGCCCAAGGCGGCGACAAGATCCTCGCCGCGCGGCACCACCCGCGCCGCGCCCAGCGCGCGCACCTCCTCCGCCTTGGCGGCGCCGGCCACCGCGATGATCTCGGCGCCTCGCCGCTTAGCAAGCTGGACCGCAGCCGATCCGACGCCACCCGAAGCGCCGGTTATCAAGACCCGCTCGCCCGAGACGACGGCGGCGCGGTGCAACATGTTTTCCGCCGTCGAATAGGCACAGGGGATGGAGGCAAGCTCGGCGTCGGACCAATCGCATTCGACCTTGAAGGTCTCGGCGGACGCCGCGGTCGTGAACTGGGCAAAAGCGCCGTCGCGTTCGGACCCGAAGGTCCAAGTATCGAAGCGCGGTGCGCCGGAGGCCGCGCCTTGCATGGTGGCGACCAGGACCCGTTCGCCGACCCGCGCCGACGCCACCCCCTCGCCCACGGCGACGATCCGCCCACAGCAGTCGGCGCCCTGAATGCGCGGAAACTGCAGCGCGGCGCCCGACCAAGACCCGTCCGCGTCATCGGCAACCGCGAAGCCACCGGATCCGGTTCCAGCCGTCACACTCTTGGAATACCAGCCGGTCCGGGTGTTGATGTCGGTGTTGTTGATGCCGGCGGCAAGTACGCGGATCAAGGCCTCGCCCCGCGCCGGGCGGGGCGTCGGCACGTCGTTCCGGTAGTCCAGCTTGTCCAGGCCGCCGTGCCCGGTAAGCAGGACGGCGGTCATGGTTTCGGGAACGCTCGATCCCATCACGAGAAATACGCCTCCGCTAGCTGCGCCGCGCCAGAGCCAGCCAAACGCCAGCGCCGATCAAGAGACTTCCCGCGACGCGGTCGGTTACCCGCTGCCGGGCACCGATGCCCAGCCAGCCCCGCGCGCGGCTCGCCAATAGGGCGTAGGACCCGTCGAGGAGAGTCGCAATCGTCAAATAGGTGACGCTGAGTACGGCAAGCTGGGACCCGAGCGGCGCGGCCGGATTCACGAACTGCGGAAAGAAAGCGGCATAAAACAACCAAGTCTTGGGGTTGGTCAGGCCGACCGCGAAGCCTTGCCAGAAAAGACTCCTGGGCACCGCCGGAATCCTTGAATCCGAATCGGCTTTGGGCGAAGCGGCGCGCCAGCGTTGAACCCCGAGCCAGATAAGATACGCGACGCCAATCCAACGCACCCACTCGAAGACAGCCGCGAAAGCCACGATCAGCGTGGTCATACCCAGGGCCACAAAGCCAAGCTGGACCGCCTGCGCGCACTGGGTGCCAATCACCGTGGCCAAGGCCGTTCGGGCGCCATGGGCGATCGCGTGGGCGACGATCAAAGTTACGTTCGGTCCGGGCATAACGATCAGAATCGCGGTCGCGACAACAAATGCGAGATAAAGCTCGAGATTCATAACCGCCTGTCCCTATTCGTTAAGCTTGCGAGCGCTGTCGCCTACCAGGGTAGGATCGAACCATCGTAGTTGAAGAACTTTCCCGAATCGCCCGTGTTCAGCCGGTCGATCACCGCGCGCATGCCCTTCACGCTTTCGGCCGCCGTGACGGCTGCGTTCTCGCCGCCCATGTCGGTCTTGACCCATCCCGGATGGAAAGCGACAGCCGTTATGCCCCGCGGTGCCAGATCGACGGACAGGCTTTTCACGACCGCGTTTAAGGCGGCCTTGGACGAGCGGTAGATGTAAGCGCCGCCACCACTGTTATCGCCCATCGATCCCATACGGCTCGATATATTGACGATGAGTTTTCGCTCGCTGTGCGCGACATGCTCGACGAAACGCTCGGCCATGCGCATGGGTGCCAGAACGTTGGCGGCGATGACCGGCAACCACTCATTGTAGTCGGTCTCGCCGAAGCCGGTTCTGGGCCCATAGACCCCGGCATTATTGAGCAAGACATCGATCGGCTCGTCGGCCAGCTCGCGCGCCAGACTGGCGACCTTCAAGCCGTCGGTGACGTCCAGCTTGTGCAGGGTCACGGCGCCGACCGTTCCCTCGATTAGTTCCTTCAGACCCTCGGCCCGATCGGGATTGCGGCAACAGGCGTGCACGTGCCAGCCGTCATCCGCGAAGGAACGGGCGA
Source organism: Kiloniellaceae bacterium (assembly GCA_021776115.1). GTDB lineage: Bacteria > Pseudomonadota > Alphaproteobacteria > Kiloniellales > J153 > JAJFGN01. Next base: position 151,852 of record JAJFGN010000024.1, on the reverse strand, counting down.
ATTCGTACCCGATTCCCCGGTTCGCGCCGGTGATAAGAACGCTAGCCATCCCCACTCTCTCCTTAAGAACGATCGAATTGTGCGGCTTCAAGCCACCGCGGTCTTGGGCCCCCTACGCGGCCGCGAGACCAGTTCGCCGCCGCAGTTCGGACAGGTATTCGCCATCTCCCGCGTGCAATCGGGGCAAAAGGTGCACTCGTAGCTGCAGATAAAAGCCTCGCTCTCGTGCGGAAGGTCGGTTTCGCAGCGCTCGCACCCCGGCTTCATATCCAATGCCATCGTCCGTGACCTCATGCTTCGACAGCCTCGCCTTGCGGCCGTCGCCCCTATCCTGTCGTGGGATGGAAGCCTTACAATCCTGGAACCGGAAGCTAGTGAACCCGCTCGACCGCCATGGCGGTCGCCTCGCCGCCCCCGATGCAAAGGGCCGCGACACCGCGTTTCAGATCGTACTTCTCCAATGCGTTGATCAGGGTGATCAGGATTCTGGCGCCGGAAGCGCCGACCGGATGACCCAGCGCGCAGGCCCCGCCATGCACATTCACCTTGTCGGCCGGCAAATCCAAGTCCCGCATCGCCGCCATGGTGACGACCGCAAAAGCCTCGTTGATTTCGTAAAGATCGACCTCGTCCTTCGACCAGGCGGTTTTCTCCAGCAGCTTCTCGATCGCGCCAATGGGGGCGGTCGTGAACCAGGCCGGGGCCTGGGCATGCGTCGCGTGCCCGCGGATCACGGCGCGCGGGGTCAGACCGCGCCGCTCCGCCTCGGACCGGCGCATGAGGACGAGCGCCGCCGCGCCATCGGAAATGGAGCTGGAATTCGCCGCCGTCACCGTACCGCCTTCCCGGAAGGCGGGCCGCATGGCCGGGATTTTGTCGAAGTTGGCTTTGCGCGGCTGCTCGTCATGCTCGACTTGCCGCTCGCCTTTGCGGTCCTTGACGCTGACGGACACGATCTCCCGCGCCGCGGTACCGTCCTCCGTCGCGCTCTGGGCCCGCTTCAGCGACCGGATGGCGAAGGCGTCCTGAGCTTCGCGGGTAAACTGATATTGCTGCGCCGTGTCCTCGGCATAGGTGCCCATGAGGCGGCCCTTGTCGTAGGCGTCTTCCAAGCCGTCCACAAACATGTGATCCAAGACCTGAGCGTGGCCCATGCGATAGCCTTCGCGCGCCTTGGGCAGAAGGTAGGGCGTGTTGGTCATGCTCTCCATGCCGCCGGCCATCATGACCGCGCCGGAACCGGCCGCTAGCCCGTCGTGCGCCAGCATCGCCGCCTTCATGCCCGAGCCGCACATCTTGTTGATGGTGGTGCAGCCGACCGCTTCCGGCACACCGGCGCCGAAGGAGGCTTGGCGTGCCGGGGCCTGGCCTTGGGCGGCCGGCAGGACGCAGCCGAAAATGACCTCGTCCAGATCCTCTGGCGCGACCTTAGCCCGCTCAAGGGCGCCTTTGATTGCGGCGGAGCCAAGTTGCGGCGCGGTGAGTGGCGCCAGCTCGCCCTGAAATCCGCCCATGGGCGTGCGCGCCAAGCCGACAATGACGATGGGGTCTTCAGTAGTCATACCTAGTGGTTCCCTTGGTTTGAAGTACCGAAACGGTTCCAATGGCTATAGCGGAGGTCAATGCCATGTGCTGTTAGACGCCAATCCGCTTCTCGCCTACTTGACCGGGCGCTTTCTCAATTCATCGTTGAATATTTTAGTCACCTTGCCCCTTCCGACAACCCGCGCGCCCTCCTGAACCGTGAACTCCATGCCTTCGTGCAAGCGACCCACTTGAAACTCCGGGGCGAAGAACCACAATTTTGCATGAACGGTATCACCCGGCGCAACCCAGTCCACACCGACATATTCGTGAACCGCGTCATTGAGCATTCCCTCCATGCCTAAATCGTGATTGGGCCGATATCCCGTCGCAACGGGCGTTTGTCTGCCACCTTCGCTCGTGGATAGAAAACGGATCTCGGCCTCAATGTCCGAGTCACGTTCAAGGGGGACTGGGCGCTTCGGAATATCGGAATTCACTGGGCGCGCCATCCTTCTGTGATTCACGGCTGCAGGAGGCAGTTTGTACCCTGTCTTACGCCTCCGGCTCGCCCGCGTCCAGCCAGGCTTGGTAGGCCGCCAGTGCCGCCTCGTTCGGTGGGTAGAGTCCGACCACGGGATCGTTTTGACTGACCCGGAATATCACGAAGCGCTCGAAGCGCTCCTGCTCCTCCGCCGCTTCGGCGATCTCGTCCGCCAGCCGTCGCGGGATCACGACCACGCCGTCCTCATCGCCGGCCACAATATCGCCGGGCAGGACCGTCACCCCGCCGCAGCCGATGGGATGTTCCCAGTTCGCGAAGACCAGGCCCCCAATGCTGGGCGGCGCGGCGGCGCCCGCGCAAAACACGGGTAAGCCGACCGCGCGAACCCCGCCGACGTCGCGGACCGCACCGTCGCTAACAGCCGCCAACACACCGCGCTGGCGCATACGCAGAAGCAGGATATCGCCCAGGGTGCCGCAAGCGGCTTCGCCGCGCGCGTCGATCACCGCGACCTGCCCCGGCCGCATGGCCTCGATCCCTTCGCGCAGCGATCCCGGCTGGGAATAGCTTTCCAGCGTGCTCAAGTCTTCGCGCATGGGCAGAAAGCTGAAGGTGAAGGCCTCGCCGACGAAACGGGCAAAGTTGGGATCGAAGGGACGAGGACCCTGCATCCAGACGTGGCGTAAGCCGCGCTTCAACAACTGCATGGCCAAGGTCGCGGTGGTGACCCGGCCCAAACGCATAAGGGTATTGGCTGCAAGCCGCGGGCAACTCTGATAGGCGTCCAGGATATCCATGCCGGTCCCTGTCCTGTCCTAGGAGTATACCCTAGTAGGGGGTGCCGTCCCTATGGAGATATTTTTCCTCGCCGTCAATCCAACGCACCATCATGTCGACGTCCGGATAATTGACCTCGTCGAGCGCGGTGCGGTCACCTACCTCCAGCAAAATTGCATCTCTTTGAGATCGATTTATGAGGCGGTGACCGTCTTGCCTGCCGGCCGGAAAGCCCGCCGCCATGCCAGCGGTCAGCGTTTGCTCAACCCCATCCGTGATCAAGACAACCTCCCCGGCAACAACAAAGACGAATTCGTCCTGCTTGCTGTGCCAATGGCGCATTGAGGAGGCCACGCCGGAAGGCAGGCGCATCAGGTTCACGCCAAAGTTGGTGAGTCCCAAGGCGTCGCCGAGCTTGCGCCGCTCGCGCGCCGCGACCGGCTTGTCGAAGGGGTCCGGATACTCTGAGCCGCGCAGGGGTTCGACCGTCGCGGGATCGAGGGCCGGTGACTCTAGTTTGCTCATTACGCCGTCTCCTCGAATAGTTCGCGGCCGATGAGCCAACGGCGGATTTCACTGGTGCCGGCGCCGATCTCGTAGAGCTTGGCGTCGCGCAACAGACGGCCGGTGGCGTAGTCGTTGATATAACCGTTACCGCCCAACACTTGGATCGCCTCCAAAGCCATCCAGGTTGCCTTTTCGGCGGCGTAGAGGATCGCCCCTGCGGCATCCTTACGCGCCGTCTCGCCCCGGTCGCAAGCGCGCGCCACAGTATACACATATGCCTTGGTCGCATTCATGGTCGTGTACATATCGGCCAGCTTTCCCTGCATGAGCTGAAAACTGCCGATCGCTTGTCCGAACTGCTTGCGCTCATGGATGTAGGGCACGACCACGTCCATGCAGGCCTGCATGATACCGGTCGGCCCGGCGGCCAGGACCGCGCGCTCGTAGTCGAGCCCGCTCATCAGCACGTTGACGCCCTTGCCGAGCGCGCCCACAACATTTTCCTCCGGCACCTCGCAGTCCTGAAAGATCAACTCGCAGGTGCTTGAGCCACGCATGCCCAGCTTGTCGAGCTTTTGCGCGGTCGAGTATCCCTTGAAATCCTTCTCGATCAAAAAGGCGGTGATGCCACGCGGCCCGGCCTCTGGGTCGGTCTTGGCGTAGACCACCAACACATCGGCGTCGGGGCCGTTGGTGATCCACATCTTGTTGCCGTTGAGGACATAGCGGTCACCCTTCTTGTCCGCGCGGGTCTTCATGCCGACCACGTCGGAACCCGCGCCCGGTTCGCTCATGGCCAAGGCGCCGACATGCTCACCGGAGATCAACTTGCTCAGGTAGCGGCGCTTCTGCGCCTCGGTGCCGTTGCGCCGGATTTGGTTGATGCAAAGGTTGGAATGCGCGCCGTAGCTCAAGCCGACCGAGGCCGAGGCGCGGCTGACCTCCTCCATCGCCACGACATGCTCCAGGTAGCCCATGCCGGCGCCGCCGTATTCTTCCTCGACCGTGATGCCGAGCAACCCGAGCTTGCCGAGCTCCGGCCAGAGGTCGCGCGGAAATTCGTTGCTGCGGTCGATCTCCGCCGCGCGCGGCGCGATGGCTTCCGAGGCGAAGCTCATCACCGTGTCGCGCAACATATCGGCTGTCTCGCCCAGATCGAAATTGAGGCTCGGCAGTTGGTTCGGAATCATGTTGTCGTGTCCTGTTGCGGATGGAAACAGCGTGCCGTCAAGCCATCCTTTGGTGCATATCGTAGCGGCGCCAGACCTCGCCGGTGGCCGGGCGCGCCACCGTAGCCTCGACCAGCGCGCCAACCTTGGGCAAGCGCTTGAAGAGCGCGGGCGGATCCATGTGCCAGGCGGCCAACATGGACAAGTAGATATCGAGGACCGTGAAGCGCTCCCCGAAAAAGAACGGCCCTTGGATCGCCTCGGCGGTCATGGCCCAGAGCCGGTCGAGGCGCTCGTCCGCCGCCTGTTTGACGCCCGCCGCGCCGGCCGGATCGCTGGTATAACGATCCGAGTAGAAGTAGCGCAGGACGGTCTCGTAGAGGTTGACTTGCGCGAAGGACAACCAGTGCAGGAACCGCGACCGGATGGGGTCGCCGGGCATCGGCGCCAGGCCCGATTCCGGTTGGGTCTCGGCCAGGTACAATGAAATGGCGCCGGACTCGGTCATGCTCGATCCGTCCGGCAAAATCAGGACCGGGATCTGCGCCATCGGGTTTTGCGCCCGGAAGGCGGCCGACTTTAGGCCGTCCTGGTCGAGTCGAATGCCCTCGCAGGGAATATCCAGCTCCGCCATCACCGCCGCTGGGGCGAAGGCCCCGGTCCGCTCGCGCCAATAAAGTTTGTACACCTTGCCGCCTCCTAAGGGTCACCGATCTTCGCTATTGTGCCCGAGTATCGGGCCGGCCGTGAAGCGCTATCAAGCTTTGTAGCATCTTGGCGCATAGGCGCTCGTGGCCGTCCTTTTCGACGAAAACCTCGACATCGCACACGCTCAGCGTCTTCCCAGGCTTCACCACGCGGCCAACCGCCCGCAATGACTGCCCATCCGCCGGCGCCAGCAGATTGATTTTATACTCGGTCGTCAAAACCGTGGCGCTGGTGGGAAATAGCGTGAAAGCGGCATATCCACCGGCGGAGTCGGCGATTGTGCTGGTGACCCCGGCATGAAAAAAGCCGTGTTGCTGGGTCAGGTCGTCGCGGTAGGGCAGTGAGATTTCGACCCGGCCGGCTTCGACCTGGCCGATACGCGCACCGAGCAGTTTCATAACGCCCTGGCGCGCGAAGCTGCCGCGCGTGCGCGTTTCGAAATCGGGATCGGCGGCTTTGAATTCCGTCATGTCATCCCTCCGAATAGTCGATCCGCGCCGCTTGAGCCCGCGCTGCGATCTCGGCCGGAATCGGCGTCGCCCGCCGCGCCACCCGATCCAGATGAACCGCCACCGCCGTCTCGACCGCCGCCAGGTCGCCGGTCTCGCCATTGTGCATCTCCTGAACGAGATGCAGGGATTTTTCGGAAACCTTCGTGATGCCGGAGCGTACGACGATGAGGTCGCCCGCACGCAATTCTTGGACGTAGCGGATGTTCATTTCGACCGCCGCCATGCCCCGGTTCTCACCGCGCATGTAACCCGGGGTCAAACCGATCGAGTTGAAAAGGTGCCACACGCCCTCGTCGAACTTTTCGACATAATACTGTACATTCATGTGGTCCATGTGGTCGAGGTGCCGGGGGTACACCGTGCCGCGGTAGGTTTCAATCATGCCGCTTGGATCAGCGGCCGCACTTTGACTCATTTCCCATCCCTCTTTTTCAATTCCCGCAACCTCTTACGGCAACTTTTTATGACGCCGTCTAGGTCCTGCAAGCTAGCTTCGATATCCTGGCGTTTGGACTCCAACTCAACCCGACGCGTGGCGACCTTGTCGATCAGCAAGGTAAGCTGGCGTGCTTCGCCACGGGGCGCGTCGTAGAGGTCGACAATCTCCGCAATCTCCGACAAGGAGAAACCGAGGCGCCGGCCGCGCAGAATGAGCTTCAACCGGGTCCGGTCCCGCGGCCCGTATACCCGCCGCCGCCCCTCGCGCCGGGGCGCGATCATGCCCCGGTCCTCATAGAAGCGAATGGTCCGCGTCGTAACGGCGAACTCGCTCGCTAGATCACCGATGCCGAAGGCCGCTTGTGTCATGGCAACAAAATACTTAACGTTTACGTAAAGATAAAGCTCCGAGGAAACACGGTGACGCGCACAGGTTTGGACCTTCCCCCCAACGCTGTTCGAAACCTCCGCTTTTTCGAGAATCACATCATATTTGCGCCCAACAACCGACATTGGCGCCAGGTCATCGATGTTTCTAGCCCCGACCCGAGGCGCACAGGCTCCCCACGATTTCGTTTGGTTTCGGCCGCGATTAAGAAGCCTTGACGCTCGGCTGGCGATCGATCGGTTTAACTTGTCATGTTCCGCGATCGACCGGTTTCCATGATCAGGCGAAGATCGTCGTATCCGCCGATATGCTCGCCATCGATGAAGATTTGCGGAATAGCCCGAACCCGCGGCAGGCGGCGACATAGTTCCTTACGATTAGAGTCATTGGCCGCAACGTCATAGTCGACGTAGGCTAGCCCCTCCCGATCGAGTAGCCGCTTGGCAGACTCGCAATAGCCACACTGGGGACCGGAAAAGATTTCAATTTTTGCCATGGTTCCACCCCAAGTTGCTAGCTTCACGCCCAAGCTGGCGGCGGCGGGAAACCCGGCCGACAGGCTTCCTGCCGAGTTCCCCAGATTCCGTTGTCAGTGGCTAACTTGCAGTAGCGGCTGAATCCCATCGAAAACCGGCTCGAGAGCAACGCCGAGCGCATCGCCGAATTTGCTGACACCGATATAAGTCGTGATCGTGAAGACCGCTTCTACGATTTGGGGTTCGGTAAAATACCGGTGAAGGCGATCCCAGAGTTCCTTGGAAACCCGGTTGGCATCAACGCCAATCTGTACGGTCAGGTCCATCAGAGCTTTTTCGGCGTCGGTGAAATGTGAGCTTGTCTTGTAGCGATCGTCGCCGATGTCGGCGATTTTTTCCTCGGAAATTCCAAGCCGTTTCGAAAGGGTCTCATGCTGCACGACGCAGTATTGGCAATCGTTTCGGTGCGTCGCCTTCAGGATGAGCAATTCCTTGGTGACCCAATCAAGCTCACCGTCCTTCAGGATCGCCATAACCATGTCGGTGAATACCTGTCCCAACTCCGGTGTGTGGCCGAACACCTTGAAGATATTCAGCAGCATTTCGAATCTTTCCTCGGCCTTGTCATAGAAGACAAGGGTCTCCGGGGATGCCTGTTCGCGTTCTACATATGAGACGGTCATTGAGTCCTCCTCTATTTGACCATTCGTTCCAAACAGTGCAAAAAAAAGCTAGCCCAGCATCGCCCGCGCCTGATTAGCGACCGAGCGCAGCAAGGGTTCTTCCGGCCGGCTGCGCGAAAAAACACGTATGGCGATAAACAAGCTCAGAAGTGAGCGGGCCGTATCCACTGGGGCGACATGGGCCGGAATTTCGCCCCCGGCCTGCCCCTGCTCAATCCGGTCGCGGAAAAAAGTTTCCATTTCGATCAGGCTATCTCTGACGAATTCGGAAACCTCATCGTCATGCGGCGAGAGCTCCAGCGCCGTGTTGACCAAAAGACAACCCTTGCGGGAACCGCCCTCGACGGCAGCGGCGATAGCTTGTTCGAAAGCCGCGACGATCCCATCGCGAGGCCCATGCGCTTGGGTTAGGGCCGAGACCCAGTCATGCAGATGAGCCATGCGGTATTGACGTAGCGCCGCTATGAAGAGGCTGTGCTTGTCGCCAAAAGTCGAATAAAGGCTGCCGCGGTTGATGCCCATGCATTCGACGAGATCGCTAATCGACGTCGCCTCATAGCCCCGTGCCCAGAATGCGTGCATCGCTTTGGACAGCGCCTCATCGGAATTGAATTTTTTCTCCCAGGGCACCGGAAACGACCTCCGTTACGAACCGATCCCATTCTCATTTGTTTGGAACGATCAGTCAAGTCGTCTATCGGACACTAGCCCACCGACAATTGCAAACCTCCGAGGAGGGTTTGCAAAAGACCGGCCTCGGCTACATCGGAGCGAAGAGCCGGCGTTCGAGGTGGCTCGGAGCTAAGAGCACGCTAAACATGAGAAAATCGGAGCCCACCCCATTCGCACTCGTCCAGCCAGCGCCCGGTTGTTCTCCCTGCCCCTCACAACAAAAACACGGCCGCCAGCCCTAAGAACGCGAAGAAGCCGACCACGTCGGTAACCGTGGTCAGGAACACGCTGGAGGCGATGGCGGGGTCGATCTTGGCGCGTTCAAGGGCAAGGGGAATCAAGGTTCCGCACACGCCAGCCACGATCATGTTCACGATCATCGCCGCCGCGATCACCGCGGCGATCTTGGGCGAGCCGAACCAGAGCCAGGCGATTCCGCCGGCCAAAACAGCGAATAGGACACCGTTGGCCGCGCCGACAAAAAGTTCCTTACTGATGAAACGCCGCGTGGTCGATTCGGTCAGATCCTTCATGGCGATGGCACGCACGGCGACGGTCACCGTCTGGGTCCCGGCGTTACCGCCCATTGACGCGACGATAGGCATCAGCACGGCCAGCGCGACAATCTGCTCGATCGTGCCCGCGAACAGGCCGATCACGATGGAGGCCAGGATCGCAGTGGCTAGATTGACCAGGAGCCAGGGAAAGCGCGCCCGCGCGGTGTCGAGCATGGCGCTGTAGAGATCGGTCTCGGCCAGACCAGCAAGCTTCAGGGCGTCTTCCTCGGCCTCCTCCTCGATGATGTGCACGACGTCGTCAACGGTGATCACGCCGGCCAGCCGCCCGCTATCGTCCACCACCGGCGCCGACACCAGTCCGTACTGGCGGAACATATGGGCGACCTCTTCCTGATCCAAGGTGACCGGCATGGCTTTCAGATCGGTCTCCATGATCTCGGTCAAACGCACGGGGCGGCGGGTACGTAGCACGCGGCTGAGCGGAATCTTGCCAATCGGATGGTGCTTTGGGTCGACGACATAGAGATCGTAAAAATCGTCCGGCAGATCGTCGGCCGCGCGCATGTAGTCGATGGTCTCGCCCAGGGTCCAGGCCGAGGGGATGACAACCATCTCGCGTTGCATTAGACGCCCAGCCGAATCCTCGGGAAAGGTCAGGCTTTCCTGCAGGACGTGCCGGTAGGCGAGTGGCAGGGCGGCGAGGATCCGGTGTTGAAATGCCGTTTCGAGGTCCTCGAAGACATCGACCGCATCGTCGCTGTCCAGAGCGGATAGGAGTCGGGCCAGACGCTCGGGCCCGAGTTGATCTAGGACCTCTTCACGAACCGCGGCATCCAGATGCGGCAGGACCTCGGGATCGAATCCGGACCCAAGAATATCGACCAGGCGTGACCGCTCGTCATGGCCGAGGCTTTCCACCAGATCGGCTTTGTCGGCGGCGTGCAGCTCCGAAACCAGCTTGCCGACCTCTGCCGGCCATCCCGCCTCCAACGCCTCCTCGACCGCGCTGACCAGCTCGTCCGTAACACCGAAGACGTCCTCCGTCTCGGCAGTCCCCTCCGGCGTTGCCGTAGCTTCGCGATCTTTGTGCGTTTCGGTCATACCCTCTGGCCGGCCTTTAGTTTCGAGCCCCTATATTGACTTGCCGCTGGCCCGGTCCTGCGCATCGACGACCGCGATCGCGGACATATTGATCACGCCACGCGCGGTGGCCGATTGCGTCAAAATATGAGCCGGTGCGCTTGTGCCAACTAGAATCGGGCCGACCGATAAACCCTCGCCCAGCCCCTTGAGCAGATTCAAGGCGATGTTGGCGGTATCCAGGTTCGGCATAATCAAAAGATTCGCCCGGCCGGTTAGCCGCGAGTTGGGGAAAACCCTGGCGCGAAAGGCCTCGTCCAAGGCGGCGTCCGCGTGCATTTCGCCGTCGACTTCCAGGTCCGGGTACCGCTCGTGCAAGAGCCGAACCGCTTCTCTCATCTTGCCGGCACTCGCCGTATCCGCGGTGCCGAAGTTCGAGTGAGAAAGAAGCGCGACCTTCGGTGCAATCCCGAAACGGCGCAGGTGCGCCGCCGATTGCACCGTCATGTCGACGATCGCGTTTGCGCTGGGGTCCGGGGTCACATATGTGTCGGCGAGGAAGTAGGTTCCGCTGGCCAGGATAATCAAGCTGAGAGCCGAGAGGTCGCGCACACCCTCCCCCAGACCGACAACATCCCTGACGTGCGCCAAGTGGCGGTTGTAGCGGCCCTCGACCCCACAAATCATGGCGTCCGCGTCGCCGAGACAGAGCGCCAGTGCGGCAATGACCGTGTTCGACGTGCGCACGACCGTGCGCGCCCGGTCCGGCGACACACCCTTGCGCTCCAAGATCCGGTGGTAGGTCTGCCAGTAGGTATTATAGCGTGGATCACTCTCGGGATTGATGATCTCGAAATCCTGCGCCGGGCGCATGCGCAGGCCCAGCCGTTCGATCCTCTTGCCTATGACATCGGGCCTACCGACAACAATTGGGACGGCAATCCCTTCATCAAGCGCGACCTGAACCGCGCGCAGAACCCGCTCGTCCTCGCCATCGGCATAGACCACGCGCTTGGGATCGCGCCGTGCACGCTCGAAGATCGGCTTCATGATCAAGCCGGAGCGGAACACGAACTCTTCCAACTTCTGACGGTAAGCATCAAAATCTTCGATCGGCCGGGTCGCGACGCCGCTATCCGCGGCCGCTTTGGCCACGGCGGGTGCAATCTGCAGGATCAGGCGTGGATCAAACGGCCGCGGGATCAAATACCCGGCGCCGAAGCCTTGCCCCTCGTCGCCAAACGCCTTGGCCGCGACGTCGGAAGATTCCGCCATCGCCAGGTCCGCGAGGGCCTTAACGGCCGCCAGTTTCATTTCCTCGTTGATCGTGGTCGCGCCGACATCCAAGGCGCCGCGGAATATGAAGGGGAAGCACAGGACGTTATTGACTTGGTTCGGATAGTCCGAGCGTCCGGTGGCGATGATCGCATCGGGCCGCGCTTTCAACGCCTCCTCGGGCATGATCTCCGGCACCGGATTGGCGAGCGCCATGATGATCGGCTTCTTGGCCATGCGCTTGACCATGTCCGGCTTCAAGACGTCCGGCGCGGACAACCCAAGGAAAATGTCAGCGCCCTCGATCACCTCGGCCAGCGTGCGCGCATCCGTCTTTTGAGCGTAGCGCGCCTTCTTCTCATCCATTTGTTCAGGGCGCCCTTCATAGGCAACACCCAGAATATCCGTGACCCAGATGTTCTCACGCTTCAGGCCCAAGGCGACCAAGAGGTCGAGACAGGCCAGGGCCGCCGCACCGGCGCCCGACGTCACCAACTTGACTTGAGACGGCTCCTTCCCGACCAAACGCAGCCCGTTATAGATCGCCGCGCCAACAATGATCGCCGTGCCGTGCTGGTCGTCGTGAAACACCGGAATTTTCATGCGCGCGCGCAGGCGCGCCTCGATCTCGAAACATTCCGGGGCCTTGATGTCCTCAAGGTTGATACCGCCGAAGGTCGGCTCCAAGGCGGCCACGACCTCCACCAGCCTATCGGGGTCCAGCGCGTCCAACTCGATGTCAAAAACGTCGATGCCCGCGAATTTCTTAAATAGAACGGCCTTGCCTTCCATAACCGGTTTGGAAGCCAGGGGGCCGATATTACCGAGGCCGAGAACGGCCGTGCCATTGGTCACCACCGCAACCAGGTTGGCGCGTGCCGTGAGACTGGACGCCTCACCCGGATCGTCCACGATCGCCAGGCAGGCGGCCGCCACGCCCGGCGAATAGGCAAGTGAGAGGTCGTGCTGGTTTGCGAGCGGTTTGGTCGCCGAAATCTCCAGCTTGCCGGGCTTTGGCAAGCGGTGATAGGCCAGCGCCGCGTCGCGAAGGTTTTCTGCCACGTCGATCCTCCCTAGTACGCTTAAGGCCCGCGGCGGCGACCGGCGGACCTCAAGGGGATCGAGACATCTGCCACGACGATCCGAAGTCTTCCGGCAATCACGGCAGCGTCAGGCATGTCATGCTTCGCTTACGGCCACATGTCCTGGCGCCAGCCCCGAGCTTGCCCTATTTTTCTGGTTCTACCCGCGACTCAACGACTTAACAGACGGTCGAATCCTTCGCAAGCCGGTCCATGAAAGCCAATAGCGCATACCTGGGAAAAACGGCGCCGATCGAATGGCGAATCGACAACGCACCCGTCGCATATCCGCAAGCCGTGTCGCGGATGGAATCGCGGGTCGCCGAGATTCGCGCCGGCACCACCCCGCAGATGGTATGGCTGTTGGAACATCCATCCCTCTATACCGCCGGCACCAGCGCCCGCGAGGCCGACTTGTTGGAGCCGGGCCGGTTCCCGGTGTTTCGCACCGGGCGCGGCGGCCACTTCACCTATCACGGCCCCGGCCAACGCGTCGGCTATGTCATGCTCGACCTCAAGGCGCGCGGCGCGGACGTGCGCGCCTTCGTGCGTGACTTGGAAGACTGGCTGATTTGCACACTCGCGCGCTTCAATGTAACCGGCGAACGGCGCGAAGGACGGGTCGGAATCTGGGTCGACAAGAACGGACAGGATTGCAAGATCGCGGCCATCGGCGTGCGCGTGCGCCGCTGGGTCACCTACCACGGTGTTTCATTGAATGTAGAGCCGGAGCTGTCGCATTTCGACGGCATCGTGCCCTGCGGCCTCAGCGAGTACGGGGTGACCTCGCTGGCCGATCTCGGCCTTCCCGTCACCATGAGCGATGTGGACGTGGCCTTGCGCGAGGCGTTTGCCGAGATCTTCGGCTAAAGCACGAGCCAGGCCTGATAGCCGAAGCCGGCCGCCAGCGCTCCAAACCCTGCGAGAGTCAGGTACCAGACGAAGACACCCCGGCGCACCAGGGCGAAAACCGCCATGGCCGCGGGCAGGCTGGTCACGCCGCCGGCCACGAGAAAAGCCAGCGCCGCCCCCGGCGCCATACCCATGTCGAGCAAACCGTCGATCAGGGGAATCGCGGCGTAGCCGTTCAGGTAGGCGGGTACGCCGAGGAGTACGGCCAGCGGGATCGTGCTCATCGGGTCCCCACCAAGGTGGGTCGCGATAAAGTCGGCCGGAATCCAGGCGACCATCAAGCTTTCGAGCGCAAAGGCAAGCAGCAGCCACTTGGCCAGGAACAAGCTGATGCTGCGCGCCTCGGCGCCAAAGGCCGCGCGCCGCGCCGGCTCGCGCCAAAACGCCCAGTTCACCTCTGCGGGACCCAAGGCGCCGCCGCCGCAGCCACCGCAGCCCACGGTGGCGCGCAGCGGATCGACTAGAAACCCGGCCCGCGCTAGACCCATGGTCGCGAAGCCGCCGGCCAACCCCAGTCCCAGAGCGGCCGCCGTCTTGGCCAGGGTCAGCTCGAGCCCGACGCTGGCCCACATGAGGACAAACATTTCCGGGTCCATGATGGGCGAGGCCAACCAGAACGCCATGACTGCGGGCAGCGGCACGCCGGCGGCAAGAAGAGCCGCGATCAGCGGCACGACACCGCAGGAGCAAAACGGCGAAAAGGCCCCGGCGGCAGCGGCAATCGCGATGGCGACCGGGACCGAGCGTGACACCGTCGCCCCGATGAGCTTGTCGGCGCCTGCCGCCTTGAGCCATGCGGCCAATAACACCGAGACTAAGAGAAATGGCAAAATCCAGACGAAGGCATCGAAAGTGAAGACGGCGCTAACCCAAGCCTGCTTGGGCGAGACCGCGACCAGAACCAAGAACAACGCGGCCAAGGTCAGCCACACCCGGTCAAAGCGGCGCAGCGCCCGGGTGGCACCGCTCACCGTCATGACTAATTCGCTCATCCCGTCCTCCTTACGGCCGGTCCCGATGGATTACCCAGCACCGGGCGCGGCTACGCGGGCCTGCCAGCCCCGGTATCTTGTTCATGAGTTCGGAACGCTTCCCAACGCACGCCCTGCGGATCGTCGACCCAAGCCTTGTCCTGACGCGCATAGCAACACGACACATCGCTCTGCTTCTCGCTCTCGTGCCCGGCTGCGCTCATACGATGTAAAACCTCGTCGAGCTCCCCGTCTTGCTCGGTCTGGATGCCTAGATGATGGATGCCGGAATCGCCACAGCACGAGCTGATCGCAAAGTTGACCGAGGGGTTGTCCAGAGACCACTTCGCGTAGTCGTCCTTGACCACACTCGGCGCCGCGCCGAACAACGCGGTGTAGAACGCGATCGAGGGATCAAGATCCTGAACTCCAAGGTTAATGTGGATGCGTTTCATTCCAGTCTCTCCAGTCTAGGTGCGGCGGAAGTCTTCGGCATTTCTAATTATCATACTTCTGGAACCATCGAAATATTTGGCAAATAAACTTACCCCGTCTTGCGGCGTACCCCGGTCTTTGTAACCCCAGCGCAGCACTCCTCCGTCAAGAAGCCGATCACCTGGTTCATCAGGCCAAAATCCGGGCGGCAGCGCAGCACCCGGCCCTCACGCTCCTGATGGACGAGCCCGGCATTTACCAGATGCGCCAGGTGATGGGACAAAGTCGAAGCCGGGATGCCCAGATGGTCCTGAATGTCGCCGACCGGCAGCCCCTCCTCCCCGGCCTTGACCAGAAGGCGGAAGACCTCCAGCCGGGTCGAATTTCCCAACTTCTCCAGGCAGCGCGCGGCTTGTTGCGGTGTCATGGTCAAAACCTAGCGCGCCGCCTGTTCATTGTCAACTATATTTCTGGAATTATCGAACTATCTGGATTTGACCAATTGAAAGTATCGCCGCCGCGTCACTAGTTCGTGTCATAGACCTCGTGTTTCAGGCGCTCAACCTCTTGCTGGAAAGCGAGGTTAACCGGGGCGAAATCGGTCTTAAAGGCCGGCTCGGGACGGAAATGGCCGTAGCGGTCCTGACCGCGCACCAGGGTCGCGCTTTCGCGGTCGGTCTTTGTTTGACGGACCCGGGGCGTGAGATATTGCAGGGTTAGGCCGATCCGCCGGTCGTCGCTCGGGTTACCGTGCGAAGCGTGCATGACCCAGCCATGATGCAGAGAGGCCTCCCCCGGCGCCAGCACGACATCGACCGCCGCGGTCTCGTCGAATGCAGCCGTAACCTCTTGTCCCCGGTGCAGGATGTTCACCGGGTCGTAGGTGTCGCGGTGCGGCAGCGCCCCGGCCCTGTGCGATCCAGGCAACATCTTCATGCCGCCGGTATCCGGCCGCGCCGGGCTGAGCGCGACCCAGGCGGTCACGAGTTCATCGCGGTCCAGGCCCCAATAGGTCAGGTCCTGATGCCAGGAGACATGGCGTTGGTCATAGGCCTCCTTGATCACATAGGCCGAGTCCCACAGCAGGATATCCGGACCCAGGATATCCTCGACGGCGTCGAGCAGCGCCGGATGGCGCGCGATCTCCCAGGCGCTGGAAAAAACCAGGTACGGCTTGACCACATAGTGCATTGGCCCACGCGCGGCCTCAGCCGCCTCCAGGCGTGCGCGATGACCGGCCGCCTCTTCCGGGGTCATGACCGGGACCGGAAATATATAACCCTGGTCCCGATAGCCAGCGATCTGGTGTTGTTCAAGAGCCTTGCCCATTGCTGCCTCCCGAGGACTTCAGCAGCCGCCTGCGCGCCCGCGCCTCCCGGTGCGAGATGTAAGTCGCGCTCGCGACCACGACACCGCCGCCGACCCAGGTCCAAACATCCGGCTGCTCGCCGAAGACATAGAACCCCAGCAAGGTCGCCCAAATCAATTGCAAGAACGAGACCGGTTGCGTCACCGCCAGGTCGGCGGCCTGAAACGCGCGGGTCAAGGTGTAGTGACCGAGAGTCGCCAGGACCGCGGTCATGAACAGCCAAGCCAACTCCTCCCAAGTCGGGGTTCGCCACACCATCAGGGCGGGCGGCAGGAGAACCAGGGTCACGAAGACCGAGAGATACGCAACGATGGTCGAGCTCGATTCGGTTTCGGTCAGCTTCTTGGCCAAGATGAAAGAAGCCGCGAACAGGGGCGCTGCCGTCAGCTGTGCGATCGCGCCCAGGCTCACCTCCTCTATTCCCGGCCGCACGATGATCATGGCGCCACCGAAGGCAACCAAGACCGCGCCGATCCGGCGCGCGCGCAGAGTCTCACCCAAAAACAGCGCCGCACCGATGGTCGTGAATATGGGGGCGGTATAGCCAAGCGCCGTGACCTGAGCGATCGGAATACGCGCCATCGCAACGAACCAGAGCATGACCGCCACGCCGTGCACCACGCCGCGCAACGCATAAAGTCCCATGCGGCGCGGGATAACCTGGATGCCGCGCTGGCGAATCAGAACCGGCAGTATGAGGAAAAGTCCGAACACATAGCGAAGGAAGGCGGCCTGCACCGCCGCCATGTCGGTGCCCAAATGACGCACGATCCCGGTCACGCAGACAAACAGCAGCCCGGTTAGGAGCATCCATGCGATCCCGCGCAAATTGCCGGCGGCACGCTCCGCCGCACTGACGCTCGCAGAGATCGGCATGGTGGGGGTCGGCATGACGGGCAGTCCGCGAGAGGTTGCAGGCGAGTCGATCTTGCCCGAAAGATCCGGCCGGCGCGAGCCTGGTCTTGGCCACGAAATCGCGGCAGCGAACGCAGGTCTATCGCGTTGAGACCGCGCCCGTACCGGCCAGCGCCATCTCAATCTTGCGGGTCAATTCCGCCATGCGCACGGGCTTGGTCTCGAATTCGTCGGCGCCAACTTCCAGAGCCCGCTCCTTGACCCCCGGCATGGCATGCGCGGACAGGACTATGATCGGGATGGCGGCCGTTTCCGGCGCAGATTTCAGCAGCCGCGTGGCCTCCCATCCATCCAGAACCGGTAGAGACAGGTCCATCAAAACCAAATCGGGCTTGAGTGCGCGAGCCTGCGCAACGCCTTCTTCTCCGTTCCGGGCGACCGTAACCTCATGCCCCATGCGGCGCAGCCGCGTGCGCATCACGAATACGTTGTTATCGTCGTCCTCGACGATGAGAACTTGGCTCATGCGGCCCCCGACTCCTCGGCCTGAGTGCCGCCCGCGGCTTCGAGAAGCCTGTGGGCTTCTTCGATTAGCGCTCGCACGTCGATGGGTTTAGTCAGGTAGGCGTCGCAACCCGACTCCCGTATCTCCCGGTCCTTCTCTTCTCTCTCGTGCGCCGACAATGCGATCACGGGGATATGTCGGGTGTCCGGGTCGGCTTTGAGGCGCCGCGTCGCCTCGAAACCATCGATCCCCGGCATCTGAACATCCATCAGAACCAGATCCGGCCGCTCGGCCTTGACAGTCGCGATCCCCCCCTCGCCATCCTTGGCGGTGCAGACCTCGAATCCGGCGCGGCGCACGATCGCGGAGATCATGTATAGGTTTGTGTCGTTGTCGTCGACGCAGAGGATCTTGGCCATCGAGTATCAAACCGCTTTCCAGGGCTCGGCGCGCAATGCTTGCGCGTCGCCAGCGTTGGGGTCGAAAAACTCAAGGTCGTCATCGTCGACCAAGGTATCGCGAAGAAAGTCGCGCACCTGGCGTTCACTGTAAGGGCCACTGCGCATGAGCTGCGCCAAGCCACCGTTCAGGTGGCGAAGGTCTTTACCGGACAGTTCTCGCGCAGAGATAACGATCACTGGAATTGCACTCCAGTCCTCGTTCTTGCGAACTTCCTCCAGAAATCCAAAGCCGTCCAAGCGCGGCATATTCAGATCCAGCAAGATGACATCGGGTTGACGCTCTTGCAGCATCTCGAGCCCGTGAAGACCGTCCTCCGCCTCCGACACCGCCCAGCCGTCACTCTCTAGGATGCGCCGCAAAAACCCACGGGCCGCCCTGTCGTCCTCAACCATGAGGACCTGTCCGTCCGCATTTTGAGGAAAGGTACGGCGCAGCGTCTCACGCAAGCGGGCACGGTCGAGTGGTTTGGCCAGGTGATCGTGAACGCCGCCAAGGTAGTAGCTTTTCTCCTCTAAGGCACCGTTCGCCGCATGGGGATCGGCAGGCGCGCATAATAGAACAGGGATGTCCGCTACGCCCGGCATCACCTTGAGAGCTAGAATAACTTCCCAAACACTGGGCGCCGCTAAGGTTGCGTCGAGAAGAATCAGTCCGGGCACCGCATCGCCGGCACATTGAAGGCCAGCCGCGGCATCCTCGGCGGAAATGACGTCTAGCCGCTCGTCAGCTAAGGGCGCCACTAGATCCCCAAGACAGACAGACTTACCGATCACGAGAAGTTTTGGACGGGGAATGGCCTCCAGATCTATTGAGCTTTCGGGCTGCCTATCGAGAGCCGCGTCCTTTGTGCTTTTTTCTCCTTCGCTTTCGGCCGCCGCGGCGGCAATTGGTAATCGGAACACGAAGGCCGAACCAACATTCGGCTCACTTTCGACCTCGATATCGCCCTGCATCATCCGGCTAAGCTTGCGGCTGATCGCCAATCCCAATCCTGTCCCTTCGGACTGGGTCGCACGTGCCGAATCTGCCTGCATGAACTCCTGAAACAGTTTGCTTAGCTGGTCCGGCGCCATACCGATGCCCGTATCCGAGACACAGAACAAGAGGACGGGCTTTCCTTCGTACGAGGCACGACGCACGCCTACGCGGATTTGACCGTCTTTGGTGAACTTGCAGGCGTTGCTCACCAAGTTCATCAGAATCTGCTTCACCCGTAGCGAATCGGCATAGACAGTTCCTATGTCTTTCGCGCTATGCTCAATCGTATTTCCGTTCTTTTCAGCTAGTGGCGCCAAGGTTTCGATGACTTCCTTGACCAGCTCCGCGACATCGATTTCCCGGGGCCACAGCGTCATTCTGCCGGCTTCGATCTTCGACATATCCAGAATGTCATTGATGAGCATCAGCAGGTGTTCGCCCGCGCGGTGAATACGCTCCAACGGCTCGACGTACTCGACTTGCCGCGCCTCGCGCACATCATCCAGCAAGATCTCGGAGATACCGATGACGGCGTTGAGCGGCGTTCTTAATTCATGGCTCATGTTCGCGAGAAAGTTCGATTTCGCTTCGCTGGCCCGTTCCACCACTTGCAGCGCCGTGTTTTCCTTCTCGTTCAGGTCCAGAAGAGCATCGCGTTGCTGCCGCAAGAGATCCTCGGAGCGTGCAAGCTCCATGAGTTTGGCCAAAGGATTGTCCGCGGTCGGGGCGACGGCTGCGAGAGGATCGTCCGGTGGCGTGGCGCCCGCCTTGGCCTTTGCGTCGCCGGTCCGCCGTTCAGTGAGTCGAGGCAAAGCCTCCAGCAAACGGGCGCGCAAGGGCTGGTTCACGAAACCAAGTCCTTTCGCTGCGCAGGACCGGGCTTACGCTTGCTGGCAGCAGCCGACTTGCGCTGGGTCTTTTTCGTAGCGGCCCGACCCCGCTGCTCGTTTTTGTCATGGCCCGCGACAGGGAGAGAGGCAGTGCCAACCACCCCTGCTGCAGCATTCAGGGCCTTGCCGACTTCGTTCTTTAGCTGCGTATCGCAAGTTAACAAGTAGCCAACGATACTCTTGGGGCTCCATTCGCTATTCATGCGCTCGATAAGAGCCTCGTCGAGGGCCAGGCCACGGGCTTCGATGTCCTTCAAGGTGCGGCTAAGAATCGCGTAGGATTCTAGCATTTTCCGAGTAGAAGTCGCGGCTAGATCCTGGCCATCGCCTATCGCGTCATCTTGGAAAACGCTGATCGGCTTCTGCCCAACCTCTCGCAAATCTGCTTCCATAAGACGCAATTGGGCTAACCAGCGTGGCTGTCCGAGCAAGATCTTCTCGGCGACGCTGGCGCTCAGATTCAGGACTTCAGCCAGCAGAAGAGTGGCCCAGCGTCCAATGATATTGCTGCTATTCATCCTCGGGTTCTGCCAAACTCGCCTTGCTCGCTGCCCCGGAGCGGTCTCACAAAGAGATGTATTATTAAATAGTTTTTCGACTATTACGTGTAATGCTTGTTTTAGCGGGAAAAGGTTTATGGCTCTTTAAGGCAAATGTCGCGCCGGGGAGTTATCGGCTCCTGGGGGAGTCTGGCTTGGCCTAACTCAGAGCGCGAAAATGGCTAAATCGGGGGCAACCAATGCGCCACCGACCGCGATGGCGAGACCGTAGGGGACACCCTCTCCCGCTTTGAGGACCCGTGGTAAAGCTCCCGCGCCTGGACGCGCGGCAATCCAGGATCGCGCCCAATGCCGCGAAACCAGAAGGACCAAGGCCAGCCCGCCACCCGATAACGCGATCGAGACAAGAAGATCGACCAGGTTTGGCAACCCACTCCACAGGGCCACCGCACCAAGCAACTTGGCGTCCCCCCCACCCCATTTTCCGGCCGCAAACAGCAAGGATCCGAGCAGCAAAGCTAGCGCGACCGCCGCCAGATGCGAGCCCCAGTCGACCGGCACTGGAACAATAAATCCCACGGCAATGAATAACCCAACCAAAGCCGTTGGCAGCACGTTGGGAATTCGAAAACGAACGACGTCGCTGGCGGCGGCGGCGCCTAGCACCAGAAGATAGAGAATAACCGGTACCGCACTGACCGCGCCGCCGAAGCTGTTCATCAACTTCCGCCGGAACGATCGGGTAGCGATGGTTCTCGCGCCGCGCCCAACGCCGGAACGCCGGCCCAGGTTCCCTCGATCGCCATGGGGGCCGCGACAAATGCTGGCAACAGGTCGCCGGACAGACTTGCGAAGTTATGGGAGGCGCGCGCGGTCTTGGCGGTTTCGCGCTTCGCCGCGGGATCGGAACTGGCGACGTCCGATTGCATGGTCACCAACTCGCGAACCGCCTTTCCGGCCCTCCGAAGGTACGGCTTGCGCGGCCCTTCCGCCGGCATCGGCGTGGCCAAAGGTGTTCCGTCCGGGCTTCTGGGAGGTGGTCCCCCGGCGCGAGCCAAAGCCACTTCCGCCAGCCGGTGGTTTTCTGTCGTAAGCGCGCCCGCCCCGGCCCGGCTGGACGCATCCCGCAAGTACGCCACCGCCAGATCGTAGCGACCCTGCAGATAAAAGGAGTACCCCATGTTATTCAGCGTTTGCACAGAGTCAGGATCTACCGCCAGAGCGCGGCCATAAGCGCGTGCCGAGAGGTCGAAGCGCCCAAGCCGGTCGAATGCCGCTCCTAGTCCGTTCAGCGCTTCGACCGATTCGGGCGTCCGGTTGAGTGCGGCCAGGAAGTACCGTACCGCCAAGCCGAGCCGTCCGGCCGATAGCTCTCTCTTCCCGCGCTCGTAGTTTGTTTCCACGGTCTGAGGGGCGTCAGTGGCGTTCTCCGGCGCACTTTCCGCGAGCAGCA
Organism: Kiloniellaceae bacterium; assembly: GCA_021776115.1. Classification (GTDB taxonomy): domain Bacteria; phylum Pseudomonadota; class Alphaproteobacteria; order Kiloniellales; family J153; genus JAJFGN01. The sequence continues at coordinate 130,208 of JAJFGN010000024.1, read as the reverse complement.
AACCCAGTTCGGCACAAGCACCTAGCCCGAAGGAGGTGACAACCAAAAGAGATATCGCGGCGATGCGCCCTCGCCAAAAACTTGAACCTGAATTTGGTGCGCCCATCCTAAGGTTTCCCATCTCAGCGACCCAGGTTCGGTAAGATGTCGCGCACAATCGCGATCGCGCTGGGCAGGAGCACCACGGCGATCATCGCCGGCAGAATGCAGAACACGAGAGGAATCGTTAGCTTCACCGGCAAGGTGTGCGCCTGCTCCTCGGCCCGCAACAAACGGCTTGCCCGCATCTCTTCAGCCTGTACGCGCAGACTTCGTGCGATCCCGGTGCCGAGCGCTTCCGATTGTATCAATAGTGTAGCAAAGGAAGCGATCTCCGGCAGGCCGGCGCGATGCGCAAAGCTCCGCAGCACAGCATCGCGCTCACGCCCCGCGCGCAGCTCGCGGCCGATTTGCGTGAGCTCGGCGGCAATCGGTGGGTGCGCTTGTGCGATCTCGGCCGCGACCCGATTCAAAGCGGCATCGAGCCCAAGTCCCGCTTCGACGCAAACCACCATCATGTCCAAGGCGTCTGGGAACCCGTGACGGAGTGCCTCCCGTCGCCGGGAAGCCCGCCATGCGCGCAGGCGACGTGGCAAGATCCAGGCGAAAACGGCCACCGCGCTGGCCAGATAGATACCTTGGACCCAGGACAATGCCCGTGTGCCTAGCAGCCAGGCGACTCCAAGGAACAAAAGCAGCAAGATACAAATGGCCGCCAAAGTCAGGCTGCCCTTGTATTGTAGCGCCGGAGCGAAAAGGCCCGAGACGGCCGGCCGCAAACCGGCGCCAACCGCCCTCTCGCTTGGCCCATTGGAACGATCCAACCGCCGGAACTCCGCCGCTGGCCGCAAGGCAATGGAAACGCCAAGCACCGTCAGAAAGACGGAAGCAAAAGCCAAACCCATGCTCCATGGCAGAAAGCCACCCGGCGCACCGAAAAATACAGCGGCCATACCCGGCAGGATGTCGGACAACTCCGGCATCGGTGCTGGCCCTCCCCTAGACTCGGATCCCGGCCATGCGCCGCATGACCAAAATGCCAACAACTTGCAGGCCGCCGACGGCGAGCAGAACTTGGAAAAACAGTGGATCGCGCGCGGCTCCGCTGTAAATGTCGGGGTTGGCCCAAAGAATAAGGCCGATAAAGATCAGCGGCATAACAGCCAAGATTCGGGCCGAAAGCCTGGCCTCGGCCGCGAACGCATGAACTTTCCGGGTCAGACGAGCGCGCGCGCGTATCAGATCCGCCAAGCGTTGAAGGACTTCGGCCAGGTTTCCGCCGGTCTCATGCTGCAATCTGACTGACGCAACCACGAAGCCAAGGTCCTGAGCATCGACCCGTGCCGCTAAGTGGCTGAGCGCCTGACGCAGATCGAGGCCGTAGGTCATTTCATCCACGGCCTTAGCGAACTCTCCGGCAATCGGTTCGGGCAGATCGGTTCCGACCATCGACATCGCGGTCGCGACCGGATGACCGGCGCGCAAACTGCGTACCATGACGTCCAAGGCGTCCGGCATTTGCGAAGAGAAGCGTTTAAGCCGCCGCGCCCTACGATGCCTCAAATATGCGGCGGGAAAGCCAAGCCCGCCTGCGAGCCCCACTGTAAGCGCGAGCACGGGCAGGAGCCACGACTGCACGGCCAATAAACCGGATAAGATCGCCAGCACCGCTGTCGCTATGGTCAGAGCGATTATCAGGCCTGTCACGCCGCCTAGAGCCGTATAGACCGAATAGGATAATCCCGCCTGATCCAGGGCCCGGGCCAACCGCCGCAGAAGCGATGCCCGGACGTCGGTTTCGCGCCTGAGATCCGGCTGCTCGCGCCGCAGATTGCCCGTTCCGGTATGAGCACCCTTGGGCGCCGCCCGATCTTGCAAGCGCCGGCGAAGCGCCGCCGCTCGCTCGCGCCGTGCGCTATGAAGCTGCCAAAGGCCATGGACCAGCAGCAACGTGGACAGAAACGCCGACACATAAATACCGTAGAGTATGAGGGTCGGATCCATGGACTTTGTCGATCTCTAGCCTAGAGGCCGCTCGGGATCGAAAGTCTCCGGCGGTATCTCGATGCCGAAGGAGTCCAATACGCGCATAAAGGCCGGGCGGACGCCGGTCGCCCTATAACCTCCGCGCACTGTGCCGTCGTGATCGGTTCCTTCCCGGTGAAAATGGGCGATCTCATGCATGGTCACGACCTCACCCTCTAGGCCTGTGATCTCGCTCAGACTCGTCATGCGGCGGCGACCGTCGCTCATACGCTCCAACTGAATAACGACATGCAATGCAGTGGCGATTTGCCCGCGCATGGTGCGCAGGGGCAGATCGATTCCGGACATGCCCAGCATCTGTTCCAGTCTGAGCAGGGCATCGCGGCACGAATTTGCGTGGATCGTGGTCATCGAGCCTTCGTGGCCGGTGTTCATGGCCTGCATCATGTCGAAGGCCTCCCCTGCCCTGACTTCGCCGACGACGATGCGATCCGGGCGCATGCGAAGCGCGTTGCGCAGCAGATCTCGCTGCACGACCTCACCCTTGCCTTCGATGTTGGCCGGCCGGGTTTCCAGGCGCGCGACATGCATTTGCTGCAACTGCAGTTCGGCCGCATCCTCGATGGTCACGATACGCTCGCGCGCGCCGATGAACGCGGACATGGCGTTGAGTAGAGTGGTCTTTCCGCTGCCGGTCCCGCCTGAGATCACAATGTTCCGCCGGCAGCGCACGATGCCCCGCAGCAGCGGAACGAGCGACGCCGGAATCGTGCCCAATTCGATCAGGCGATCCATGTCGATGCCCGAGCGTGCGAACTTGCGGATCGACAGCAATGGCCCGTCGACCGCAAGCGGCGGAATGATCGCATTTATGCGCGACCCGTCGGCGAGGCGAGCGTCGACCATAGGCTGTGATTCGTCGATCCGGCGGCCGACTGCAGAAACGATTTTACCAATAATCCTAAGAAGGTGCCGGTCATCCTTGAAGCGAACTGGAGTCAATTCGAGTTGCCCGGCGCGCTCAACGAAAACGTGCTCGTAGGTGTTGACCAGAACGTCGGTCACGCTGGCGTCCTTCAAGAGTGGCTCGAGCGGCCCCAAGCCGACCAGCTCATCGAGAATGTCCTCGACCAGTTGAGATCGCTCGATCAGATTGAGGGGCGCCGGGTTTCGGTCCAGCAGTTCGCGTACGATCTCGCCGATCTCGCGCCGGAAATCCTCGCGCGGCATGGTCTCTATGGCCGCAAGGTTGAGCGTGTCGAGCAGAGTGTGGTGCAGCGACATTTTCAACTCGGTATAACGCGGTGGCGAGGCGGCGGCGTACTGCGCGGGGGTTTCGGCAAAACCCAGTGGCACTGTTTCACCGGCCGGAGATTCGAATGGTGCAACTTTGGTTTCACCCGAGGGAGCGCCGTGCCGCAGCATGTTCATCGTGCCTCACTCATGGCAACACGACCACTTGCCTTAGGGGGCACGGCCAGAACCTCGGATCCTCCCGCCAAAGCCAGGGCCATACCATCCGCCAGGCGCCGAAGATCCTTATTCACGCGCGACCAGCGAGCGACCTTAGCCACCGGCACACCGCGATTGAGAGCTTCCCTCACCGTCCGTTCGTCATTGACCACCGTGAAATCGAAACGCCGACCGAGCGCTTGCTCGGCCTCGCGGCGCCGCGAAGCGGCTCCCCAAGACCGATCATTGCGGTTTAGGACAAGACGTAAGGGTATTCCGCCCAGACCGTGTTCCTGAAGCCCTTGAAGCTGGCGCCGAACGCATCGCAACGAAGATACGCTGAGCTGCGCGACCAGCACGATCAGATCGGATTGTTTCAGCGCCGCGAATGTCCACGCGGTCCACGCCAAGGGCAGATCCAGAACGACTGTCTGGTATTCCGCCCGTGCGAGCGCCAGGCAGTCGCCAACGAACTCCTTCGTCAGGGTATCGAGCGGCATCAGAGCGCGCGGCGCCGCTAACACATCCAAGCCGCTCTCGTGATGACCCATGACACTACGCATCAAGGCGCCGTCGATCCTTTCGCGTGCCTCAAGCAAGTCGTTTAGACAAACGCGGTCGTCAAGATCGATCGACAAGGCCGCCGCGCCGAACTGCATGTCGAGATCCAGCAGACAAACCTCGGGCTCCTTTTGAGTCCGCCGCGTAGCCAGGGTCACGGCAGTTTGACTCGCGAGGGTTGTCGCCCCGCAACCACCACCCGCTTTCAAGAACGCAACGACCCGGCTTGGCGGCCGGTGCGGAGCGGTCAATCGCTTGGCGCGCCGGCGTACATCGTCCAACACGCTTAAGAGCTCATGGTGCTCAATCGGCTGAGGAATCAGGTCCAACACGCCCAGCCGCATAAGAAGGCGTGTATACTCCAGCTCGGCGCCGGCGGCGGTCGCGATCACGGGCGTACCGGGAAAGGCCTCACCGAGGACGGATACGGAATCCCGGGTGTTCTCGGCTTCTTGCGGATCAATTTCCAACAGGACAGCGTCGGGACTTTGCTGGGCCGCCGAAGCCTGCAGTGCCTGCGCGAGCGAACCGCTGTAAATCTCGAAACGGGCCCGGGACATGGCGCCGCTAACCGCACTCAGGGATGCGGCGCTTTCACGATCCCGCATAAACGCCGCGACGCGAAGCAGGTTACTGCTTTCCATCTCTCGCCTCATGAGCCACGACCGTCTTCCGCCGTCAGACTGGCCCGGAAATCGGGCAGTCCGATTGCCGGGAGTTGGAGAAACGCGATTGCCAGGAACTCGAAACTCAGATCGCGTAGCCGTACGGTAATGACCGGATCGATATCCGGTCCAACCGGATTGCCCGCCAGGCCCAACCCGACATGACGGTACTCAACGATCACGTTGTCGGCGCCGATCCGCCGATCGTAGGCGCGCATGGGCGTCACGATGCGGTCGAACGCGGCGGCGTCGAGAAAGTCGGGATCCAAGGACATAAGAGATGCGCCGCAGCCATCGCGCGTACAAATCGTCGGATTGGGTGCGATCGCCGCCACTGGAACCGGATCGCCGATCGGGGCGGCCAGCGTACCGTCGAAACGGCGAAAATTCAGGGCCGCAATGTCGCGCACAACGGCCGCCCGCACCCCGACCTGGGTCGCGCGCACCGCCAGGTTCCATTGCCAAAGGGCGCGCGCGAAATCCACGACGCCCAGAACGGCAACAAGAAACATAAGTGTGACGAGCGCAAACTCCACCGTGGAGGTGCCGCGGCAGCCGGGGCGAAAACGCGCAGGCCCGGTTTGTGCCGTCACCTTGTGTGTTGCCGTGAATCCCATTCGTTCCTTGCCCTTCTAGATCCCGGTCACGGCGCTTTTGTGTGCAACACTCAAGGAGAAACTCGGACCAAGGCCGAGCGAGCGCGCGGGGCCGAGCTGAAACGGTACACGAGCGCGAACGACAACGACGGGTATGGCCACGACGCCTGCATAAAGCCCGTTGAGCGCGGCACCGGAGTTGTCCAGGCACTCGAGCGAGACGCCGATCCCGGTCGCCGCTTCACTCAGGTTCTCGGCGCGCCACCCACCGACCAGATTTTCGGTGAAAGGATCGCCATCGATCCGGCCGGTCAGGACCAAGCGTATGGCGCCCGCCACATTCGCCTGACCGCGATCGAGGTTTCCTGCAGCGCATGCCCCGGGCCTCGCTTCCGTCCGCGCTAAAAAGCGGGTGGCGTCGCGCACGCTCTTTGAAACGGCGTGATAGTCCGCCAGCATCCGTCCGCCATCGACAGCGAGAGCGAAGAGGGCGAGGAGTAACGGTAGTATTAGGACAAACTCCACTGAGGCGGTCCCGCCGCAAGCACGCCGTTGTGGATGCCGTCCTATGCTCGACTTCCAAGTCATTCGCTCAACACCACGCGGTCGCGGGTCACGAGTGGCGGCGTACCGGTCACGGCCCTGGAACCAAGGATTTCCACGTAAAGCGCATCGGGTGCTAGCTCCCCTACCGCCTCGCTCAAAAACAAGCTGAGCGTCGGCGTGCCGCTGGCCAGCGGCAATACTCGATCGCCGCGTAAGGCGTTCGCGCCAAAGGCGGTGACGATTGCCTGGCAGTTGGCGGCAACAGCGCCAAGTAGCCGGCGGTCGGCGGCACGAGGCGAGTCCGCCGGGGCTTGCGGCAAGGCCGCCGTTCCACCGCCAAAGCATTGCGGCCGGCCATAGATCGGTGGGTGACCGTCCTGTTCCCAGACATTGACTTCCCAACGGCTAAGCCGTCCGTTCCCATCCAAGTCGACAGCGCCGTCTGCGCCCAGGCGGCAAGCGCCTGCGGGACAGGCGTTGAACGTCCACCCCGAAAACTCGAGGGCCGGGTGGTGATGCGCCATGTAAGCGGGGAGATCCCAGGTGCCGGACCCCAGGGCGCGTCCCGCGGGCAGTCCCGAACCGCCCGGCGGTACGGCCATGCAATTGTCGGACGGGGCGGTGCCATCGGCGCGCGGATAGGCGCAGTTGTCGCGTGGATAGCCGACATGCTCCAAGGGTTCGGTTCCCAGGGGCGGATGCCGCCCCGGCCCCAGAAACGGCTGCGCCGCGGGCTCCAGGGCTCCGGGAAAATCGCACGCGAGAAGCTTCCCACCCGCAACGGCGCCAGCTTGTGGAACCAACCCGCTCAAGAAGTTCGGACTGGGCTGAAAATCTGGATCGAGCGACGGGCCAGGTCCCGCGTAAATGTCGAGCCGGGTATTGATCGCCGCCGCCAGATCGCCGGTCGCGGCAGGTGAGAGAGGGGCGTCGCCAATACACGACTGCGCGGGCAGGACTCGCCCCAGGACGTCGGCGACCGCCCCAGTCCCGGTCGCCGTCACACAAGTGTCGTTGGCCGGGTCGCAGGTCACGGCCGCGAGCCAGGCCATCGCACCCGCGCCCGGCGCGGCGCCTGGACGCAAGGTTATGCCCTTGCCGATATGAGGTTCTGGATCGAAGGCGGCGCGCAGGTCGCGGTTACCGGGCGGCTCATCGGGATTGCAGATCAAGAGGGCCGCCCGGCCGCAGGCATAGCGCTCCCAGGTGCCGGTTGCGGAAGCGCGCGGTGTCACCGTGGCAGGTGCGCCAGCCAAACTAGCCAGTGCCAGACGCAAGCTGCGCTCTATCTTGACCTCAACAAATTTCGCCTCGGCGTCGCTGAGCGCATCGCTACGTGGAGTCAAGCTCGAATAGAATCGAAACGATCCGTTCGTCATCGCGCAGCCTTCCGCCTCGCAAGCGAAAGCGGTGTCGAAATCCACCGAAGCAGAGTCCAAGCGCGCCGTGAGAGTGTCCGAGTTGCGGGTTGCCGCGCTGGCCGCCATGGCAACGGCCCGCGCTCGCGCGCCGGGCCTTCCATCGAACTGCGTCGCGCCAGCCAAGGCGGCGGCGTCGACCGCGGCTTGCAGATCGGTCTGGAAAATCCATGCCCGGCCGAAATCGAAGACCAATCCGACAAGGCCGAGCAGTCCCACCAACGCCACAGCCAAAATCGGGGCAACCGCGCCGTCCTCAGCGCCCAACAGCCGCGCTGCTCCGCGCCGCGACCCCCTTTGCCTTATACCCCCAATCACGGTGCCCCCTACTGGTCCCGACCGAAATTCGTAGTCTCGACTGCTTCCGGAGCGATAACTGTGCCGGTGCGATAACGGCGATACGCGGCCGCGGCCCGTGCCCCATCGAGCGCAGGCGCACCCGCCAAGGCGTTTGCCGGGACCGGGTCTACGATGTGTTGGGCCGTGTTGTGCGAGACGGCATTGCCGAAATCCTTACCCATGTTGCCGGTGACGGACGGTTCCGGCGCACCGGATTCCAATTCGATCTCCGCGCAGGATGCGAGTCCAAAGAGTGCGGCAGCGGCCGCCGCGCACCATGTCGGTCGTGCAACCCGGCTCATTTCAGAATGTGCCCACGTGTGCCGGCCTCTCCGCCCAGTTCCGCAGCGCTCAATTCTCCACCCGAGGTCTCCGGCGCCGTGCCCGATTCTGGCGCTTCGGTGAGACCATAGAGCCAGAGATCCAGTTCACGCGGCGGGATCAGATTATCGGCCGGGGTCGCGAGGGCGCCGACCGGCGCCGGGCGAACCAGATGCGGCTCCACAATGATGACTAGTTCGCTTTCGTTGCGCTGGTACTCGCTGCTGCGAAACAGACTGCCCAGAATGGGAACATCGCCCAGCAGCGGCACCTGGCGGACCGCGTCCCGGAAATCCTCCTGCAGCAGCCCGGCGATGGCAAAGGTCTGGCCGTCGCGCAATTCGACCGTGGTTGTCGCCCGGCGTGTCGTCAGACCCGGCGTGCCGTTTACGGAGACTGAAAAATCGAGCGCGCTGACCTCAGGGCTCACCACCATGTTGATCAGGCCGTCGTCCAAGACGGTCGGCGTGAAGGATAGCGAGATTCCAAATTCCTTGAACTCGACGGTGATCGCCGCGTCGCCGGTAGCGGACGCACCGCTTTGCGCAACTTCGATGGGGAACTCACCACCGGCAAGGAAGCTAGCGGTATCGCCCGATAAGGCGATCAGGTTTGGCTCCGCCAGGGTTTTGGCCATACCCTTGGTTTCGAGGGCTTCAAACAACAGGCGTAGACTGGCGGCGCCGAAACTGCCCGCGAATAGCCCCGCGCCGAAGGTGTCGGCCGCAATACCGGCGCCCCGGACACCGCCCAGTCCGGCGGGGTTTCCGCCGAAGGCATTGCCGGAGGTGAAGCTGAAATCGCCATTGAAGATATCGAAATTGAGACCGAGACGCTTGAGCGCGTTTCGCGATACTTCGACGAAACGCACCTTCAGCATGACCTGCTGGCTACCGCGCACGGAAAGCAGATTGGTGACAAGCCCCGGCGCGAAGCGTTCGGCAAGAGTCACAATCTTGGCCATGCGTCCGGCGCTGGAGACAAGGCCGCTGAGGACGAGAGAGCCGTTTAAGGTGTGGACCTCGATCACCTCGCTGGGCACTAACTGGCGCAACTTGGCGTTCAGGCCTTCGGCGTCAGGGCCGACGACGACATCCAACACGGCCAGAAGGGATCTGTTACGACCATAGATCATTAGGCTGGTCGACCCGACCGCCTTGCCCAGCACGTAGATCGTGCGGTCGGTCAGGGCCATGACGTCGGCGACATCGGCGTTGCCGATCAGGAGGTCCGCAAACGGAACATCAAGACGAAGAATTTGCGACTTATCTATCGGTACGCTCAACTCGCCCGCGTGCATACTGTCGTCGCTCAACAAAACGGTCACGGCGTGGACGGTAACCGGCGACCCAAGCAGGACCATCCACAGCGCTATAACGCCGGCGGCAGTGCGCCAAAGTTGGGAAAGGAACCTCGCGCCAGGGAAAAGGCGCGGTTTCATTTCGGCCACTCCAGACCGCCATCGCCTGCGCGCGACTTGGCCGCATCAATCGCACGCCCCGTGCCGCGTGGGGTCTCCGGCGCGACCTCGTAATCCGACACCTCCAATCCACGGAACACCCGCACCGCTGCCCCAGATAGTTCTGGGCCGGGGTCGGCGCTTGGTTGCGCCAAAAGCTGCGCTAAGGTGGCTTTGGGTGACTTTTCCCCGCCCCAGCCCGCCTCGGTCACGCGCCCGGCCGGCAGGTCGCGGGACGATATCGGGCGGCTCACGCCGACGTCTCCGCCCTTGACGCCCCGAAGGGCCAAGGACAGCGTACCGATCTTTTGCGCGATGACGAGCTTCTGCGCCTGCTCCACCGAAACCTCAAGGGTCACCGACCGTACACGCCGATTTGAGGAAGACGGTCCGCCCGCGTCCTGATCCAGGCCCAGCACACGGACGTCGCGCAGCAAGACGTCGGAGAGTAGTTGCCGGTCCTGCCCAGCGGGCGACACGTCACGTGCAATTAGGACGTCGACCCTATCGCCAGGACCGATCAAGGCCGCCATTTCCGGGGCGCCGTCCGTGCTAACGGTGGTGGCGCGCATGCCGGGTGCGATTGTGGCAGCCAAACGTGTCGGCGCGCCAAACCCAGTGATTTTACTGGTCAAGACCGGCTCGTTGGCCTCGATCGGGCGCATCACGATGGGCTCAAGGTCTCCCGGCATTCCGGTCAGCCGCTCAAGCGAATGCAGCGCACCCGGTGGCACTGCCGCTTTGGGCCAAGCAGCAAGCTTGACGTCCTCAGGCTGCAGCTTGTCGCCATAGCGCAAGGGCCGCGCCGCGATCACAAGTTGAATCGCTTCGGGACCATCGGCCGGCTGGGACGTTGCGGTGGACGGCTGCCGACCCTGGACAGAAGTCAGCCAGGCACGCGCCAAAGCAACCGAGATCCCAGCCAGGACCACAGCCACAGCAAATGTGACGAGCGCGCGCGGTTGCATATTAGGTGATCCGGGCCGTAACGGCTCAAGCGCGGCGCCCCTCAGACGCCGGGCCGACCGATACCGCCTATCCCTGCGCGCAGTCTGGGTTGGTGCCGTCGATGCATTCGGCGGATTTGGTCATCTCCTCGGCAATCGAATTGCTGAGCGTTCCCGCCGCTACAGCGATGCCGGCGCCAATGACGGCGAGCAGCAGCGCATATTCAACCGATGAAATGCCCCGTTTGTCCCCTAGCATGCGACGTAGAGAGAGTCCGAGTTTTGTCATTGATTTCTACCCCTGTTGCCCGATCCCGTTTTTCGTTGGCCCGGCATCCCGCCGGACATCGCGCTATTTTTTGCGCGTTGGCCCTAACTTGCTGCCTCCTTGGGATAGATCGGCATCCGTACCCCCGAGCGCAGCCCGAAAATCGGCCATTTCGAGATTTATAAGGCCAACAGCGTTATCCCAGCGTTATCGCTTGAGCACGCAGCATCTGGTGTTGCATGATTCGGCGCGGCGCCCGATAACCTAAAAGGCGCCCACTCCGTCATTATTTTTCATAAAACAGATTAGCTTATTACGATAAACAATTGTTCTTTCTATTGTTTTTCGGTCCACCTTTTTTCATCGCGCATAATGACTCACGATGGGCACTAGCACCTAGCTGCTTCCTCGCCACCAACATCTTGCGAATAAAATGAGATGGTCCGCCGTCGTAATACGGGATTAACCGTGATCTGCTTTCCTGCGATCCTAGTGCTTCCGAAAGACTCTTGACCTTGAACCGCTTGCTCCAGCCTGTTTCTATGCCGACCCGCCTAGGCGAAGTTGTCCAGTCATCTTGGCGCACCGGCCCGTCCCCCGGGGCCCACCATTCAGCGCAAGGATAGGCGGTATATGAGTGAGCAGATTCCCGTCCTGATCACCGGTGGCGCGGGCTATATTGGCAGCCACGCCGTCCTTGCCTTCGGTGCGGCCGGTCACCCCGTCGTCGTCCTGGACAACCTTACCACCGGGCGGCGCGAAGCGGTGCCGAGCTCGATTCCCTTTGTGACCGGCGACGCAGGCGATAACGATCTCGTGGCCCAGACCATCCAAGAGCACGATATCGCCGCGGTCGTGCATTTCGCCGGCAGTATTGTCGTGCCGGAATCGGTCGCCGACCCGCTGAAATACTACCGGAACAATACCGGCGTCAGCTGCAACCTGATCCAAGCCTGTGTCACGGCGGGCGTACGGCATTTCATCTTCTCCTCAACCGCGGCCGTGTATGGCATTCCCGATTCCGTTCCCGTGCCCGAGGACGCACCGACCGTACCAATCAATCCCTACGGCACCTCGAAACTGATGACAGAATGGGTTCTGCGCGATACGGCCGCCGCACACGATTTTAACTACGTCGCGCTGCGCTACTTCAATGTCGCCGGCGCCGATCCACAGGGACGCACCGGCCAATGCTCGGCCAACGCGACCCACCTGATCGAGGTCGCTATCAAGACCGCACAGGGTTTGCGCGACGATATGGAAATTTTCGGCGACGATTTCGATACGCCGGACGGAACCGGTGTGAGAGACTATATCCACGTCGCGGACCTTGCTGACGCCCACGTCCTGGCCGTGCGCCATCTGATAGGGGGTGGACGAACCGCAGTGCTCAACCTAGGCAATCAGCGTGGATTTTCGGTCCGCGAGGTGATCGAGACAGTTCAGCGTATCTCGGGCCGTTCGTTCCCGGTGAAGACCGGACCCCGGCGTGCGGGGGACCCCGCCGGCCTAGTCGCAGACGCCTCGACAGCGCGGCGCCTGCTTGGCTGGCGCCCGCAACGAGCGGAATTGGATACCCAGGTTGCAGATGCCTGGCGTTGGCAGCAAAGCCGGACCAAGGAGCAGTAGTCGATAACAATGAGCGACATCAAGAATAAGGTCTATCCCGTCATTCTTTCCGGCGGCTCCGGCACCCGGCTGTGGCCTCTGTCTCGGGCACTCTACCCTAAGCAACTCCTGCCCCTGCATGCAGAATGCAGCATGCTGCAAGAAACCCTTGCGCGGGTGCAGGATGCGCGGCGCTTCGGACCGCCTCTCCTGGTGTGCAATGAGGAGCACCGGTTCATCGTTGCCGAGCAGACGCGCGCCCTGGGTGTATCTCCTCAGGCTATCGTATTGGAGCCGGAGGGCCGGAACACCGCGCCCGCCGCCGCCGTCGCCGCGCTGATGCTGTCACGCCAGGACCCGGAGGCCTTGATGTTGGTTTTGCCTTCGGACCACATCATCGAAGACCAGGACGGCTTTATCGAGATGGTTGCCCATGCGGTACCCGCGGCGCGCGCCGGCGCAATGGTGACCTTCGGCATGGCGCCAACCAAGCCGGAAACCGGTTACGGCTACATCCGCCGGGGCAGCCCCTTCAACGGTTCCGACACCTGTGCCCACGTCGAGCGCTTCGTCGAAAAGCCACCGCTGGACCGGACCCAAGAAATGTTAGATGAGGGTAATTGGTTTTGGAACAGCGGCATGTTTCTGTTCGCCGCCCAAGCTTATCTGGACGAACTGGAGCGCCTAGAGCCGGGTATGGCCGCGCACTGCCGCGCGGCAATCGAGCACGGCAAGAAAGATCTCGATTTCTTCCGCCTCGACCCGGACTCTTTCACGGCCCTGCCCTCCAAGTCGATCGACTATGCAGTCATGGAACACGCGAAGTCCGCCGCGGTCGTGCCGACTCAGATTGGCTGGAATGACATCGGCTCGTGGTCGGCGCTTTGGGATGTCGGCGAGAAAGACCAGGACGGAAATGTAACCTTGGGACCGGTCATCGCCGAAGGGTCCCGAAACTCATACGTACGCACCGACGGTCCCCTCCTCGCCGCGGTTGGCGTGCAGGATCTACTCGTGGTCGCCACGCAAGACGCGGTTCTGATCGCGAGCAAGGACCAGGCGCAAGACGTGAAGAAGGTCGTCAAGCGGCTGGAGGAGATGGGCAGCCAGCAGCATGTCTCCCATGTCCGCGTGTATCGCCCATGGGGCTCCTACCAATCGATTGACAGCGGTCCGGGCTTCCAGGCTAAACAGCTCGAAGTGAAACCCGGCGCCAAGCTATCGCTTCAAATGCATAACCAGAGAGCCGAGCACTGGGTCGTGGTGCGAGGTACCGCCCGGGTCACCCGAGGCGAGGAGACCTTCGACCTGGAGGTCAATCAGTCGACCTACATCCCCATCCGCACTAAGCACCGTTTGGAGAATCCGGGTAAAACGCCGCTTCTGGTGATCGAGGTGCAATCGGGCGACTATCTGGGCGAGGACGATATTGTACGCTTCGACGACGTATACGGTCGGACCGAGAGTTAGAGCCTGACCTGCTTGCACTATATCGCTTGCGGCGCACCGGCCCCGGCATAGGCCACATGTGAATCGGCTAGTCCGACACGAAACCCCACCGAACGCTCGATCGCAATCGCCTCCCGCACCGCCCTTTCCGAGGCTGCGATGTTAGGCTGGCCCGCATGCGCGAAGCCACGCGCCAACGCACGTAGAACCGGTGCACGGTTCCAAGCTTGCCCTTGCCTTTGCGATAGGCGCCAAGCATGGCGCGCGTGCTTCAAGGCGTCATCGTGTTGACCGTTCCGGCTGCCGACCTCGGCCAACCAGCAATAGTAGAGCGGCAAATACGGCACAGGCCCTAGGGCAGCGGCCTCCGCGATCGCTTGCTCCAGGTCGACCTTGGCTTCCTTCAAAAGGCCGTGCGCGAAATGCGCGTGGCCCCGCAGGCCGCGAGTAACACAGGTCCTGATCAAGTCGCCCGCCGCATCCGCCAGGGCAAGCGCTTTACTAAGCGCCTCAAGGGCTTGTGGAGCCTCGCCAACCCAAGTTCGAACCATGCCTTCGATTTGCAGCAGACCCGCTTCCGACCTTGGCTCGCGTAGCCGTGCAACGGCTGCGCGCGCGGCGTCGAAGGAACCTTTCGTGGCCGTGACCTGACCACTCAAGGCTTCCATCATTGCCTGAGCCGCCACGACTTCACTTACCGCGGACCAGGCTCTTCGTAGGCCAGCTCGTCGGGCTCTGGCCTTAAGACCTAAAACGATATCTTGTGCGGCCGGGGCATAGAGGTGGCACCGAAATAAAATCCGCTCAGCCAATTGCCATGGACCTTCTGCGCCGCTTTGGCCGGCCGAGAGATACAGGGCGCGGCGCGCGTACCTTAGCCCCTCCTCCCCGTCGCCCGCGACGCAACATGCCCGGGATAAAGCGTAGGAAAGGGCGACGGCCGCGTGCGGATCGTCGTTGCGCGCGCCGCTCCTCTCAAGTGCGCGGAGATGGCTTAGCGCCGATGCCGGGTCGGCCTCGGCCTCCGCGATGGCGGCGCGCAGGAATCCGGCGCGCCAGCAGACGGCATCGATCTTCGGATCGGGCGGCCGTTCGCGCAAGCTTCGCACCAAGCGATCCAAGGCCTTCGATACCCCGCGCCGTGCGCCGCGGGCGAGCGACAACTCAAGCGCGGATAGCCGGTACCCGGCAGCAACGACACTCTCGCCCGCCGCCCGGCAATGATACGCCAAGGCATCGTAGTGTGGCACCAAGTCGGAGGCCTCGACCTCACGAATCGCCGTGGCAATGGCGGCGTGCAAAGCCCGGCGCCGATGCGCCAGCAAGTCGTCATGGATCGCCTTACTGAGCCATCGGCGCGCAATAACAAACCTATCATCGACCGTGCGAAGCAATTTTGCGACGATCAACTCCTCCAGCGCTGCAGCCGCGCTCGCCGCATCCATTCCCGCAGCATGAGCGCAAACAGCGAGCCCTAGCGGGTCTCGTCCCAAACTTACGATGTTGACCAGGGTTTTTACCGGAGGCGATATGCTGTCCATGATCTGCCTGGCGTTATGACGCAGGTTTTGAGGCAGCGGATGTGCGTCTATCCGAGCAGGCGGCGACAATCCTGCAACAAGTATCTCCGGGTTCCCCTCGGCAACATTCCACAACTGTCTCAGGTGCCCGTTTTTAAGTTTTGAAAGGCCGCGCACCGCGAGAGCCTTGTCGATCAAAGCCATCGAGTCGTCAAAGGACAGGGGGCCAAGGTCGCAATGCCTGACTAAGCCCCCCCTTTCGAGGTCGCGTAAAACCGGCGCAAAGTGAGTCAGTTCCGTTACCGGCGGTAAACGCGCTGCCACCACGAAAAGCACGGGAGCCTGCTGCAGCCGATGAAGCGCCCAACCCAAGAGGTGCAGGCTGTCGGCGTCTGCCCACTGCACATCCTCAAGGATCAGAACGAGCGGGCCTTGCGTCACGTGATTTCGCAAGCGCTCAAGCATGTCATCGAACGACCCGCGACCAGATTCATGAGTCCAGAGCCGCAAATTACCGGCGCGACCGTGCTGCACACCATAGGGCGCCGAGACTTCTCGTAGCCCGTCGGGCTCTTGCGGGAGTGCCGAATCGTGTGACGGCGATAGAGAGTCTAAGACCTGACGCCACAACCCTAAGGAACGTCGAGTATCAGCCTGCCGTGCCGCGACTCTGCAGACCGGAATCCTCTCCCCGTCCAGGAGTGTCGTAAAGGCGTCAAGAAGGTGGGTCTTACCAATGCCGGCTTCGCCGCACAGGGCAAATAGCCGGGCGCCGCGGCTGCACGCCTCGGTATAGGCATCGTGCAGGGCTTTCGATTCCGCGGCCCGTCCAATTGGCGGTTCGGGCATTTCCCATTGGTTATCCGGTGAATCGTCGCCCTGCTGAGACGGCGCCGCCCCAAGGTCTCCATGCTGGCCCGGGCGCAGACCCGCGGTGTGCTCCCGGATTCTTCGGCGAAGGGCCTCCGTCGCTTCGTCGGGAACCACATCAAGGTCGCGATGCAAGACGCGTCGGCATATCCGGTATTGGTTCAAGGCCGCGCCCCGCATGCCGCTCGCAAGATACAATTCCATTAAGGCTCGATGCACCTGCTCCTGGGAGGAATCGATCTCTAGGGTGCGCGCTCCGGTGGTTATCGCGGCGCGGAGATCGCCGGCGTCACGTTGATGTTCCAGCAAGGCATACAGACAGTTCAAGGCGCGGTTCTGGAAGTGCGCCCGCATGTCGGCCAACCAATCCCCGAAGACAGGGGCGTCCAGGGCTAGCCCATCGAGAAACTCGCCATGGTAGAGTGATTCAACCCGCCCTAATGCCGGGAATGACTCTGCATTACCCAACGACTCCAACTCCCAAACATCGACCCAGATGTCTTCGTTACGCAAGGTAACGGTTTGGGCGTCGACTCGAAGGATCGGAAGATCGTGCCTAGCCAAGGTGCGTGACAGCTTTAGCAGGACTTGACGCAGGTTCTGGCGCGACTTTCGGCTGTCGCTATCGCTCCACAGGAGCAATGCCAAACTGTCGCGCGACGCGGCTCTTCCCTTCGCGCAAGCCAGGTATGCAAGAAGCGCCCGGCCCTTGAGGGTCGCAATAGAGACCGAGCCCTGTCCCGCATCCTCGAGGTCAAAACCGCCAAGGAGTCTTAATTTCACCATGGGCCACCCGCCGCGCAGCGCCCCCCGGCCGATCCGAAAGATGGTCCCTCAGTCGAGATTGTCATCCGTCAGACTCCACTGGGGCGACAATGGCCGCATCGAGTGTTCTGATCAGTTCTTGCAGATGTTTCGCGAGGCTCCGGTCACCGGTACCAAACTTCGCGCGCGAACTTGGCGCGGCACGCCCACGAGGCCGCGCGTTTTCGCGCAAGAGCGCATTCACGCCATTGCGGAACGCGGTCAACTTCTTCGCCAACTGGACCGCTTGCGCGTGCCGGCCTTGCTGTATTTCCTGACGTTTTTGATCCGTAACATCCAGGAACAGGCTTATGCCGCCGCCGTCGCTTGACGGCGCGGAGGCGGCAACAACGCATCGCCCGTCATCCAGCCTCAACTCACGGACAACGCCAGAGGATTGTGTTTCCCAGGCACCCGGACCTACACTGCGCGACCCGGTTATCCATGAAAGGCGTTCCGGCAGATATGCGCCCGGCACTAATCCGCCCCGGTACTCGGGGAAAATGATGGACACAGCCCCGGTGGCGACCACGATCCTCCGATCCTGCTCCGCGACGATCAAACCAAGAGGCAGTTCGGTCAGTGCCTTGGCCGCGATATCGCGCGCCTGCGCGCGGGTCAGTTCATCGGCCCGCTCACGGGCATACCGGGTCGCCGCCGCCAAAACGAGTTGCTCGATCTCATGCGCGCGAGCTGGCTTGTGCAACAGGCTTAGGCGGTCCGCGGGCGGGATCCGCTCACAAATATCGACCGGCCTCGGGCCAGGTTCAGCAATGGTGAGCACAATGTGCAGTTTTGGGTCCAAAGCGCGAAGCGTCGCCGCGATATCGAGGCCCCAATTTCCAGGCGGCACGCCAATATCTATGAATGCGACACGAAACGACTGTCCGCGCTCGACCGCCTGGCGCACCGCCTCAATCGTTGCGTGACCATTCCTCTCGAAGGTGAGTTCAACGTCCGGAAAGCGATCGCGCGCCGGGCGCGACCCGAGCAACCCGGCCTCGAACGCAATTCCCATAGAGCCGGGGTTTTCGCCAGTAGGGTGTGGCGGATCCAAGACGATCCGGAAATCCTCGATCACCCAAGGATCGCCGTCGAAAACTAAGACCGGAATCCTACTCGATCTGGACACGCGGTTACTTCACTGAAACGAAAATCACCATACGATAGCAAACTATCTTCCCTCTCCTAGCATGGTAATGCAAGGTATAACCTGACCGGCATATGTTTGTTTTATTTGGTAAAATGCTGTGAGTAAATTCGATTACTTATGTAAAAGCCGTGAATCGTCGGAAAATCCGAAAGATATGTTATAGTTTCCACATAATTATTATTGCAAACATGAGCCGTTAAAATTTGTTAATGAGCCTTAATTATTTTTAGTTGGATTATTCATGCGCGCACCCCGGGGCCGGCGGGCGGCCAAGATAGGCTTAATCATTTACTGGTAGCCTTTTCGCTCAACATCACCCCCGATCACGGCATTGCGATCATGCACGCCACGAACGCCCTTTTCCCTATTACCCAGCTAAGCCGGGAAGCGCCGTGCGATGCCGAAATCTTGGCCAGTTATTGCCAAGAATTCACAGTCGAACGCGACCTGCCTGCCACCCTGAACACGGCCCTGGAGGGGATGGTCAGGAATCTTGGGGCTGAGATCGCGGAAATATTTCTGTGGCGCGAGAGCCCGAGCGGCTTCGTATTCAAGACATCGCGCGGCCGATCGGTACCGCGCCAGCGTAAAATACAAGTTGACGACCCCATGCTCGCGCACTGCATCGAACAGCGTACCATCGTATGCGATGCAGAAGATGGTACGACGGGTCCCTCCGTCTGTGCTCCCATCTTACCGCTCGGCGAACCTTATGCTGTCGCACGGCTGACCCGAAACGCGGGCGCCGCCCTGTTCGACGCGCGGGATCAGGCGCTGCTGCAGGCCATGGCGAATGCGACCGCGCTCGCGATTACGAACGCCCAGCTCAAGGAAACGGTTGACGATCAGAAAGACACAACCCGCGATTTGGAATTCGCGGCCGAGATTCAGCGCCACCTCTTGCCGAATGTCGCGTCAGGCACGTATCCGGTCTTTGGATTCAATCGGCCTATACGCCAGGTATCCGGCGATTTCTTCGATTTCTTCACGCTGCCGGACGGGCGGATTGCGTTTGCCCTGGGAGACGTCTCGGGAAAGGGCATGAACGCGGCCCTCCTCATGGCCAAAGCGGCAAGCCTTTATCGTTGCCTGGGCAAAACCATCTTTCACCCAGCCGAAATCCTGCAACGCCTAAACCACGAAATTCATGAGACCGCTAGCCGTGGCATGTTCGTCACAATGGTCGCGGGCACATACGACCCCGTGGCCGGCTGCCTGGAATTTGCCAATGCAGGGCATGAACCGCCGCTCCTGCGCGCCCCCGATCACAGATACGAATCCTTTCCCGCCGACGCGCCGCCGCTGGGTATCTTGCCCGAGATCTCGCTGTCGACCCGCAGGGTCGAGATGGGGGGCGGAGAGTTCTACATCTTCAGCGACGGCCTGACCGAGTTTCGGTACGGCCAGGGCGAGCAACTCGGCGTCGACGGCCTTATCCAAATGATTGAATCTCTCTCGCCTCTGCCCATGGCCGAGCGCATCGACGCTCTCCTTGGTGAGCTAAATCAGGAAGGATGGAGCCTGCGCGACGACCTGACCGTGCTTGCGATCGACGATGCCTGGGTTAAGAACCATGATTGATAGCGCGATTAACGTGACGGCTCGGTCCGAACCTATCGACACACTGTTGGAGATAAGGTTTCCGGCAAGAGTCGACCGGATAAAGCTGATACGTCCGGGCGTCGACGCCTCGGCGCGGATGTGCGGTTTGGCGCCGACGATCGCCAGCGACGTTGTACTCGCGGTCGATGAGGCCTGCCAGAACATCATCGTTCACGGCTATAAGGGCCAGGACGGTTGCGAGATTGCGCTGACGCTCATACGCCACGGCGAGGGACTCCTCGTTGAGTTGCGCGATCAGGCACCAACCCTCGACCCCAGCAAGATCCAGCACCGTGCCTTGCACGACATTAAGCCTGGCAAGCTCGGCAGCTACTTCATGAGTGCGATCATGGATCGGATCGAATATCTGCCCGCCCCTGGGGGTGGCAATCTGCTGCGCATGTATAAGCAAAAGGACGGGTCCATATGACCGAAGCTACGGGCCAGATTACCAATCGCCGAATTGTCCACTTAGCCGGTGAAATCGATCTAGAGCACGCACCGCAAGTTCGTAAGGTACTGCTTGGCGCCGTCGAGCAGGGGCGACTGGTTCTCGTTGACATGGCAGGGGTCGAGTATATCGATAGTTCGGGAATCGCGTGCCTGATCGAAGCCCTGCAGGAATCTCGCAAGAAGAATGCGGATCTGGCTTTGATCGCGGTAAACCCGCAGGCCTTGCGGGTTCTGAAACTCGCGCGCCTCGACTCCGTATTCGCCATCCACACCGATTTGACCAGCGCCGTCCAGGCAAACTCCTGACAGGCCCGATGATGCTCAACTTCATCGAACAAACCGGCCGGCGCAGCGTACGCGCACTTGACGAAGTTGGCTACGCGGCGAGCCTCTTGGGTGAGAGCCTGTTCTGGACTCTGTTCGGCCGGCGCTGGCGCCAGCCGGTCCGAATCGGCAGCGTCGTGGCCCAAATGATGCAAGTCGGCATTGAGGCCTTGCCCATCGCCACGCTGTTGGCGGCCGCGATTGGGTTCATGCTTGCCGTCCAGAGCCTTTATTCGCTGGGCTTGTTCGGCGCCGAGTCCTTCGCCCATGTCGGCATCGCGCTGGCGCTCACGCGGGAATTCTCGCCGCTTATCATCGGCGTTCTCATGGCGGGCCGCTCCGGGTCCGCCTTGGCCGCGCGGCTCAGTTCCATGACGATCAATCAGGAAGTCGATGCGTTGCGCACCATCGGCATTAATCCGGTTCGCTTCCTTGTCGCGCCAGCTGCCCTGGCCATGCTGGTCATGTTACCGGCGCTTGCCATGTGGGCCAATCTGGTTGGATTAGGCGCCGCGGGCCTTTTTGTCTCGGCCTCCCTCGAGACTTCCTTCGCGTCCTTCGTCGCAAATACGGTCGATATCTTGACCCCGGCCGATCTTCTGCACGGCTTGGGTAAGAGCGCGCTGTTCGCGGTTCTGATTGCGATCATCGCATCGGTAAACGGCTCGCTGGTGACCGGCGGCTCGGACGGCGTTGGCCGGGTCACGACGCGCGCCGTCGTTCACGCGATCTCGGCGATCATCGTGACCGACATGATTTTCGGCTTCTTGGCGACGCGCTGAGTCATGACTATGGGAACCTTACAATCCAGCGCAACCGCGGCACGGCCCGCGCCGCTACCCAAAGGAACGGCCGAGGGCGCGGTCGAGGGCGCGGTCGAGGTCTGGGGCCTCACTGCGCACTATGGGCATACGCAGGTTCTGTTCGACCTAAATCTATCGATACAGCCTGGCGAGATCATGGTCATCATGGGAGGCAGCGGGTCCGGGAAGAGCACCTTCTTGCGCCACCTCATTGGCTTGGAGCGGCCCAGCAGCGGCGTCATCAACCTGCTTGGCCAGGATATTACCCAGCTCGGCCCGGTCGAAATGCTCGATCAACGCCGCCGTGTCGGGGTCGCTTTCCAGGGCGGCGCCTTGTTCAGCTCCATGTCGGTTATCGAGAACATCAAGCTGCCGCTGCGCGAGCACACGCGGCTTGACGAAAAGACCATGGACATCATGGCGCGCATGAAGCTGGAGGTCGTCAACCTGTCCGGTTTCGGCGATCTCATGCCTTCGGAGCTTTCCGGCGGCATGTTGAAACGCGCCGCGGTCGCGCGCGCCATCGCCACCGACCCTAAGCTGCTGTTCTTCGACGAACCCTCAGCCGGCCTCGATCCAGTCGTTTCCGCTGCCTTGGACGACCTGATACTGCGCCTGCGCGACGCCATGGATATGACCATCGTCGTCGTAACGCACGAGATACACAGCGCCTTCAAGATTGCCGACCGCATCACGATCCTGGATCACGGACGCATCTTGGAGGTCGGCACGCCGGACGAGGTGCGAGGCAGCGAAAACCAACGGGTTCAAAGCCTACTTAACCGCCGGCCCGACGACACACCGCTCGACCCGGAAGAATACCTGCGCCGCTTGGCCGGCGAGGCATAGAACAGATTCGCGGACAGGACGCAGCGATGTACAGCAACAAAATCAATTACGTTTTAGTCGGCTGCTTTGTCATGGCAATGATAGTGGCGGCAATCGGGTCGGTGGCCGTATTGACCGGGCGGACCGGGCCGACGGACCAGTACTTCGTGATGCTCGACAACGTGGCCGACATCAAGTATGGGACCCAAGTTCGGTTCGAAGGTTTTCCGGTCGGTCAGGTCGAGCGCATCGAACCAGCCGAGCAGCGTGAATCGAACCGGTTTCGGATCGCAATCAGCGTCGAGCAGGGGTGGATCATCCCCGCGGATAGCGTGACCCGGATCGGCAGCTCCAGCTTTCTGGCCGCGAAGACGCTAGATATCGAGAGCGGTCACGCCGAAGAAGCCGTCGCCGTTGGCGGTGACATCTCCAGCGCCGCCCCATCGGATATGTTCACCGCCATGCAGGGCGCCGCGAGCCAACTAGCGGCGTTAAGCGAGGGCAGCGTGAAACCCCTGCTCGGTACGCTGCTGTCCCTGGCCACCACGGTCAATCGCGACACGCCCCGGATCACAGGAGAGTTGGCGACCTTCGTTCAGCGCCTAAACGAAAGCCTGGTGCCGGTCCAGGCGATCTTGGCCGATGAAAACGTTCAGGCAATCCGGCGAGCGATCGTTAACACGGAAGGCACGACCCAAACCCTGGCCGGCGCAAGCCAGGATCTCGCCCAGGCCATGGATAAGCTGCGGAGCTTGGCGGCAAACCTAGACACCCTGGTCGACGCCAACGATAACGGCGTCGAACTAACCCTGAAGGACTTGCGGTATACCCTGGCCGCCGTGGCACGCAGCGTCGACACGATCGTTTACAATTTCGATGGAACCGCGCGCAACATGAATGAATTCAGCCGGCTTGTCCGCAACAATCCCGGTGTCCTGCTTGGCGGCACGCCGCGCGAAGCGGTATCTGAGGCCAAGGCAAGCCAACCCGAGGACACCCAATGACCTTCCCAGATGCGATGAAGCCGGTCATAGCGGCCCTGTTGCTCGCCACGCTGAGCGGTTGTCTTGGCGCGACACCGCCCCTGCCGAGGGACCACTTTTATCGGGTCATGGTCCGGCCCCCTCTCGACGCCACAGCCCAATTTCCGGGCACGATCTCGGTCGCGCCAATCGAGGCAGAGGGCTTGCTGCGCGAACGGCCTCTGTTGTTCAGCAAAAGCGGCGCGCACGAAGTACAACAGCACGATTACCACTACTGGATCGAGGCCCCGCCACGGATGCTGCAAACGCAGCTTGTGGACTACCTAAGGGCCAGCGGTGCGGCGAACTCCGTTATCACGCCGGACCTGCGGCTCCCCGCGGATTATGAGGTGACAGGACGCATCCGGCGCCTGGAACGACTGCTGCAAGGCGATACGACCCGCGTGGTCGCGGAACTTGAACTCGCCATGACGGAAAATCGCGGCCAACGCCTGGTCGTCGTGCAGAGCTACGGCGCCGAAATCGCTGCCAAGGACGATAGCGTGGAAGCGTCCGTGCAAGCCCTGGATTCCGCGCTGAGCGAGATATTCGCCCGCTTCGTAGCGGATGCGGACTCGCGAAGCCGAGCCCAGCGCGCCGCCGCCCCGGACTAAGCTTAATCTAGCCAGCCTCTTCCTTATAGAGCGGGTGCGGCAAACGAAAACAGTGAGCGTTTTCCTTGCTTCCACGCCCAAAACTCAAAGGGAACGTCAGCGCCCGAGCCGATCTCTACCACTGCGCTTCTGACAAAAACGGATCCGGAGTCCGTCCGCCCCTCAGCGTGGATCGTGAATATGTTGATTCGCGACCTGGTCGGATTATCGCCATCCTCCGCGGCTTGTTCTTCACCGGGAACCGGCCGATCTATGGGCGTGACGCCCAATTCTGTCTGTTCTGAAGTCGGTGAAGCGTCCTCCGGCGGTTCCATCGGTGTTTCCTGATCGGGAGAATTTCCGGCCAAGGCGGCCTTCACCAAAGGCGGGGCCGAGGTTTCAAGTGGTTGGCGCTGGCGCGCGTGAACGGTCAAGGCCGGGGCAACGGATTCGTAGATCGCCTGTGTCACGCCCAACACTTGACGCAACTCCTCCACCGCCTCGAAGGGTGCGTCCTTGGCCCCGTATGGCAGCCCCTCGTCGCGGTATTCGCGATCTTCCGCGCCGTTCAACTGAAGCAGGTTATTGGTATCGCGAAAATCTACAATTCGATCCGCCAGGGCCGCTGCATCGTCCGAACCCTGCCCTGCCGCGACAAATAGGGCCTTGAGTAACACCTCGGAAGCCGCATTGAGGTCGATCTTGCCCCCTTCGTCCCAGATCTGAACACGGATCTCGCCCTTGCCTCTTCGCCAGCCATAGACCGTCCCATCGGCGCGCCACTGACCCGTGGGGTCACGCGCCATGAGACCCAAGATCGCGGCATGCACGCCCGCGTCCGCCAAGGCCTCTGCCTGCGCGACTGTCGATTGGTTGAAAGCGAGCTTGATTTCGGTCCGGGTCGAATTGGCAAAACTTGCGGCGATCAAGGAAAGCAGCGTCAGGACCCACAGCACCGTAATCAGCGCGAGTCCACGCGACTTCATGATCGCATCCAACTCACTGCGGGGCCTTGATCTTCTGCTCCAGCGGCTCGATCCCGGTCAAGCGCTTGCGAAGCTCCTCCGTCACGTCCTGTGCCTCGCGGCGGTCGCGTACGACGCGCGGTGTGATCAGAACAAGAAGTTCCGTACGGCGCTTGGCGTTGTTTGTCGACTTGAAGAGGTTACCCAGGATTGGGATTTCAGACAGGAGGGGTAAGCCGCTGGTGGACTCCTCGTCTCGGTCTTGAATTAAACCGCCCAGGGCGACCGTGTCCCCGCTTTGAACCGCAACCGTGCTTTCGATACTACGCTGTTGGATCGTTGGGGAGTTGAGCGCCGAGGTCGTCGTTTCAGTCACATCGCTAACTTCCTGCAACACCTCCAACGTGACCAGGCCGCTCGCGTTAACCCGCGGCGTTACCGCCAGAATCACGCCGGTATCCTTAAACTCAATCGAATTGACAATAGGTGCATTCGGGTCGCTGACCGATACCGCCGATTGGGTCGCGATCGGCACCTGATCGCCAACCTGAAGCCGCGCGCTTTGATTGTCGAGCACCATGAGTTGCGGTGACGACACCACACGCACATCCGTGATCTCGGTCAAGGCATTGAGCACGATCTGCGCGTCGGCAGGCGTAAACACGTAAGAGAACCCGGGGAAGGCGGAACTTACAGCGCCTGAGGACAAGGTGCTGAAACTCAACGCATTGTTGCCTTTCGAGAAGAACCATTGCAGGCCATAGCGCAAGTCGTCGTTCAGCGTGACTTCGGCGATCGTAACTTCGATCAAGACCTGCAGGGGCGTCAAGTCCAGGCGCTTCAAGGTCGCCTCGATCATGCGATACTCGGCGGCCGTCGCTAGAATCACCAGCGCGTTATTTCGCTCGTCGGCTATGATACGGATGTTACCGCTGTCGACGATCGCGGAGATGCCGGTGGTATCCGATATTCGCTGCCCGTCGGCAGACTTCGACGGCGAAGTCGCCTGATTGCTGTCGCCGCCCTCCGCGGCCTGCTGCGTTGCGGACGGTTCGCTGGTTAGGGTCGCCGGGATCAAACCGGGTGCAAGGCCGGCACCGGTTTCCTCCTTGCCGCCACCACCGCCGCCGCTTGCGTCAAAAATACGGCTCAAAACATCCGACAGATCGGCGGCACGGCCATTCTGGACGTGATAGACAAATATCCGCCGTCCCGCGCCTTCGCCGCCGCGGTCGAGACGGTCGATCCAAGTTTCCGCTTGATCGAGATACGCCGGTTGCGGCGAAATCACGAGCACGGCGTTCAAGCGCTCGATAGGCACGAAGCGGATCAAGCCGGCCAGAGGGCTTTGACCGTTTTGCAGGAACACGGTTTCCAAATCGGCAACGATCGCCTTGGAATCAGCGACTTGAACCGGGAACAAGGCAAACGACATGCCTGACATCCAGTCGACGTCGAAGACGCTGATCATATCGATCAGATCGCGCGCTTCCGGACCGGTTCCGGCGAACACGATCAGATTGCGCGCGGTATCGACCCGGAATACCCGCCCGGGGCCGATGAATGGCCGGAGGACATCCGAAAGAGCCTGGGCCGCGGCATAGCGTACGGGAATGATGTGGACGGCAAAGCCGCGCGCGGAGTTGCGGGCTTCTGCCGATACTATCGGGCTGGTTAGGCCCGTTGCCGCCTGCTGAAGGGTGACGACCTTATAAATACCGTCGTCTAAAGTCAGCGCCGCGCCATTCAAGGCCAAGATATTTTCGAGCGCGGGAATGACCGCCTGACGGGGTATCGGTTGGCTCGTGCGCGCGGTGACCTCACCCTGAACACGTGGATCGATTATGTAGCTAAGGCCAAGCGCCTGCCCCAACACCGCATCAACGACCTCGCGAATCTCAGCGTTCGCAAAATTCAAGGTGATGTCGCCGTCCTCGATGATGTTGACGTTCGCGCGCCGTCCCCGGGGCTGGCGGGCCAATACGCCGGTGCCGCGAAACAGCTCCGGCTCCTCGACTTGCGCTTCCAGGCTATCTGGCAGCGGCGCCAGTTCACCCAGCGGGCCCTGCGTGAGCTTGGTGGGGCCGGCGCTGAGTTTGCCTCCCTTCCGGCTCCCGGTCGGACTCAAAGGTGCGGACTGCGCCGCAGGAAGGTCGATATCCGCTGAACTGATCTTGGCCGCGGGATCGCCGCTCGGCATAGCCTGACAGGAGGCCAGCGCAAGGACCAACGCACCGGCCAAAACTGGCCGACCGCTTGTAAGAAGTCGCGCAAAGCGACATCTATCCCGGCATTTCACGTCCCGCGTTCCCCCGAAGCGCCGGTCCGACCGCTCATCGTGAGCGGTGGAGATATTCCCGCGTTTCCATCTAATGAAATTAACCACACCCGGACAAGAAATAAACTTTGGCTAACGAAACGTAATGAGACGGGGTTAATAAAGGTTAAACGACGCCGCGCCAAACCATCGCGCACCGAAAAGTCAATCTTGATCGTCAAGTTGTGTGAGTGCCGACCCTAAGTGACTATTTGCCTCAACTAAACCTAGTCTTCTTGCTTTTTTGCCGTCGCCTTCTTTGGCACCGCGTTTTCGCCGGTTTGCACTTTCTTCTTTTGTGCGCGCCTCGGCGGCAGGTCGTAGCTCAACTCGATCCGCTCCACAGCCTTATCGCGCCGGAAAGTCACCCGGTGCGGCTCGATCTGGGCAACGGTCCAGCCCTGAAACCGGTCACCCACCGTAAGACGTGCGAAGGCCTCGCTCCCTAGCGGGGCCACGATGGCGATCGGCGAGCCGGAGGCAACAATGACCCCGATCAGACGGAGCTCCAGCTCCGACGTCATCGTTTCAATCGTCAATTCTTGCTGAGCTGTTGGGCGGCGGTCCGACGCAAAGATGGGACGTCTGACGATTTCCACGAAATTCTTGGCAGGCGGCATGGTGAAACTAGAGGTGATGGGATCCTCATCGGTCGGCATGATTTCCTGCACCAGGGCTTTTCCGGCAGGCTCGGTCGATACGCCCGGAGGCAGGCTCAGAACGCCGAAAAGCGCGGCCGAGACGAGAAACCCTCCCGCCGCCAGACTCACGGGCACGAAGATCGCCGATTTGCGGTTCAGTATCATTTTGTCGCCTCTGGGCGAACATATCCGGTCAGATCCAACCGGACCAGCAGTTCCGGATCCGTTTGCTCACCCGCGCGCCGCCGACTTCGGCGATTGCTGACTTCCAGGTTATCCACGAACAAGAAGGTGCCGCCGGCCTCGAAGGCATAAAGTATGCGCGCCACGGCGGCGACCGTCGCGGTCAATTGAATTCGCACCCCGACACGGCGGAATTCACCGTCCTCTTTCGTGGGCAAGATTTGCACGCTGCGCACCTGCGCGCCGTTGGTTTCAACCCGCGAGTTGACAATCTCCTGCAATCGGGCGGCAGCCAGGGCATCGGTGTCGCCCGGCAAGTAGACACCGCTTGCCGTATGATCGGCGCTCACACGATCGAGCAACGTCTTAAGCGCTGGATACTGCGCCGTGACTCTTTGGTAACGCGCCAGCAGCTCGGTGGATTGCGAGATTGCGCCATTGATCTGGCTGTAGGCCGTGACCAGCGGCGAAACCAGGACGCTATAGACGATCAGCAGAATCGCGACCAAAAGACCTACCGCAGTCGCGCGGCTTATCCAGGGCGCGGAAAACACCGTACTTCCACCGATCGGTTCGGATCCGCTCGACATCAGCTTTCCCGCCCTGAAACCGTGGCGGTCAGGTTGAAGCGCTCCAATCCGACCTTTTGATCCATCGTGACCGGCGAGCTGAAACGTACGCTGGCGAACATTTCAGAATCTTCAAGCAGCCCGATGAGCGCCGAGGGTTTCCCCGAATATCCAGAGACGCTAAGCTTATTGTTCCTTAGGCCGAACTTCAGAACCCATGTCGTGTCCGGCAATAGTCGGGTAACTTCGTTGAGGACCTCAGTCGCGGTACGTTGTTTGCCTTTTAGCTCGACCACGAAACGGCCTCGCGTTGTCAGGTCCTCGACCTGCTGGCGCATCTCGTCAACCTTGCCGGCATCGGCGCGCGCGCGGGCCAACTCCGCCTCCAGCGAGGTCAGATCGTCGCGTTTGGTCTGCAACGGCAAATATACCGCGGCGCTTAACAAGGCCGCGCATAGAACGCCGGACGCGAAAGACAATCGGCGCCGCACTTGACCGCGTGCCGCGCGCGATGCGCGGGGCAGTAGGTCGAACAACTGGTCCTCCTGGGTCGTCTTTCCACCCATGTCGACTAGATCGAGATCGACGCCCCAAGCGTCAGCCAAACGCATCACGCGGTCCACTACGTCACGCGGTACCACGACCAAATCGACCTTAATCCGCTTTCGCTGTGGATCTTGACCACGTATCCGAAAGTCGAAGCACACCTCGTCGGCCTTAAAGGGTGTCTGGCGGTCCATCTCGAAGCCCAGGACCTCCCGCAGATTTTCGGCCGCGGCAGCCGGCAAATCGACAACGCGCCGCAGGACCTTGTCGCGCGGTAGCCGGACCAGCCCGCCCACGCCGTGTAAGCCCGCCCGGTCAATAATCCGATGAACTGCTTGAATCTGTGCGCCCGGCGGCGCGGCGGCCAGTTCCGGGTCGTCCAGGAAGATAGATCCGACCCGTTTCAGCGAGCCACCCTTACTACGCAGAAAATGAGCTTTATCGTTGGAAAAATCGACCACCAGGCGCTGTCCCGTTGGGACCACGCGATCCCGCACGCGGGCAGGAAGAAGGGCCAGCAGCTCGCCGGTCCACCAGCGCCAGAACCGCACCGCGCCCTGCCTCAGGGACAGAGGTATGAGGATCGAGCTAATCATTTAACCATACTGTGCGCCACTGCGCGCTTATCCTACATCCGCGGCCATACGGCAACACGTCGCCCTGAGCCGGATTCCGCCGCTAGGCTCCCTTGGCTGGGACCGCCGAGACCGTAGCTCAAGCCAATCATGGTGCGAATTTCTTAACAATTATCACAGAATATCGTCCGATGTATGTGTCCGATTTACGTCTTTTGAGGGCAAATGGATGCGGGTCTTGCAGGTTGAGGATGATGAGCCCACCGCTCAGGTGGTGGCGCAGACCCTAATTTCCAAAGGATTCTCGTGCGATACAGCCCACTTGGGCGAAGAAGCCATCGACCTTGCAACCCAGAATAGATACGACCTGATTCTCCTAGATATCATGCTTCCAGATATCGACGGATATGAGGTTCTGCGCCGGATTAGAGATGCCGACATCCACACCCCCGTCATCATTCAATCCGCGCTGATCGGAGGAGACGACGAGGGCAAGTCAGAGCATCTCGGCGTCATGGACCGCTTGATCAAGCCCTTCAACGGCCACGACCTGCGCGACAGCGTGGCCGCAATTCTGGAACGAGCCGGCAGCAAGGAGCTCGGGCATACGTTCGAAGACCGGAGGACCGGCAAAGTCGCGCGCCGCCAGCACAAACGGGTCAAGACACTGAAGTCGGGACAGATCATCTACAAGAATTCAAACTGCGTCAGCGACTGCCTGGTGGTCAATATGTCGTCCGGCGGCGCTGCGCTAAAAATCCCGGAGAAGCTTGAGGTTCCGGAGACCTTCCTCCTGAAGCTGCAGAACGGCCCGCTTTTTCGGTGCCATGTATGTTGGCGGCACGCCAACAAAGTCGGCGTTATGTTCGTTCAGCCACAGTCCTCAAGCCGCCATTCTTGAGCACGATCGTCATTTGGCGCCCGCCAAGCGAGTTCGGACAACGAGTACCGGCCAAACTCGGCCCGACCCCCGGGAGAACTCGACATCCATCGCGATGAGGCCCGGCAATTCGTCCGCCTCGTCCCAGGACTCCTCCCACTCCGACGCGCCAAAGCCCGGCCCCTCGGACTTATAGTAGGCGAAAGTCACGGACTTGACGCCGGTCAAAAGACTGCGCCGCCCGCCCGCAAGGGTATCCTCCTCATCTGGGTCCTCTTCTATGGCCCGCGGATCGTCCGGCCGAAATAGGCGCCAAGTTAATTGGATGCTTCCATCTTCTTCTCCATCGCCATCGACCTTCGCGATCTCGACTTGGTAAAGCCCGCCGACACCGACATGCGCCGGGGTAACCGTGACGAAACGCAAGCGCTCCGCCTCACCGGAAAATAGCCGTGTCTCGCGAGTGCGAGAGCCGTATAGCTGTGGCACAGTCGCCTGCGCCAAATAGCGGCGCAGAACGCCTTGCACCGCCTCGACTTCCGCGACCGCTTGGGCCCGCGTTTCGCCGGTCTCCCAAACCCGGGTGCCGAAGCGTAACCCACCCATGACGACAACCGAGATCAAGCCGAACAAGGTCAAGGCGACAAGCAATTCTATGAGTGTGAAGCCGCTTGCATGCCGCTGCGCCGCGCCGCGATGTGCGGGCTTCATTCGACGGCGCCCAGACGCAAGGTATTGAGCGTGAACGCACTGCCGCGCGGGTCGGTGACCGTCACCTCGACATCGAAAGGAATCGCCAATGGCTCCAACACTCCGGCATCGGCGTCTTCTTCTACGCGTGTTATGCGGACTTCCCAACGGTACCCGTCATCGTATTCCCCGGACTGTTCGCTATCTTCAAGCGGAATGACCTCACCGACCTCATCCAATTTGGACCGCGCATGCATGACCGCAGTAGCGCTCGCCTGCGCCGCGCCCAGCCCATGCATTCCGGTAGCGAAGGCTTGAAGCAAGCCGACCAGGGCGATCGACAAGATCGTAAAGGCGACGATAACTTCGAGCAGGGTAAAGCCGCCCGCGCGCCGACACCCCAGCGACCGGGCCCCCGGCGCGCTGCGCTTA
The DNA here is from genome assembly GCA_021776115.1 of Kiloniellaceae bacterium. Taxonomy (GTDB): domain Bacteria; phylum Pseudomonadota; class Alphaproteobacteria; order Kiloniellales; family J153; genus JAJFGN01. The sequence continues at coordinate 98,784 of JAJFGN010000024.1, read as the reverse complement.
TTCCCGCAGCTCGGCCCGGCCCGTGATCCAATCCACGACAACATCGTATTTCCGCTCGTTCTGCTTCAGTGTCAGGCGCCCACCGGTCGAGGTGCCGTCGGGATAGAACCGGATACGGCCCTGGGAGTCGTCGATCTGCTCAGACGCCGCCGCCACTAGTTTGAGCTCCAGCCCCGGGTCCAACTCTTGCACCGGCGCGCCCTCGCCTAAACGGTACGCGCGTGCGTCGACGTCGATAATGACAAATGCTTCCCTATTGTCGCGGATGGCGATGCTGCGCGCCTCATGAAAAGCCGCCATGATCTCGCGCGCCGACGACTTAAGAGCCACGCCGGGCAAGACCTTGTGGAACGCAATCGGCCCCAGGCTCACAAGAAGTCCCATGATGACCAGAACGACCAGCAGCTCGATCAGGGTGAAACCGGCCCGACCGGCGAGGCCTCTCCTAAAGATAGCCATCCTCGGCATCCTGCGTTACCAGCTCGTCACATCCTTATCCTCGCCTTCTCCACCCTCCTGGCCATCGGCGCCGAGCGACGACATGTCGTAGTCGCCATGTTCGCCCGGCATTTGATATATGTAGGGTCGGCCCCAAGGATCGGTGAGGGAGTCGGCTTTCTTAACGTAGGGCCCGTTCCAGGCATCGGCGTCCGCCGGCCTTTCGACAAGGGCCTCCAGACCCTCTTCCTGGGTTGGATAGCGGCCAACCTCCAGGCGATAGAGATCGAGTACGCCGGATAGCCGTTCAATTTGAATCTTGGCGGAGTCGGATTTCGCACCGCCAACGTACTTGATGACCTGCGGCGCGGCGAAGGCCACGATCAGACCCAAAATGACCAGAACCACCAGCAGTTCGATCAGGGTGAAGCCGTCCTGTGCACGGCGGGTTTTCTTTGGTTCTCGGCGCGAAAGTATCGTCAACACGTATTGACCTTTCATCTATCTTTCTCAATGGCTTGTTCGGATATCCGACATCTGCGGCTCAAAATGGGAGATCGTAGGAGCTCATGATCGCGGAAATCATGGATCCAATGATCCCCGCGATCAGGACTCCAAGTGCCAGCGTGACCAAGGGAACCAGAAGAGACAGCATTTTCTGGATCGCATGCTTCACCTCATCGTCGTAAATATCGGCGATACGAAGCAACATGGCGTCGAGACGCCCGGTCTCTTCCCCGACCCGGATAAGCTGCAATGCCAGCCCCGGGAATATCCCGGTTTCCGCCAGGGGCTCGGCCAGGCCTTCGCCTTTTGCCAAGCGGCCTTGGGCTTGCGTCGCCGCGCCCGCGAAGGCGCGGTTGTCCAAGGTCTCGATGGTCATCGACATGGCGTTCAGCACGCTGACGCCATTACTTAAAAGGGTCCCCAGTGTGCGGCTGAACCTCGCGACCTCGATTTTTGTCAGAAGATCGCCAAAGATCGGCGCTTGGATCTTCCAGGCATCCCATCTCAGCCGGCCCTCGAGCGTGCGGTTGTGTTGACGCATAGCCATGACCGCGAACGCAACGACAAGCGCGACCAGCCACCAGTACGCAGCCAAGAAATCCGAGACGCCGATGACGATCTGCGTGGAGAACGGCATGGCGGCCCCGGCATCCTCGAACAAGGGGCGAAATTCGGGTATGACCACCGTCATCAGGACCATGAGCGAAAGGATCGCCATGATCACGACTAGGGCGGGATAGCGTAGCGCCGCCTGCACGTTTTCGCGCAGGGCCTGGGCCCGCTCCATGGTATCGGCCAAACGCGTCAAAACGCCTTCCAAGGTGCCGCCGGCTTCGCCCGCGCGGACCATACCCACATAGAAATTGGGAAACACATTGGGTTGCTCGGCCAGGGCGTCCGCCAGGGTGGCGCCGCCGCGCACTTTTTCGCGGATCTCTTCGACCAAGTCGCGAACCGGTCCCGCCGGCGCCAGATCCAGCATGACCGACATTCCCCGGTCGAGCGGTAAGCCGGCCTGCAGCAGGGTCGCAAGTTCACGCGTAATCAATACCAGGTCCCCCTGGCGCACACGGCGTTGCCGGAAAATCTCCGACACCCCGGCTTTTCTGGCCACCGTTGCCCGGCGGCTCTCCTCAGCCCTAATCGGGACATGCCCGTCGGCGTGAAGGCGATCGATCACGGCCTGGCGGCTGGGCGCCTGAGTTTCGCCTTCGATGATATCGCCATCGGGCGAGACAGCCTTGTACGCGAAGCGTGGCATTATTCCAAAGGTCCTTGATAATGACCCCTAGAGATCGCGCAGACGATCCGCCGGGCAGGAGGAAAGCCGCTGGCGATGCGGCACATCGTCAAGGCTTTCCGACGCCCTCCGGCGGTTCGCCTGCGCGACCGGAACGGCGCATTATCAAGGACCTTTGGCATCACACGTCTCGAGTTACCCGCAGGACTTCCTCAACCGTGGTAAGACCGGCCAAGGCTTTCTGCATGCCGTCATCGTACATGGTACGCATGCCCTCCTCGACCGCGGCACGGTGCAAATCCATCGAGTCCGCGCGTTTCAGGATCAGGCGGCGGATCGGATCGGATACGACCAGCACTTCGATCAAGCTGCTGCGGCCGAAATATCCGGTTCCGTTGCATTGGTCGCAACCGACAGCGCGGTAAAGGTGGATCTCGGAGTCCCGCGTGTAGCGTTTCAAGTTGAGCTGCTCCACGAGCTCGGGCAGCGCAACCGCCCGGGTCTTGCAGTGGCGGCATAAGGTGCGCACCAGGCGCTGCGCGGCAATGCCGTTCAACGTCGTGGTCAACAAATAGTCCTGGGCCCCCATGTCGAGCAGCCGGGAAATCGTGCCGGCGGCATCGTTGGTGTGCAGGGTCGAAAGAACCAAATGGCCGGTCAGCGCCGCTTGGATCGCGATTTCCGCGGTTTCGACGTCCCGGATCTCGCCGATCATGACGATATCGGGATCTTGGCGCAGGATCGATCGCAGGACATTGGCGAAGCTGAGGCCGATACTGGGTTGCACCTGGATCTGATTGATTCCGTCCAGTTGATATTCAATCGGATCTTCAACGGTCAGGATCTTTTTGTCCGGACTATTCAATCTAACCAACGATGTATAGAGCGTTGTTGTCTTGCCACTTCCGGTCGGACCGGTGACCAGAACGATGCCGTGTGGCCGCTCCAGAATCTTCAGCAAGGTCTCAAGGGCGAAGTCGCTAATACCGAGCGCCGTAAAATCGAGGGACACCCCCTTACGGTCGAGAACGCGCATGACCACGCCTTCCCCGTGCATGGTCGGGATGGTGGAGATACGCAAATCGACGGGCGTGCCGCGAATCGCCAGCTTGATGCGGCCGTCTTGCGGCAAGCGGCGTTCGGCGATGTTTAGCTTGGCCATGATCTTGATGCGCGAAACAATGGCCGCCCGGAACCGGTTGGCCGGGGATTCGGTTTCGCGCAAGACGCCGTCGATGCGAAAGCGCACCCGCAATTCATTCTCGAACGCCTCGATATGGATATCGGACGCACGCGCCTCGACCGCCTTGGTGATGAGCTGGTTGACCAGGCGTATTACCGGCGCCTCGCTCGCCAGGTCGCGGAGGCGCGCGACGTCAAGCTCCACGCCCTGACTGTCTTCCTCGAGGGTTGCCTCGCCCGCCGCGCCTTCGGTGCCGGCCTTTTGCGCGTAAAGACGCTCGATGGCCGCTTCCAGTTCGCCTGGAACCGCGACCCGGGGCAGCACCTTTCCGCCCGCGACCAGACGCAAGGCGTCGGTCGCGAAACTGTTCATGGGATCGGCCATGGCGACGACCAGGCCGTCCTGCTCCTGAGCAATCGGCAAGATCTGGGCCTCGCGCAGGAAGCGCGGGCTCAGTTTCTCCTTAAATAACGGTTCGTCGGGAAAATCGCTCGGCCCGACCAGTTGCAAGTTCAACTGCGCCGCGACCGCTTCGGCCATGTCGCGCTCCGACACAAGCCCAAGCTTCGGCAACAAGACGCTTAGACGCTCGCCCGTATCCTCGCGAACCCGCTTGGCCCGATCCAGGCCCGCGGCGTCCAATTTGCCGCCCTCGGTCAAGCGCGTTCCAAGCGCCTGCTCAAAATCGGCCTGCTTATCCGCCACGGTCCGCACACTCATCGTCATTCGAACTCTCTTGCTTTCCCGCTCTCGCGCTGGCCCGCTCCCGCGCTGAACTGCGTGAAAACGATATACCTTGATCCTAGAACCTTAAAACAACCCAAATGTCTAAAACAGGTCGGGAATCGCTTCTTCAAGGAGCGACTTTCCGCCATTTTGCCTTTCAAGGCCCCGAGAAAGGGCCGCAGCGGCAGTCTACACCCGGTACCTATGGGCTTATTGTGACCCTATTGTGATCGGCCCATAAAGCCAGGTCAGCCAGAGCCCGCCAGCCAAATAGGGCCCGAAGGGTATTTCCCTCGTCAATTCCATACGCTCGAATAGGGCGCTCCAGATGATATGGCCAGCCAGGGCCAGCGCGGCGGAAATCAAGACTATGCCCGGCAAGCCTTGCCAAGAGACCCAAGCACCGGCGGCGGCCAGCAGCTTGGCATCGCCCATGCCGATCCCCTCGCGCCCACGCACGAGAGCATAGGCCCAGCGCAGGATCACAACGAACAGGAAACCGGCGACAGCCCCGGCAGCATGGTGCGGTAGACGCGCCGAGTCCAAGATCCAAGTGACTGCAAAGCCGGCTGGAATCAAGGACAGTGTGATTTCGTCCGGCAGAATTAGGTGGCGCACGTCGATGATGGCGAGGGTCAGAAGGCTCCAGCCCAAGGCGGCGGTGGCCCAGGCCAAGCCCCCCGGCGTGACCGCCAGGCTCCAGATCGCGATGCCGAGCGCGGCCAGCTCGATCGCCGGGTAGCGCCAGGACAAGGTGTGGCCACAGGCGCGGCAGGTTCCGCGCTGAAACACCCAACTCAAGACCGGGACCAATTCAAGCCAGCCTAGAACATGGTCACAGTGAGGACACCGCGAGCGAGACCACACGATCGCCCGTCCCTCCGGCAGGCGCGCGGCGACCAGCCCCAGGAAACTGCCGACACAGGGAGCGGCAATCAACAAGAACACCCAATGATAAGCAGCGACTTCGGCCATACCGTGTAATTCCGGCCCATGAGGTAAGCCTGGAGCCCCTGATACACATTGTCACCGCGCCGCGCCACTGCCGTGCCTGGGATAACAGGCGAAACATAACGACAAGTGGCTTGATCGGCCGGTGTTCTTTGCGCTACGAATAATTTGACCAAACAGTCAGAATTGATCGGGTGGCGTGCCGAAACCAGCACAAGACAATCAGGGCCGCGCCAATTCCCGCAAATGCGACGACACGACGGCAACTAAAGTGCATAAATAGCACTACCGCCGGGCCGTCGAAAGAAAGGCGCCAATCGATAAGGCGCCGTTTTTTGGTTTCTTCAAACACTGGGAGACATCGCACCATGAGAACCACACTTCGTAAGGGCCTCAGCTTCTTGGCCTTCGCCGCCATCGCTTGGACGACAGCCTTGAGCGGCGCAACACCGGCCATCGCGGCAAAGATCAAGGTCGCCGCGATCTACACTTTACCGGTCGAGCAACAATGGATCAGCCGGATACACAAAGCACTGAATGCGGCAGCCGCGCGCGGCGACATTGAATACATTTATTCCGAGAACGTCGCCAACACCGACTACGAGCGCGTCATGCGCGAATATTCCGAGGCCGGCAACAATTTGGTCGTTGGCGAAGTTTTTGGGGTCGAGCGCGCCGCGCGCAAGGTGGCCAAGGATTATCCGAAGACAGCTTACCTGATGGGTTCCAGTTTCGGCCCCTCGGGCGCAAATTTCTCGGTCTTCGACAATTGGATCCACGAACCGTCGTATCTGACCGGCATGGTCGCGGGCAGCCTAACCAAGTCCAATAAAATAGGCATGGTCGGCGGATATCCAATTCCCGAAGTCAATCGCCTTATGAACGCTTTCATGGACGGCGCCCGCGAAATCAATCCGGACGTCAAGTTCTCCGTGTCCTTCATCGGCAGCTGGTACGATCCGCCGAAAGCCAAGGAAGCCGCCTTCGCCATGATGGATGCCGGCGCCGATATCATGTATGCCGAGCGTTATGGCGTTTCCGACGCGGCCAAGGAGCGCAAGGTCATGGCCATCGGCAACGTGATCGATACCCAGAAAGAGTACCCGGGTACCGTTGTCGCGAGTGCCTTGTGGCATATGGAGCCGACCATCGACCGCGCGATCGCGGCGGTCAAAAGCGGTAACTTCGCCGCCGAAGACTATGGCAGCTACAGCTACATGTCCCACGGCGGCGCCTCGCTGGCTCCCATGGACAGCAAGCTGGTCAACGCCAAGACAATGACCGCGATCAAGGCCCGCGAGGACGAAATCCGCAACGGCCTGTTCCGCGTCAACGTCAACGATTCCGAACCCAAATCGTCAATGTAGGTAAGGTTACGTGCTCGAAATGACCTGTTAGGCACGTGACTGCGACTGAGGCTCGTGCGCCGGAGGACATCGTCCTCCGGCTGCGCGGCATCACCAAGCGTTTCGGGGCGCTGGTGGCGAACAACGCCATCGACTTGGAATTGCGCCGGGGCGCGATTCTGGCCCTGCTGGGCGAGAACGGCGCCGGAAAAACCACTCTCATGAATATCCTCTTCGGCCACTACCTGGCCGATGAAGGCGAGGTTCTGGTCGCCGACCCCGGCGGCGCCCTCACCCCCTTGCGCGGCGGCTCGCCAAGCGCCGCGCTGGCCGCGGGCATCGGCATGGTGCACCAGCATTTCACGCTGGCAGACAATCTGACCGCCTTCGACAACATCATCCTTGGCACGCAATCCTTATTCCGGCCATGGGCGGACCGCCGATCCGCGCGCCGCAAACTCGACGAGTTGATGGACGGCTCTGGCCTGCGCGTCGATCTCGATGCGGCGATCGGTGTTTTGTCCGTGGGCGAACGGCAACGGGTCGAGATCCTGAAAGCGCTATACCGAGGCGCCCGGATCCTAATCCTGGACGAACCGACCGCCGTCTTGACGCCACAGGAAACCGACCGCCTGTTCGAGACCCTGCACCATCTGGTCGCGCAAGGGCTGTCGATCGTTTTCATCTCGCACAAGCTGGCCGAAGTCATGTCGGTTTCACAACGGGTCGTTGTGTTGCGCGCGGGAGCCGTCGTTGCCGACTTGATCACGGACGAGACCGACGCGGCGCACTTGGCGGAAACCATGGTCGGCCGGGCTATTCCGCAAACGGTCCGGCCGGAGATGGCGCCCGGCGAGGCCATTCTGGTACTCGACAAGGTTTGCGTCCCTGGCGCCCATGGCCGGCCGGCGCTCAGCGACGCAAGTTTGACCCTGCGCCAGCACGAGATTCTCGGCATCGCGGGCGTGTCCGGCAACGGGCAGGTCGCGCTGTCCAATCTGATTTGCGGCTTGCAGACGCCGGAAAGCGGCACCGTAACCCTGCATGAGCAAGCCGTCGCGCTGGGGTCGCCAGCGGGGATGGTCGCTGCGGGGATCGGCCGGATTCCGGAGGATCGACTTCACGACGGCGTCGTCGGCGACATGGCGGTGTGGGAGAATCTGGCGCTGGAAGATTATCGTAGCCCAGCTTTTTGCCAGGCCGGCTTCATTCGCGGCGGTGCGGCGCGCGCCCACGCCCGGCGGGCTATTGAAGGCTTCGACGTCCGCTGTCCGGGACCCGAGGCGGCAACACGCCTGTTGTCGGGTGGGAACGTGCAGAAACTGATCCTGGCCCGCGTCCTAACCCGCGATCCCAATGTGATCCTGGCCAATCAACCTTCGCGTGGCCTCGACATCGGCGCTGTGACCGAGGTTCACCGGCGCCTCTTGGAAGCGCGCGGACGCGGGGCCGGCATTATCCTGATCTCGGAGGACTTGGACGAATTGCTCACCCTATCGGACCGGATCGCAGTCCTGCACCGGGGCCACCTGTCGCAGGCCATGCCGACCGAGAGTGTCACCATCCGGCAACTTGGCTTGATGATGGCCGGGCACGACACAGAAACGGCCGCTCACGATGCGGCTTGAAACCCGCACCCGGGTTCCCCTCGCTCTTGCTATCGCCGCGCCCGCTGGGGCGGTGGTGCTGGCCCTGCTGCTGGCGGCGATCCCGCTACTCTGGGCCGAGGTCTCCGTTGTCGACGCCTATGTCTTGATCTTCAAGGGCGCGCTGGGGTCGCGCCTTGCGATCACGGAAACCCTGTCGCGCGCGACGCCGCTCATCTTCACCGGGCTCGCGGCCGCAGTCGCGTTCCGTGCCAAGCTGTGGAATATCGGCGGCGAGGGGCAGTTGTATATCGGAGCCCTGACCGCCGCCGCGGTCGGCACCGGCGCTATCGCCCTGCCCTCCGCTGTCATGATCCCTATGGTCCTGGTGCTGGGCGCCTTGGCCGGGGCACTGCTTATGCTGGTGCCCACGTTGCTGAAACTGCGCCTGGGTGTCGACGAAGTCGTGACCACTCTGTTGCTCAACTTTGTAGTGCTCTTGTTCGTCTCCATGATGATCGAAGGGCCGATGAAGGACCCCATGGGCATGGGCTGGCCGCAAAGCGCGCCGATCGTCGACGAGGCCACGCTGCCCAAGCTGATCGCGCGCACCCGGGTCCACGTCGGATTAATTCTGGCCATCCTGGCCGGCATCGCGGTTTGGGTCATGACCCAACGCACCATCTGGGGCTTCGAGGCGCGCGCCGTCGGCGCCAGCTCTGCCGCCGCCCGTTTCGCCGGCATGCCGGTACCCCGGGTCATGCTGCGCGTGGGCTTGATCTCCGGCGCGCTGGCCGGTCTCGCCGGCGTCGGTGAGGTCGCGGGATTGAAAGGTTACCTCACCCTCGACCTTTCCCCCGGCTTTGGATACAGCGGCATCGTGGTCGCCATGCTGGCGCAGCTCAACGCGCTGCCGGTGATCGTCGCGGCGCTTTTCGTCGCGGTCGTCTTCGTCGGCGCGGACTTCATGAGCCGCGCCATCGGCGTTTCCAACTATCTGGCCAACCTGGTGGTCGCGACCTCGCTCCTGACCATGTTGCTGGCTTCGCTGGCCACGCGCTATCGGCTGAGGCTGCGCTAATACCAAGGATCGCTGATAATGACCCCTAGAGACACTTTACCAAGGTTTTCGGCTAGGAGCGTGGGCTGTGGCGATGCGGGGCATCGCGAAGCCCGCGCGACGCCGTCCGAAAGCCTTGGTAATGCGCCGTTCCGGTCGCGTGCGCGGCCCGTCGGAGGGCGTCGGGATGCCTTGACGATGTGCCGCATCGCCCGTGGCTTCCCTCCTACCCGACGGACCGCGCACGCGATCCCTAGGGGTCATTATCAGCGATCCTTGGTATAAGCCATGGACGTCATTGAAATTCTGCTGACCGTCAGCTTCTGGGCCGCCGCGACCCGGATCGCGACGCCGCTCATCTTCGGCACCCTGGGCGAGTTGATCTGCGAGCGCGCCGGGGTTCTGAACCTGGGAATCGAGGGCATCATGACGGCCGGCGCCATGGCCGGATGGATGGCGGTCTATCAGGGCGCGGATCTGTGGAGCGGCGTGCTTTTCGCCGCCGCGGTGGGCATGATCTTCGGCTTGATCCACGGTATTTTCACGGTGCCGCTGGGTCTGTCGCAGCATGTGACCGGCCTCGGCCTGACCCTGCTGGCCACCAGCCTGGCCTATTTCACCTATCGCATGATCTTGCCCGATGTGCCGAGCCCGCCCCGGATCGAACCGTTTCAGCCCTTCGCGATTCCCCTGCTCTCGGAAATCCCTTTCATCGGACCGGCGCTGTTCAAGCAAACGGCGCTGACTTACCTCGCCTTCGTCTCGGTCGTCGTGGTTAGCCTAGTGCTCTACAAAACGCCGCTCGGCCTGGCCCTGCGTGCGGTCGGCGAGAATCCCGCGGCGGCCGAGGCACAAGGCATCGACGTTTATGTCATGCGCATCGGCGCGGTCATGGTCGGCAGCGGCTTCATGGCCATCGGCGGCGCCTTTCTGACCATGTCGGCCTTCAACGCCTTTTTCTTCGAGATGATCGCCGGGCGCGGCTGGATCTGCATCGCGCTGGTTGTGTTTGCGTCTTGGCGGCCGGGAAAGGCGCTGTTGGGCGCCGTGCTGTTCGGCGCCTTCGACGCCTTTCAAGTGCGTTTGCAACAAGCGCTTGGCGGCGATGTGCCCTATCAGATCTTCCTGATGCTGCCCTATGTCTTCAGCATCCTGGCGCTGATCGTCATGTCGCGCCGGGCCGCGTACCCCAAGGCCCTGATGGTGCCCTATCGCAAGGGCGAGCGCTAATCGTCCTCGGCGATGTCTTCGTTCCAGATCTCCGGATGCTCGCGAATGAAGCGGCCCATGAGTTCGATACACGCCGGGTCCTGCAACAGGGCGACCTCGACCCCGCGCTCTGAGAGAAACGGGATATTTCCGTCGAAGTTCTTATCCTCGCCAACGACGACGCGCGGGATGCCAAACTGTAGGATGGTGCCGGTGCACATCATGCAGGGACTGAGCGTGGTGTACATGGTCACGGCGCCATAGCTGCGCCGGCGCCCGGTGCGGCGTAGGCAGTCCATTTCCCCGTGCGCGATCGGATCGCCTTCCTGCACCCGGCGATTGTGACCGCGCCCGATGATCTCGCCATTCTCGGTCAGGATCGCGCCGATGGGTAACCCACCCTCATCGTAGCCCGCCTTGGCTTCGGCATAGGCGGCACACATGAAGTCGCGGTCCTGGTCGCTCGCTTCAACGATCGGCACGCTTTGGCCCTCCCTTGATTCTACTTGGTGCCGTAGATCCGATCGCCCGCGTCGCCCAGGCCGGGCACGATATAGCCGTGATCGTTCAGGTACTCGTCGATCGCGGCGGTATAGATTGGCAGCTTCGGGTGCTTGGCGTGCATGGCCTTGATCCCCTCCGGCGCGGCTAAGAGGCAGACGAACTTTATATCGCGGGCGCCGCGTTCCATGATTCGGGAGATCGCGGCCGCTGCCGAATTGCCGGTCGCCAGCATGGGATCGACTACGATCACCTTCCGCTCGCTCAAGTCCTGCGGAACCTTGAAGTAGTACTCCACCGGCTTCAGGGTCTTGGCATCCCGGTACAGGCCGATATGCCCGACCCGCGCCGAGGGGGCAAGATCCAGCAAACCTTCCAGCAACCCGTTCCCGGCGCGCAGGATCGAGATGAACACCAGTTTTTTGCCGTCGATTCGGGGCGCCATCATGTGCGTGAGCGGCGTTTCGATCTCGACCTTGGTGAGTGGCAAATCGCGCGTCACCTCATAGCCGATCAGCAGCGCAATCTCGCGCAGCAACTGCCGGAAGTCCGCTGTGCTGGTTTCCTTACGCCGCATCAGGCCCAACTTGTGCTGAACCAATGGATGGTCGATTACCGTGACGTTATGCGGCGTGTCCGCCATACGTTTGCCCCCTTAACTTTGCCTCGTCATTCCTTGAATGCGCAGTCTAGCCGCAAAGCTTCGGGTAGCAAGGTTAGCGCGGCCTTCGGCCCGCTTAGCCCGCGCCGCCCAGGGCCTGTCTCAATGCGGGAGCCAAGTTACCGCGCCGGCCAAGCGTGACATCGTCCAAGCCGAGCCACTCGGCGAGCATGACGAGTTCTCCAGCCAGGGTCTCGGCGGTCGCGCCCGGATCGCAGCGCGGTTCTATGTGTGCGGCGGGAACGCGCAGCCGCCCCTCGGCCCGATCGGCCTTGAGATCGACCCGGCCGACCAGTTTTCCCCGGTGCAGAAGGGGCAGCACGTAATAGCCATACTGACGTTTGGCCGCAGGGGTATAGATCTCAATCCGGTACTCGAAGCTGAACAGGCGCTCCGCCCGCGCCCGGGCCCAGACCAAGGGATCGAAGGGCGAGAGTAGCGCGGTCCCCGAGACCTGGCCGGGGCAGCGCGCATTCGGATCGAGATAGGCCTTTTGGCGCCAGCCTTTCACGTCCGCTGGGACCAGGTCTCCGGCCTCGACCAGTTCGCTTAGGGCATGGCGGGTCGCGGCGACGGGTAACCGGAAATAGTCGCGCAGGTCAGTCTCGGTCGCGACCCCAAGAGCGCGCGCGGCGATGCGCACGAGCTCGCGCACGGCATCGGCCTCGGCCGGCGTCGGCACATTCAAAACCTCGGAGGGAATGACCCGCTCAGTCAGGTCGTAGATGCGCTCGAAACCGCGCCGGGAAGAGGTCGTCACCTCGCCAGTCCAGAACAGATATTCCAGCGCCGCCTTACCATCTGTCCAACCCCACCACGGGCCCTTGCGCACACCGGGGCGCGAAAGCTCCCGCGCCACCAAGGGACCGCCGGCACGCACCTCCTCCAGGACCTCCTGCACATAGCCGCGCTTCTCGCGCGCGAAGCGGGCCAGGCCACCATAAATGCCGTCGTGGCGTTGGGCGCGCGCCATGCGCCAGCGGAACAAGGGGTGCAGGGCCATGGGCAGGAGCGAGGCCTCGTGGGCCCAGTACTCGAACAACGCCTTGCGCTTGAGCCCGAAGGCGCGCCGGTCGAGCGCGTCGCGGTCGTATGGGCCCAAACGGGAATAGGCCGGCAGGTAATGCGAGCGGATCAAAACGTTGACCGAATCGATCTGCAACAGACCCATCGTTTCGACGGTCCGGTTGATCCGTTCCCAACCGGACGCTTGGCGGGTGCGGCGCTGATCGAACCCCTGCGCACACAGGGCAATACGCCGGGCCTCAGGCCGGGAAAGCGATTCCAATTTATTCATTTGCGTCCGTTGGCGGGCATACTCGTGGCGAAATCCTAAGCATCGCCGCCACCGGTCGTCAAAAGAAATGCCGCGCCCTAAGCCAGGACGCGGCAAGTGGTATGGGGGAAAGAGTCGTCACATCATCACAATCGGACGATTGATGCCGATCGCATCACCGGCCAGGTCGGCGTGCAAACCTGCCGCGTCGACCCTATCGGGCGGAGTAAATCCGGTGGATCGAACCGTCGTCCCACGCCGTCTTGACGTGCAATCCGGTCCAACTTCCGCTTCAACCGATCGACGCAAGAGATACGACCAAATCCGTCAAGAGGGATTGATTTATGTCAATTCCGCTCGTCATTGCTTACACGATGTTCCAGTTCTTCGAGCGTACGCGGCCAATCTTTTTTCAGCAGGCGCGACAATGCGCGGTCCGCCAAGAGTTTGCCACCGGTCTGACAACGCGCGCAGTAATTGACCTCGTTCTTGGCGTATCGAATTCGCTGGATCGGAGCACCGCAATCCGGGCAGGCTTCGCCGTACCGGCCATGAACCGCCATGTCCGGGCGAAAGGCCGTTACCTTTGTTGGAAAGCCGTCGCCTGTCTCCGCACGCAGGCGATCAACCCAGAGATCCAGTGTTTCCCGCGTCGCGACAAAGAGGCGTTCCGCCTCCGCCGCCGACAGGGACCGGGTCATGGCGACGGGCGACAGCCGGGCCCGGTGCAGGATCTCGTCGGAATAGGCGTTGCCGATCCCACTGAAGAGGCGGGGGTCGGTCAAAGCGCGCTTCAATGTGTGATTTGCACTGGATAGGCGGTCGGCGAATTCCGCCGCACTCGCCTCCAAGACCTCGAGGCCGCCGGGATCGTGCAGCGCCAAGGCGGCCTCCCCCTCAACCAAATGCAGGGACGCCCGGCGCTTCGATCCGGCTTCGGTTAGAACCAGGCTACCGTCGTCGAAATCGGCCGCCATCAGGGTATTCTTGCTGGCAAGCGGAGCGTCCGGGGATCGCCAATGCAACCGCCCCGCGATCATCAGATGCAGAACCAGCCACAGCTCACCCTCCAAGCCGATCGCTATCCGCTTGCCCAAACGACGGATGGTAACGACCCGCCGGCCCTTAACCTCAGTCAGGGGCGGCGTCGCGGTGCGCAGAAGGAAAGGACCGCGCAGGCGCACGTCCCGGAGGACCTGGCCCTCGATGCGGGCCCGGAGGGCCTCGATATAGATATTGATGTCGGGAAATTCCGGCATGACGCAGAGCCTGTCACGAGCCGCGCGCAGCGGCAATGATGGGATCGGCAGCAGCGACGCCCGGAAGATGGGCAGCTATTTCAGCAGTCCGACTTCCCTGTAATACCGCGCCGCGCCGCGATGTAACGGTATCTCCACACCATCCAACGCTGTCTCGAGAGTGATCGCCCTACCCTGCATATGACCGCCATCGAGAAGCTTGCGCGAACGGGCATTCCACAAGGATTTTGTAATTTGGTAAACGACTTCGTCATCCACGATTGCGTCGACGACCCATTGCGCGCCGACGCTGATGGTCTTGATCTCGCCAACGCCACCGTAGGCTCCCGCCGGTATGACGGTTTCCGTGAAAAATCGATACTCGGCCAGGATCGCCTTTACCTCTGGCCCGTCAATCGGCACGATTTTCGCCCCAATGCCCGACACGATCTTGGACACGGCACCGGCGGGAAACCCGACCACGATAAAAAAGGCGTCGAGTTGATTGTTCTTGATTCGATCGATCGCGGGCGTCGGCTTGATAAATTCGGCCTTGATGTCTTTTTCACTCAAACCGTAGGCTTCGAGAATAATACGCGCGTCGACCAGGGTGCCGGAGCCGGGTTCATCCAGGGAGACGCGTTTGCCCTTTAGATCGCGAACCGAAGAGATTCCCGCGCCTTTGCGGGCCACCAAATGAACGCTCTCGGGGTACAAGTTGGCGATCGCGCGCAAACTATCCACCCTATCGTTGCCCGCGTAGATCCCCGTGCCCGTAACGGCCCAATAGGCGACGTCCGACTGCGTAATTGCCGACTCGAGCGATCCCGAACGGATCGCCTCGATATTGGCGACCGAACCGATCGAGGATTGCGCGACCGCTACCAGCCCGGGCACGCCGCAGCTATCGCCGCTCGCGCAGTTGCGCGACCCAGGCGGATTGCTGATGGCGCTGGCAATGAGGTTGCCGATCGAAAAGTAAGTGCCCCCTAAACCACCGGTGCCGATACGAAAAAATTGCACCTCTTGCGCGCTGGCAAGGCCAATCGCAGCGGCCGCGCAAGCAGCGATGGCCAGAACCCTCTTAGCAATCATGGAGCCAGTCCATCCCGATTGTTCGCACTCGGTAGCTAAGGTGTCACGATGTTCCCGTGCGAACAATCCGGTTGATTGTTAAATCTCGGCCGGGGCCCCGGCGAAGACCTTGGCTGTGAAAAGTCGCTGGAGTGCCTCTATCTCTCCGGCCAGAGACCGCATTTCGCGCACCGGCGGCACTGTGTCGCGAACTATCTTGACCAGAGGGTCCAGGCGCGGTGGCGCCGCGCGCTCCGTGACGTACAGGGCTTGACTGGAAACCGCCGCAAGAACTGCGAGGCACCCATCGAGACACCGCCCCGCCTCCGCTTCGCCGCGCCACGAAAGAAACGTCGGAACCGCGACATCGTTCTGAGCGAAACCGCCGCCTTCGCTGCCTGGTAGAAAAGTCCTGGGCGCCGCGCGCCGGGCTTGTTCCGCGAGCGCCGCCGCCGTGAATCCCAGGCACCCGATATATCCGTCGCCGACCATCAGGTTCTCTGGCAGCAGAGAAACCTTGCCGTCCATCAGTTTTGTGCACTGGCGGTCGCAAAGGAGCGCCAGGTCCGCCCAAGACGCAGCGAGACTATCCAGTGCCGGATAGGCCTTGGCGTTGTGATAACCGCCGTTCGATAGAACCTGCCCGCGCGGGTTTAGGCTGTCGGGGGGCACGAACACGGGGTTGTCAGAGACGGCCCGCAGGCCGATGGTGGCGGCCTCCTCGGCCTGCGCTTGCGCCCGATGCGCCTGCCCCAGCACACGCGGTGCAATGCGCCAGGAAACCGGTGCTTGAAAGGGGCGCCGCTGGTCCGCGGCTCCATCGAGCCAGGTCCGCAGCGCCCTTAACACGGCAGCTTCATGCGGGTCTTCCCACAAGAGATCGAGCGCCGGATCGTAGGCATCCAGGGGGGCCAAGAAAGCCTCTATAGAGAGGGCGAAAACCTCTATCGCGAGCCCTAAACGTGCCCGCGCGGCGAGGGCGGCGTCGGCGTTCAGCGCCACCGCGCAGGGGCTGCCGTTTATCAGCGACAGGGCATCCTTCTCGGCCAAAACGTGCGATTGCATCAGCGGTGCGAAAAGACTCGCTAGGGCCTGAATTTCCCCAGGGCATCCGTTGCCAAGGCCCGGCACCGGCGGTAAGTCCTTCTGCGCCAGCATTGCCGCCACCGCCTCGGCAAGAGCCGGGGTGATCGCGGCGTGACCCTCGACGAAGTTGGTCAGACGGGCCAGGACCATGCCCCTGGTGACACGCCATGGCAGGGGGTCCCCGAAGCTGGTGGCCGCGGCGAGAGAGCTTCGCCGGGCATGCTCGCGCCGCTCGGCAGGTGTGAACCGCAGATGAGCCCTATGCCCGTAACCCGACGTAACCCCGTAAACGACCGTATCCGGATCGTCCAACAGCGCCAGGAATGCCTCGCGGCAAGCCGTCATCTGCGATAATGCACCGGCGGAAAGGTGCACGTCCTCGCTCTGCCAGGCGGCTCGATAGTAGGTGTCGAGCGTAATATCCGCACGCGTGTCGAGTGTTATCGTCATGCTTATACGTATGTCCCTGCGGGCCTTGACCTCTCTCCAAGGAGACCTACAGCACGCCCCATAGGGTTATGCAAGCATGAGCCCGCACGGCGGGTGGGGCCTGGAACAGCCCTGGCGAATCTTTAATCTTGTAGTCGTTATTGCGCCTGCCGGTCTGGCAAAGGCTTGAGGCCGCGTTGCACGCGATCCACCGGAAACCGCACCGTCACGCAGGTGCCAACATCAGACTCGCTTTTCACGTCCAAGGTGCCACCGTGCAACAACATCAAACGTTCCGTCAGCGGGAGACCCAGGCCGGTTCCCTCGAAACGCCTACTGAAAGCGGAATCGACCTGGCCAAAGGGCGTAAGAGCCAGCGCCACGTCTTTCTGATTCATACCTATGCCGGTATCCGTGATGGTCAGCTCAAGCGGCCCATCGTTTTCGGCCACCGCTCCAATCGTGACCGTGCCGCCTGCCTGGGTAAATTTCACGGCATTGGACATGAGATTGAGGAGGATCTGTTTGACCGCGCGCGCATCGGCGATCAGGATCGGCAGGCTGGACGGGAGGGCGTTAATTAATCGAATCTGACCTTGGTGCGCACGGTCCCGCACCAAGCGCATCGAGGCTTCGACCGCATCCGCGATGTCGACGTCGGTCTCCATCATTTCGAACTTACCGGCTTCGACTTTCGAAAGATCTAGAATGTCGTTGATCAGGCTTAAAAGGTGGCGCCCGCTATCGTGAATATCGCCTGCATACTCCTTGTATTGGGCGGGCTCTATCGGCCCGAACAACTCGGTCTTGATGATTTCGGAGAATCCGATAATGGCGTTCAAAGGCGTGCGGAGCTCGTGACTAACGTTGGCTAAGAACTCCGATTTAGAGCGGCTTGCCAACTCCGCCTCTTCTTTCGCGGCACGCAACTCGCGCTCGGCTTTGGCCCTAGCCGTGATGTCTTCGTAAATGGCGATCGAACCGCCATCGGGCATTGGCCGATGAGTCCGCTTGACCACGAGGCCTCTGGAGAAAAAATCCCGATCCTCGGAATGCTCCCTCTTGGCCGCCATGGCCATGCGCGTTTCTATTCTCTTTTTGGCGTCTTCTTCACTACAACCCTGTATTTTCGTGCTCACCTCCATGATACGGCGAAGTTCGGTGCCTTGCCGGCCCAACTCCGCGGGTAAGCGATAGATTTCCAGGTAACGGCGATTGCAAACGATCAGGCGGTGATCTTGGTCGAACAGGGCCAATCCCACGACCATGTTGTCCAGGGCGGCGTCGAGTTGAATGTTCTTCTCCCGCAGCTCGCCGCCGACGCTCAGAAGTTGGGCCTCACGCGCGCGGGTCTCCATGACGTCCGTGGCGATTGTGACGGTTCCACCCTCGGCGGTCGGCCGCTCCGTGATGCTATAAATGCTGCCGTCGGCTAACGGCACCTCGATCGAGCCGGAATGTTCCCGGAACGAGGCCAGGCGCGACGCCCGCCATTCCTCGACGTCCTCGGCCGCGACGCCCAGGCGGTCGCTCTTCAAGGCAGCGTCAATTAAATCGTAGAATGAGGCACCGACGACCATTTTCTCCTTGGGGCCGGGATAAATCTCGAGGTGCTTTTGGTTGAACATGACAAGCTTCGCGTTCTTGTCGTACAGGCTGAAGGCGACAGGGATAGACTCGATCGCGTCTCTTAGCCGGTCTTGGGCAAGACTATTGGCCGCTGCCAAGCGCTGAGCCCTATGGGCATAAAAGGCGAAGAGGAATCCTATAAGCACGATCTGGACCATAATTGGGACCAGTGTCTCTCTGAATTTTTCCAGGTACGACACGTCGCGCTCCAAGACAGCCGTAGCCTCCTTGTGTGCCTTGATCAAGAGAGACTCGATCGAACCGGGCGCGTCCAAGGTGCGTAACGCCATGGCGTTCAAGACCGTCTGGGAATTGGGCGCAAGACCCAAAAATCCGTTGTCCAGCCACATTTGAATATCGTCGAGGATCGGGTTTATTTGGGCGTGGATGCGGGCCGCGGCTTCCACGCCGGGTTGGTCCGTTCGCCTCATAATTTCGATCAGGTTGAACCGAGTTATGGCGGCCTGCCCGCGAATAGAGCCAAGCCGCACCGAATTCGGTTCGTTGGCCGCGTGCTGGACGATGCGGTGCAGCGTGACCAAGTCCTCGAGAATTCGATAAAGCGAGTGCTGCCGGTCGAGCAGCTCGAGCGGCAAATCGTCCTTCAGATCGCTTATCGTGACGGCGACATAAAAGAGAAAGGCAAGGGAACCGCCAAGAACCGTGCCGGTGAGAAGGACGATAGGCCGCGAGGCGGCAGCGCGGAACAACGATTTCATGGTCAGAAGGCTTTGGGTCCGGTCAAACCAACCTCGGAAAGAAAAGCGACGGAACAACAAGGCTTTCCCCTGGGATGAAGCCAAGTCCGCCTGAGCCGAGACCCGCGCCGGAAAACAAGCGCGGCGATGCTTTCTTGGTAGGCCCTTACGCTTAATATCTGGCTAACCTAAATTGGACGTGCTCAGCCGGTATCCCACCCGCCGATGATCGACTCAGAAAAACGCCTGATCCATTTGGGCCATATAATTCATTTAAACTATTAGAAAAATATACTATCTTATTGTTTTATAGTTAATATTATAATTTATCTCTAGGCATATGAGTCGGAGTTCCTGCGTCGGCGGTGAATGCCAGGGCTTCACAGGGATCGCTAAACTTTGTAGGCTCGCGGCCTCGCGCTTGGCCGACTCTTACGTCCAGTGCGCTTTGGGGAATAGCTTGGCAGAGAGCCAGGGCGGTATGCCTCCGGCGAAATGCCTCTTGGGTACTTCGGCCTTACGCACGGCCGGATAGATATTCGATTGGGGAATCGATCCGAATGGGTAAGAGCGCCCCGTCGTTAGCATGGCGACAAGCTGACCGTCTCGGACGCTTGGCTCTGGCCACGGTTGTCATTGTCGCGACTCTCGGCGGTCCGGCGTCATGGGCGCCGGCGAGCGCCGGGCTCAACGTAACGGAAGAAATCGAGTGCCTGGCCCTGACAATCTACTTCGAGGCCCGGGGCGAGCCCGACGAAGGCAAGATCGCGGTCGGTCATGTGGTCATGAACCGGGCGCAGCATCCGCTCTTCCCCGGCGAGATCTGCGGTGTTGTCCGGCAAGGCGGCATCGAACGGTATCGCTGCCAATTCACATGGTGGTGCGACGGGCGCAGCGACCGGCCGCACGACTGGAGTGCTTGGGAGCGCAGCAAGGCCCTTGCCCGGCGGGTATTCTGGCAGGACTCAACAGACCCGACCGCGGGCGCGCTGTGGTATCATGCAGAGTCTGTGATCCCGTCATGGCGCGATAAGTTGAGTCTGGGGCCCAAAATCGGACGCCACATCTTCTATCGGCCAGCTAACAACCAGCACTCCGCCCCAACATTCGAGAAACACTGATTCAGGCTGTGACGCCTAACTGACCCAGGTCTTGCGGAACAGCTTCCCCAGAAGCAGCCAAGCTCATTACGTGAGCCGGAACCCTTGGCAGCGCCTCATCGCTTTCAACCCTGTAGTATCGCCGTTTGTCGCTCAAGGTCTGGCAGGCGATCGTCCGGCTTACCGTTGGATCGGACAGGCTGACGACAATCGCATGAGGTATCCCTAGGAAATTCGCAAATAGGCGATCGACCCGCCACTGGCTCCAAAAGACTGTGCTATCGCAATAACAAGCGCCGATTTCGATATTCTTCGTCATGGCGATTCTCCTCCGTGTATTTATCTTAGTATATTTTCTCCCTTACATGTTTTCAAGTATAAAATATATAGTATTTTATACATTAAAGTATATATCTCAGATATAGGCGTTTATTCACCTAATTTCTAGGACTTTATAGCCTAGTTTTGCAAAAAATTTCTGACTGCCATAAAATATTAGGGCAATATATCCGGACACCGTGTTAGGCGCGAGCAAAACGCCCGCTCCCGTGCGCTCCTGCTTAGCCGCGAGCTCCACAACCTGCGGCACCCTCCTCCAGGTCTATTTTAGGGCTATAGGCCGGTAATTTTGTCGCGCAGGGTCTTGTTCAAAGCAGACACATTCCCGCCGTTTTGCTTTAGGACCGACCCATATTCCGAGCGCAGCGTGACCGCCACGCTGACACCCTCGGCCAGAATATCCAGAACCCGGTATCCATTGGTCCCCTTGTGAACGCGCCAACTTACCTGCAGGGGCGGCCCTTCCTCACGCAGCAGCTCGGATTCGACGTTGAATAGGTCGGGCGTCTTTCCAAACGGCCGGACGTTCCTGACCTGCAAGACGTCCCCGGTGTAATCCCCCAAGATAGGCAGAAAGCGAAAAACCATGGAATCTTCGAATACTCTAAGGAACTCCTGACGCTCGGGCTCCTTCGCGGCGCGCCAATATCGGCCAAGAACGAATCGCGCGATCGCCTCGACGTCGAATCCCTGGTTGAGAAAATCCCGGAACCGTCGCTGTTTCTCCTCCTTGGACAATCCTGGCTCACTTAGTTGAGCTATGGCCCGTTGGCTGAGATCGGAGAGAAAGGCGCCGGCATCGGCCGGCCCTTGTGCCGCAGGCACGGCAGTGCTCGATCCGGCTAAGATCGTAAGGATGAAAAGAAAAGTAACCCCAATCGTCCGGCCCATCCTGGCCGCCGACCCTAACAAACCCGACATTAACCGCTCCCAAATTTTTTTTGCAGTGTCATTGAAGATGGCCTGGGAAACCAGGCGCTGCTAGCGTGCAGCGATGTCGCGCCGCGGTCAATTCATAGCGGTGCGCTAAGGCCTTCGGTCCGACACAATTTTGCGTTATCCTATTCAATGTTGCCTGAGAGAAGGTATGACGTTGTCTGAGAGAAGGATGGATCATGGTCGCCAAAGAAGCCCTGGACCCGATCCTGAAGCGCCTGGTCGCCGCATGGCACGATGCCGAGACTATCCGAGATATGCCCGAGCTTTTCTCGGAAGATAAGCTGGCGCAAATCGCCAATGCAGCCATGGTCGCGATCGAAGAAGCCTGGGAAGCTCTAGGTCACAGCAAGCGCGATCTAGAAACCGCCTGCAAAAGCCTGCTGGAAAATGGCAAGCTGGAAAACTGGGCCGGGAAGAAACACGTTCGTCTCGACTGATCGGGTCTTGGTCGCAAGAAAACTTTCGACTCGCGCCTCTCGGAGACGCGTTGCTTCCTGCGCTGCCTGCGAAACGACACCGCACGGTTCGTCACCGGAACGAAAAATTCGGGCTAAAATATATTCCCATCGAAGGGGTTGTGTCCGGTCCGGTCTTCGATCTCGACAATCCAAATATCCGGGTCGCGCGCCGCCGCGCGGGCGAGGTAGTCATCGGCCTCGGCCTCGGAGACCAGCGCACCCTTAAAGGCGACCAACCAGCCCAAACTGCCGTCGAGATCGCGCGCCTGGGACAAGACCCGGCACCCCTCCGCCAGCCGATTGATCTTAAGCAGAAGAGTTCCGCCCCTGGCCTCACCCTTGCGCACGACCATGGCCGGAATGCCGTTGTCGTTGCACCGACGGACATGCGCCATGACCCATACGTCGGTCGGCAGGCGCTCGTCAGCCACGTGAGTTCCTCGCATTATGAGAGCTGGCAGCCGCCGGGGTTAACTACGCTTGGCCCGATCCGGCGGCGCCGATGGCGACCCCAACGGGATTCGAACCCGTGTTGCCGCCTTGAAAGGGCGGTGTCCTAGGCCTCTAGACGATGGGGTCGGCGCGCGTGGGTGTAGCGGTTCCTGGGCCCGGATTCAAGCCCTGCGAACCGCCAGGCCAGCGCCCAAGCATCAGGGAACCGCCGCCGCCAGCGAAGGGTCGAATATATCCGGGAGGGTGGCAATGGGCACGGCGGCGATCTCTCGAATGAGCTTTGAGAGAATTGCCAGGGCATAGGACTCATAGTCGTTCGCGGTTAGGACAAAGGCCCCGGTCCCGCCGATCACGTTTCTGTAGTAGTAATTGTCGATGGTCGGATCCTCATTGAGGATCGCCAGGCCGTTAATCGTGATACCCAACTCGACCGCCTTATCGCGCTGATCGCTGGGCCGCGAACCTTGATTGGTGCGGCCGTCTCCGGACACATCGATGACCTGGCGCCGGCCTTCGAAACCGTTGTTTTCAAATTGGCGTACGGCGTATTTGATCGCCCCGCCAATGGCGGTCCCGCCGCCGACCAGATATCGCGGCGTCGCCTCGATTGCGTCGGCCAGGGCAAGGGCGCTGGTCTCGTCGCGCACGACCGACCAGTCCACCGCGGTGGTTTGCTTGCGGTTGTCCGACCACTGGACGAGCGACACCGCGATACCCAGATCGCCGCTCGCCTGGACCGCCGCTAAGACCTGCGGGGTGCGAAAGGCCTCCGCCAAGCCCTTGATCTGGAGGTCGAACTCCTGCGCCGATACGCTGGACGACGCATCGACCGCCAGGATCAACTCCAGGTCGACCACCTCCGGAAGGGCCGACGCGGGGTGAGAGGTGGCCAAGAGTCCGCCGAGAGCGGCGGCTCCGGCAACGCAGCGCCAGAGGGCACGCCGTGTCGGTGCTGCCCCGTCGCCACGCGATTTTTGCTCAAGACCCATGCCCCCAGTCTAGCTGCTGGCGGGGGCCGCGTCTTCGATTATGAATTGGACCGAATCCCGCCCCGCCCAAGCGTCGAGACGCAGTTTTCCGGCAAGGTGAATGGGCCGGCCCGCCGTTTTCAGAAGTGCCGGGCCCAGGGGCCCATCCAGGGCGCGGAACGCGATGCCCTTCAAGCGGCCGCCGCCGGTTCCGCCCAGAAAACAGCGGACGTGACCGTCCCCGACCATGTCGGCCCGCAGGACCTGCGCAGCGCGAATACCGAAACGCGGCTGCGCATTGCCTGCCCCGAAGGGGGCGCATCGCTCGATCTCCTGCACCAAGGCGGCACTGGCCCCTTGGGGCTGGATCGCACCGTCGAACCCGAGCGCGGCGCGGTAATCGGCAGCCTTTAGGGCCGCTTCGATCCGCTCGCTCAGGAACGCGCGCAGGGCTTCAAGATTCGACGCCGCGACGCTCAAACCCGCCGCCATGGGATGACCGCCGCCGTTGATAAGCAATCCGGCCTGACGCGCGGCAATGACGGCCGCCCCAAGATCGACCCCGGGGACCGAGCGCCCCGAGCCCTTGCCAATCCCCGTCTCGAGATCGAGGGCGATAACGATAGCCGGCAGATTTGTGCGCTCTTTCAGGCGGCTCGCGACGATCCCGATCACGCCCGGATGCCAGCCCTCGCCAACCGCCACCACGAGGCCGCCGATATCTTTGCCGGCGGCTTCGACCTGGGCCAGGGCCTGATCGAGAACGCCCGCCTCAATCGCGCGCCGCTCCTCATTATAGGCGTCGAGCTGCCGCGCGATTTGGGTCGCCTCCGCCGGATCGTCGCTCGACAACAAGCGCGCGCCCAATCCGGCCTCGCCCACGCGTCCGCCCGCGTTGACCCGCGGCCCAAGCAGAAATCCGGCATGAAAGGTGTCCGGCCGCGCATCGACCCGGGCCACGTCGCACAAGGCGGTCAGCCCGGGATTGGCGCGCCGGGCCATGACCTTAAGGCCCTGCGCCACCAGCACACGGTTGAGTCCGGCCAGGGGCACGACATCGCACACGGTGCCCAGCGCCACGAGGTCGAGCAGGCGCATGAGATCCGGCTCGGCCAAGCCCTTGCTGGTATACCATCCCGATTCGCGCAGCGCCCGGTTGAGCCCGACGATCAACAGGAAGGTGACCCCCACGGCGGCCAGGGCGCCCAACTTGTGGCGGTCCTCTTGCGCCGGCGTTTCATCCAAGCGGTTCGGATTCACCACGGCGGCCGCGCGTGGCAAGCGCGGTTCGGCGGCGTGGTGATCGATCACGATCACGTCCAATCCGGCTTGCTCCGCCGCCTCAAGGGGTTCGAAAGCGGTGATACCGCAGTCGACGGTGACGACAACCTTGGCGCCCGCCTCGCGCAGCCGCAGCAAGGCCGGTGCGTTGGGGCCATAGCCCTCGCTAAGTCGATCGGGGATATAGACCTGCGGCACACAGCCAGCCGCGCGCAGAAACCGAATCAGCACCGCGGACGAGGTCGCGCCATCCACGTCGTAATCGCCAAAGATAGCAATCGTTTCGCCGTTCCGTATTGCGTGGACCAAGCGTTCGATGGCTTTGGACATGTCCTTGAGACGCAGGGGATCGGGCAGCGCCTCGCGGAGGCTCGGCTCGAGGAAGGCTTGCGCGTCTTCCAGCCCAATTCCGCGCCCCGCCATGATGCGCCCGACAATCTCCGGCACGCCCAGGCGCTGAGCCAAGGCCAAGCCTTGGCGCGGATCGCGGAGCCGCTCCTCCCACCTCTTACCGGTCAGGGACCGCTCAACACCCAGGAAGCAAGAACGCGGCTCCGGGCGCGTCACTGACGGCGCCAAACTCATGGTTGGGACAAGCTCCTAAAGCCCGAGTCTAGCGCACCAGGTTTTACGGTCGAAATTATGGGAGGCCTCGATTACGCGCACGGTCCCGGACTTGGAGCGCATGACCATCGAATGTGTGGTCGCGCCGCCCTGATACCGGCGGACGCCGCGCAGCATGCTGCCATCGGTTACGCCGGTGGCCGCGAACATGACATCGCCATTGGCGAGCTCAAGCAAACCATACTTACGATCGAAGTCGGTGATCCCGCAGCGCTGGGCCCTGGCTCGTTCGTCGTCATTACGGAAGACCAAGCGGCCCTGAAACTGTCCGCCGATACAGCGCAAGGCCGCGGCGGCGAGCACCCCTTCCGGCGCCCCGCCTGTCCCCATATATATGTCGACGCCGCTTTCGGGGCGGCTTGTCGCCATCACGCCCGATACGTCGCCATCCCCGATCATCATGATGCGGGCGCCCGCGTCGCGCACCTTGGCGATGAGTTCGCTGTGGCGCGGCCGGTCGAGAATGCAGACCACTAGATCGGACAGTTCTTTCCCCATGGCCTTGGCCAGGTTTTTCAAATTCTCATCGGGCTCAGCATCCAGATCGACAACCCCATCCGGCAGGCAGCCGCCGACCGCGATCTTATCCATGTAAGTGTCGGGTGCGTTGAGAAAGCCGCCCTCTTCGGCCATGGCGATCACCGCCATGGCATTGTGGCCGCCCTTCGCCGTGATGGTCGTGCCCTCAAGCGGATCGAGCGCGATATCGATGGCGGGGCCGCCGGAGCCAACTTCCTCCCCGATAAAGAGCATCGGCGCCTCGTCGCGCTCGCCCTCACCGATCATCACGGTGCCGGAGATCGCCAAGCCATTTAAGGCATCGCGCATTGCGTTGACGGCGGCCTGGTCAGCGGCCTTTTCGTCGCCCCGCCCCATCAAACGGGACGCGGCTAGCGCGGCTGCCTCCGTTACCCGAACGGATTCCAACGCCAGATTGCGGTCCATCTCACGTGATTTGCTCATGTGTTTCTCGCGCCTAGTTGTTTCTCGTTGTTTGTTTAGCCACGGGACCCCGGGCAGACTTGCCGTACTATAGCGCCTCAATTCGGATTCGGCGCGGCGGTTCTAGCACCGCCTTCAGCTCGGCGATCCGGCGCAACGCCTCGTCCATGGCCGCGCCTGTCGTCTCGTGCGTGGTGATGACCACCGGTACGGCCTCGTTCGGGCTGCGCGCACGCTGCAACAGGGCTTCGACGGAGATGTCGCAATCGCGCAGCGCCGCCGAAACATCGGCGATCACACCCGGCCGATCGACAACCATGAGGCGGATATACTGGCTCCCCACATGCCGTTCCGCCGGCAGTGCGGGCAGCCGCCGTAATTCGGCCGCCGAAACCGCGAAGGCCGGCAAAGCGATGCCGCGCGCGACGTCTATCAAGTCGGCGACGACGGCGGAGGCGGTCGGTCCCGCTCCGGCTCCCTGCCCCTCGGTCAAGACCCTGCCGACGAAATCGCCCTCGGCCACGACGGCGTTAAACACCCCGTCGACATGCGCTATCGGGGTGCCCAGCGGCACCATGCAGGGATGCACCCTCTGCTCGACCCCATCCTCGCCGAGGGTCGCGATGCCAAGCAGCTTAATGCGATAACCCAATTCATCCGCATAAGCGATGTCGAGCGCCGAAATCTCGCGAATACCCTCAACGTAAACGCCCTTGAAATCGACTTCGCACCCAAACGCGACGGCGGTCAGGATGGCCAGCTTGTGGGCCGCATCCACGCCGTCGATGTCGAAGCTGGGATCCGCTTCCGCATAGCCGAGTTGTTGCGCCTCTTCGAGCACTTCTGCGAACTCGCGCCCGGTATCGCGCATGCTGGTCAGGATGTAATTACAGGTCCCGTTCAAAATCCCGTAGACACGCGAAATGCGGTTCGCCGCCAAGCCTTCGCGCAGGGTCTTGATGATCGGGATACCGCCGGCGACCGCCGCCTCGTAGGCCATGGTCACGCCGGCAACCTCGGCGGCCCGGGCAAGTGCCACGCCATGAACGGCGAGCAGCGCCTTGTTGGCCGTAATGAGATGACGACCCGCACCGATGGCCGCTTCAGCAACGCCCTTGGCCACGCCTTCGGACCCGCCAATCAGCTCCAGCACCGCATCGATCTCGGGATCGCGGGCCATGGCGAGGGGATCGTCGAACCAGCGCAGCCCCGACACGTCAACCGGCCTCGGCTTGCGCCGGTCGCGCGCGGAAACCCCCGACACGACGATGGGCCGTCCGGCCCGCGCGGCAATCGAAGCCCCGTGTGCTTCTAAAAGTTGAAGAACGCCCGCCCCGACCGTACCAAGCCCGGCGATCCCGATCCGCAGCGCGCCGCTCACGAAGCCATCCGGCCCGGGGCGGCCAAGTCATCGATGTCAGGCTTGGCGCGCAGCATCGCCTTGATATTGCGAACCGCTTGACGGATCCGGTGTTCGTTTTCAACCAATGCAAGGCGCACGAAGCCCTCGCCGTGCTCGCCGAAGCCGACGCCCGGTGAGACCGCGACCTTGGCCTCGCGCAACAACAACTTGGAGAATTCAAGCGACCCCATCTTGACGTAGGCCGGCGGTAGCGGCGCCCAAGCGAACATGGTTGCCGTCGGGCTCGGCACCGCCCACCCGGCGGCGTTGAGACCCTTGACCAAGACGTCGCGGCGCGCGCGATAACGAACCCGCATCTCCTCGACACAATCCTGCGGACCGTTGAGCGCGGCCGTGGCGGCAACCTGTATCGGCGTGAAAATACCGTAATCCAGGTAGGACTTCACCCGCGACAGGGCCGCGATCAATTTGGCGTTGCCGGTACAGAAGCCGACCCGCCAGCCAGGCATAGAGTAAGTCTTGCTGAGGGAAGAGAACTCGACCGCGATGTCCCGCGCGCCGGGCACCTGCAGGATCGAAGGTGGCGGCGTGCCGTCAAAATAGACCTCCGCATAAGCCACATCGGAGATGATATAGATGCCGTGATAGCGGCAGAAATCGACGACTTGACCGTAAAAATCCAGATCGGCCACTTCCGCGGTCGGATTGGATGGATAATTCAGGACCAGGGCGGCGGGCTTTGGCACCGAATGGCGCACCGCGCGCGCCAACTGAGCCATGAAGTCGAATTCGGGACCGGTCGGCAGGCTGCGGATTGCGGCGCCCGCGATGATGAAGCCGAAGGCGTGGATCGGATAGCTCGGGTTTGGCACCAAGATTATGTCGCCAGGGCTGGTGATCGCCTGAGCCAGGTTCGCCAAACCCTCTTTGGAGCCGATGGTCGCGATGGTCTCGCGCTCGGGGTCGACCTCGACGCCGAAGCGGCGGGCATAGTAGGCCGCATTCGCCTTGCGCAAACCGGGAATGCCGCGCGAGGTCGAATAGCGGTGTATGCGCGGGTCCATCAGGCTTTCCGCCAGCTTTTCAACCACGTGATGCGGCGGCGGCTGGTCCGGATTGCCCATACCGAAATCGATAATATCCTCGCCGCCCGCCCGCGCCTCGGCTTTCAGCTTGTTGACCTCGGCGAAAACATAGGGCGGCAGACGTTTAATGCGGTGAAATTCTTGATCCATGATCGTGAGGCGCTTGTCGAAAGGCGGAATCGATGCTGGAAAACTGGAATACCGCGAAGGCATCGCGTTGGGGCCCGCGTTTCTTACCCGCGGTGTAGTTAATATTCCAGGAAGATTTCTGCCCGCCGGTTACCGGCTTCCCCGGTCGGCATAAACTCATGATAGACCGGTAGAGTGTCGGCGCGGGCCTCGGTCCGGATACGGTCGCGCGCCGCGCCCGAACGGACCAGTGCCGCCGTCACGGCCTCCGCCCGGCGCTGCGAGACCTCCAAGTTGGTTATGCGGTGCTCCACCGGATCCAAGGTGCCGGTGCGGGCGCTGGCATGGCCGATCACCCGTATTCGGGCATTGCGCTCCCGGCTCAGCGCGACGATGTCGCGCAAGACGTTTCGGTCATTGGCGTTAAGCGAGTCCGAGCCGTGCGCGAAATAAATAATCGCCGCAAGCTCGCTCGTCCTTGGCTGCACGACCGCCGGCGCGGCCGCCGTCTGCGCCGGGCTTGGCGCCGCTGGCGCCGGCGCGGCGACTTGAGGGAGTTTCTGGACCGGACTCTGGACCGGCGGCGCCGGGACCGGGGCAATCTTCGTGGTGCTTGAAGCTTGGACCGGAACCCCTACGGGCGCCGCCGCTGGAACCGGCTTGGCTAGCGCCGGAGCGCCGGCCGCGCCCAAATTTTTCGCGATTGCCGGCGCCGCTGGGGCCCCCGCCGGGGCCGCGCCGTCCGCCACGAGACGCTCGCCACTGTATTGAGCGTTCGTGCGATCGGCCGCCAAACCCTTGGCGATGGAGACGCGTTCGCCCTCGGGGGTCGCCTCGCGCGGCTGATCCGGCACACTGGCCAGGTTCGGGAAATCGCCGGATTTCGCCTGATCCAGGTCCTGCGCCGCCGAAATCCGGCTGGGCGGCGGCGTTTCCTCCTCGAACCAGCCGCCCGGATCGGCCCAATCGGGCAAGGCCGTGCACGCCGACACGAGCACGCTCGCCGCCAGCGCGAAGGTGGCGTTGCGCCCGGCCGTCCATGCCTTGAAGTAAAAGGTCCGTTTCATACCGCTCCCGCCAAATCCTAAGCCCCACACGCCGTTGCAGTATCCCATGCGGTTGGGTCGGGTCAACCGCATGGGTTTTGGCCGGGATTTGCCTATTGTAACCCCGGCGCGGCGCGATTACCTTGGCGCGCCCAAATTTGGTCCCGCGGCGCGCGCGAATGAGCGGCTTACGCCGTTCCCGCGTCAACCCGGCACAACAATAAGGTAAAACGAGATGGCTGAGCAACAGGCCCAGCAGCCCGAGCTGCCCGATCCGGTCGAAATGTCGCATAAAATGGCGAACATCGCGGAGCGAAGTCAGAAGCTCGTTACTGAGTTTTTGGAGCGTCATAGTAGCGCACCGAGCGCCAAACTCGATCCGCTGAATATCGGCAGCGCGTTTCTCGAGATGACCACGCACATGATGACCGATCCGGTCAAGATGATGCAGGCGCAAATGAGCCTGTGGCAGGACTACATGAACCTGTGGCAGTCGACCACGCGCCGCATGCTGGGCGAAGACGCCGAGCCGACGATCGCGCCCCAAGAGGGAGATCGGCGCTTCAAGCACGAGTCCTGGGACGAAAACCAGGTCTTCGACTTCATCAAGCAGTCGTACCTGCTTAGCGCGCGCTGGATGCAGTCCACCGTGAGCGATGTCGAGGGGATGGACGACAAGACGTCCAAGAAGGTCGATTTCTACACCCGCCAGTTCGTCGATGCGATGGCGCCGTCCAATTTCGTCATGACCAATCCGGAAGTCTTAGAGGCGACCTTGGAGAGCCGCGGCGAAAATCTGGTCAAGGGGCTAGAGAACCTCTTGGGCGATCTGGAACGCGGCGACGGCAAGCTGTCCATCAGCATGACCGATACCGAAGCCTTCGAATTGGGAAAGAACATCGCCCTAACCCCCGGTAAGGTCGTGTACCAAAACGACCTGATCCAGCTCATCCAGTTCGAGCCGACGACCAAGCAAGTTCATAAACGGCCCTTGTTGATCATCCCGCCGTGGATCAACAAGTATTACATCCTCGACCTGCGCGAGAAGAATTCTTACGTGAAATGGGCGGTCAGTCAGGGCTTTACCGTCTTCATCGTTTCCTGGGTCAATCCCGACGCGGAGTTGGCCCAGAAGTCCTTCGAGGACTACATGGTCGAAGGGCCGCTCGCTGCGCTCGACGCCATGGAAAAAGCGACCGGCGAGAAAGACGCCAATGTCGTCGGCTATTGCCTGGGCGGCACCCTTCTGGCCTGCACCCTCTCCTACATGGAGGCCAAGAAGGACAAGCGCATCAAGAGCGCGACCTTTCTGACCACCATGACCGACTTCACCGAAGCCGGCGAGTTGGGTGTCTTCATCGATGAGGAGCAGTTGACCGCCCTCGAAGACAAAATGAACAAGACCGGCTATCTGGAGGGCGCGCACATGGCGACGACCTTCAACATGCTGCGCGCCAACGATCTGATTTGGTCGTTCGTGGTCAACAATTACCTTTTGGGTAAGGACCCCTTCCCCTTCGATCTTCTGTACTGGAATTCCGATTCGACCCGCATGCCAGCGGCCATGCACAGCTTCTATCTGCGCAATATGTACCAAGAAAATCTGCTGGTGCAGCCGGGCGGCATCGAGCTAAAGGGCGTGCCGATCGACCTGACCAAGGTCAAAACTCCGGCCTTCATACTTGCGACCAAGGAGGACCATATCGCGCCCTGGGCATCGACCTATGCAGCCACGCAGTTGTTCTCCGGCCCGGTTCGTTTCGCCCTCGCCGCCTCCGGTCATATCGCCGGCGTCGTCAACCCGCCGGCCAGCGGCAAGTACAACTATTGGACCAACGCCAAGAACCCCAAGGATCCGGAAAGCTGGCTTCAGGGGGCGACGGAACACCCCGGTTCCTGGTGGCCTGAATGGGCCAAATGGGTCGGCAAGCACAGCGGTGAAAAGGTTCCCGCGCGCACGCCCGGCGACGGCAAACTCAAGGTGATCGAGGATGCGCCCGGCTCTTACGTCGCGGTCAAGGCGCAGGACTAGTTACCGTTGCGGTTATCGTCCTCGGTGCTGGGCGGTTTGTGTTTCGTCTTGCGGGAATAAGCGCGTTCGGACGGCTCTACCTTGGGACGCAAACGCCGGACGACCGGCGCCACGGGGTTGCGCGGTTTAACTCGTTTGCGTTTGACGCCCTGCTTGCCAGCCATGATCGCGCACCCCGCACCCTCTACGCGCCACGCTGACACGCCACGTACTCGGCGGCGAGCGCCTGGTAGTGATTGGCAATGTAGAGGCCCTGCGCCATATCGTCCTCGCTCAGCTTGCGGACCCGGCGCGCCGGCATCCCCGCCCAGAGTTCGCCCGAGGGCACAAGCTTGCCAGGCGTGACCGTCGCCCCGGCGGCGACCATCGCGCCCGATTCGATCGTCGCGCGGTCCAGCACCAAGGCCTTCATGCCGATAAAGGCGTTATCCCTCACCGTGCAGGCGTGCAACAACGCCATGTGACCGACCACCACGTTATCGCCGACGATCGTCGGCTCGCCGCCTCCGGTTTCGCGGTAGTCGCCGGCACGGTCATGATTGCAATGGATGATTGTTCCGTCCTGGATGTTTGTATTGCGGCCGATACGAATCTTATTGATGTCCCCGCGCACGACACAGCCGTACCAGATCGACGAACCCGAACCGATTTCAACGTCGCCGATCACGACCGCCGTCTCGGCGATAAAGACATCCGGGGCGATCTTCGGCATGACACCCCGGAAGGGCAGAATGTGTCCGGGCATGGAGTAGTCCTTTCGGCTTGCAAACGAAGCCGTTGGTTATTCGAGTCCCGCGGCTTCGGGCAAGCGCAGCATCAGGTTCATGTTCTGCACCGCCTGACCGGAAGCCCCCTTACCTAAATTATCGACCAGGCCGATCAGCACGACGTGCCCTTCCGCCTCGTTCGCGCAGACGATCAAGCAGAGCTCGTTGGTGCCGTTCAGGCGCTCGGGCTCTAGGTCCGTCATGGCGAGCGAGTCGGCGAGTGGCGTGACCGTAACGAAGCGCCGTCCCTGGTAGTGGCGGGCCAAAGCGGCGTGCAAGTCGCGTACGCTCGGCCGCGCCGGCAAGGCACCCAGATGAAGCGGGATCTGGACGATCATGCCCTGGCGATAGCGCCCGACGCTGGGCACGATCAAGGGCCGCACCCTAAGGCCCGCGTGGACTTGAATCTCGGGTACATGCTTGTGTTTCAAGCCCAGGGCATAGATCTGAATCGCGGCTTCGATCCGATCGGGCGAGTCCGGGTTCTCAAAGCGCTCGATCAGCGGCTTTCCGCCGCCGCTGTAACCTGACACCGCATTTATCGTGACCGGGTGATCGGCCGGGATAAGGCCGCCTGCGATCAGCGGGTGCAGCAGCGCAATCGAGGTCAGGGCATAGCACCCGGGATTGGTGACACGCGGCGCCTCGGCGATCCGCCGGGGCTGCTCGGGATCGTACTCCGGCAGGCCATAGACCCAATCGGGATGGGTCCGATGCGCCGTGCTGGCGTCGATCACCCGAGCGCCCGGATTTTCGATCAGGGTGACCGCCTCGCGCGCCGCCTCGTCGGGCAGGCAAAGAATCGAGACATCGGCCGCGTTCAGCATCTCAGCGCGCGCAGTTGGATCCTTACGCGCCGCTTCCGGCAAACGCAGCAGCGCGATATCGCGGCGCGCCTCCAGCCGCGAGCGGATTTGCAGTCCCGTTGTGCCTGCCTCGCCGTCGATGAAAACCTTGGCCGTCATGGTCGCCTTCCCTCACCGGAGTCTTTAGACGGTAGCCTGGACTTACCGCCCGCGAAAGAAAAAGGGGCGCCCGAACCGGGCGCCCCTCATACCAGAGGTTATCCCTAATCGGGTTAACGTTTGGAAAACTGGAAGCTACGTCGCGCCTTGGCCTTGCCGTATTTCTTGCGCTCCACGATTCGCGAATCGCGGGTCAGGAAGCCGCCCTTCTTGAGGACCGGGCGCAACTCCGGCTCGTACAGGATTAGCGCCTTGGAGATGCCGTGGCGTACCGCGCCGGCCTGACCGGAAAGCCCGCCGCCCTTGACCGTGCACACCACGTCGAACTGATCGTTCCGGTTGGCGGCTGTAAACGGCTGCCCAATCAACATCCGCAACACCGGACGCGCGAAATACGTCGCCTGGTCGCGGCCGTTGACCGTGACCCGGCCGGAGCCGGGCTTAATCCAAACGCGCGCGACCGCATCCTTGCGCTTACCCGTGGCATAGGAGCGGCCCTGCGCATCGCGCTTGGGCTCGGGAGCCTCCGGTTCGGCCAAGGGTACGGCACCCGCGGCAACGCCCAGTTCGCTCAGATCCGAAAGAGTTTGAGTTTCCTCGGCCATGATTTAGGCGATCCTCCGGTTCTTGGGATTTTTGGCGGCGAAGTCGAGGACGCTCGGGCTTTGCGCCTCGTGAGGATGTTCGGCCCCAGCATAGACCCGCAGGTTCTTCAACTGCTGACGGCCCAGCGGGCCGCGCGGCACCATGCGTTCGATCGCTTTACGAACCACCCGGTCGGGCTGGTTGCCCTCCAATATCTGTCCGGCGGTACGCTGCTTGATCCCGCCCGGATAGCCGGTATGCCAGTAATAGATCTTGTCGCTCAACTTCTTGCCGGTGAGCTTGACCTTGCCGGCGTTGATCACAATGACGTTGTCGCCGCAATCCATGTGCGGCGTGTAGGTCGTTTTATGCTTGCCGCGCAGGAGATCGGCGACCTGAACCGCCAGGCGGCCCAGGACCACCTCCTCGGCGTCGATCAGGACCCACTTCTTCTCGATATCCGCCGGGCGGGCGCTATAGGTCTTCATTGCTTGAACCACACTGTAAAAATTCTTTTCGGGGCCGTTGACACGACCCCGACCGCGCGGGTTCTACGACAAACCTTCCGGCCAGTCAATCGCGAAACCGTATCTTTCTGAGTAGTTTAGGTTGGCGGTATTATATTACCGCCAACCCGTTCGAAAGCCCTGGCCGGACCAACCTTGGCAAACCTTAGGCCGCGGCGCGGCGGCGCAACGCACCAAGTCCCGCCAGACCGACAAGCAGAAGGATCCCGCTGGCCGGCTCCGGCACCGCGATCGCTTCTTCGACGATGATATCGATTTCCGTGCTTGCGACCTGATCTGAACCAAAGAACGCCGCCAAAATGAACTGGTACTCACCGACATCGTTTGGGTCGAAACCGCTGAATGCCCCATCATTGAAGAAATCCATATTCCAGGAGTTCTGGGCCAAGTTATTGGCACCGACAAGGGCGGCATATTCGGCCGCATTCGCCGCCTCGACACCCGCGCCCTCGGCCGTTGAATTGTCGCCGATCGAGTGATCGGCTGCAGTCACGTTGATCGGATCGAAAGTCAGGAAATTCGTGCCGGCGCCAGGATCGAAATCGATTGCGATCACATAGCTCAAACCGTTGAGCGCCCACGGAGACGTGCCGTTATAATTCGAATTGATGGACCACTCGAAGTTCCAAACCGGCGTTGCCGCGGAAAAACCGCCCACGGCTTGGCCAGCGCTAAAAGTGTAGGTCCCGTCGCCGTTGCTGTTGAAAGTGTTCTGCGGCTGGCCGGCCGCGTCGAAGCGCAGCTTGGCGCGCAAACCGAGCTCGACCCCGAAACTGCGATCTACCGTGAAGGCGCCGTTCGTATTGCCGGAGCCGAAGATCACATTGTTAGTCACGTTTTGATCGAACAGTAGTGCATTCGCCGGAGAGGCGGCGGCAAGCGTTGCCAATACGACGGCGGCAAAACCCAAGCTCTTCTTCGACACTTACGATCCCCCTAAAAGTAAGCGCCCGACCCCGACAGGGCTCGCTGTCGCAGGTTATGGCGCTTGTTGCATTAACCACTTTTGCAAGCAAACTTGGTGCCAGAAATAAGTAATATTATATTTCAACAGCTTGAAATTCTGGCCGCCGCCACCCCCAGAGCAAATGTAACGAAAGCTGACAACCCTGTGGCGGCGAAACGTAGGCAATCCCTTGTTTTCATCCACCTCCCAAGCCTTAAGCCTCCGGTCGAACTGTAATAGAACTGGACACCTGCTCGTCAAAGCCCGAAACCCGGCGCGAATGCGGCGGTTTAGGGTCCGTGGAAGGATCAGGGCTCGGACCGCTCAGGCGGAATGGAATAGGTCGCGGTGACGTGGGCGACCGGGCCGGCATCCACCTCCCCTTCCGAAAAGAGCGAGACCTCGCCATAGGCTAGGCGCTTCCCCAATTTGATCAGGCGGCAATCGCCAATTATGGCGCCGGGTTTGGGCCGGCGCAGGAAATTGGCGGTCAGGTTGATGGTCACCGCCAGCTCAACCCGCCCGATCGCAGAGAGAACGGCGACATACATGGCGTAGTCGGCCAGGCTCATGAGCGCCGGGCCGCTGACCGTGCCGCCGGGGCGCAGGAATTCTTCCTTGCCCGGCATGCGCACCCGGCAGGTGCCCTGGCCGATATCCTCGATCTCCAGGCCGAGGATGGCGACCCACGGCAGCGCCTCCGCGCACAAGTCGTCGATTTCCGCTTTGGATATGCGTGGCAAGGGCGCGGGTCCTCTCCTGGCTGGTTTCGGGTTCTTTCATAACGCCTGGCAGGCGCGCCGCCCAGACCCCATGAACTTGCGGCCCATGCACTTGGGGCCCTTGAACTTGCCGCCCGCCGGGGTCAGAATCGGCAGGTTACTGCCCTGCCCTAAGTAAGGAACAGCCCCATGAGCGCGGAAATCCAGCAGCTCCAAACCGACAGCGCCGCGCAGCCCGTCTTGCTAAGCCAGGATTCCGGCGGCGTTCGGACCCTGACCCTGAACCGCACGAAGCAATACAACGCCCTGTCGGAGGAGCTTCTGGCGGCCCTGCAGCAAGCCTTCGATGAGATCGCGGCCGACCGCTCGGTCCGGGTCGTGGTTTTGGCCGGGGCGGGCAAGGCCTTCTGCGCCGGCCACGACCTGAAGCAGATGCGAGCCAACCCCAGCCGGGCGTACTACGAGGCCCTGTTCAAGACCTGCAGCCGGATGATGGTTTCCATGACCCGCCTGCCCCAGCCGGTGATCGCCAGGGTCCACGGCATCGCCACGGCGGCGGGCTGCCAATTGGTCGCCAACTGCGACCTGGCGGTCGCCGCCGAGGACGCCAAATTCGGCACCTCTGGGATCAAAGCCGGCCTGTTCTGTACGACACCGGGCGTGGCGCTGAGCCGAAACGTGCACCGCAAGCACGCCCTGGAAATGCTGCTCACCGGCGACATTATTCCGGCGGAGCGGGCGTTGTCCTACGGCCTGGTCAACCGGGTCGTCCCGGCCGGGGGCTTGGACGCCGCCGTCGCCGAACTGGCAGATGCGATCCTGGCCAAATCGGCGGCCGCGATCGCGACCGGCACGCGCGCCTTCTACAAGCAGGTCGAGATGGGACTGCTGACGGCCTACGATTTCGCCAGTGAGGAAATGGCCCGGAATATGACCTTCCGCGACGCCGAGGAAGGCATCGATGCCTTTATCGACAAGCGTAAACCCACGTGGCGTCACGAATAAGAGTTTTTATTTTTATTATGTAAAATCAATATATTATAACATCTTATTGACACAGTAATTGCTATATAGATGCAGTATATTGATTCTACGCGTTATATTTGACCTCTAGTTCCCCAATCCCCGTCGCCGCTAAAAGCGGCCCCGCGCGCTCGCGGGAGGAGGGCCAGTGATGGCCAATGGACGGGGGGTTCCATTCGCGCGGGGCCTGTCGCATTACCTGCGACCCTTCCATTATCCACCTGGTGTGATTGCCATCGGGTTAACCTAAAGACGCAGAAATACACCCGTAAAATCAGTGTATTAGGCCTTAACTTCGACCTCGTACGCGAGTTTTGCGCGGCGCCTACAACGTGGCGCCCAGGCCAAACCGCCAAGGGGCTTTCCCTGCATCGCAATCTGCGGGATGCTTCGCTAAATACCCCGGAGATCCCCTGCCAATGAGCGAGCCCCTGTTTTACAACGACGAGTTTTTGCGCGGTATTCTGGCCGGGGTGCGCAGCATCGCCATGGTCGGCGCCAGCCCCAAATGGAACCGGCCCAGCTATTTCGCCATGAAGTATCTTCAAGAAAAGGGCTACCGGGTGATTCCGGTCAATCCGCGCGCGGCCGGTCAAGACATCCTCGGCGAAACCTGTTGCGCCACCCTGGCGGAGGTGCCGGACCCGATCGACATGGTCGATATCTTCCGCGCCTCCGACGCGGCCGGCGAAACCGTGGACGAGGCCATCGCGCTGAAAGACAGCAAGCGCATTGGTGTAATTTGGATGCAGCTTGGCGTGCGCGACGATGCCGCCGCCGCGCGGGCGGAGGCCGCCGGCCTGACAGTGATCATGGACCGCTGCCCGAAGATCGAATACGGCCGCCTGCACAATGAGCTGTCCTGGGGCGGCTTCAATACCGGGATCATCACCAGCAGGCGCCGTCGGACCCGCATCGCATGACCAAGGACCGTAAGGAACGCTTCGGGTTCGAGACCCGCATGATCCACGCCGGCACCCAGCCGGAGCCGATAACGGGGGCGCGTCAGACGCCGATTTACCAGAACACGTCTTACGTGTTCCACGACACCGATCACGCGGCGTCGCTGTTCAACCTGCAGACCTTCGGCTTCATCTATTCGCGCCTGACCAACCCCACCGTGGCGGCGCTGGAAGAGCGCATCGCCAGTCTCGAGGGCGGCAGGGGCGCGACCGCCTGCGCCTCGGGCCACGCGGCGCAGATCTTGACCCTGTTTCCCTTGATGGAACCGGGCGACGATTTCATCGCCTCGAACCGGCTGTACGGCGGCTCCATTACCCAGTTCGGCAAGACCTTCAAGAAATTCGATTGGCGCTGCAGCTTCGTCGATGTCGACGAGCCGGAGAACCTGCGCAAGGCGCTCACGCCCAAGACCAAGGCCATCTTCGTCGAGAGCCTGGCCAATCCCGGCGGCGTGATCAGCGACCTGGAAGCCCTCTCCGCCGTCGCCCGCGAGGCCGGTATCCCGTTGATCGTCGACAACACCATGGCCACGCCCTACCTGTGCCCGGCGTTTCTCTGGGGCGCCGACCTGATCGTGCACTCGACGACCAAGTTCCTGTCGGGCAACGGCACCTCGACCGGCGGCTGCGTGGTCGATAGCGGCACCTTCGATTGGGCCGGCAGCGAGAAGTTCCCCAGCCTGGCGGCGCCGGAACCGGCCTATCACGGCCTGCGCTTCGCCGAATCCTTCGGCGACATGGCCTATACGACGCACGCGCACGCCGTGGGCTTGCGCGATCTGGGCGCGACCATGGCGCCGATGAACGCCTTCCAGACCTTGCTGGGGATCGAGACCTTGTCCTTGCGCATGGAGCGGCACTGCGCCAACGCGCTCGCGGTCGCGCGGTTTCTGGAAAGTCACGAGCTGGTCGAGTGGGTCTCCTACGCCGGACTCGAGTCCAGCGCCTATCATGACTTGGCGAAGAAGTATCTGCCCAAGGGGGCCGGCTCGGTCTTCACCTTCGGCGTCAAAGGCGGCTTTGAGATGGGCATCAAGGTCGTCGAGGCCTGCGAGCTGTTCTCGCACCTGGCCAACATCGGCGACGCCCGCTCGCTGATCCTGCACCCGGCCTCCACGACTCACCGGCAGTTGAGCGAGGACCAACGCAGCGCCGCCGGCGCCGGGCCCGACGTGATCCGCTTGTCGATCGGCCTGGAGACCCTGGACGACATCACGCGCGATCTCGACCGGGCGCTCAAGCAGGCAACAAAGTAGAACGGCCGCTCGGGAGTCCGATTTCCCTAAATTCCCTGTTCCCGAATTAACAGGGAATTTTCCGGCCCCAAAATTCCCTGTTATTCCCTGAGAACAGGGAAATAAAAAAATGCCCACAGCGCTCGAGGCCAAAGCCGGGTTCTGGCGGTCGAAAGGCGTGATCATGGACCTGGTTTCCTGCGCTGCCATCGCTCGCCCACGACCTTGACAGCCGCCTGGCCGCGCGCAACGGCAAAGCTGTGGAAATTTCGGGGCTCGCCGCGGCGGGCGGCGATGTTATCCGCGAAGCGGTGCCCGCCACGTGCGCCAGGCCGCCAGAATAAAAAAGCCCGCGAAGGTCGTGCCCAGGACCAGGGGAAGTCCCTCCGGCCCCAGGTGTTCCATGGCCGTGCCGGCCAGCGGCGGTCCCACGATCCCGCCCAGGCCCCAGACAAGCGCGAAGGCGGCCGAGCCGGCCAGGAGCAGCGAGCCGCTGAAACGGTCGCCCAATTCCGCCAGGGCCAAGGTGAAGATGCCGAACGCCGAGGCGCCCCAAACGAACAGCAGCGGCCATAGCAGAAGCGTGTTCATCGCCCGCGGCAGGAGGAAGGCGCCGAAGACCGTGAAAGCGGCACAGGCGAGCATGACCTGCCGGCGCGGTATCCGGTCCGCCAGCCAGCCGATCGGGTACTGCAACAGGACATTACCGACAATGAGCACGCTCAGCGCATAAGCGGCCGTGGCCTCGTCGAGTCCGTGGCGCAGACCATAGAGCGGCATGAGCGACATGGCGGAGGTATCGAAGATCGCGAAGGCCATGACCGCCAAGAGCAGCGTCGGCGCCAGCGGCATGAAGGTCAGGAGGGAGGCGTGCTCTTCCTCCACCCTGAGCGCCGGGAAGGAATCGCGCGCCAGCACCAGCGCCAACAAGCCGATCATGGCAAAGCCAATGCCGCTCAAGAACGGCAACCAGCCTTCAATCCCGGTCCAGGCTAGCAGAACAGGCCCGCCCGCGAAGCCCAAGGACAGGAGACTGGTGTAGATCGCAACGACCCGGCCTCGGGTCGCGCGGGTCGCCAATTCCATGACCCAGGCCTCGGTGACGATGAAGAGCCCGCCCACGGCGATACCCAAAACGAAGCACAAGCCGAACCACACCCCCAGCCAAGGCAAGACCTTAAGCAGGGCGAGCAGAACCGCCACGGTGACAACGCAGCCCATCACGAAGCGCACGGCGCCGACCCGCCGCGCGAACCTGGGGACAAAGGGCGAGCTTACAACCAAACCGACCGGAATCATGGCGGCGTTCAAGCCGATCGTGACCGTGTCATGGCCGCGGGATTCGAGAATCAGAGCCAGCAGCGGATAGGTCAGGCCCATGGTTACATCGAAGACCGTCAGGCAGGCGATCAACGCGATCAGGGGCCGCAACCGCAGGCCCATCTCCGCCGCCCCGCCAGGCGGTTCCGCCAGGTGATTTCCCGTCATCTGCGTCATAGCCCGCGCGCGTTCCCGGGGCGTCCGGTCGTCGCCCCGCCGTTCTTGTCTTAGACAAGGGGGTTGCCAGTGTCACGGACTGGGTCCCGGATCGGGGGCAGGTGTTTCTAGGGTGAGGACTTAGATTCCTGGCATTAAGTTCCCCCGTCATCCCGGACGCGACTTTCCTCCAAATCCATGCCCCGCGAAAGCGGGTCTGATTTGGTAAGGAAAGTTAGCGATCCGGGATCCATCGCGCCGTCGTTCAGGCGTCGGACAGGCGGATACATGGATCCCGGATCGCAAGGCTCGCCTGCCGAAAATCGAGCAATTTTCGGGTTCGCCCCCGATCCGGTCGGGGGCAGGCTCTAACGTCCGGGATGACGGCAATGAATTAGGGTGCGACCTTCAGATCCACCACACTAGGGTGGGAACTTATGAATGGCCGATGCCATCCAAGGCGCCGAGATGCCCTTTTGCAGAGCCTTTCCGGACATTATCCGAAAAGGCACGCATGTCTCTAAGTGCCATTAGCTGCCTTTCACACGGTGGCTACTTCGGCGGGGGAAGAACGGCAGAAAATCGCGAACTCCCTCTTGACCCGGCCCTTGAGGCC
Source organism: Kiloniellaceae bacterium (assembly GCA_021776115.1). GTDB lineage: Bacteria > Pseudomonadota > Alphaproteobacteria > Kiloniellales > J153 > JAJFGN01. The sequence goes on along the minus strand of JAJFGN010000024.1, from coordinate 57,363 downwards.
GCCCCTATAAGGATAGCGGTCAGCCAAAAACGAGGTGATTTATGAGCTCTTCCGCCCAATTCTTAAACCCCTCCGAAGCCGCCAAGCGGCTCGGCGTTTCCGCCAAGGCCCTGCGGATCTACGAGCAGCGCGGCCTAATCGCGCCGCCGCGCACCGATGCCGGTTGGCGCGCCTACGGCCCCAACGAGATGGCCCGCGCCGCCGAAATTGCGGCCCTGCGCGAACTCGGCCTCAGTCTTGGCCAGTTGGCGCGGGTGCTTGGAGGTGACGCCCAGGGCCTTGAGCCGGCTCTGGCCGCGCACCAAGCAATACTCGAAGGCCGGCTCCGTTCTATCACGGCCGCCGTGGAGAAGGTTCGCCGCCTGCGTGCCGATTTAGCTTGTGGCCAGGCGCCGGGGCCTGGGGAACTGGCGCAACTGCTGAAACCAGCAAGTGAACTCCGCGTCGCCTTCGACCTTCCCTGGCCCTGGGGTGGTGAACTCTTCGAACTGTGCGACATCCGCGCTCTGAACTACATCATCGGTCCACTGGGTAGTGGCAAAACACGGCTGGCCAAGCGCATAGCTGAAGCTCTCCCTTGCGCGGCCTTCTTGGGGCTGGAGCGCTTGGCCGACGGCGGTGCAGCGACGCGGGCGCAATTGGAAACCGACCCGGCTGTCAAGCCGAGGGTCGATCAAGCACTCGCTTGGCTCGTTGAGGACGGCGCCACGGTATCGGATGCCCTGGTCGCGCTGCTCGCGGGACTGGAATCCGAAAGCCCGGCCATCCTTGTCATCGACATGCTGGAACAGGGGCTGGACAAGGCCACTCAGGAGGCCCTGATTGCCCACCTGCGCCGCCGTGGGCCGGACGGGCAACCGCTCTTTTTTCTCACGCGCTCCAACGCAATCCTGGACTTGGAAGCCGTGGGTGTTGACGAGGCAATCATCCTCTGCCCCGCCAACCACAGCCCACCGACCCGCGTCGAACCCTATCAGGGCGCCCCTGGCTATGAGGCCGTCGCCACGTGTTTGGCCTCGCCCGAGGTGCGGGCGCGGACGGAAGGCATCATCGCGTGGCGGCCACAGGTCGCTTGATGGTGTCAAAGTGGGAAAGGGGAAGCGGAAAAAGGAACGCTACCTTTTTTTCCCTGAAGCGGAAAAAGGGACGCTACCTTTTTTTCCCTTTCTTCACCCCGAAAAATGGACGAATGAGCGCCCTCATTAATTACCTACCGTTTGTTCCTAGCCGATCCACCCCTTGCGCCCGGCCCAGTTCGAATACCAGATCAAAAACGCCGTCACCGCCAGCTGTGCCAGATTACCGATCAAAAATTCGACGGGACCGAAATCCGAACCGGCCATAAGGGTGTGGATCATTGTCACAATCGCGCCAAGCAGCGACGCGATAAACACATAATACGCAGCAGACTTCCTGAGCAGAAGCAGAAGGCAACCAAGCGCACCGCCGAAAACGGCAATCGCGAAAGCGCCGGTGGCCCATGCGGGCCGGCCTTCGATTATCGCGCGATACGACTCGGGCATGGCAGCGACGGTGTCTGCATTCATCTGAGTGAAAAAATTTACGATGCCCGCAACATTATAGATCAGCGTGACGGCGCCGATTGCCCAGAAACTCCAGTGGACACCACCAGCGTTGTTATTTTTATCGTTCATTACATCCCCCTCTCGTCCGCGTATTCCCGGCCTCTAACGCCACAAACAGTGGGGCAGCTTAGCGAAGCGTAACCTGCCGGATGCAGCGGATCTCCTGCGTAAAAAACCCCTTCGGCGCAATACGCTAACGCTATTGAACCCTAGGCGAGCTGGGGTCCAGATCGGCGCGAGGGTTTCTAGTTCACTTCTTTCATCTCGAGCATGAGCATGAGCGGCCCCTTTCTCAGCTCGAATTCGCGGATGATGGCGGTGAACGAGACCGCCTGTCCGGGCTTGAAGTCGTCGATGCGCGAGGGCGGGATATTGAAGCGCGCCTCCGCCACGGGCGGCGTGCCCGCGGGATCCACATCGACAATCAAGAGGCCCTCTTCCACGTAGTCATCGCCGAACTGGCGCTGCGATTCGACGACGACGCCGCGCCAGGCGATTTTCTTGCCCTTGACCTCGTCGAAGGCGGCCTTGAAGGCGGAGGCGTCTCCCGCCGCGGCCTTCCGGTGCAGGTTAGCGATGGAAACCTCCGAAACCGGTTCCTCGCCGCAGGCAGCAAGAGTCAACGCCACCAAGAGGACCGCGCTGCGCCGCAAAGATTTCAACATGATTGCCCCCTACGCAAAGGTCACGGGCCAGCATGGACGCCGGACCGTGACAGCAAATTACCCCGGCGGGTCGCCGCGTCAAGAGATCGTCACGCCCCGGTAATTGGAAACCTCGATCAGGTTGCCGTCGGGATCGCGAAAGTAGACCGAGGCGATCGGGCCTTGGGCGCCGGTGCGTTCTATCGGCCCTAACTCGATCTCAACGCCGCTGGCTTCAAGATGGGCGATCACGGTCTCGAGCGGTGTCTGGGCGATGAAGCAGAGGTCGGCGGTGCCGGGGCGCGGGTCCTTGGCGACGATATCGACCGGGGTTGGATGGGGGTGGACGTTGATCTTCTGGCGCCCGAAATGAAGCGCGACCCGGCCCTCGCCAAAGCTCTCGCGGCGCATGCCCAGCACGCTCTCGTAGAAGCGCAGGGCCGCCTCGACATCGCGCACGGTCAGGACCAGATGGTCCAGGCGGTCAATTTTTATAGCGTGTTCTGTCATCCGGCTCACCGCCTTACTTAGCGCCACTGTCACCCCCACCCCGGCCCTCCCCCGTCGAGGGGGAGGGGGAAGAAGGTTGCGCCTGCCCTCTATTCCCTCCCCCCTCGAGGGGGAGGGTTAGGGTGGGGGGGCTGCATGCCATGTTCGGCGCCGCCCGCGACTTACGCCATGCCCCCTACTCCGCCGCCACGGGCATCGCCCGGGGGCGGCGCCATTCGCCGGGCAGTAACAGGGCGGCCAGGGTCGCGATTAGCGCCAGGGCGGCGAGGGCCAAGAACAGCAACTCGAACTCCCCGGTTTGTTCTTGAATTCGCGAAACCAGCATGATCGAGATCGGCGCGGTCCCGAAGGCGAGCACGAACTTCACCCCGTACACGAAGCTGTGGTGACGCTCCGGCGTATAGCGGGCCAGCATCATGTTCTCCGCCGGCAAGGCCACGACGCTGAGCAGCACGATGACCGCGCTTAAGGCGATCAAGGGCAGGTTGCCGAGCGAGGCCACGGCGGCAAGGGCGAGGGCCTGCAAAAGGAACGACAGCAGATAGACCGGCTTGAGCGGAAATTTGTCGGCCAGGTAGCCGCCGACGAGCTGGGTGATACCGCCCACCGTGTAAACCCCGGCCACGATCAGGCCGATGCCGAAGGTGCCCTCCCCGGCGATATCGCGCAGGCGCAAATCGAAGACCTTGGGAATCGCGGCCTGGGTCGCCTGGAACAAGATGCCCATGATCGCCATGGTCAGAAGCAGGATCAGGACCGCGCGCAGCATGTCGCCCCGGCTCTCCGGCTTGGCGTCGCGCTTGAGCGCCACGCCGTCGCTGACTAGCCCCAGATGCACGCAAATCCACAGCGCCAGACCGGTGAGCACGCAAACCACGCCCGGCACGATAAACGCCGCGCGCCAGCCGAAGGCGTCGATCAGGCCGCCCGCGACCAGGCCCGCGCCGGCGATGCCGATACTCCCGAACACACCATTGATGCCCAGCGCCTTGCCGCGGGCCTTGGCGCTGCGCACGACCCAGGCGATGCCAACCGGATGATAGATCGCGCTGAACAGGCCGATCGCGGTCAGACCTATGAAGAGCGCGCTCGGCCCCTCGACAAAGCCGCAGGCGATCCCAGCGAGACCGAGACCGACGTAGAACACAATCATCATGTTGGCGGCGCCGAGGCGATCGCCCAACCAGCCGGCGGGCAAGGCGGCGAGGCCGACCAGGAGCGATCCCAGCGTCCAGAGTTCGATCAGCTCGTGATAAGGCCGTTGCCAAACGTCTTCGAGCGACAGGACGATAACGAAATAGAAAGCTGTGAACATATGCATATAGGCGTGCCCAAGGCACGAAAACGCGAGCGGCAGACGCGCCGAATTTTGCTGCATATCAAGCTCTCCCGTGGCTTTCGGTGTACACCGGGAGCCGAAACCCAGCAAGACGGGCCCGCGCATACCTGCCCCGCGACGACAGAAGCCCGTCTCCGTCAGGACCGCTTTGCCTCAAATCTGCCTCAGAATTGCCCAAAGTATCATCCGCGTTCGCCCTTTTCCCGCCAGGATTGGCACCCAATCTGTCAGGCATCGCAAAAGCGAATGGTCCTACGGGGGACCTGGGTTGAGCAAAATGCGCGAACCGAGGAAAGACATGAGACAGCAGTGCGACTTCGATACGGCCGGCGTGAGCCTGAATGCCTGGCGGCAAGACACGCCGGATTCGTCCAACGCGGACGAGCAGATCGACCTGGACCGGGTCGTCTGGGACCCGGAATACCGGGATCAGGTGCTTGAAAACATGAAGATGACGGGCTGAGCGGGACCAGCCCCGGATCGCCGGCTTACCGCGGCCGGATCGGAAGGCGAAACACCGGCCGCCGCCCTCCCAGCGGCCGGTGCGGTAGGCGGCGCGAGGACCTTAGTCTTCGTCGCCGCCGTGTACGCGCGTAACCTCGACTTGCATGACCGGATTATGCCAATCCTGGTCCGCCGGCACCAAATCCGCGCCGCCGTGCACGCCGTTATGGACGTGAATGAAGCCCTCGGCGCCATCCGTGTCCCGGTTGTTGGGCCCGCCGCAGGGCGGACCGGGAATGAAATCGCAATCCTCGTTATTGGCTTCGCTGCCGGCATCGTAGGCAACCGCGCGCGCATGCGCGGTGTGCGACCCGCGCGGCAAGCGCAGACCCCGCACCGCCGCGAAGGCATCGTTGGTGGTCGCCAGCATGGCCGTGACGCTGATCAACTTGGCCCGCTTGGAGGTTGTGATCTCGACCACCGTCGACTGACCGGGCGGAATACCATCGCCGATTGCGACTGCCGCTACGTTCGGGTCGAGTGTCGCCTCATCGGCGAAAGGACCCGGGTTTCCGGTCTCGGCGAGAGTCGCGAGGGCATCGCTGGCGGCCCCCCCGATCTCGAACGAAGAATAGCCGCGACGATGCGCGACGACGGCCGGGGGCGTGATGACCTGGGCCCGGGTCAGGTTGGTGATACGAACAGAGTAAGTCCGGCCATCCTCGCTCGCGGCGGCCGGGTAAGCGGCGCCGGCAAGGATGCCGGCCAACGCGAGGCCAAGACTGAAGGTTCGTGTCAAAACATTCATTGTGGGTCGCTCCTAGGAAAAGAGATGCAGGATGGAGGGCTGGTTCCTCGACAAGGTGCCGAAGACAGGAGCTTCGCCGGTCCGTTTCACGCGGTGGTCCCGCGACTATCACGAAAGAATCGCGCCGGACTTTCCGGGCAACACGTTACCGTGAGGTTTGGTTCAGCCCGTGACCGGCAGGGCGAAGCGAAAGCTCGTCCCGACGCCCGGTTCGCTCTCGACTTCGATGGCGCTGTCGTGAAGCTGGAGAATCCGTTTTACGATGGCCAGGCCCAGCCCGGTTCCTTCGGCGGCGTCGCCGCGCGCCTTTTCAACCCTATAGAAACGCTCGAAAATATGCGGCAGCTCCTCACGCGAAATACCGCGTCCGGTGTCGCTGATTTGCGCCGCGACACGCCCGGCATCGAGGATCAGCGATAAGCACACGCGGCCCCCGGCCGGGGTATAGCGCAGGGCATTCTCGATCAGGTTTTCCAGCACGCGTTCGATGAGCGCGATATCGCCGGTCACGGCCGAAGCATCCTGTGGAATCTCGGTATCCAGAGATATCTGGCGCTTTTCGGCTTCAAGCCGGAACTTCTGCACCACATCCTGCACCAACTCCGCCAAGGAGAAAGATTCGATCTGAATCGGCGGCTCGTCGCTCTCAAGTGTGGCCAACTCGAACAGTTCCTCGGTCAGTTGGCCGAGGCGCTGGCTGTGCTTCAAGGCCAGCTCGACATAACGCCTCCGGTCCTCTTGCGAGAGACTGTCGCCCTTCATCAAGACGGTTTCCAGGTAACCTTGGAGCGAGGTCAGGGGTGTGCGCAGGTCGTGCGAGATATTGGCGACCATGTCGCGCCGCGTGGAATCCGCTTGGCGCAACTGCGCGATCTGCTGGACCATGCGCTGCGACATGCTCTCCACGGTCAAACCCAGATGGTCGATCTCGTCGCCCCGGGGGTTTGGGCGCCAGCCCGACAGCCTGAGCGGTTCCTGGAAATCGCTCTGCTTGAAGGCTTCGACGGCGGCCGACAGGCGCCTTGGCCGCCGCGTCAACCAGACGAAGGACAAGGCCCCGGCGGCCAAGGCCAGGACCAGGCCCGCCGCCGCCACGCTGGCGGCCAGGCGCAGGATGTAGCTGCCCTGAAACACCCGGGCGACCGAATCGTAGGCCTCGCCGCCCAGAACCACATAGAGGTAACCGCCCAGCACGTCGCCATCCATGATCGGCGCGGCGGAAAACACCTTGTATCCCTCGGGGTCGCGTGGGTCCTGGCCGCGGATCGGAAAGGCCTCGCCGCCGGCCAGGAAGGCGGCAACGGGCGCTAGATCGATCCGCTCCCGCCGCACCTTTCCCGGCGGCGCGGAGAAAGCCAGAATCCGGCCGTCCGGGTCCAGCAGATAGACCTCGATCGCCGGATTGACGATCATCAGGTTGTGGAACGCCTGCTCCAGGGCCTCGTGGTTTATCGTTTGGCCGCGCACCAGTTCGTTTTCCGCCACCAGGCTCGCGGCCAGGGAGCGATGGAGTTTCTGGTTCACCTCTTCCAGGTAAAGCCGGGTCGTGCCCAGGGCCAAGATCACATAAGACAAGCCGATCGCGCCGATCAGCACGACCATGGCGCCGACCAGCTTGCCGTAGAGGCTGCGCGGGACCAGCGTCATGCCGCCAGCTTGTCGTTGAATTTATAGCCCACGCCCCACACGGTCAGAACGAAGCGCGGATTGGCGGGATCGGCCTCGATCTTGCTGCGCAGCCGGTTGATGTGAGAATTGACGGTGTGCTCGTAGCCGAGATGCCCGCGTCCCCAAACCAAATCGAGCAAGTGCTGGCGGGTATAAACCCGGCCGGGGTTGCGCGCGAACTGCACCAGAAGATCGAACTCCTTGGCCGTCAGATCGACCGGGCTCCCGGCCACGCTGACGCTACGCCGCGCGATGTCGATCGCCATGTCGCCGACGCTGACTTGGGGGTCTTCCTTGGGCGGGTCCTTGGCCAGCATTTCGGTGCGCCGCAGGATGGCCTTCACCCGCGCGACCAGCTCGCGGATGCTGAACGGCTTGGTGAGATAGTCGTCCGCGCCGATCTCCAGGCCCAGGACACGGTCGATCTCGGAGGACTTGGCGGTCAGCATCAGGATCGGGGTGTAATCGACCCCCGCGCGCAGGCGCCGGCAAACCTCCAGCCCCTCGAGACCGGGCAGCATGAGGTCGAGGATGATGAGATCGTAGCCACCGCCGCGCGCCAATTGCAGACCGCTCAAACCGTCCCCGGCGACCTTGACCGCGCAGCCCATATCGCCCAGGTGCATGGCCACCAGGTCGGCGATGTCCGCGCTATCCTCGATCACCAGAATTTTGTGTTCCATACCCTTCACGACTTCGTTCCCTGTCCCGCACACGATATAAGCCTAGATTATCACAAAACCATCCCGCACCGTCGCGCAGCCAATCGTAGGGGCCCCCAATCGAAGGGACCCAATATCAGAGACCCTTGGGTTAAGATGCCGCCATCATCGCGAGAGCCATTCATGCCCCCACCTATCCTTCGTACCAAGCATCCCGACGCGCCCTCGGTGTTTCGGGCCGAGAATCTTCTGCGCGAGGCGCGGCGGCAGAAGGGCCTCGCCACGGCCGAGGTGCCGGAGATCGTCCTGCTCGATCCCGACGGCGATATCCTTCGGTACCTGCACGCCTCCGGCCGGGCGAAACCCCTGGCGACATGGCCGTGTTACCACTCCGAGATGTTCGAATTCCAGGGATCGGGCCAGCGAATCGGTATCGTCGGAAACGCGGTCGGCGCGCCCTACGCCGTGCTTTTGGCCGAACAAATGTTCGCCAGCGGATGCCGTCTGCTTATCAGCATCACCTCCTCGGGACAGCTTAAGCCCCTGGGCGAGCCGCCTTACTACGTGCTCGTCGAACGCGCCTTACGAGACGAGGGCACCAGCTATCACTACCAGCCGCCGGCGGATTTCGCGGCCGCCGACCCCAAGCTGATCGACGCGGCCTGGGACACCCTGGCGGAAAGCGATCTGACCGTCCACAAGGGCAGCACTTGGACCACCGACGCGCCGTTTCGCGAGACGCAGGCCGTGATCGAGGAAGGCCGCGCCTTGGGGCTGGCCGCGATCGAAATGGAGTCCGCCGCCCTTTACGCCTTCGCAGCGGCCAAAGCGGCCCCGGTTCTCTGCTTCGCGCACGTGACCAACACCATGGCGGTCACGGAAGTGGATTTCGAAAAAGGCGCCGCGCACGGCGCCCTGGACTCATTGCGCCTCCTCGACGCCCTGGTCGGCGGAGGGATCGACACCCTGTTGCGATAGCGGCAAGCGTGATGAGCCGCACCGCGCCAAGAGCGAACCGCAAGGAATTTGGGTGCGGCTGCGGACCGGCGGCGTCTTGCGAATTTCGAGCCCGCCCGTGTTGACACAGATCAAGATGCGCGTCGGGCCCCAGGGGTAGGTTTGCTCCTGGTATCGGGTCCGCTCGCTCGGCCCGGGAGGATGGGCACCTGTGGGTGCGGTATTAATTCGCTTGCGGCGTGGGTATCCGGTCGAGACCGGGCGGCTTGTAAATCGAACCGTTCCCGAGAGACGCAGGAGTTCGGAGGCAACATTTTTCAGGTTCGCGTACACGGCAGAGGCGGTCAGGGCGTGGTCTCGGCCGCCGAGATGTTGTCCGTCGCCGCTTTCCTCGAGGGCTATCACGCCCAGGCTTTCCCCAGCTTCGGCTCGGAGCGGATGGGGGCGCCGGTCGTTGCGTTCTGTCGCCTCGACAACAAGGAAATCCGTCTGCGCGAACCCGTCATGACGCCCGACGCCCTGATCGTTCAAGACCCCACGCTACTTCACCAGGTGGACCTTTTCGAGGGTCTGGACACGCGAGGTTACCTGCTCGTCAACACCCGCCGCAGTTACCGGGATCTGGGGCTCGGGGATTATGTGAAAAAGTTTCCGCCGCATCACATCAGCACCGTCGCGGCGACCGAATGGGCGCTCCAGTATGTCGGCCGGGCGCTCCCCAACGCCGCGCTGCTCGGCGCGTTCGCGGCGGTGACGCGACGCGTGACGCTTGAGTCTGTCGTGGCCGCGATCCGGCAGAAGTTCCCCGGGAAGCTCGGCGACGACAATGCCGCAGCCGCCGCCAAGGCGTACGATTCGATCAGAACTAACTAGCGGATAGAATCCGAGAGGCTGAAGATGCTTGAGCAGATCGAAGGTTCACAGGCCGTTGCCAAAGCGATCGCCTTCTGCCGTCCGGAGGTCATCTGCGCCTATCCCATTACCCCGCAGACCCACATCGTCGAGGGCTGCGCCAAGCTGATCCGCGAGGGCGCGATTCAGAACTGCGAGTTCATCAACGTCGAGAGCGAGTTCGCCGCGCTCTCGGTCGCGATCGGCTCCTCGGCCGCGGGCGCGCGAACCTACACCGCGACCGCCAGCCAAGGCCTGCTGTTCATGGCCGAAGCGGTCTACAACGCCGCCGGGCTCGGCCTGCCCATCGTCATGACCATCGGGAACCGGGCGATCGGCGCGCCGATCAACATCTGGAACGACCACCGCGACAGCATGGCGCTGCGCGACGCCGGCTGGATCCAGCTCCACGCCGAGACCAACCAGGCAGCCGCCGATTTGCACATCCAGGCCTTTAAGCTGGCCGAGCGGCTGAGCGCGCCGGTGATGGTTTGCATGGACGGCTTCGTCCTGACCCATGCCTACGAGCGCGTCGAGATCCCCGACCAGGCCCAGGTCGACGCCTTCCTGCCGCCCTACCAGCCGCGCCAGGTCCTCGATCCTTCGGACCCCTACTCGATCGGGGCCATGGTCGGCCCCGAGGCCTTCATGGAGGTGCGCTACCTGGCGCACGACAAGCTGCTGCAGGCGCTGGGCGTGATCCCGGAGATCCAGCAGGAGTTCAAGGAGATCTTCGGCCGCGAGTCCGGCGGGCTGTTCCACAGCTACCGCGTGGAGGACGCCGAGACTGTCGTGGTGACCCTGGGCTCGGTCGCCGGCACGGTGAAGGATACGGTCGACGAGCTGCGCGAGGACGGCGCCAGGGTCGGCGTGATCACGCTGTGCAGCTACCGGCCGTTCCCGCTCGACGGGCTGCGCTACGCGCTGCAGGGCGCCGCCAAGGTGATCGTGCTGGAAAAGAGCCTGGCGCTCGGCTTCGGCGGCGTGCTGGCCTCCGACGTGCGCATGGCGCTGCAGGACACCGGGACCCACGTCCATACCGTGATCGCCGGGCTGGGCGGCCGGCCGATCACCCGCAAGTCGCTGCTCCGACTGTTCGGGCGGGTCGAGCGCGGCGAGATCAAGGATCCGCACTTCCTCGATCTGGACCTCGACATCGTACGCCGCGAGATCGACAACCAACGCGGCCAGATCACCGCCGGGCCGATCGCCGAGAACATCCTGCGCGAGATCGGCCCGCGCGCCGCGAAAGTGGTTTGAGGAGGCCGCAGCCATGTCCGACATGACCGCCGAGCAAAAGGTCAAGTTCTATCAGAAGGGTACCTTCACGGTCGGCAATCGCCTGGTCGACCAGGCACGGCGCTCGGTGCAGGGCAGCATGGAGCGCAGCAACGCCATCACCTCGGGCCACCGCGCCTGCCAGGGCTGCGGCGAGGCGCTGGGCGCGCGCTACGCCCTGGACGCCGCCATGCGCGCGACCGAGGGCCAGCTAATCGCGGTCAACGCCACCGGCTGCCTGGAAGTCTTCACCACGCCCTATCCCGAAACCTCCTGGCAGGTGCCCTGGATCCACTCGCTGTTCGGCAACGCCGCGGCCGTGGCCTCCGGGGTCGCCGCGGCGATGCGCGTCAAGGGCCGCGAGCAGGTCCGGGTGGTCGCCCAGGGCGGCGACGGCGGCACCACCGACATCGGCTTCGGCTGTCTGTCCGGCATGTTCGAGCGCAACGATGACGTGCTCTATATCTGCTACGACAACGAGGCCTACATGAACACCGGCGTCCAGCGTTCCTCGGCGACGCCGCCGACCGCGCGCACCGCGACCACGCCGGCGGTCGGGCCCGAGCCGGGCAACGTCTTCGGCACCGGCAAGAACCTGCCGTTGATCGCCATGGCCCACAACATCCCCTACGTCGCCACCGCCTCGGTCTCCGACCTTCACGATCTGGAGCGCAAGGTCGAGAAGGCCATGGCGATCCGCGGCGCGCGCTACATCCACATCTTCGTGCCCTGTCCCCTGGGCTGGGGCTCGGCCAGTCACGACACCATCCGCATCGCGCGCCTGGCCTCGGAGTGCGGGCTGTTCCCGCTGTTCGAGGCGGAGCACGGCGAGATCACCGGCAGCCTTCCGATCCGCCGTAAGGTCCCGGTCGAGGAGTACCTCAGGCCGCAGAAGCGCTTCGCCCACCTGTTCAAGGACGGCGGTGACGGGGTCGCGCGGATCGCCCGCCTGCAGCGCATGGCCGACGCCAACATCGCGCGCTTCGGCCTGCAGCGTGAAGCGGAGGAGACGCCGCTATGAGCCAGCAACACCCCGATGTGCCCTTCGCGATCACGCTCGACGTCGGCTCGAGCCTGGCCAACCTCACCGGGAGCTGGCGCACCGAGCGGCCGGTCTACCTGGACCGCCTGCCGCCCTGCAACAGCGCCTGTCCGGCGGGCGAGAACATCCAGGCCTGGCTCGCTCACGCCGAGGACGGCGACTACGAGGCTGCTTGGCACGAGGTGATGCGCAACAACCCGCTGCCGGCGATCATGGGCCGGGCCTGCTATCACCCCTGCGAAGGCGCTTGCAACCGCTCGGCGCTCGACGACGCGATCAACATCCACGCGGTCGAGCGCTTCCTCGGCGACCAAGCGATCGAGAAGGGCTGGGTGCCGGCGGTCGAGGCCGCGCCCTCGGGCAAGAAAGTGCTGGTGATCGGCGCCGGCCCGAGCGGACTCTCGGCGGCCTACCACCTGCGCCGCCTGGGACACGCCGTGACGATCCGCGAGGCCGGGCCGGTGCCCGGCGGCATGATGCGTTTCGGCATCCCGGCCTACCGCCTGCCGCGCGAGATCGTGCAGGCCGAGATCGACCGGATCCTTGCCATGGGCGTCGCGCTTGAGCTGAACCACAAGGTCGAGGACATCCAGGCCGAGATGAAGGACGGCGGCTTCGGCGCCTGCTTCCTCGCCATCGGCGCGCATCTCGCCAAACGGGTCAACATCCCGACCCCGGACGCCGGCAAGATCCTCGACGCCATCGGCGTGCTGCACGAGATGGAGACCAGCGAAAATCCGCCGCTGCTCGGCCGCCGGGTCGTGGTCTATGGCGGCGGTAACACCGCGATCGACGTGGCCCGCACCGCCAAGCGCCTGGGCGCCGAGGAGGCGATCATCGTCTATCGCCGGACCCGCGAGATGATGCCGGCCCACGACTTCGAGGTCGAGGAGGCGCTGGCGGAGGGCGTGATCCTCAACTGGCTGACCACGATCAAGGAGATCGACGACAGCGGCTCCTTCGTGGTCGAGAAGATGGCGCTCAACGACGAGGGCTGGCCGGAGCCGACCGGCGAGTTCGACACCATCGAGGCCGACTCCCTCGTCCTGGCCCTCGGCCAGAATGTCGATACCGGCTTCATCGCCAAGGTGCCGGGGGTCGAGATCGCCAAGGACGGCGTGATCCAGGTCGGGCCGGACATGATGACCGGCTTCGAGGGCCTGTTCGCCGGCGGCGACATGGTGCCGAGCGAGCGCACCGTCACCGTGGCGGTCGGCCACGGCAAGAAGGCGGCGCGGCACATCGACGACTGGTTGCGCGGCGAGCGCTACGAGCATCCGCCGCGCCATGAACTGGCCGGCGTCGACAAGCTCAATACCTGGTACTACGCCGACGCGCCCAAGACCGTGCAGCCGGAGCTCGACGTCGTCCGCCGGCAGACCAGCTTCGACGAGGTCCACCGCGGGCTCGACGAGACCAACGCGCTCTACGAGGCCCGCCGCTGTCTGTCGTGCGGCAACTGCTTCGAGTGCGACAACTGCTACGGCGTCTGCCCGGACAACGCGGTGATCAAGCTCGGGCCCGGCAAGCGCTTCGAGTTCAACTACGACTACTGCAAGGGCTGCGGCATCTGCGCCGCCGAGTGCCCCTGCGGCGCCATCGAAATGGTCCCGGAAAATATTTGAATTCGCGACGCGCAAGACCGCCGGGGCGTTGTTGGTTACTACCGCTGACGAGGAGTGCGAAGCCATGAGAGTCGAATTCGTGCTTGTCCCGATCGAAGACGAAGAGCCCCATCACAACCTGGTATTCGAGATGCCGGGCGTGCCGCAGACCGGCGATTGCGTGATGATCTCGCGGCCCGGCCAGTCGGGAAACACTGAAGTCATCGTAAGCCGCACCTGCTGGACACTCGATTGCCCTGAGGCGGGATCGCTACACCACGCCGGCGAGTCCGTCGTCGGGACCACGACCTCGGTGATCGTCGAATGCGAGTTTGTGGCCGGACCCTATTGGTCCGAGGAACACAAGTGCGTTGCCGCGAGCGGCGTGACCTGATCCCACAGTCGCGTCACACGGCCGCGATGTCTTGCGCGTATTGCAGCACAGCCGGCATTTGCTTGGCCGTTCACCGATAGGGATAATGACCGCCCGTTTCAAAATGTCCCATGGATGGTTCTCTTGGTCAGGGCGCTGATATTCGACGTGTTCGGCACGGTTGTCGACTGGCGCTCCGGTGTCGCGCGGGAGGTTGAGTCCTTTTGCGGCGCGCGGGGCCTTGCCGTCGATGGCAACGCCTTCGCCGACGCCTGGCGGGCGAAGTACCAACCGGCCATGGAGGCGATACGCAACGGCGGCCGCGGTTACATCGCGCTGGACGTGCTGCACCGGGAAAACCTGGACGCCACGGTTTCCGAGTTTGGCTTGGCCGAGTCGATCGATGCGGCGGCGCGCGACGATCTGAACCGGGCGTGGGAGAAGCTGCCGCCCTGGCCCGACAGCGTCGCGGGCCTGACCGCGCTCAAGTCGGCTTACGCGATCGCGCCCTGCTCCAACGGCTCCATCGCCTTGATGACTTGGCTCGCCAAGTACGGCGGGCTGCCCTGGGACGCGATCCTGGGGGCCGAAGTCGCCCGCGCCTACAAGCCGCAGCCGGCGGTTTACCTGGCCTCGGCCGCGGCCCTGGGCCTCGCGCCGGAGGAGGTGATGATGGTCGCCGCGCACAACGGCGATCTGGCGGCCGCCCGCGCGACCGGACTGAAGACCGCCTTCCTGCCCCGGCCGCAAGAACACGGCCCCGGCCAGACCACCGACCTGGAACCCGGTGCCGACTGGGACGTCATCGCGTCAGACCTGATCGAGCTTGGCCGGCGAATGACGGCATAAGATCCGGCGCTAGCTTCCCCAGCGCCGGACCCGGCCGGTATCTATGTGAAGGAACCCGGAGCGGGAATAGAGCCCGACGCCGCCGGCCTTGAGCCCGAGCGCCGCGCGGTGCAGGTCTTCCAGCCGCCGGCCGGGCAGGTGAATGTCGATGGCCATGCCGCGCATGTGCATGCTGCGTTTGGCGACGCCGTTGCTCTTGGCGGCAAGCTGCGCGTTGGTCTTCGGCGAGCGGTAGGCGGAGATCACCTCGAAGGGCGCGGTGCTGTCCAGTTCGCGTCCCAGGGCATACAGCACGTCGAGCAGGCGAAGATCGATCCGATGGGCCTCGCCCGTGCGCCAGTCGCGCAGAATATAGTTGATCTGGCGGAGCGCCACCGGGACGGTCTCGCCCTCTCTGACGTAGGCCGTCCGCAGCTCTTCTCCGGTGTGGGGCGAGCGGAAGGCCAGGGCGCGTTTCGGCGGCAGCAGAGGCCGGGCCCAGGCCGCCGCCCCTGAGGCGAGAGTCAGCGTGGCCGCGCCGGCCGTGAGATTCCTGAGGAAGCCCCGGCGGGTCCGGGGGCGCGCTAGGACGTCCCGATTAGTCTCGGTCATGCTTGTCTCCCCCACCGCGACGCAGCTTGCCCCGCCTTCCGTTACGATCAGATGAATCGGACCCCGGCCGAATTAGCGCGCCGTGGAAGCAGAGTAAAGGGGCAACTTTGGGGCCGGGCGGCCGGGCACCCACCTGCTGTCCCCTCGGTCGTCATGCCGGAACCCGGTCCGTGACAGAGGCAGTTATCCGGGCAAGCATACCCGCATCGTCATCCCGGCCGAGCGAATGCGAGAGCCGGGATCCTAGGTTCCCCCGCGCACCGAAGATCCCGGATAAGCGCCTTGCGGCGCTTTCCGGGATGACGGCCGAATGTCCACAGACCCTAATTGGCAATCCGGCGGGCCCGCGCGCCGAGCAGGGCTTCCGATAGGCGCTCGTCGCGCTTGTAGATGTCGCCCCGGAAATGAACCGAGCCGTCCTTGTTCACGAAGGCGGTGAGATAGCTGATGTGGACGGGCAGCGGCTTCGACAAGGTGACCACCTGCCGCTTGCCCAAGTCAATTACTTGCTCGATGCTCTCCCGCGGCCAGCCCGGCGTGTCGGCCAGCACCGCGGCCGCAAGCGCGACCGGGTTCTCGACCCGGATACAACCGTGGCTGAAGTCGCGGGACGCCTTCTTGAACAGCGATTTCGCCGGTGTGTCGTGCAGATACACACTAAAGCGATTCGGAAACATGAACTTGAGTCGGCCCAGCGCATTGCCGTCGCCGGAGCCTTGACGCAGCTTGAAAGCGAAGCTCTTTTCCTTCGCGAGGGTCCAGTCGATGGTCGCGGGATCGACAACTTTGGCGCCGCCGCTCCAGTCGCTGAATAGCGTGAAGTTGTTCTTCGCCAGATAGCTGACGTCTTGCCGAATTTTCGGCAGGATCTCCTTGCGCGCGATGCTGAGCGGCACATTCCAAAAAGGGTTGATCTCGAGGTAGGTCATCTCCGCGCTGAACACCGGCGTCATGTGGTAGGTCTTGCCGACCACGACACGCATGTCCAAGAGGGTCTTGGGCTCGTCCACCAGTTTCAGGACGAAATCGGCCAGGTTCACGAAGATGTACCGCTGGCCCAGATCGTCCCGCATCCAGCGGCGGCGCTCCAGGTTCAGGATGAGCTGCTCGATCCGCGCCTCGACCGGCACGTTGAGGGCCGCCAGGCTTGCCGGTCCCACAACGCCGTCCCGGTCGAGCCCGTGGCGGACTTGCATCCGCTCGACCGCCTCGACCAGGGCCTCGTCATAGAGGTTGGCTTCGCCGCCGCTGAGCGCCCGGTCGTCTGCTTCCTTCAAATCGCCCCAGAGCCTGAGCCGGGCGCGCAGCGGCGCAACCCGCGAATCGGTCATGCCCGGCTTGAGAGTGGGGCCGCCGGCGATGGGCGCCCAACCGCCCCGCGCCGCCAAGACCCGGTAGTCGGCCAAAGCCGCTTTCAATCTATCGTAACGCGGTGTCTGTGGCTGATAACTGCGCAGGTAGGCGACAAGATCGTCCGCCTCGGCAGCGCCGCGTATGACCCGCCCCCGATCGACCGCCTCGCGATAGGGATAGAGCTTCGGGTCGGCTATGTGTGGCGACGTGCGGCCCCGGCCCAGATCGGACGCCAACTGCATGAGGCCGAGACTCAAACGCAACTCGAGCTGTGCGAGGAGCTCCGGACGCTCGGCATTCAGCAAGGCGCCGATGGCCTGGGCCCCGTAATCTTGCGGATCGAGCCCGTCCCGGTCGGCCGAGTCCAAGATCCGCGCCAAGGTTCGCGCCCGCGCACTCGCCCCCTGCTCGGAGACCCAAAGCGGCACCATGGCGCGCGCGCCGTAAAACGGCGCGAGCACGGCAAGCGATTGCGCTTCCTCTTCGGTCGCCGGAGATTCCACACCCCGGCCGAGCCGTTCCGCCAATTCCTCGGTTACGGTCCCGGCGAAGGCGGGCGCCGAGACAACGAACGCAATCAAGATGACCCAAAGAAAACCGGCGCGCACCGTCCCTGCCCCTTCCTTTACCGCCCACGACTATATGCGCCTATATATGCGCTTTGCCGTGACTATACGCGCTTTGGATGACCGCTTCGCGCGAAAACGCGAAATTCGGCCCGGCGATCGCCGAATTTTGGGTCGACGGCTCGCGGCGTGCGGACATTCGGCCGTCATCCCGGAAAGTGCCGCCAGGCGCTTATCCGGGATCTTAGGTGCGTGGGGGAACCGAAGATCCCGGCTCTCGCATGCGCTCGGCCGGGATGACGATATGGCTGTGGCGGCCTGGAGTACGTCCCTGTTGCGAACCGGGTTCCAGGATGACGACTAATACCAAGGGTCGTTGATATTAGGGCTGCGAATATCCCCAGATCCTAGACCGCGCGGGCGTGCCGGGTTTCGCCGGGATTGAGATAGCGGTCGAAGACGGCGCAAGCGGCCCGCACGAAAGGCCGGCCCTTCGCCGTGACGTGGACGACGGGTCCGAGATCGCCTTGTTCGATCTCGACCAGGCCGTCGGCAAGCATGCCGTCCAGGGCAGCGATCTCCGCCGCGAAGTCGGCGGCGCCGGAGCCGAAGTCCCGGCTGATCCGGCCCAGATCGGCGCTCAAATCGCACATTAAGCGCTCGATTACCGCGGAGCGCAGGCGGTCGTCGTCGCTCAGGCGCCGGCCGCGCACGATCGGCAGCTCACCGCTCGCCACCATTTCCCGGTAATCGTGCATGACCGCCGTATTTTGAATGAAACCCTGGGGCAAGACGCCGATGGCCGAGGGCCCGAATCCGATCCGGGCTTCCGCGCCGTCAGTTGTATAGCCCTGGAAATTACGCCTTAGGGTACCGTCTTTGGCCGCTACCGCCAGCGAATCCTCGGGCCGGGCAAAGTGATCGAGGCCAATCCACCGGTATCCGGCGCGCGTCAAGCGGTCCGCCGCCGCCATGTACTGGGCAAAGCGCGATTCCGGCCCAGGCAAGGCCGCCTCATCGATCAGCCGCTGATGCTTTTTCATCCAGGGGACGTGAGCATAACCGAAGAGGCATAGTCGATCCGGCGCCAGGCGTAGCGCGCCATCGATGGTCGCCGCCACACCAGCCACATCTTGATGCGGCAGGCCATACATCAAGTCGATGTTGAACGAGTCGATACCGGCCGCGCGCAATGTCTCGATAACCTCCTCCGTCTCCTCGAAGGTCTGCATCCGATTCACGGCGGCCTGGACCTTGGGGTTGAGGTCCTGCAGCCCAATGCTGGCCCGATTGACCCCGCCACGGGCGAGGGCTGGAATGACCGCAGGGTCCAGGTCGCGCGGGTCGATCTCGACCGCGATATCGGCATCGTCAAGAATATCGAAGCGGCCGCGCAAGCGGGCGAAAAGCGTGTCGACTTCCGCCGGCGCGAGGATCGTTGGCGACCCGCCACCGAAATGCAAGTGACAGACCTGGCGCCGCGGCCCCAGGGCATCGGCCACCAAATCGATCTCCTGCAAGAGGACGTCGAGATACTGGGTGACCGGCTGATGGCGCTTGACGATCTTGGTGTGGCAGCCGCAGAACCAGCACATGCTGTCGCAGAAGGGAATATGGACGTAAAGCGACAGCGGCGCGCCGGGATCGAGCGCCGCCAGCCATTGGCGGTAATGCGCCGGCCGGACCTGCGGTCCGAAATGCGGCGCCGTGGGATAGCTTGTGTAGCGGGGAACCCGCTGATCGTATTTAGATAAAAGGCTGCCGATCTGGTCTTGCATGATAGGGAGAATTAGGCCTCTGTCCTCGGTTCCGGGCCTTGATTCAGATCAAGCAGGACTCGGATTTTGCGTGTATCCTGACCCGGAATGGAAATGGCCGATCGGAACGTGACATCTGCGGTTTCCAGGGCCGCTGGCGCGACGCCAAGGGTGCGGCAAGTCGCGCTGGAGCAACCTTGGTCATGGCTGGCGGCCGGATGGCACGACATCTGGCGCGCGCCACACGTGAGCCTGACTTACGGGGCCATATTCACCGCGATCAGCCTTTCCCTGACCGCCGGTCTCTTTGCGGCGAGCCTGGAATACCTGCTGCCGCCGCTCGCCGCCGGGTTCATGCTGGTCGGACCGATGCTCGCGGTTGGGCTCTACGAGACCAGCCGCCGCTTGGAAGCGGGCGAGCCGGTTACCCTGGCCTCAGCGCTCTTCGTCGCGACTCGCTCGCCGACTCAGATCGCGTTTTTGGGTGTCGTATTGGCGCTGGCCCTTTTGGCGTGGATGCGAATCGCGTCGCTGTTGTTCGCACTCTTCTTTGGAACCCTAGATTTCCCGCCGCTAGAACAAGTCCTACCCCTGCTATTTTTCTCCTGGGAAGGGTTGGGCCTGCTGATCGTCGGCTCGATCGTCGGCGGAATCATCGCCGCCGGGGTGTTCACTGTCAGCGTGATCTCCGTGCCGCTGCTGATGATGCGCGACATTGATGCCATCACGGCCATGCTGGTCAGCGTGCGCGCCGTGCGCCGAAACTTTCCGGTATTGGCTCTTTGGGCTTGGCTGATCGCGGTCTTGACCGGATTTGGATTGATCCCCGGCTTCTTGGGCCTGATCGTAACCTTCCCGCTGGTCGGTCACGCAACCTGGCACGCCTGCCGCGATTTGGTTGAATAGGCCATCCGAAAACAAGCTACGTATTTTCAAGATGTTACAGGCGCATTTTCGTCTTCTTTGTCACCTTCGGGCTTGACCCGAGGGCCGATCCATCACCGAGACCACGACCTCAATCGATTGCCGGAACAAGTCCGGCAATCCATTGGGGGAGCATGCCCATCCAAGCGCTTCAATAAACGCCAATCGATTTTGGACCGAACGCGAACGAAGCATCCCCAGGTTCTACTTCAGTATCAGGACCGAACAGGCCGCCTCGCGCACCAAGGTCTCCAAGGAAAGCTGGGCAGAAATAGGCCCACGCCGGTCAACGAGCAGAACACCGGGATATTCGCGGCCCAAGGCTTCGCTCATCGATTCTTGCCGGTCCATAACCAGCTTGCGCACCGAACCGCGCAATCCGGCCTGGCGCAGCCAATCCGCGGCGAGAACCTGGCGCGCGGCCGCCTCACCTTCGTTGGCGCCAACCGCCACGACAATCAGCCTGCGGCGCTGGATTGCGGCCATGCGCCGGGCCAAGGCCAAGACCCGGTCCGAGCCGTCGTACAGCGCCACCAGGGGACCGCTGCTACATCCCGGCCCCCGAGCCAGCAGGAGCGCGCCGGGCGCCGACATGGCCATCAGCCCGCTTGTCATTTCGACACCGGCGCGCCGCATGGCCTCGCCCGAGGCCCCCAGCGCCATAAGATCGAAGCCACGGGCCTCGCTCAAGACCAGTTCGACCACCGCACCCCGGCGCACTTCGAACGACCACTTGAGACTGAATCGCTGGGCCGCGGCGGCAACCGCCCGCCCCGCTTCGCCCGCCGAAACTTTGAACGCCCGGCTCATCGCAACCGCGTCGATGGCGCCACGCGGTCCGGCGATGCGCGGGATCGACCAGGTCACCGGCAAGTCGGCCGCCTCCAACAGCTCGGTGTCCTCGATGTAGAGGCCGACAAGCTCGGCCTCCAGGGCGGCCGCTATCTCTGCCGCGGCGTCCAGCGCCGCACGCGCACTCTCGTCCCCATCCAGCGCCACCAAAATTCGGCGCAGCGCCGGCAGGACGGCTGGGTCTGTCATGGACGCCCTTCCTTTTCGGCAGGCAGACCATAGGCGCGCCGATTTTCCGCCATATCGCGCAAGCGCGCCTCAACCAAGCCGTTCACCGTGGCTTCGGGAAAGCCGCCACTCGCACTTCTCTCTCCGGCCGGGATGCCGGTCAGCAATTCGATCCCTTGGTCAATCGTGTCGACGGCGTAGATTTGGAATTTACCGGCCTCGGCCGCCTCGAGAACCCGCGCATGCAGCATGAGGTGCTTGACGTTGGTTCGTGGGATCAGCACGCCCTGAGCCCCCGTGAGACCGCGCGCATCGCATAGATCGAAGAAGCCTTCGATCTTCTCGTTGACGCCGCCAATCGCCTGGACCTCGCCGTGCTGGTTGACCGAGCCGGTCACCGCGAAGGATTGCTTGATCGGCACCCCGGAAATCGCGGACAGCAAGGCATACAACTCCGCCGAGGATGCGCTGTCGCCGTCCACGCCGCCGTAGGATTGCTCGAACACCAGGCTTGCACTCAGGGATAGCGGCCGGTCGGTCGCATAATGCGAGGCCAGGAAGCCGGCCAAGATCATGACCCCCTTGGAGTGGAGCGGCCCGCCCAGTTCCACCTCCCGTTCGATGTCGACCACTTCGCCCCGGCCCATGCGGACCCGCGCCGTGATCCGGCTCGGCTTGCCGAAAGCCAAGCCGCCGAGTTGCATGACCGAGAGGCCGTTAATCTGGCCCGCCGTCTCGCCCTCGGTATCGATGGCGATCGTGCCCCGGCGCATCTCCTCCTGAATAAGCTGCCGCACCCGGTCCAGACGGTAAACACGCGAATCCCCGGCCTGCTGCACGTCCGCCGCCGTTACCCGCGAACGGCCGTCCCCTTGGGCAAAATGATCCGCCTCGCGCAAGAGATCGGCCAGGTCTTCCAGGTGCGTAGACAAACGCTCTGCATCGCCCGCCTGGCGCGCGCCGTACACCAGCACCTTTGCCAGCCCGCCGGCGTCGAAGGGTCTGAGCTCTTCCTGTCGGATGAGCGTGGCGACCAAACGCGCGTATAGCAGGTTGTTCTTGCCGTTGCGCTCGATCCGTTCGTCGAAATCCGCCGCCACCTTGAACAACCGGCTGAATTCGGGATCGAGCTCCGCCAGAAGATAATAGATCCTGCGGTCGCCAACCAAGACGACCTTGACGTCGAGCGGCGCGGACTCGGGCTCCAAGGAAACGGTGCTCAACAGGCCCATGGTTTGCGCCAGGGGCTCGATCCGCACCTCCCGCGCCATGAGGGCTTGCTTCAAGCCCTCCCAGGCCATCGGACGGGTCAGAACCTTGCGCGCGTCGAGAATCAGATAGCCGCCGTTGGCGAGGTGCAAGGCGCCTGGACGGATCATGTGCAAATCGGTCAGAAGCGCACCCATTTCAGCCCGGTGTTCGATCCGGCCGCGCAAGCGGTCGTGGGAGGGATCATCCTCGTAGACAACCGGCGCGTGCTCGGTTTCGCCGTTGTCGACCAAAAGGTTCACGTGGTAACGGCGAAACAGCGGATGGCCGTCCTGGCCCTCAGCGGTCGCGGCAGCATCGGCGGCGGGCCCGTCGGGCGCGTTGGCGACCATCTCGACGTTCTGCACAACGTCCTGCCGCACCTCTTCCAAGAAACGCACGATCTCCGGCAGGTCGGCGTATTTTTTGCGCAGATCTTCGACCAGATGGCCGACCGCGAAGCCAGCGACCTGATCGCTCAGCTCACGCAGTTTGTCGCGTAAATTTTTCACCTTGCGCGGCGTTTCTTCCAAGACCTTCTGCAGGCGCTTTTGCAGGTCTTCGATATCCCCCTCGATTCGTTTGCGCTCGGCCTCTCCCAAGCGCTGGAAGACTTCCGGCTTAACTACTTTACCGTCGGCCACCGGCGCGAAGGCAAAGCCGACCGGCGTGCGCATAAGGGCGATCTCGCGCGCCTTGGCGTCTTCCGAAATTTCCTCTAACGCCTTGTCCTGAGTTTCCTTAAAGTCCTCCTCAAGAACCTGACGCCGAGTCCGGTAGTCTTCGCCTTCGAAGGCGGAGCGCAGGGCGTGGCGGACTTCTTCCACGAATCGCGCCATGTCGTCTCTGAAGGCGGCGCCACGCCCGGCGCCCAGTTTCAGAAGCCGCGGCGTGCGGGGGTCGGTAAAGTTGCTGGCGTAACACCAGTCGAAGGGACGCGGCTCGTCCTTGGCCTGCGCCTCCATGAAACGCCGCGCCAAAGTGTGCTTACCGATCCCTTCCGGTCCCAGCGCGTAGATATTGTAACCCGGCCGCCGCATGCCGATTCCGAAGCGAATGGCGGCCACGGCGCGCTCCTGACCAATCACCTCCGTCAGGTCTTCCAGATCGTCGGAGGAGGCGACGAGCAGCTCGTCCGCGGCGCATTGCCAGCACAACGCCCGGGCGGGCAAAGGTTCGATGGTCATGAAGTTCCCTCGGTTAGAAAAGCTGCCCGATTCCGGCACCTGCACCGATTTTAGCAGTAACCTTAGGCCCGGCGCACCCCTGCGCCCTTGACCCACGTCAATGCCGCGTGGAGGCTCCTTGCCTACCGACTAGACCTCACTTGGCGAGCATCATGACCGAACCAGACGCCGCGCGCGACCGACCTGCCGAAGGCTCGGGCCACCCTGCCGAAGGCTCGGGCCACATCGTCGCCGACCAGAGTGAAGTCGCGGCCTGGTTGGGCGATCCACAAACCTTTGGGCCTGACGTCGAGGCGGTCGAACGCATCGACACCCACGGCGCCATGGTGTTCCTGGCCGGTGCCCGCGCTTACAAGATCAAGCGCGCCGTGCGCTACCCCTACATGGATTTTTCGACCCTGGCGTTACGCCGCGCCGCTTGCGAGCGGGAGGTCGCCTTGAACCGGCGCACCGCGCCGGAGTTGTATTTGGGGACAGAGGCGATCGTCCGGTCGACGGACGGCGCCCTGGCCTTCGGCGGCGCCGGCGAGACCCTTGAGTGGGCGGTGGTCATGCGGCGTTTCGATCAAGCGGGCTTATGCGACCGCTTGGCCGAAGCCGGCCAGCTAACGGCCGAGATAATGGTGGACCTGGCGGACGAGATCGCCGCCTTGCATGACGTCGCCGAAGCTGTCTTCGGCGCCGATGCGGCGGGCGGCGCCGCCGCCGGCGCGCGCGCGGTGATCGCGGAAAACGCCTGCGAGATGGCCGAGCGGCCCGATCTTTTTCCCGAGGCGGCGGCCTTGGAATCGGAGTCGTACCGCAAGCTCGATCAAGTCGCGCGCCTTCTCGACGCTAGACTCGACGCGGGCCTCGTGCGCCGCTGCCACGGCGACCTGCACTTGCGCAACATCTGTGTGATCGACGGCCGGCCGAGACTGTTCGACTGTATCGACTTCAACGACGCGATCTCCTGCATCGATACGATCTACGACCTGGCGTTCTTGCTGATGGATTTGGAGCGGCGCGGCCTGCGCGGTTTCGCCAACCTCGTGTTGAACCGGTACCAGCAACGCCGGGACGATCTCGAGGGATTGGCCGCCCTGCCCTTGTTCCTTTCCATGCGCGCGGCGGTTCGCGCCAAGGTCAGCGTCAGCATGACGCTCAGTCAGTCTGACACGAAAGCTAAGAACGTCCTGCTCGAAGACGCACGCGCCTATGAGGCCGCGGCCCGCGCCTACCTGCATCCGGCCCCGCCCCGCCTGATCGCCATCGGCGGCCTGTCGGGGACCGGAAAAACCCAGCTGGCGCGCGCGCTGGCGCCGGAGTTGGGCGCCGCACCCGGCGCCCTTCATCTGCGCAGCGACGTCTTGCGCAAAAAACTTGCCGGCGTCGACGACTTGACCCGCTTGCCGAGCGATGCTTACACGGCGCGCGCGAGCGATAAGGTCTACGCCGAGCTTTTGGTCCATGCCCGCACCGCGCTCGCCGCCGGACGAGCCGTCGTTGCCGACGCCGTCTATGCCAAAGCCGGCGAGCGGACGGCGATAGAGGCCTTGGCCACGGACTTGGGCGTGCCCTTTATGGGCTTGTGGCTAGAGGCGTCCGAAAACGTGCTGTTGCAGCGCGTGACCCAACGCACGGGCGATGCGTCGGACGCAACGGCCTCGGTCGTGCGCGCCCAGCACGATTACGATCTTGGCGGCATTACCTGGGCGCGCCTCGATGCCTCGGCGGATTTGGAGCAGGTCGCGGCAGCGGCCCGGCGCCTACTCGAAAGCGGTCAAACGATGTTGGGATAACCGAGATCGTGCGCCGCACGCTCGATCTCCAGAATTCGGACATAGGCCGAGTCCGGTAGGATCTCCGCCCCCCCAATCAGAAGGGCCGCGCGCGTGTCGGCCAGGCCGGGATCCTCGGCGGCCGCGGATACGGCCGCGCGCAAACGGGCAATCGTATCCTCGTCCACATCTTTGCGCGTGACATAGGGCAGACCGGGTGCGCTGGGGCTTTCGGCCAACACCCGCAGGCCACGCACAGCCGCCGGTCGGTGCTGGGCCAAAAGGGCAAAGGTCACGCAGTCGGTCGTGCAAACATCGGCCTCCCCGCGCGCAACCAATTCCAAGCTCTTGGCGTGAGCGCCGCTTTCCATTATGCGGGCAAAGAACGTCCCGCCGCCGCTGAGGGGGGCGATCACGGCGCGAAGCGCGCTGTAACCCGACTGAGAGTCCGGCCCGTTGAAGGCGGCGACGCGGCCTTTCAGATCAGCCGGTTCTTTGGCGGGATCGTCGTCACGTACGATGACAAAACTGCAATACGCCGCACCAACGCATCCGGGCGCCGAATAGGCGGGCGTCGCGATCACGCGAAGATCGTCCTTGTATTCATGCGTCAGCGGAAAGCCGCAGGTCTGGCCGAACAGCAGATCCGGATCGCGCCAAAGGGTCGGAAACTCGACGCCGCGGGTCAGGGTCTCGGGCACATCCGATAAACCCTCGCGCATCATCGCGCGGGCAAGGCCGCGCCACCAGGAATTGGTCGCCCGCGTAACCTCGGGTAGATCGTACATGGGTAAGCTGGCAATCCCCATTCGCGTGCTCTCCGTTACGCTTTCATCTGGCTACCGGGGTAGGTCTTCAAGCCGTCGGCGATCTCGTAGTAATCACCCTTGTCGGCCACGAATATGTGGGCAACCGTCTTCAACTTCGTCGGCCGGTTGAGGGTCCCGGCCGCGATTGAAATCATGCCGCCTTCCAGCCGTTCGTAGAACAGGCTGGCCCCACAGGTGTCGCAGAAACCCCGGCGGGCAAGGTTGGAAGAGTCGTACCATTTAAGACCCCGTTCCTCGGTCAGCGACAGATCGTCGCGCCGGACAGAGGTATAGCCGGCGAAATTGCCGTGCGTGCGCAAACACTGACCGCAGTGGCAATTGATGACATCGCGCATTGGCCCGCGAACCTCGTAAGCCACCGCGCCGCACAGACATCCGCCGGAGGCGCGTTGCGGAGCTACCGCTTCGCTCATTACGCGATTTTCCTTCCCTCATTTGCTTCCGTGGCGGCCGCTTCCTTTCGCAGCTCCCGCACCAGCGCGATCACGTCCGGTGGCTGGACGACCGCACCGCGAATGAGGCCGTCGAAGTTTTGGATCAGGGCGTTGATGTGATCGGTCGAGTTGAAGACGAAATACATATCGCCCAGATAAATTGCCGCCCTGTTCCGCCCGAAGATCGTCAAGGGGACCGAGTAGCGCTGCAAGCCGTCGAACAGAAACCACCGGAAGGTGGGATACAGCTCGTCAAGCAACGCCGCTATGCTGTCGAGCTGGGCAATGCGGCCAGCAACCGGCAGGCCGCTCCAGATTCCATAGCCGCGCGCGAAATCCTGCAGCGATTGAAGCGAGCTGCAGACCTCAATATCGGTCTCAGGCAAACGGGTATAAGCAAGCTCGTTTTCGGCCTGCTCGATACGCACCTCGGGCATACGCGGGTTGTGCTCGAAATATTCGTAACGCATGACGTCTTCGGTTTTCAAAACATCGGGCAAAGTCGTCGGCACATAGCGGATCTTGTAGCCCGCCGCTTCCGCGCGCCAGCGTGCCAGGCGCGCGTCCGCCGGGGATCCCGCCCCGGATTCGATCTCCAGCGCCTGTGCCAGGAGCCCGGCCCCAAGCTGTCCCTCCTGGCTGATGCCCAGCAGCCAGTCCACGCTTACTTGTTCGCGCGCCGCGATTGCCGCAATCGTCTCCGCGCGCGGCAGCCGGTCGTTGTTGGTCGATAGTAGCTGCGAAAGAGTGGAGCGGTCCAATCCGGCGCGGGCCGCAAAAGCGGCGCGGCTCAACCCCGAATTAGCGATCACCTCAGTCAAACGCTCTCGAAAGACTTCAACCGTCTGACGCTTTTTCACGTCCGCAAACCCTTTCAAATCGCCGGCATCGTGGCATATATCCGCCACTTTATAATGTGACCCATATCACCATTGTCGCATATTGTCACCATTTTTCCTATTTTGTTTGCGATCATTTTGAATTGTGCGCTCTATCTCGTTGTTATCAAAGGTTTGGAGATATATCCTCAAGCCATAAGTCGGTCCACGGTAACCCCGCTTTCGGGGTTGGGATAAGGACCTGGAGCTTGGGTGTGGGAACAACGGTCGTAGGACAAGAATCGGCGAGGAAGCCGGGCCGGATCGAATGGCCGACAATCGCCGTGGCGGTTGCCGTTTATAGCGGCTTTGGCCTTCTGACGTGGTGGTATGAGGCCCTGCCCTGGTGGGTCGTCCTCCCCCTCGGCGCCTATCTCGTCGCCTGGCACGGGGCGCTGCAGCATGAGGTCGTTCACGGGCATCCCACGCCGTGGCCGTGGCTTAACGAGCTACTGGTTTTTCCGGTGCTCTGGCTATGGTTGCCCTTTCGGCTATACCGCGAAACCCACTTGGCCCACCACAACGACGTCGCCTTGACCGATCCGACTGAAGATCCGGAATCGAACTATGTCACGGAAGAAGACTGGGCCCGTTGCGGCCCCCTCTCCCGCGCCTGGCTATGGGGGCTTAGAACCCTAGCGGGGCGCATGGTCTTTATGCCCTTGGTTTCGACCTGGCGCGTTGCCGTCAGCGAGATCGGGCGGGTCGCGGCCGGCGACCGCAGCCACTTAAAAACCTGGGCCTTGCATACCGTTAGCTGTGCTCTGGTCCTCGGCTGGGCGGTGGGGATCTGCGGCATCCCCGTGGTCGAATATCTGGTCTTTTTTGCGTATTCGGGCGCCGCCCTCAACCTCGTACGCTCCTTTCTAGAGCATCAGGCGCGTGCCGAGGTCCGGGAGCGTACGGCGATCGTCGAATCCGGCCCGATCATGTCACTGCTGTTCTTGAACAACAATCTTCACACCGTGCATCACCTAGAGCCGGGAACGCCCTGGTATCGCTTGCCTAGCCGTTACCGCATGTACCGCGAGGCCATTCTAGAGCATAACGGCGGCTATCTTCTTCCCGGATACCGCTGGATATTTCTGCGTTACCTGTTTTGGCCCAAGGAATCCCCGGTCCACCGCCTGACTTAGGCTGGCCGGATATTGTGCCGGGCGCCGTATTTATTAACCACGCGGGCCTCGGCATCCCTTTTTCTCTTTCCAGTTCCATCTCTGCAATGGCGCTACCCTGCCCTTTGATATAATATTGAGCTAATCAAGAGGCATGCAGGGAATACGCCACTCATGGCCGAACAGGAAGTACGGCCGCAACAGCTGAGCATCGCGGAGATCGCTCGCCTGTGGAGCGCCGAGACCGGGGACAGCGCCGAGGATGTCGAGCGCGAGTTGGCGGAGTGGGCTTATGCTGCCGCGGCCGATGGCGCTCACATCGGCCTGGACGCAGGCGCAGATAAGGGCGCGCCCGCGACCCTAAAGATCGAACCGGACCCCCTGCGTGAGCTTTGCTGGGACGATCTGGAAGCTTTCTGCCGCGAGCGAGACCGGCTACTGCCACACTTCTGGCCGGAAACTCCCCTCCCTTCGGGTGAGCTCCTGTCCCTCGGAACGACTCCCTCGCCCGGCCCACCGGAAACTTCCGGACCAGAGACGGCCGCGCCTGCGCGCACGCCAAGCGATATGTCCAGGCTAGTGGTCAGGGCCATGGACCGGATGGGTCCGTCGGCTCTTACGGCGACGGCGTCGCGGCGGGCGCCCCTCGGTTCCGATCCGGCGGAGCCGGCCGCGGAAATAGCGGCTGCACGGGAAAATTCGGCCGCCAGCGAGAAAATCGCGACAGCCACGGGACAAGAGAAAAGTTCCCAGGCTGCCGCGCAGCAGGGCGAGAAAGATACGGCGCCGCCCGAGGGCGCCAAAGGCGACCAGCCCACCGGTGCCGACGATTTGGACGGTCGCCGGCGCCCGCCCAGCGCCAGAGCCAAGCCGCCGCGCGTCGCGCGGGTAATTCGCTCCTCGAAAAAGCGACCGGCGGCGGACTTAAGCCGCGATTTGGGTCAGAGTTCCAAGCTCGAATCGATGCGTGACATCGCGTCCAGGGCACAAGACGTTCCCATAACGGTGATGAGGCCGGCCCCGGCGATCGCCTCCTCCCGCTCCGAACGCCCCGCCACGGCCACGCTAACCTTGATCGCGGCCGCCGGCCTCCTTGGCGGTGCGCTCATCGCGGTCGCAAGTGGCGTCACCTGGGTTGAACTCAGAGGCCCCGGGTTAAATCCGTTTTTGTTTGGCGAGCGGCTGGACCGATCGGAGCTGGCCGCGATGGAGCAGCGCGTTACCGATTCTCTTGCACGCGCCGCCGCGGCAAGCGGGGAAACCGAACGCCTTACAGGCGAGCTTAGCGGCGCACGGCGCCAGATCGATACCCTGCGCGCGCGCATCGAAGACATCAGCTCCTTGGGCCCGCGCCTTACGGAGGTCCAAAAATCTAACGCTGAACTGCGTGGCACCGTCGGCGATCTCACCGCCGCCTTAACCGCCGCACGCAGCGGTGGCAGC
Source organism: Kiloniellaceae bacterium (assembly GCA_021776115.1). GTDB lineage: Bacteria > Pseudomonadota > Alphaproteobacteria > Kiloniellales > J153 > JAJFGN01. The sequence continues at coordinate 27,602 of JAJFGN010000024.1, read as the reverse complement.
GCGGCGGTGCAGGCCATTGAAAAAGAGTTGAAGGCGGCACGCGAAGCGCTGAACCAGGCGAACAACGCCACGCAATCCGCCCAGGCAGAAGCAACCGACTTGACCGAAGCCTTGGCGACGGCCCAAGGCGAAATCGAGGCCGGCATGCTGGCGCGCCTGCGGCTGGAGCAAGAGGGCGCCAAGGCCCTTGCGGCTGCAAAGGACGAGATTGAAAACCTCGATCAATCCGGCTCGGCGGCTCAAGCGGTGGTCCAGCGGCTTGAAAAGGAACTGGCCACGTCCAAGCAACAGATTCAGGCGCAGGAGAAAGATCAACTCGCGCTCAAGGCGCAATTTGCGGCGCTGAATAAGGAACTCGGGGAAACACGTGCGCGCGCCGAACGACTGGCGGCGGCGGAGACGGAATCCCGCCGCTTGGGCGCCGCCTTGGATGCCGCCAAGCTCGACGTCGCGCGTCTGCAAAAAGCCGCTGAGCTAGGCGGGCAGCAGACGGCCGAACTCGCGTCCCGCCTCGCGGCTGAGCGCCAAAACAGTGCGCAAATTCGCGCCGGCGCGGATGCAGCGGCAAAGAAAAGCCAGGCTCTGGCGCAAGACCTTGCCCTGGCGCTAAAGGCGAATACGGATTTGCGTACGGAAGCGGACGGCCTCAACACCGAGGCCGCCCAGCTGTCGGAGTTTCTCGCCAAGGCGCGCGAGGAAGCCGCGGCCCTCAAGGCGGACCGGGCATCCGCCGTCGCCAAGGCCGACACCCTGGAGCGCGATTTGGCCAGCTTCAAAGACGAGGCTGCCACACTGCGCACCTCTCTTGAGGGCACCAACGGCGCCTCGGCACAACTCGTGGCACGCTTGGCCGCGGCCGAGCGCCGGGTTGCGATGCTCAGCGAGGATCGCCAGGAAGCCCTGGCCCAAGCCGACGCCCTGACTCAAGAAGTGGCGGAGTCTCGCCAGGCCGCCGAAACCGTGCGCGCGGCCGCGGCGGCCAGGAAGGCCGACGCGGATCGTCTGGCCAAAGAGCTTGAAGAGGCAAAACACCTTGCCGAGGAACAGGGCGCGGCGCGCACCGCGGCTCAGAGCCGTGTCGAGTCGTTGGTCGTAAGCATGGCGGCCGCTCAGGCCGAAGTTCTCAACCTGAGAACCCGGGCCCGCAAGGCCGACGAGAAATCGGATCTGCTGCTGGAGGCGGTCGAAAGCTGGAAAGCGGAAGCAAGAACACTGGCCACCAACCTAGCCGCGTTGAAGGGCCGGGCGACGCCGGTCGCCGCCAGCGACCTTCGTCCTCAGACAGGCTCGTCGAAGGAAGCCACGATTGGCGCGGCGGCGGCCTCGCCCGCCGATAAAAAACTCGATGCGGGGCCGCTTACGCCGGTCGCGGACAGCGCCACGGGCGCGACGCCTCAAGGCGCCGCCGAATCCCGGGCGGCAGAGCAAGTCGCCAGCCGCGATGGCTCGGCCAAGCTTATGTTGGCGCGCGGCAATGAGTACCTGGGTCGCGGTGATATCGCCTCGGCACGCCTATTCTTCGAGCAGGCCGCCGATCTTGGCGATACGGCGGCCTTGATGGCGGTGGCGCAAACCTACGACCCGCGCGTATTAAGCGGACTAGGCGTGCTCGGCGCGTTCGCTGACCCAGCGGTCGCCACACAGTGGTATGAACGCGCGCTGTCGGCGGGCGACGACGACGCCAGCCGTCATCTGGAGGCGCTACGCGCCTGGCAGAACCCGTAATTCGGTTACTGGTTCACGGCGTTGCGTTGCAGCCAGGCCTCGGCCGGCTCATAGCGTGTCCAACCCGGCACTGTCGCGTTGAGGCTGACTTCGCGCCATTTTGGGTGGCGCGGCGGGCCCTGAAACGCGGCGAACTTGCTGAAGAAGGCGTCGATAAACCGGCTCACCTTTGGCCGCCGCGGATGGTCCTCCGGCCAGTTGTACACGGCCATGACGGCGCCCACGGCCAAGGTCCGGACTTCCTCACCCGCTGGGACTAGTCCTGGATAATCCTGGCTTGTCAGGCGCGACGGCAGGTAAGTCTCCATAAGCGCGGGCGTAAGGGGCATGTCCAAAAAATGCACCGTGTCGCTGGTGCCAATAGTCTCGAAAATCGCGCCCGGCTTACCGGTGACATAGACCATGGCGGCGATGCCTCCGGCCTTTACCTTTTCCAGTGCCAAGGGCTGGTCGTCGTAGACGGGCACGACCGCGATGCCCAAGGTATCGAAGATCACGCTGGCGGTCATCGCGGTACCGCTGCCCCGCCGGCCGAAGTTGACCCGCTTACCGGCCAGATCCTCGACCCGCGCAAAGCTCTCGTTCGCAAGCAAGTGGAATTCTTCGTTATATAGCTTTGTTATGTAACGAATTCTCTCGTCGATGGTTGGATGCTTGTTCTGACGCTTCACGAAGGCGAAGACGTCCGATTGGACGATCCCAATGTCGATCCCGCGCAAGTACAAGATATCGTCGATGTTCTGGACCGAGCCCTTGCCCATGATGGCGAGAACGCGAAGATCGTCGCCATCGTCCAAGACGTTCGCGAGGTCGGCTGCAATGCGCACGTAGGTGCCGCTGATGCCGCCGGAGATGATCGAAACGGTGCCCTTATTGATGTTCTCCCGATAATCCTCGGCCTGCTGGCCCCGCGCCGTCCCGGCGGTCAGGGTCACCGACGCGAGCGTGACCGCGGCCACGGCGCCCCAAAGTCTCTTAAACATGGCAATCCTCCCTACACGGCCGCCGCCACCCTATCAGGGGCGTTTGTATGGGGCCAGCGGGACCGGCCAGGACGCCTAAGCGTAGCGCAGGTCTTGTCCCACGCCGAGCTTATGGGCCTTCTCCAGCATCGCCGCGCCGAGCGCGATGTCGGATAGCGATAGTCCCCGGTGCCAGAACAGGATGGTCTCGGCGTCGCTTTCGCGGCCCGGACGCGCGCCGGTCACGATCTGGCACATTTCGGCGTGGAGAGTCTCCGCGCTTAGTTTTCCGGCCTCGACGTGGGCGCGCAGGCTGCCCAGCTTACCGCCCTGGCACTGGCCCCAATCGTCGACGACCAGCTTGTCCATGACGTCGGTCAGCGACAGCTCGACCGCACTCATGGTGCCGTAGGGCACGACGAAATTCCCCGGCTTGACCCATTCGGTTTTGAACAGAGGTTCCGGCGCCGGTAGGCGCGACGCCTCGACTTGGATGTCCGCGCCCTCCAGGCAGGCTTGCCAGGTGTCGACCGCGCGCACGTCCTTGCCCAAATCTTGCGCCAGGCGCGCCGCGAAGGGCTCGCGGCTTTCGCGCCGGCGCGAGTGGACGCGAATCTCGTCGAAATCGAACAGGCGATCGAGCAGGCGCACGTTCCAGTAGGCCGTGCCGCGCGCGCCAATGTGGCCCAGCACCTTGGAACCCTTGCGCGCCAAATACTTCGCACCCAGCGCGGTCAAGGCGCCGGTGCGCATCTCGGTAATCGCGGTGGCGTCGACCAGGGCGCGCGGCATGCCGGTGCGCGGGTCGAAGAGATTGAGCAACGCCATCTCCGAGGGCAGGCCCTGCTTATAATTGTCGACATAGTCGCCGACGATCTTGACGCCCGCGTAACCGAGCGGCGCGACATAACCGCGCAAGACATTGAAGTGTCCGTTGAAGGCAGGATCGGGTTCCAGGTGCACGCGCGGCTCGATCACGGTCTGACCTTGGCCCTGCGCGCGCAACCCAGTCTCGACCGCGTCCAGGATTTCCCGATCGGTCATCTCGAGACGCGCGATATCCGGGCCGGACAGGTAAGTGAATCGAATCTCGGCCATCGGGCTTATCGCCAAGCTGTTTCAGAGATCCGCCGCAAGCATACGGCCCTTCCGATGTTTTGCCAGCGGCATCTCTATCGTAAACGACCCCGCTCTTGAGCTGGGATCGACCCATGCCCCTATAAGCCCTGAGGTTGAACCATGGGCCGAGATCGGCGACCATAGGGTCCGATCGGCAAAAGATATTCGCTGCGGTCTTTGGGCAGGCACCGGTCGCGGAGTTCAGCATGAAGCGAAGGTACTCGAGAAGACTCGTAGCACCGACAATCGCGGCCGCTATCGGCTTAATCCTGTCCGGCTGTTTTGACGAGACGGCCGGGGCCCTGTCCGCGCCTTCGGCCCCGCCAAAGGTCACCGTCGCCAAGCCGGTCGTCAAGCCGATCATGGAATGGGACGACTTCACCGGCCGGTTCGCGGCGGTTGACAGCGTCGACATGCGCGCACGCGTCTCCGGCTACTTACAGAAGGCCCACTTCGAGGAAGGCACGCTCGTTAAAGTGGGTGACCTGCTCTTCACCATCGACCAGCGGCCCTACAAGGCGGTCCTCGACGAGGCGGCCGCGACGCTGAACGTCGCCAGGACCGAGTTCAATTTTGCCTCGAAGGAGCTCGAGCGGGCGGAGGCCCTGGTCACGCGGGGAAACATCTCACGCTCGACCCTGGACGAACGCCGGCAACGCTATGCCGCCGCGCAGGCGCAAATCGAAGGGGCCAAGGCCGCCGTGCGGCGCGCTGAATTGGATATGGAATTCACCGAGATTCGCGCGCCGGCTGCCGGACGAATAAGCAACAAGCGCGTTTCCGTGGGCAACCTGATCAGCGCCAACGAGACCGTACTCACGAATATCGCCTCGCTGGATCCGATCCAATTCTATTTCGACGTCGATGAGCGGTCGTACCTGGCTTACGCGCGCATGGGCCGCGAGGGGACTCGGCCGTCCGGCCGGGTCACGCCCTACGAGGTGCGCGTGAGCGTGGCCGACGAAGCGATTGGCGAACAGCGCGGAATTCTGGACTTCGTCGACAACCGGATCGACGAGGCGACCGGCACGATGCGCGGCCGCGCCGTGTTCCCGAACGAAAGCCTGATCCTGCAGCCCGGACTGTTTGGCCGAATCAGCATCCCCGGATCGCCTCTCTACGATGGCATCCTGATTCCCGACGAGGCCATCGGCAATGACCAGGATCGCCGAATCGTCTACATCGTGGGAGACGACAACACCGTATCCGCCAAGGTCATCCGGCCCGGCCCCCGCATCGACGGCTACCGCGTGGTGCGCAAAGGCCTGGACGGGACCGAAAACCTCGTGGTCAAGGGCCTGATCCGCGTGCGTCCGGGGCTCAAGGTCGATCCGGAGGTCATCGAGCTGCCGGCGAGCCGCTCGTAGAAGGCGATCGCGGAACCCACCTCGATGAAATTCACCCATTTCTTCGTCGACCGGCCGATCTTCTCTTCGGTCGTGTCGTTGATCATCGTCATCGTCGGCGTCATATCCGCCTTGTCCCTGCCGGTCACCCAGTACCCCGAGATCGCCCCGCCGAGCATCGTCGTGCGCGCCAACTATCCGGGCGCGGACGCGCAAACGGTCGCCCGGACCGTCGCGGTTCCCATCGAGCAGGAAGTCAACGGGGTCGAGGGCATGCTCTACATGTCCTCGTACTCGACCAGCGACGGCAGCGTGTCGCTAACGATCACGTTCCGTCTCGGCACCGATCTCGATACCGCCCAGGTCCTGGTCCAAAACCGCGTCGCGATCGCCGAACCCCGCCTGCCCGAGGAAGTGCGCCGCCAGGGCGTGACCACAACCAAGAGTTCGCCGGACCTTATGATGGTTGTGCACATGCTCTCGCCGGACGAGAGCTACGACCAGCTCTACGTCTCGAACTACGCGAAGACCCGTGTCCGGGACATCCTGTTGCGCCTGGACGGGGTCGGCAGCCTGACCATCTTCGGAGAGCGGGAGTATTCGCTTCGGGTCTGGCTTGACCCGGAAAAGCTGCAGACCTATGGACTGGCCGCCGGCGATGTCGTGGCGGCGCTACGCGAACAGAACGTGCAGGTTTCCGGCGGTTCGCTCGGCGCACCGCCGACTCCGAGCGACGATGCCTTTCAGTTCGTCGTCACCACGCAAGGCCGCTTCGACAACGTGAGGCAATTCCGTCAGGTGATCGTCAAGGCCGGGGCGGACGGCCGCCTGATCCGCCTGCAGGACGTCGCCCGGGTCGAGCTGGGCGCGAAGGACTACATCACCAATTCTTACCTGAACGGAAAGCCGGCGGTCGCGCTCGGCATCTTCCAAAGGCCGGGGACCAACGCGCTGGAGACGGCGGCGCAGATCCTCGCGACCATGCGGCGCCTGCAGGCCGACTTCCCGCCCGGTATCGACTACCGGATCGTCTACAATCCGACCGAGTTCATCGCCCAATCGATCGAAGAGGTCTACAAGACGATCCTCGAGGCGATCGTCCTGGTGGTGCTGGTCATCGTCGTCTTCCTGCAATCGTGGCGCACCGCGATCATCCCGATCGTGGCGATCCCGGTATCGTTGATCGGCACCTTCGCGATCATGGCCGGCTTCGGATTCTCGATAAATACGCTGACCCTGTTCGGCTTCGTCCTGGCCATCGGCATCGTGGTCGACGACGCCATCGTCGTGGTCGAGAACGTGGAGCGCAACATCGCGCAAGGCATGGCCCCGCGCGCGGCCGCGCACCGCACGATGGACGAGGTCGGCACCGCCGTTATCGCGATGTCGCTGGTCCTGGTGGCGGTGTTCGTGCCGACCGCCTTCATTCCCGGCATCTCCGGCCAGTTCTATCGCCAGTTCGCCCTGACCATCGCGGCCTCGACCGTCATCTCGGCGATCAACTCCCTGACCCTTTCGCCGGCGCTCGCCGCCCTGCTGCTGAAACCGCACCACGCGCCCCGGCCGCGCTTTTTCCTGGCGCGCTGGGGCCAGATGGCGGCCAGCGCGTTCAACCGCGCGTTCGATGCGTTGACCCGGGCCTACGCGGGCGTGGTCGGATTCGTGACGCGGTGGCGCTTGGTCATGCTCGTGGTGTTCGCCGGACTGCTCGCGGGCACTGTGCAGTTGGTCAACACGGTCCCGCGCGGGTTTATCCCGACTCTGGACCAGGGCTACGGAATCGTCGTCGTGCGGCTTCCCGGCGGGGCCTCGTTATCGCGCACGGACGCGGTCGTGCAGACCGCCTCCGAGATCATCCGGGCCACGCCCGGGGTCACCAACGCGGTCGCCTTCGCGGGCTTCTCCGGCGCCACATTCACAAACGCCAGCAACGCCGCCGCGATCTTCGTGCTCTTCGAACCGTTCGCGGAGCGCACCGCGAAAGGCATGCCCGCCGGGGCGATCATCGGCGACCTCTTTGGGCGTCTGCAATCGATCCAAGAGGCATTCATCATCGCGATTCCACCGCCGCCGGTGCGTGGAATCGGCAACGCCGGCGGCTTCAAGATGCAGCTTCAGGAACGCCTCGGCGACGAGGTCGATAGGGTCCTGGCATCGGCCTATCAAATCATGGGGCAAGCCGGGCAAACGCCCGGCGTCACCGGGGTTTTCACCACTTTCAGCGCGTCCAATCCGCAGATATTCCTGGAGATCGACCGCACCAGGGCGCGCATGCTGAATGTGCCCATATCGGCGATCTTCGAGACCCTGCAGGTCAACCTTGGCGCGGCCTATGTCAACGATTTCAACGCATTTGGACGGGTGTACCAGGTCCGCGCCCAGGCCGACCAGGCGTTCCGGAACGAGCGCGAGGATATCCTGCGCCTGAAGGTCCGCTCCGCGACCGGGGCGCTGGTGCCGCTTGGGACCTTGGTCGACATACGCGACGTGGCCGGCCCCAACCTGGTCCAGCGCTACAACATGTACCCGTCGGTGCCGATCCAGGGCAACGCGGCGCCCGGCGTCTCGTCCGGCGATGCTCTGGGCGTCATGGAGCGCCTGGCGGCCGAGATCGTGCCCCAGGGCATCGGCTTCGAATGGACCGAACTCGCGTTCCAGGAGCAGCAGAGCGGCAACACGGCGGTCTTCATCTTCACCCTGTCCGTGGTGTTCGTCTTCCTGCTGCTGGCGGCTCAGTACGAAAGCTGGATGCTGCCGCTCGCCATCATTCTGATCGTGCCGTTAAGCGTATTGTCGGCGCTAACCGGCGTTACGGTGCGCGGCATGGACAACAACATCCTGACCCAGATCGGGCTCATCGTGCTCGTGGGACTGGCCGCCAAGAACGCCATCCTGATTGTCGAGTTCGCTAGGCAGAAGGAGGAAGAGGGCTTCGACCCGATCCCGGCGGTGGTCGAGGCTTGCCGGCTGCGCCTGCGGCCGATCCTGATGACCGCGTTCGCTTTCATTCTGGGCGTCGTGCCGCTGGCCATCGCCACCGGACCGGGCGCGGAGATGCGCCAGGCCCTCGGCACCGCCGTGTTCTCGGGCATGCTCGGGGTGACGCTGTTCGGGCTGTTCCTGACGCCCGTGTTTTACGTCGTCCTGCGCGCGGCCGGGCGCCGCAAGCGCGCCGCGCCCGGCACCGGCGAGGCGACGGCACCGGAATCGCCCGGGCCGGAGGCGTAACGTCTCGCGTTAATCCAGCAGCGCGGCCAATACCTCTCGGTAGCGCCGTAGCACTTCCGCCTCGTCCGCGTGATGCCCCTCGCGCACGACCCAACGGCCGCCGACCATGACGTCGCGCGCCGCGTTTTCGTTTCCGGCGAAAACCACGGCATCGAGAAGAACGTCGCCCGACTTGCCCGCCAGCGACGCTTGCGTGTCGTCCAGCACCAGGAGGTCCGCGCGGCACCCCGGAGCCAAACGCCCAATCGGCCGGCCAAGAGCTTGCGCCCCGCCCGCCAAGGCGCGCTTGAACAGGAAAGCGCCGACAGACGGCGCATCCGCACCGCCGGACAGAACGTTGCGCCGCCGCAACGTCAGGCGCTGGCCGTATTCGAGCCACCGCAGTTCCTCGACCGCGCTGACGGAGATGTGGCTGTCGGAACCGATGCCGAACCCGCCGCCGGCGGCCAGGAATCCGGGCGCGGGAAAAACGCCGTCGCCCAGGTTGGCTTCGGTGGTCGGGCACAAGCCGGCGACCGCCCCGCACGCCGCCATGCGCACCGCCTCTTCCTCGGTTATGTGCGTCGCATGCACCAGACACCAACGCGCGTCGGGCAAGGCGCGGCGCAGCAGCCATTCGACCGGGCGCTCGCCACACCACGCGATGCAGTCGTGCACCTCTTTTTGTTGCTCGGCGATGTGAATGTGAATCGGGGCCGAGTCGTCGAGGGTATTCAATCCCCGGACCGCCGCGTTCAAGGTCTCGGCCGTCACCGCGCGCAGGGAGTGCGGCGCGATGCCGATGCGCACCTGCGGGTCGCCGCGATGGGCCGCGATCAGGCTCTCCACCAACCGCAGGAAGGCGTCGGGCCGGTGCAGGAAGCGGCGTTGTCCCTCGCCCGCCGCTTGGCCGCCGAAATCGCTGTAGCCATAAAGCACGGGCAGGTGCGTGATACCGATACCGGTCGCACCAGCCGCCGCGATCACCCGTTTCGACATCTCGCCGGGATCGGCATAGGGTGTCCCTTGCGGATCGTGATGTAGATAATGGAACTCACCGACGGCGGTGTAGCCGGCCTTCAGCATCTCGATATAAAGTTGAGCCGCGATCGCTTCGACCTGCTGCGGCGTCAGGCGTCGGACGAAGCCGTACATCAGATCCCGCCAAGTCCAAAAACTATCTTCCCCAGGACCCGCGCGTTCGGTCAGGCCGGCCATCGCGCGCTGAAAGGCGTGGCTGTGCAGGTTCGCCATGCCGGGAACGACCGCACCCGCCGCGCGCGGCGCATCGCCCGGTTCGGAGTCCGGGGTCACTGTGACCAGGCCGCCATCCGGCCCAAAGAGGAACAGAACATTGCGCGCCCAGCCCTCGGGCAAAAGCGCCTGCGCGGCGAACAGGGAAGATTCCGGCATCGGGACCGCTGGTACGATTGGAGGGTTTCTGCGCGCGACCTTATGCACTATGACGGAACTTGTATAGGTCAGTAACACTCAGGATTCCCGGCATCATGTGGGACGCGCTTTGGATCGGCGGCCGCCTGGCAAGCATGGCGGCGGAGGACCCCACGCCCTACGGTGCGATCGAGGACGGCGCGATCGCGGCCGACGGCGGGCGCATTGCCTGGCTTGGCGCCAGCGCCGACCTGCCCGGCCCACCGGAAAGCCTGGCCCGCCAGGTCCACCGCCTGGACGGCCGCTGGCTGACGCCGGGACTGATCGACTGCCACACTCATCTGGTTTACGGCGGCGACCGGGCGCAGGAGTTCGAGCAGCGCCTTGAAGGCGCCACCTACGAAGAAATCTCGCGCGCCGGGGGCGGCATTGTCTCGACCGTGCGCGCCACGCGTGCGGCGGACGAAGACACGCTGACCGCGACCGCCAAGCGCCGTCTGACCGCCCTCTTGGCCGAGGGCGTCACCACGCTCGAGATCAAATCCGGCTATGGCCTCGACCTCGACAACGAGCTGAAGCAACTTCGCGTGGCGCGGCGCCTGGCCGAAATTCTGCCGGTCACCGTGAGGACGACCTTCCTGGGTGCGCACGCCGTGCCGCCGGAATACAAGGACCGCGCCGCCGAATATATCGACGCCGTCGTCGCCATGATGCCGGAGGTCGCGGCCTCCGGCTTGGCCGACGCGGTCGACGCCTTTTGCGAGACCATTGCGTTTTCCGCCGAACAAACCGCGCAAGTCTTCGAGGCGGCGCGGGCCCAGGGCTTGCCGGTCAAGCTGCACGCGGATCAGCTGTCGGACTTGGGCGGCGCCGCCCTGGTGGCCAAGTTTCAAGGCCTGTCGGCGGATCACCTGGAGTACACGAGCGAGGCGGGCGTCGCGGCCATGGCCCAGGCGGGCACGGTCGCGGTGCTTCTGCCCGGCGCCTTTTACGCCTTGCGCGAAACCAAGCTGCCACCGATCGAGGCCCTGCGGCGCGCCAAGGTGCCGATCGCGCTGGCCACCGATAGCAATCCGGGCAGCGCCCCGGTTACCTCCTTGCTGCTGATGGTCAACATGGCCTGCACCCTGTTCCGCATGACCCCCGAGGAAGCGCTGCTCGGCGTCACCCGGCACGGCGCGCGGGCGCTCGGTTTGGCGGACAGCCACGGGACGCTGGAAGTGGGGAAAGTGGCCGACTTCGCGATCTGGGACATCGAGCGCCCGGCGGAGCTGGCCTACCGTATCGGTTTCAACCCCTTAGCCGGCGTCGTCAAGAGCGGCGCGGCTTAATTCGCGCAAACACCCTAGTCACAGAGCCTGGCCTGACCAGGCATACGAGATAACGGAGAGTCGCCCATGACCCAGACGTCCCCAGGCGCGCGCGATTACGCGATGCTGATCGCGCTCTCTGCGATCTGGGGCGGCAGTTTTATGCTGATGAAAGTTGGGGTCGAAACCGTGCCGGCCGCGACCATGACGCTGGCGCGCCTGGCCATCGCAGCGGCGCTCCTGATCGTCGTGGCGCGCATGGCGGGCCAGGCCTTGCCACGCGGCGCAGGTATTTGGGGCCTGATCGCGCTGGCAGCCTTGTCCGGCAATGCTTTGCCTTTCACTTTGATCGCCTGGGGCGAGGAGCGCATCGATAGCGGCCTGGCCGCGATCCTGATGGCGGTCATGCCCCTGACCACGCTGCTCCTCGCCCACCTCTTTACCAAGGATGAGAAGATGACGCCGCGCAAGGCGGTGGGCGTGCTCCTGGGCATCGCGGGATTGGTCGTCTTGATCGGACCGGAGAAACTGGCGCAACTGGGCGAGGACACGCTGCGCCAACTTGCGGTTGCCGGCGCCGCAATCTGCTACGGCATCAACGCCATCGTCCTCAAGGGACTGAACGGCCTGCCGCGCCGCGCCGTGGCGGCCGCGCTCATGCTGGTCTCAACCGCGATGCTGTTGCCGGTCAGTTTGCTCTGGGATCAGCCCTGGACTCTCACCCCGAGCCCGATCTCACTTGCCGCCATTGTCTTGCTGGGGGTCCTGCCGACAGCCATCGCGACCTTGATCATGCTGGCCATCGTAAACCGCCAGGGCGCGTCGTTCTTTTCCCAGATCAATTTCCTGGTGCCGTTGTTCGGGGTTCTGTTCGGCGCCTTGATTCTGTTCGAGCGGCCACCGCCGAACGCCTACGGCGCCCTGGTGATCATTCTGCTGGGAGTCGCCGTCGCCCGCAGCGGCAAGCGGGCCGGCGCCAAGCCCCATCGTCATCCCGGACGTTAGGTGAGCCCGGAAATCGCAGATTTTCGGTTTGCGAGCCTTGCGATCCGGGATGACAGAAGAAGCGAGTAAGAAATCGGCCCTACTTCGGATTTTCCAGATCGTCGTCGTCGAAGAGGATGCGGTGCGCGGCGCCGTCCAGATCCTCGAATTGCCCTGACTTGAGCGCCCACAGGAATGCGAGAAGGCCGACGAACCCCAGGAACAACGCGATCGGGATGAGATAGCCGAGGACGTTCATGGCTGGGCCGTCCGTTCTATCAGATTGAGCCGCAACGCGTTGAGCGTCACGGCGATCGAGGAAGCCGACATCGCCAGAGCCGCGATCAGGGGCGTGACCAGACCGGCCATCGCCAGCGGCACGGCGACAGCGTTGTAACCGAGCGCCAGGGCGAAGTTCTGCAATACCAGGCGGCGCGACGTCACCCCGACCCGCAACGCCTCGGCCAAGGGCGACAGGCCCTCGCCCTGAATCACGAAGTCGGCGGCGGTCTGACTAATATCCGCGGCCTGGGCCGGCGAAGCGGAAACGAATGCGGCGGCCAGGGCAGGCGCGTCGTTCAAGCCGTCGCCAACCATCAGCACCTTGCGGCCCTCCGCGGCCAGCGCCTCCAAACGGGCGATCTTATCGGCCGGCTTGCGCGCCGCCGCCCAGCGCTCGATCCCCAGCGTCAGCGCGACCTCACGGGCCACGGCTTCGCGGTCGCCGGACAAGAGCTCAACCGCCAGGCCACGGGCCTTGAGCCAGGCCACCAGCGCCGCCGCATCCGCGCGCAGGGCATCGCGAAAGGCGAATCGAACCGGCGCCCGGCCGGGCACGGCAAGCCATAGCTCGCTTTCGGGCGCGTCATTTTCAGTCACCTCGACACCGCACCAGGTTCGGCTGCCGAGACGGACATCTCTCCCATCCAGGATCGCGGCCAGGCCCAAGCCCGGTTCCTCGCGTACCTCGGCCTTCAGCGGTTCCACCTCTCCGGCGGCCCGGCAAAGGGCGCGCGCCAGGGGATGACGACTGGCGGCCGCGATGGCGGCGGCGAGGCCAAGCTCGGATTCCGTTAGGTCGCTTCGGTTTGCCAGCTCGGGCCGGCCCTGGGTCAGCGTGCCGGTCTTATCGAACACGACCGTATCCACCTGGGCCAAGCGCTCCAGGCCGTCGCCCGATTTGACCAAGACGCCTTTCTTGAGCAAGCGCCCAACGGCGGCGACCTGCACCGCCGGAACCGCCAGGCCCAGGGCGCAGGGACAGGTCACGATCAGCACCGCGACCGCAACCAGGAGGGAGGCTTGCCAGCCCAAACCGCCGAAGGCGAACCAAGCCAGAAAACTCGCCGCCGCCAGGATATGGACCGCTGGGGCATAGATTCGGGCGGCACGGTCGGCCAGGCGAACGTAGCGGCTTCGGCCCTGCTCGGCCGCTTCCATGAGGCGCACGATCTCGGCCAAGAGGGTGCCCTCGCCGGCCGCCGTGACCTCGATTTCCAGCGGACCGCTCAGATTGAGTGTGCCAGCGAAAATCTCCGCCCCTAGGCCGACCGAACGCGGCAAACTCTCGCCCGTGACCAGGCTGGTATCGATTTCGGAGCGGCCGAGCTCAACGCGGCCGTCGACCGGCACCCTCTCGCCCGCCGCCACCCAGACCCGCATGCCGGTTCGGATTTCCGCGATGGGCAGCGCGCGCGAGGTGCCGTCGGCGGTCATCACACTGGCGCCCTGGGCATGCAGGAGCATCAAGTTCTCCGCCGCCGAGCGAGCCTGGCCGCGCACCCGAAGGTCGAGGTAGCGGCCGATCAAGAGAAAGAACAGCAGCATCACCGCGGCATCGAAGTAGACGTAATCGCCGCCACCGGCGGTCTCAACCAGGCTCATCGCCGTGGCCAGGATGACGGCCAGCGAAATCGGTACGTCCATATTGAGGCGGCGCCCACGCAAAGCGCCAAGGGCGGAGCGGAAAAACGGCTGTCCGGCATAGGCGACCGCCGGCAGGGCGATAAGCGCCGAAATCCAGTGGAACAATCCGCGCGTCGCGGGCCCCATGTCGGACACCAGGCCGCTCCAAACCGAGATCGACAACAGCATAATGTTGGCGGCGGCGAAGCCGGCCACGGCCATGGCGCGTAGCAGTGCCTTGGCTTCTTCCGCGTTGCCGCCGCGCAGCGCGCCGGGATCGTAGGGCGCGAGATGGAAGCCTTGCCGGGTAACCGCACCGAGCAGGGTGCCCGCGCCCACTTCGGCCGGGCGCCAATGCAGATGCAGCCGTTTGGTGGTCAGGTTAACCCGGGCGTCGAGCACGCCGGGCAGCCCCTTAATCGCCCCCTCGATGCGTGGAATGCAGCCCGGGCAATGCAGGTTCTCGACCACGAGGTCGAGTTCCGCCGTGCCGTCGGCATCTTCCCGCACATAGGCGGCCGGATCGGAAGTGCCGGCCCAGCCGTCCCCGGGCCAATCTTCCCCGGGCCAATCTTCCCTGGGCGGCGGCGCGCTCGGCCGCGCATCGGCCTGGGTTACTTCAGCCATATACGGTGCTCCATCTCGAAACGCGCGCCATCCCGGGACTCGGCGGTAAGACGAAGGTCCCACTGTCCGCGCCGGGGCAAGATCAGCTCGACCGAATAGGCGCCGATCCCGCTGCGCACGAGCGTCAGGTCTTGATCCAGGCCCTCGTGGGTCGGGCGGCGGATCTGCCCGGCGACACGTAGATCTTCCAAGGGCGCGCCGGCACGATCCCTCATTGCGACCGTCAGCACCCCCTGGCCGTCGCGGGCCTCGTCGAACGACACCTTGGCGCGCCAACCCAATGCGCGCTGGGCCGAACGGGCCTCCAGCGTTTCATTGTAGGCGATGCCGCGCTGATACGGCCTCTCGGTGCTGAGCCCGGTAAAGGTATCGACGGCCAGATAAATAAAGATCGCGTTGGCCACGAGTATCACGCCAAAGAAGCAGACGAAGCCATACAGCACATGGCGGCCGGTGATCGTGCGCTGGATCATAACGCTCAGGTCCCCATGCTCACGAACCGGGACCGCGGAATACCGCGTCATAAGCAGCCTGCGCCCCGTCCAAGGTGTCGGTGAGAACAAAGCCGATCGGCGTCGACTCGTCTTCCAAGCTTTTCCGGGGCGCACTGACGAAGACCCGGTAACTGGCCAGCCTGTCGGCCTTCGCCGTAAGCAGCAGCCCGCCCCCCGATTCTTGACCCACGACGTTGATGCGGTAACCCGGCAGGCCCTCTACGTCCAATTGGAAACTCCGCGTTTCGTGTTGCTTGTTGATGATCTTGACCGTGTAGCCGTTGCGGATCGTGCCATCCGACAGGGTGACGAACAGCGGGTTCCGGTCGCGCAGGACATTCAGGTCGAGCACGGACCTGGTGGTCAGACCGAAGAGCATGATCGATCCGACGACCACGATCAGCCCGGCATAGATAAGCGGCCGTATCCGCATCAGCGAGAACCGCGCGCTTTGGCCCATCGACCGGCGCTCGACATTGGCGAAGGTATCGTAGGCGATCAAGCCGCGCGGCCGGCCGACCTTATCCATAATTTCGTCGCAGGCATCGATACACAGGCCGCAGTTGATACACTCGAGCTGCGACCCGTCGCGGATGTCGATGCCCATGGGGCAAACGGCGACGCAGGCATTGCAGTCGATGCAATCGCCCCGGCCCTCCCAAGACTCGGCCTTGCGGTGCGGCCGGCGCGGCTCACCCCGGTATCCCCGATAGGTGACGATCAACGACTCGATGTCCGTCATGGCGGCCTGAATACGCGGCCAGGGACACATGTAGATGCAGACCTGCTCCCGCGCGAGACCGCCCAGCACATAGGTTGTGGACGCCAGGCCGCCGACCGCCATATAGGCGATAGCGGGCGCTTGAAATGTCACCAGGTCCAGCAACAGGGTCGGCGCGTCCGCGAAATAGAACACCCAGGCCCCGCCGGTCAGGATCGCGATGGCGATCCATATCGCGTGCTTGAGCGTCCGTCGCACGATCTTGCGCCCGCTCCAGGCTGCCTTGTCGAGGCGTATGCGCGCGCCCCTGTCACCTTCGATCAGACGCTCAACCACCAGGAACAGATCTGTCCACACCGTCTGCGGGCAGGTGTAGCCGCACCAGACTCGCCCGAACAGCGATGTCGCCACGAACAGCGCCAGGGCCGCGAGTATCAGAAGGCCGGTCAGGTAATAGACTTCCTGGGGCCAGATCTCGATGAAAAAGAAATAGAAGCGCCGGGCCGGGATATCGATCAAGACGGCCTGGTCCGGCGCCGCCGGTCCCCGGTCCCAGCGCAACCAGGGGACGAAATAGTAGACGCCGAGGGTGAGCGCCATGACCACCCACTTCACGCGCCGAAACGTACCCCGGGCCCGTTTGGGAAATATTTTGACGCGCTTCTGATACAGCGCGCGCGTTTCTTTCTTATTGACCGCCTCGGCCTCGACCCGTGCGACTCCCTGGGCAGCCGCGCCCGGCGCCACGGCGTTTTCCGGACTAGGCGTCGAGGCCGTCGTGACCGTGCTGGCAGCTTGATCCATCATCAAGTGATTTAGGTTGCCGCATCTGTCCAACAAGCCGGATTTACTGACCGCCGCCTAAAGCGTGTACATAAACCGCGAGCTGCTTGATCGTCGCGGGGCTCAAACGATCGGCCCAAATCGGCATCACGCCCGCTCGGCCGTAGGTGACGGTTTCTAGGATGGTCTCCTTGTCATCGCCGTAGAGCCAGATACCGTCGGCGATATTGGGCGCCCCAACCTCGGTATTGCCGACACCGCCCGCCCGGTGGCAAGCCGCGCAGTGCTCCGCGAACACCTCCGACCCGCGCCCGGCCGCGGCCGCCTCGTGTTCGCGTCCGCCCAGCGACAGGACGTACTCGGCAACGTCGTTGGCTTGGTCCCTGGTGAGGGTCTCGTCACTGACGAACGCCGGCATGTTGCCAACGCGCGTCTCATCGTGCTCGGTACGAACACCGTAGGCGATGGTTTGCGCGATGTCGTCCAGGGTTCCACCCCACAGCCAGGCGTCATCATTCAGGTTCGGATAGCCGGGCGCGCCGGCGGCCCCGCGCCCGTGACACTGCGAGCAATTGACCGCGAAGGCGGAGCGCCCGCCCGCCATGGCGAATTCGAGAAGCTCCGGGTCGCTTTGGATTTCACTGAGGGCCGCGCCTTCGATTTTTGCGGCATAGACATCTTGCGCCGACCGCGCTTCTTCGATCCGCTCGGCGACCAGGGCCCGGCTGGAATAATCGATCATCCCGGTGGTGTAGCTGCTGACCAGCGGCCAGGCCGGCATCACGATCCAATACCCGATGGACCAGACAATGCTGGCATAGAAGGTCCACAGCCACCAGCGCGGCAGGGGATTGTTCAGCTCCCTGATACCGTCCCACTCGTGCCCGGTCGTCTCGATGCCGGTATAGTCGTCGGTGTGTTTTTCTGCGGCCACCTCAGTCCTCCTTCAACGGCATGCGCGCCGCCTCATCGAACTTGCGCTTGTTGCCCGGCCACAGGGCGTAGATCAGGACACCGGCGAACAACACCATGAAAAAGATCAGGCCGAATATGCCGGAAAAGGCCACAACGTCTTGGTAAGCCATCGTATCCTCCGGTCTCAGCGCAAGTTGTCTTCGGCTTTATAGGTCTCGAAATCGACGAGCGTCCCCAGCATCTGCAGATACGCGATCATCGCATCGAGTTCCGAGATCACCTCGGGATCGCCATCGAAGTCACGTACCTGGGCCTTGGGATAGCGCGCCAGCAGGTCGTCGAAACCATCGTCGTCCGGATCGACTTGGGCCTTCAGATCCGCCTCGGCGCTTTCTATCATTTCCTCGGTGTAGGGGACGCCAACCGCCCGGTTCGCCTCAAGCTCCGCCGCGATCAAGGCATAGTCCAGCGGTGTCGTGGCCAGGTAGGGATAACCCGGCATGATCGACTCCGGCACCAGACTGCGTGGGTTCTTCATGTGCGCGGCATGCCAATCGTCGGAATAGCGCCCGCCCACCCGCGCCAGGTCGGGCCCGGTGCGCTTGGAGCCCCACTGAAACGGATGGTCGTACATGCTTTCCGCCGCCAGACTGTAAGGGCCGTAACGCTCGACCTCATCGCGCAGCGGCCGGATCATCTGGCTATGGCAGTTATAGCACCCGTCGCGGATGTAGATCTTCCGCCCGGCCAGCTCCAAGGGCGAGTACGGCCGCATGCCCTGGACTTTCTCGATCGTGCTCTCCAGGTAGAACAGAGGTGCGATTTCGACCAGCCCGCCAATCGAAACCACGATCAGGACAAGGACGGTCAGCAAGATCGAGTTCTTTTCGATTGTCGCGTGCTTGATCATGGCTTCCCTCCCCTAGCCGGCCGGCGCCGCGGCGATCGTCTGCGGCGAGGAGACCGAGTCCTCCTCGCGTAGATCGCCGCGAATTGTGCGCCAAACGTTGTAGGCCATGATCAGCGAGCCAATCACGAACAACGCCCCCCCTGCCGCGCGGATCACGTAGAAGGGATGCATCGCTTCAACCGTCTCGACAAAGGAGTACTCCAGGAAGCCGAGGGTGTCGTACGCCCGCCACATCAGACCCTGCAGGATACCCGAAACCCACATCGCGGTGATGTAGAGCAGGATGCCGATGGTCGCGACCCAGAAATGCAGGTTGACCAGCTTCAGAGAATAAAGCCGTTGCCGCTGCCACAGCACCGGGGTCAGGAAGTATATCGCCCCGAAACTGACAAAGCCGACCCAGCCCAAGGCGCCGGAATGCACATGGCCGATGGTCCAGTCGGTGTAGTGGCTGAGCGAGTTGACCGCCTTGATCGACATGACCGGGCCCTCGAAGGTGCTCATGCCGTAGAAGGCGATGGAGATGACCAGCATGCGGATGACGGGATCGGTCCGCAGCTTGTCCCAGGCACCGGAAAGGGTCATCAGACCGTTGATCATGCCGCCCCAGGACGGCATCCACAGCATGATCGAAAACGTCATGCCCAGGGTTTGCGCCCAATCGGGCAGAGCCGTGTAGTGCAGGTGATGCGGCCCGGCCCAGATATAGAGAAAGATCAGGGTCCAGAAATGCACGATGGACAGGCGGTATGAATAGACCGGCCGCTCCGCCTGCTTGGGCACGAAGTAATACATGATGCCCAGGAAGCCCGCGGTCAGGAAAAAGCCGACCGCATTGTGGCCGTACCACCATTGGATCAGGGCGCTTTGCACGCCGGCAAAGAGTGAGTAGCTCGCGGTCCCGCTCCAGGCCACCGGGACCGCCAGACCGTTCACGATATGCAAGACCGCGACCGTGACGATAAAGGCTAGGTAGAACCAGTTGGCGACATAGATGTGCGGCTCCTTACGCCGCCACAGGGTCGCCAGAAATACCAGGAGATAGACCACCCACACGACAGTCAGCCATAAGTCCGCGTACCATTCCGGTTCGGCGTACTCCTTGGCCTGCGTGACGCCCAGAACATAGCCGGTGGCCGCGATCACGATGAAGAAGTTGTAGCCCCAAAACACGAACCAAGGTGCTAAATCGCCTGCCAGGCGCGCCCGGCAAGTTCGCTGTACCACGTGAAACGAGGTCGCGATCAGGACGTTACCGCCAAAAGCGAAAATCACCGCCGAGGTATGCAGTGGCCGCAAACGGCCGAAATTGGTCCAGGGCAGATCGAAGTTCAGCACCGGGAAGGCAAGCTGCAAGGCGATCACCAGCCCGACCGTAAAGCCGATGACACCCCAAAACGTCGACGCGACGACCCCCGCGCGTACCACGGCGTCGTTGTAGCGGACCGATTGGGCCGCCGCGCGCCCGGCATCCGCGTCGCCGCCAGAGTGCCTGGCGATCAGCCAATAGACCCCCAAAACGCAAAATGCGACAAACAAAAACCCGTGGAATCCCATGACCGGGTCCGCCGCCCGGGCCATCAGGAAAAGGCCGAGCACAGCCCCCAAAATCAATAACGCGCCGGCACCGTAGGTCGTTCCGGCGACAGCACGCGGTTGTTCGTCGGTCATACGTCCCGATCCTCGATAAAGAGTGATCCCCCAAGAAAACTCGGCAACCGCCCTTCGGTCGCGCAGCCCTCTAGCTGCGACCGTCTTCAGGCGATTCGCAATTTATTTTAGTGCCGCTACACGGCGATGTCTTGATTTGGATCAATGGTCCTTGTCTGGCCTAGCCCCAGTCAAGGCGGCACACCCGCCCGATTGGGGCGCCGCAAGGCAGAACACCTAGCGAATTCACTTATATATTTGATACAACTTGAAATAAATAATGGATTTATACAATTAACAATGTTTGTTATCTTTATTCATTATGTAATTATTAAGGTAGAATTGATTAACTTAAGTGTAGATATCTCAATCATTATTCTCCCGAAATTGCGATTCGGGCCTGCGGGGACAACGGTTCCAAATGTTCAATCTACTGCGGTACTTCTCGCTGACGAGCGCCGTGGTCGTGGTGATCGCGACGGTGGGCGTGATCACCCTGTATCGGCACATTGCGGTCGACGACATCGTCGGGTCGGCGGAGACCGAGAACGCCGGCCTGGCGCAATCTTTCGCC
The DNA here is from genome assembly GCA_021776115.1 of Kiloniellaceae bacterium. GTDB lineage: Bacteria > Pseudomonadota > Alphaproteobacteria > Kiloniellales > J153 > JAJFGN01. The sequence goes on along the minus strand of JAJFGN010000024.1, from coordinate 6,978 downwards.
GATCAGATTTGGCCGGCTTTCGCGCCCCATTTCGAATCCGTCGACGGCACCGATCTGGATGCGCTGCGTACCAGCTTCGAGACCACCGCGTTACAACTGTCGTTGGAGAGCCTGACCCGGGGCTTACCGGTCCTCAAGGTCCGGATCTACACCGCGGCGGGGCATCTCGCGTTCTCTTCGACGATTGAGGAAATAGGCCGCGCGGCGCCGCAGCTCGATCAGGCCGTTTCCACAGCTATGTCCGGAACCGTATCCAGTGCGCTTCTGCGCCGCGACGATTACATCATGCCGTCCGGCGCGCTCCAGGATCGCTATCTGGTCGAGACCCATCTGCCAATCTTGGGCGAGGACAACACCGTCCAGGGTATCTTCGAACTGCACACCGACGTGACGGACCTGATGGTGCGTATTCGGGAGACGATCTCGGGTATGGTCATCGTGATCCTGCTTGCGTCCTGCTCGCTTTACGGCGCGCTGTTCCTAATCGTTCGCCGGGCCGACGGGATCATGAAGGAACAGTACCAAGACCTGCTCGGCAGCCGCGAAAGTATCCAGGCCCGCAACGATGAGCTTCAGCGAGAGATCACCGAGCGTATCCGTGTGGAAAAAGAGTTGATTTCGGCCACGCATGCCGCCGAGGCCGCGAACAAAGCAAAGTCCGAGTTTCTCGCCAACATGAGCCACGAACTGCGCACGCCGCTCAACGCCGTGATCGGATTCTCGGAGACCATGCTGCAGGAAATATTCGGTCCGATCCGAAATCGAAAGTACGTCGACTACATCCGCGACATCGGCGACGCCGGGCGTCACCTCCTGGCTATCATCAACGACATCCTCGATCTCTCCAAGGTCGAAGCCGGCGAGGACGAGCTTGACGAAAACGACATCGAGGTCGGCGAAAATATATCGTCCTGCCTGATGCTGGTGCGGAGTTGGGCGGAAAAGGCCGAGGTATCCTTGCTGACCGAAATGCCGGAGGAGCGCACCGAGATTCGCGCGGACCGGCGAAAGTTCAGACAGATGCTCCTGAACCTGGTCTCCAACGCGATTAAGTTCACCCCCGCCGGAGGTACCGTCAAAATAAGGGCCTGGCGCGATACGGCGGGCGGCTGTGTGATTCAGGTATCCGACAACGGCATCGGCATGGCGCCGGGCGATATTCCTAAGGCGCTGGCGGCCTTCGGTCAGGTCGATAGCGGGCTCGCCCGGCAATTCGAAGGCACCGGACTGGGCCTGCCCCTAGCCAAGCACTTCGCGGATTTGCATGGGGCGACACTGGACATCGAAAGCGAGCTAGGCACCGGCACGACGGTGACGGTGCGCTTCGGTGCGTTTATCGAGGCTGCCAATGAGGGCAAGGGGGGCGAGGACAGGGGTCCAGCGCAAGACAGCGACGAGACCGCCGCCGCGCGCCGGGTCGGGTAAGACCCCCTCCGGCGGAAATTTCGAGGAAAGTTGGTCGGAGCGGCAGGATTCGAACCTGCGACCCCTTGGCCCCCAGCCAAGTGCGCTACCAGACTGCGCCACGCTCCGCCGCCATGCCGGCCCAAACCAGCCCGCCTTGCCCCGTAAGGCCACTATATAACCACGGGCCCATGGCCTGGCAATGCGGCCGAGGGGTAAACCGCTTGTCGGGTGTGAAGACGCCGGCGGGGCCTTACGATTGTAACTGACTGCTGTAACTGACCGCGCTGGAAACCGGCGGTCTTAAGGTCTCGTCGAAACCTGCGGGCGCGCCGCCGATCCTACCCGGCAGCGTCGCGCAACATGTCGCGCAGTTCACTCAATTCCGTAATCAGGGCCTGCAAATCGCCATCTTCCCGGCCATCCGCGGGCCTGGCGTTTCTGACGTTTCTGGCCGGCGCCGCGGACTTAGCCCCTTTCGCCGAGACCTGAGCGGCGACCATTTTCAGCTGCCCCTCGCGCATGAGGCGTTGCACGCCCTTGATGGTGTAGCCATCGGCATAAAGAAGGTTGCGGATCTGCCGGATCAGATCGATATCCTCCGGCCGGTAGTAGCGCCGCCCGCCGCCGCGTTTAAGCGGCCGCACGGTTGAAAACTTGGTCTCCCAAAATCGTAAGACGTGCTGCGGCACATCCAACTGCTCCGCGACTTCGCTTATGGTGCGAAACGCGGAGGCGGATTTGGCGGCGGACTTTTTCTCGGGCATGGGTGAAGCGGGTTCTCCGGTATGCGAGGCCAGGACGTTTGCCATGGTGCGCTAACCGCCCACTTTGGTGTGCGCGGCGTTGATCCGGTTCTTCAATACATGCGAAGCCCGAAACACCAGAACGCGCCGCGGCAAAATCGGAACCTCTTCACCGGTCTTGGGATTGCGCCCCACGCGCTGACCTTTTTCGCGGACGGCGAAACTGCCGAACGAGGACAGCTTGACCATCTCACCGCGAACGAGGGCATCGGATATTTCGCTTAAGACTGACTCTACCAGGTCGGCCGACTCGTTGCGCGATAGCCCGACTTCTTGGTAGACCGCCTCGCCGAGATCGGCACGAGTAACCGTTCTTGGCGCCATTTTCTTCCCCCTGTCTTATCGATTTTCACAGACGGTAACGCAAGCCGTCGAAGCGGTCAAACATCCATAAATGTCTGGGTGAGGTATCTGTGTGACATATGCGTGCAACAAAGCCGCAAACGGTTAGGTTGGCGGTCGTCTGCCCTACCAGCGCAACAAGGCGCTGCCCCATGTGAAGCCACCGCCCATCGCCTCAGTCATGATCAGATCGCCGCGCTGGACGCGGCCATCGGCCACGGCCTCGCACAGAGCCAGGGGAATGGATGCGGCGGAGGTATTGGCGTGGCGATCGACCGAGACGACAACGCGGTCCAGCGGCAGGTTGAGTCGGCGCGCCATGGCTTCGATGATGCGAAGATTGGCCTGATGCGGCACCAGCCAATCGATATCGCCAGGTGTCAGTCCGTTCGCTTCCAGGGCCGCGTCGATTGCTTCGCTCATGCGTACCACGGCGTGGCGGAAAACCTCCCGGCCCTCCATACGCAGATGCCCGATCGTGCCGGTCGACGACGGGCCGCCATCGACATAGAGGGCATCGTGATGACGCCCGTCCGAATAGAGGTGCGTCGATAAGACACCCGAATCGCTGTTTGAGCCGTTCCCTTCAACGGCCCTCAGCGCGACCGCCCCGGCTCCATCGCCGAACAATACGCAGGTCGAGCGGTCCTCCCAGTCGAGAATACGCGAGAAGGTTTCGGCGCCCACGACAAGCGCCGTCTTGGCCTGTCCGAGCCGAAGATAGTTGTCCGCGACCGAGAGCCCGAATACGAACCCCGAGCACACCGCCTGCACGTCGAAAGCGGCGCCCCGCACCATACCTAGTTCTGCCTGTATACGTGTGGCGGTCGAGGGAAAGGTCTCGTCCGGCGTCGAGGTCGCGCACACGATCAGATCAACGTCTTCGGCGCGCATCTCCGCCATGTCTAGGGCCGCTTGTGCGGCATGCGTGCCCATGGCGGAGGTGAGCTCGCCGTCGGCCGCAAAGCGGCGCTCCCGGATCCCGGTGCGCTGCCGGATCCATTCGTCGGAGGTATCCACCGTCTTGGCCAATTCGGCGTTGGTCACGACGCGGGCCGGAAGGTAGCCGCCGCAACCGGCGACCAGTGAACGCCACTGCATTAGCCGTTCACCGCCTGCGCCTTGGGGGAGGGTTGGGTGAGGTTCGCGAAATCGGCCCTGGTTTTTTCAACGATCCCATATTTCTTCATATCGATCGCGACGCCGATCGCGTTGGCGAAGCCGAGTGCGTCTGTACCGCCGTGGCTCTTCACCGTAATACCGTTCAGCCCCAGAAAAATTGCCCCGTTGTAGCGCCGTGGGTCGAGCCGCTTACGCAGCTTTCGCATCGCTGAACGAGCCAGAAGATACCCCAGACCCGCGAGGAGCGAGCTCTTGAAAGTCCGCCGCATGTACTCTGAAATGAGCGACGCCGTGCCTTCGGCGGTCTTCAGCGCGATATTGCCGGTGAACCCGTCGGTGATGACGACGTCGACCGACCCCTTCGCGATATCGTCTCCCTCGACGAATCCGACGAAATGTCCGGGCAGGTTGGCCTCCCGCAAGACCGCGCTGGCTTCTTGCAAGGCCTCGTGCCCCTTCATCTCCTCCGAGCCTACATTGAGCAGGCCATAGGTCGGCTGCAAAACCCCTACGACGCAGCGCGCGAAGGCATTTCCCATGACCGCGAAGTCGACCAGGTTGCGGCCGTCGCATACGACGTTCGCCCCAAGGTCGAGCATCAAGGTTTCGCCGCGCAAGGTGGGGAAAAATGCGGCGATAGCCGGGCGATCGACGCCAGGCAAGGTCTTCAGCACGAACTTGGCCATGGCCATCAGGGCGCCGGTGTTGCCGGCCGAAACGACGCCGTCCGCCTTTCCCTCGCGCACCGAATTGATTGCCAAGCGCATGCTGGAGCCGCGCCCGGCACGCAAGGCGACGGAAGGCTTGTCCTCGCTGCTCACCATGTCGTCGGTGTGTACCACCGTGCTAACGGCCTTTAGATCGGCCAGCTTGTCCAAGTGCGGGCCAATCTCGGACTCACGCCCGAAGATCAGGAAATCGACTTCTGGGTAGCGCTCCCGCGCGATACTGGCGCCCCGGATCACCATGCCAGGTGCGGCATCGCCGCCCATGGCATCCAGTGCTATCGTCATGCGAGCGCTCACGACGTCCTCGCTTCGTACGGGCGGTGAGATCGTCCCGCTCGCGCCCGGCCGATCTCGATCAGGCGCTTTCGATTTCGACGACCTCGCGGCTGTCGTAATAGCCGCAAGCCGCACAGACGTGGTGTGGCCGCTTCAATTCGCCGCAATTGGGACATTCGTTGTGGGCGCTCGCCACCAAAGCGTGGTGGGCGCGCCGCATATTACGCTTGGACCGCGTTATTTTAGACTTTGGGACTGCCATGGTTTCGACTCTCGTATTCGGCTCGGGCCACTCAAGCCCGCTTATTAGACAATATCCGGCGCTCCGGCAAGCCCGCGCCAAAGGGTGATCGGGGGGTTGCCGGAACCGGCGGACTCGGAGCCCTAACGCGGTTTCAGGGCGCGTAAGGCCTCAAATGGGCGCCGTTTGCCCCCGTCTTCCGCGCCCAGCGGGTCTTGCGCCGGGGGCAGGCTCGCGCCTGGCACCCGGGGATAGGGGTCGAGCATTAGGGCCAACTGCTGAGCCACGGCCTCACCCAAGTCCAAGCCGTTTGGACCGACCGGCTCCGGCTCGTCGTCCTCGATGCCCGGCGCCACCGCGACTTCCTTCGCGGGCGTTGCGCTCGGATCCAGATCGTAAAGCTGCGAAAAACCCTCGCTGACGACGCTTCTGACCGGCTCCAGGCTCACCACGCAGGCCTGAACCACTTCAGCGGTCACATGCCCTGTGAGGCGTGCCCGCGCGCCTGGGCCGGCCCTATGGGCGCTTACGGACGCTTCAAAGCGATCCAAGGCAAGGAGGCCAAAGCGGGTGGCAAGGGCCGCCCGCTCGGCATCGCTGGCCAGGATCCGGGTTTCGATATCCTGTTTGCCCAGGCGCTCAACCGCGAGGGGGCGGGAAAGCTCCGGCACCTGGTGGTTTTCCATGCCTAGCCTCCCCTTGGTCTATCGTGGCCTGGCGCCGGGGGCTCGCCGAAGAACATCGCGCCGGATGCCAAGACGGGATAGCCTTGCTCCGCCAAGGTCGTCACCTGCCGGCGGACATAGGCCGCCAGGGCCTCCAGACATGCTGGAGACGGCTCCACGGTGCCATAGACATTGCGGCGCAGCGCCGCCTGCAGGGTATCGTCGGCGGCGCCCAGGCCCTCCTCATAGGCGGCTATACGGCCGTACAGCCCCTGAATCATGGTCTTAACCCTGCGGCCGACGCCTAAATCCCCGGCCCCCATCTCGCGCAAGCTCTGATCCATATCGTGAAACATCAGGTCGAATACCGCCTGCGCCAAGTCGGCCGACTCCGGATGATCTCGCTTGAGCCGATGCAATACGAGGAAAAGATGTAGAGAAATCAGATCGAAACGCCCGTCTAGGGTATCGGGAACGCCGCAATGCGCGTAAAACGCCGGCTGGCGCGCCTGGGTGACCAGCTTGGCGTACAACAATGCCGCCGGCGTCTCGCTTTGTTCGCGTTGGAATAATCTGCCCAAGACCATAAACTTGCCTTTAGCTTCCCGGACCGTGAAACATGGAGCTTGAAATGGCAGGCAATCGGTGTGTAATCAAGAGCTAAGCGAATGACTTGAAACCACTGCCTAGGGATGCGTAGTCAATGGCCGTAAAATCGCACCGCCGCGGCGTCAGACGCCTTTGGGCGCCAGCCCTGGTCGGCACCGTCCTCGCACTCGGATTAGGCGCCTGCGAGCAGAGCATCAATGTTCGCGGCAATATGCCGCTCGAAGAGGATCTGGCCCGTATCGCCCCTGGTGTACATTCGCGCAACGATGTCGCACGCTTGCTCGGATCTCCCTCGGCCGTCTCCACCTTCGAAGACACGAAGTGGTATTACATCGGACAGAAAACGACAGAATTCGCCTTCTTTGCCCCGGAAGTCCTGGAACGCAAAGTCGTTGTCGTGTCCTTCGACACTGCCGGTACGGTGGCGGAGACGAAAACACTCGGCTTATCCGATGGCCAGGACATCGATCCGGTCGATCGGGTCACGCCGACCGAGGGCCGGAAGCCCAATCTGTTCCAGGAAATCTTTGGCAACATCGGCCGATTCGGCGGCTCCGCCGGCGCAGAGCAGTAACCGGCGCCCCGGCACGGCGCCCAGTGTGGTGGAACTGAAGTTCGCACCCTAGTTCATTGCCGTCATCCCGGACTTGATCCGGGATCCATGTATCCGCTCGTCCGACGCCCGGATTGCGGCGCGATGGATCCCGGATCGCTGACTTTCCTTACCAAATCAGACCCCCGCTTTCGCGAGGGCATGGATTTGGAGGAAAGTCGCGTCCGGGATG